>CADATO010000001.1 GCA_902790905.1 uncultured Eubacteriales bacterium
AGGCCCCGGGCTGGGGCACCACACGGAAGATCTTTCTGTCATTCTGGCTGTTCTCGCGACCGGTAAACCGTGCGTCATCGATGCAGATGGTCTGAATGATATCGTTCGCTTCGGCCTGCACGACACCATCGCAGGCGCAGCGGGCGAACTGGTGCTGACGCCGCACGAAGGCGAGGCTGCACGGCTGCTTGGCATAGACAGGATCACAGACAGAACACTGGCGGTCCGCACACTGGCAGAACGTTACCGGAGTACGGTGATCCTGAAAGGGCATCACTCCCTGATCGCTGCGCTGGACGGACGCATCAAGGTCAATCCGACCGGAAATGCTGCCATGGCCAAGGGCGGCAGCGGCGATGTGCTGACGGGCATGATCGGCGCCTTTCTTGCGAAAGGGATGCCCGCGTATGAAGCCGCCTGCGCCGGCGCATACCTGCACGGGCTGGCCGGGGATATCTGCCGGGCGCAGCTCGGAGACGAGTCCGTCATGGCACGGGATCTGACGGATGCGATTTCTGCCGCATTTCAACGTCTGTAACAGGGGGAATACCATTCCGCTCTGTCAGTATATATAGCAATTGAATCGATTAAAGGAGAAACATATTCATGGAGACCTACGAACTGGAAAAGATCGCCCGCGACGTACGCCGGACGGTCCTGCAGGAAGTCCATGCTGCCGGATCCGGGCATCCCGGCGGTTCGCTTTCCGCAGCGGACATCATGACAGCACTCTATTTTGAAGTGATGAACATTGACCCGCAGGATCCCGCAAAAGAAGACCGTGACAAATTCGTTCTTTCGAAAGGGCACGCTGCACCTGTCCTGTACGCCGTTCTGGCACACAGAGGCTTTTTCCCCGTTGAGGACTGCCTGACCCTGAGAAAAATCGGCAGCCGCTTCCAGGGGCATCCGAATATGCATAAGGTGCCCGGTGTCGAAATGTCGACCGGTTCCCTTGGGCAGGGTTTTTCGGTCGCCGTCGGCATGGCGCTCGCGGCGAAGACGGATCATCCCGATAGCCGCGTATATGCGCTGCTTGGAGACGGTGAGATCCAGGAAGGCATCATCTGGGAAGCTGCCATGGCTGCAGCGCACTATCATCTCAGCAATATGACCGCGATCGTAGACTGGAATGGTCTGCAGATCGACGGCCGCAACGATGATGTCATGACGGTGCGTCCGATCGATGAAAAATTCAAGGCGTTCGGATGGAATGTCATCCTCTGTGACGGCCACGACATGGCCGCTGTCGTCGATGCACTGAAGGCATCTGCGGCATGCAAGGACAAACCCACCGCGATCATCGCCAGCACGCATAAGGGACAGGGCGTTTCCTTTATGACAGATGATCCCGGCTGGCACGGCAAAGCACCCGACGACGAGCAGTTTGCCCGCGCGATGGAAGAACTGGGAGGTGAAGCATAATGGCAGATAAAATGGCCACAAGAGAAGCATACGGCCAGGTTCTTCTGGAGCTGGGAGAACAGTACGACAATCTGGTCGTCATGGATGCGGACCTTTCCGGGTCCACAAAGACGAAAGACTTCGGCAAGAAATATCCTGAGAGATTTTACAATATGGGCATCGCTGAGCAGGATCTGATGGGGGCGGCGGCAGGACTGGCGCTCTCCGGCAAGATCGTATGCGCAAGCTCGTTCGCGATGTTTGCTGCAGGCAGAGCCTTCGAAGTCATCCGCAACTCCATCGGTTACACGGGTGCGAACGTCAAGATCTGCGCGACGCACGCCGGCATCACTGTCGGTGAGGACGGCGCCAGCCACCAGACGTTTGAAGATCTGGCCATCATGCGGACCATTCCCGGCATGACCGTGCTCTGTCCGTCTGACGGGCCGTCTGCAAAGGCGCTGATCAGACAGGCGGTCGCCATGGACGGTCCCTGTTACATCCGTCTCGGCAGATCCGCTGTACCGAACGTCTATGCCGAAGATGAAGAGCTGACGATCGGAAAAGGCGTCACGCTGCGGGAAGGCCTTGCTGTCACACTCGCGGCAACCGGCATCATGGTGGACGCTGCGCTGAAAGCCGCGGACATTCTGGCAGGGGAAGGGATCGACGCCCGTGTCATTGATCTTCATACGATCAAGCCGCTCGATGAAGACATCGTGATCAAGGCGGCCATGGAGACAGGCGGGATCGTCACCTGCGAAGAGCATTCCGTCATCGGCGGTCTTGGCAGCGCAGTCGCATCCGTGCTCGCTACGAAGTGCCCCACGAGAATGGCCATGGTCGGCCAGCAGGACACCTTCGGCGAATCCGGCAAACCTGCCGAACTGCTGGAGAAATATCACCTGACTGCTGACGATATCGCAGCGGCGGCGAGAACGATCGTGCACGGCAGATAAGACTTTACATTCCCGTATCAAAGTGGTAATATATGGAAATGATTGAATTTAAACACGTAACAAAAACATACGACGGCAACGATGCGCTCATCGATGTCAGCGTCAAGATCAACAAAGGCGACTTCGTCTTTCTTGTCGGCCCGTCCGGCGCCGGCAAATCTACCTTTATCAAGCTGATCCTGAAAGAGATCGACGCCGATGAAGGAAGCATCATCGTCAAAGGGGAAGAAGTCACGAAGATGTCCAACCGGAAGATCCCGCGGCACCGCCGGAATATCGGGATCGTCTTCCAGGACTTCCGTCTTCTGCCGCAGAAAACGGTCTATGAGAATGTCGCCTTCGCGATGGAAATCACGCACCAGAGTAAACGCGCCATCAAACGGAACGTTCCGCAGGCTCTGGCTCTGATGGGAATCTCGGAATATGCATCCAAGTATCCGTCCGAACTTTCCGCTGGCGAACAGCAGCGTGTCGCGATCGCGCGTGCGATCGTCAACAAGCCGACCGTACTGATCGCAGACGAGCCGACCGGCAACCTGGATCCGGTCACAGCCTGGGAGATCATGAAGCTTCTGGAGGAGATCAATGCGCGCGGCACGACCATCCTCATGGTCACCCACGCCAAGGACATCGTCGACAGAATGCGCAAGCGCGTCATCGTGATCGAACAGGGACGTATTGTGCGCGATGAATTCGGCAAATACGGGCTCGGCGGATTCCGGAAGGCAAGCGCGCCGGAAAACGATGAAGATTTTTCGGATGAGGCCGAGGAGTCGATCAGCGCTACGGAGCAGGCAATGGGCGGCTATTCCGACATGACCAGCCGGAGCACGACCCAGATCGTCAAAGAAGAAGTAGAAAGCCAGATTCGGGACGAGGGCAGCGAAGCCGTCGACGAATCTGCTGTAGAAGATGCTTTTGCAAAAGCAGAAAGGTTGCTGGCACGTCATGAGTAGGTTTGGAAATACGATCAAACAGGCTTTCCGCCAGATCGGAAGGAACCGGGCCATGACGCTGGCATCGGTCTTCGCGATCAGTGCGATGCTGCTGATCCTGGGCCTGTTTTTAGTGATCATCATCAACATCAATATGATGGCGGAGTCCGTCAAACAGGATTACAACAATGTACAGGTATTCCTGCTGGACGAGACAACAGAGGAGCAGTGTATAGAACTGCAGAACGACATCCGCAACTGGGATGCGGTCGATACAGTCGAATACCGCACAAAAGACCAGGCGATGGAGGTTCTGAAAAAGCGGTGGGGTGAGAACGCCTATCTGCTCGACAGCATCGTTGAGAATCCGCTGCCGAATTCGATCATCATCACGATGACGGATCTTACAAAAGCCGATGAGATCGCGGACAAAGCCGCCACACTGGAAGGCGTGGAAGACGTTACATATTATAAGGATACCGTCGATAAACTTCTCCGCGCGACCCGCATGATGCAGATCGCAGCGCTGGTCATCATGGCGTTCCTGATCATCGTCTCCGTCGTCGTTGTGTCCAATACGATCAAGCTGACGGTTTTCAACCGGTCGGAAGAGATCGAGATCATGAAATACGTCGGTGCGACAAACTGGTTTATCCGCGGACCGTTCATGCTGGAGGGCATTATCATCGGGGCATTCTCCGCGCTGCTGTCCGCCGGGATCGTCACATTTGTGTACACGCGGGTGCTGGATGTGATCGGCACCAGCGTCACATCGGTTCTCTCGATGCCGCTCGTACCGGTTTCTTTCCTGGGACTCAATCTGATGTGGATCTTCCTTGCACTGGGCGTCAGCATCGGTGCATGGGGCAGTATCGTATCCATGAGACGGTTCCTGGATACCTAAACCGTGTAGAAAGGAATGAAAAGGATCATGAAAGATCGTTTTCGTATCGCCGTCATCCTGCTCCTGATCCTGTCGATGACATTCTCGTTTGCCTATGCGACAAGATCGCAGGATGAAGTCGACGCTGATATAGAAGAAAAGCAGCAGGAACTGGATGAAGGCAAAGAAAAAGTTGAAGAGCTCGAAGGCGAGATGAGCGAACTGCAGTCGGAGATCGATGAGACGCAGAGCAATATCGACAGCGTCAGCAGCCAGATCGTCGATCTGCAGGGGCAAATCAGCGACAACCAGGTTAAACTCGAAAACAAAAAAGCTGAGCTGGAAGTCAGTGTCGAGAACCTCAATCAGCGCCTGCGCAACATGTATAAAAATGGATCCATCGGATTCATCGATGTTATATTGTCTTCAGAAAATGTGACAGACCTTATCACCAACGTCGAGCTGGTCGGCAGGATCTATGCGAGTGATAAGAATCTCGTCAGCACACTGGAAAAAGAGTACGCCGAGATCGAAGAAATCCAGACTGCACTAGAATCGCAAAAGACCGAGCTGGACGGCAAAATGGGCGAGCTCAACTCGCTGCAGGAGCAGCTGAGTGCAGACTACGCAAAAGTAGAAGCCAGCAAATCCGAGCAGGAAGCCATCAACGACCAGCTGGAGGATGACCTCGCCGATCTGGAAGCGGAGTCCGCGGAGATCGCTGCACTCATCGCATCCCAGTCATCAGAACAGGAGTATCAGGGCGGCGGCAGCGGCGCATTCGTCTGGCCGGTACCCGGCAACTACAGCATCTCTTCCGAGTATGCGTACCGCTGGTGTCCGTACCATGGATATGAACTGCACTCCGGCATCGACATTCCGGCGTCCTACGGCACAAGTGTCGTCGCAGCTGATGACGGTCTTGTGATCTCTGCCGGCTGGATGGGCAGCTACGGCAATGCCGTTCTGATCAGTCACGGCAATGGTCTGTACACGTTGTACGGTCACAATTCTTCTCTGAATGTCAGCGAGGGGCAGACCGTTTCGCAGGGGCAGACGATCGCTTTCGTCGGTTCGACCGGCAACAGCACGGGCAATCACTGCCATTTTGAAGTTCGTCTTGGCGGGAGCAACTATGGCAATTCTGTCAACCCGCACAATTATTTGTAATACATGAACGACATTGTAAGAGAATTACTCACAAAACGGGGGCTCACGGATCCGGAGGAAATCAGAGAATTCCTCGATCCGCACCCCCGCACCGCATATGATCCCCGCCTTTTATACGGCATGCAGGAAGCGGTTTCCGTCATCCTGGCAGCCGTACAGAGAGGGGATAAGATCGTTGTATATGGAGATTATGATGCTGACGGCGTGACCGCCACCGTGATCATGATGACCATCCTGAGGGCGCTTGGTGCAAAGGCGCCGTCTTTTTATATCCCGTCGAGGTTTGATGAGGGATATGGTCTCAATGAACAGGCGATTGTCAAACTGGCCGACCTCGGCGTTGATATGATCATCACGGTCGACTGCGGCGCTGTCTCGTATTTTGAAGTGGAAACAGCCAAGGAGTACGGGATCCAGGTGGTCGTGACCGACCATCACAACTGCGCCGACGGCGTTGCCGACACCATCGTGCTCGACCCGAAGCAGGAAGGCGAGACCTACCCGTACAGGGACCTTGCCGGATGCGGCGTTGCCTATAAACTGGCGCTGGCGCTGCGGGATGCTGCCGGACTGGATAAAAAGATCACCAACGATCTTCTCGATATGGTCGCGATCGGCACGGTCGCCGATGTGGTACCGCTCACCGGTGAAAACCGCAGTCTTGTCAAATACGGCCTCCGCAAGATCAATACCGGCAGCCGGATCGGCCTGAACATGCTGATCGACCGGATCTACCGCAAAAACGGAGATCCCGGCAACCGGCGCTATCCCGTCGATGCCGGCCGCATCGGATTCGGGATTGGTCCGCACGTCAATGCTGCAGGCAGGATGGAGGACGCGAGCCTGGGCGTCAGACTGTTCCTTGCAAAGACTCCAGAGGAGGCTTATCCGTACGTTGAAAAAATGCGGACGCTCAATGAAGAGCGCAAGTCGATCCAGGACCGCACGGAACGTCATATTCTGGCTTACTGTGCAGAAGAACTCGAACATGACCTGTTTCCCGTTCTGGTGCCGCAGACATCTCATGAAGGGACGAACGGCGTCGTCGCCGGCCGTCTGAGAGAGCGATTCCACAAGCCTGTCGCAATCCTTGCAGGATCGCAGGAGGAATACTATACCGCCACCTGCCGCGGGATCGAAGGACTGGATCTGCACGCTGTTCTCAGTACGCAGAGTCATCTGTTTGAACGGTTTGGCGGACATGCCATGGCCTGCGGCTTTACGATCCGCAAGGAGTATGTCTCAGCCCTGAAGGAAGGGCTCGAAGCAGTCATGAAAAAGATCCTGCTGGCACAGCCGTCGCTCTTTGAGAAACACGTGCCGTACGATATGATCCTGCAGCCTGAACAGATCGATCTGCCGCTGGCAGAGGAACTGCAGCTGCTGGCTCCATTTGGGAAAGATAATCCAAATCCCGCTTTTTTACTGGAAAGTGTGAAACTACAGGAGTATGATGTAATAGGAAACGGACGTGCGCTCCGGCTGCGCATTGCTTCCGCACATGGAGGGGTAGCCGGGATCTGCTTCGGCAGCGAAGAGAAAATATCAAAACTGGCGGAACTGTGCCGCACAGCCGACCGCCTGCAGATCACCGCACATATTGATATCAATGAGTTTAATGGTCGGAAGAGCGTCCAGCTCATGATCGTAGACATTTCGGAGAACAAACAGGAATGAATATTAAAAAATCAGTCTTTGCCATACTTCTTATCGTTGCTGCTCTTGTTGGCGGCGCCGCAACATTCGGTACCATGACGATGCTGCACGCGTCAGGGGCCGGCAGCGTTACGCTGAGTGCGAAGGAGTACAACCAGCTCACCTACATGAATGACAAATACGCCAAAGCGGAACAGCTCTGGAATATCGTGAAAGATGGTTTTTATCAGGAAATCTCCGATGAGCAGATCGAAGAAGGCATGTATAAAGGCATCTTTGAAGGCACCGGCGATATTTATTCCGGCTACATGAATGAAAGCGAATGGACTGCCTGGGAGACCAGCATGACCGGCGAGTTTGAGGGCGTCGGTGTGACCTTCATGCAGAATGAGGAAGGGGAATACGTCGTCATCAGCACGGTCGAGGGAAGCCCGGCTGAAAAGGCTGGCCTGCTTCCCGGGGATATTCTGACCAAGGTCGATGGGGAAGAATACACCAACAGTACGGAAATGAGCATGGCGATCCGCGGCGACAGCGGCACGGATGTCCAGGTGACATATCTGCGCGACGGAGAAGAGAACACGGTCACCATGACCCGCGAGAAGATCGAGAGCCAGACAGTCAAGAGTTCTGTCCTCGATGGCAACATCGGACTCATTGAGGTCTCCGCTTTTGAGATGAAAACCAGCGAGGACTTCGAGGCCGCGCTCAAAGATCTTGAGAGCAAGGGCGTGAAAGGGCTGATCATCGACCTGCGCAACAACGGCGGCGGCCTGGTCAATGAAAGCGTTGAGATCGCCGACATGCTCCTGGATGAGGGAACGGTCATGTATACCGAAGATCAGAAAGGCAACAGAGAGTACGCCTATACAGAGAAAGGACGCACGTCTCTGCCGTATGTTGTTCTTGTCAATGAAAATACAGCCAGTGCCTCCGAGATCCTTTCCGCCGCGATTCAGGACAACGCGGGCGGCAAGATCATCGGCACGGTGACATTCGGGAAGGGCGTCATACAGAACTCTGCACCGCTTGGCAACGGCACAGGCTATAAACTGACCGTATTGCAGTATTTCTCGCCCAACGGCAACAAGATCCACGGAGTCGGCATTACGCCGGATATCGAAGTGGAAGGCGAAGACGAACAGATGCAGAAAGCAATCGAACAGTTCAAGTAGACAATCATCATTCTTTTCCTGAAGGAGGACTCCAATGGCATATCGTTCCAAACTCAAAAGAGAGGATATCGATGCTTTATTCGAAGCGATCCTGTCCTTGCACGATCAGGAAGACTGTTACCGTTTCTTCGAAGACCTGACAACCATCAACGAACTGCATGCCATGGCGCAGCGGTGGCAGGTCGCCAAACTCCTTGATGAGAACTGCAAGTATAAGGAGATCGAAGAGCAGACAGGCGCTTCCACCGCGACGATCAGCCGCATCAACAAGTGCCTGCTGTATGGAGCAGACGGCTACCGCCGTGTGCTGGACAGGCAGAAATGAGCCGCGCGGTACTCTATATTTACAGAAACAGACAGGGCAATACTGATGATATCCTATGCCGCTGCGCAGAGGATTTTATGGGCTGCGCCTCCGGGACGATCGGCACCGGGCAGATCAAACGGACAGCGTTCGGAAAACCAGAACTGCCGGACCTGCCGATCGAAGTCTCTGTGAGCCATACCGGCAGCCTGCTCGCTGTGCTGGCTGTCAGCCGTGAAACAGGGCCGGTCGGACTGGACATCCAGCTGGCAAGGAACGTTTCGTATCTTGCGCTGGCTAAGCGATTCTTCACGGAAGAGGAATACCGTTACACGGAACAACACGGCCAGACCGGGTTTTACAGGCTCTGGACACGCAAAGAAGCCCTGACGAAATATCTCGGTGTGCCGCTGGCACGGACACTCGGTGCAGTACCGCTCGCCGGAGAGTCCGGACTGGCAGACATATGCCGCGGGGTGCGTTTTATTGAGCTCGCTATTGATGAGAACGTATTTGGTGTGGCCGCAGTGCGGGCAGACAGCAAGGTGGATCTATGCAGGAAAGAACTGAGCGAAAAGCAGTCCTGACGGGGATGACGTTTGCCATCGTTGTCGGCTTCGCTTTCCTCGCGAATAAAGCAGCGCTTACCGGCGGCGGCCTCTACGATGTGCTGACCTACCGGTTTCTTTTTGCTTTGCTTGTCCTGCCGGTAGTCCTGAAGATCAGCAAACTGTCTCTGCGCATCGCAAAAAAAGACATACCGGCCATGCTTATGCTGTGTGCGACGTATCTGCTGTTCCTGCATTTTCAGCTGATCGGACTTCTGACGTGCTCCACGGTTGTCGGTGCTGTCTTCTTTGCAACGGCGCCGGTATTCATCGCTGTAATTGCGGTCCCGCTGCTTGGAGAGCACCTTGATAAAGTACAGATCGCATGTATCCTCGCCGGTGCGCTCGCAGTGATCCTGATGATCATGAAAGGGGAAGGGGCCCGGGAGATGACGGCGGCCGGTGCCATGTGGCTGGCGCTGTCAACACTGCTCTCGGCCACCCACAGCACACTGACGCGGTATCACAGAGGAAAGTTTCAGCCGCTTGTGATCACAGGGTGGATCATCGTCATCGGCACGGTCTATTTCTCTGTCCTGCTTCTGATCGATCACTGCAGCGCGGGGAATATGAGAGGATTCTTTGCGCCGCTGGCAGACCCGGCGTTCCTGCTTTCCTCCGTCTATCTCGGGATCGGATGCATCCTGGTCTCATCGGCGACGATCAACTACACATTCCGCATCCTGCCGGCTGCCAAAGCCGGGATTTTCAACAATATATCGACCGTGATCTCGATCCTGGCAGGCGGACTCATCCTGCACGAACCGCTGACGATCGTTCACATTGTCTGTGCCGCGGTCGTCATCACAGCGGCGATCATCATTAACGGCAGAAAGGATCAACTGACATGAGCAGGGCAGAAAAAAAGGATGCCATGGAGACGGCACTCCGTTATCTGGAACACCGCGCCAGGACCGAACAGGAAGTGCGCGGCAGACTGGCCGATGCAGAATACGAAGCGGCAGAGATCGACGAATGCCTCCAGCGGCTGAAGGATCTGCACTATGTCGATGATACCGAATACGCACTGTCATACCTGCGGCGCAGCCTTGAAAAACGGCGCGGACGGATGCGGTATTTCCGCGAACTCAAAGAGCGGGGGATCAGCCGCGACACAGCGCTGCAGGCCATCTACGAATACGAGGACGAAGAGAACGCAGATCTTTCTGCGATCGAATACACCAATGCGGAAGAAGAGGCAGGCCGGATCCTTGCCGGACGCGAACTGAACGACAGGGAAAAGGCGAGAGCGGCCCGCAGACTTGCTTCGCTGGGATATGAAACATCACTGATCTACGCCGTGATCGGCAGAATAGGACGGGAGTCGATATGAACGAACAGTTTATCCGCAACGCCTGGATTCTGGGGGAAGAAGGAATCGAAAAGCTGCACCGTGCATCTGTCCTGGTTGCCGGGCTTGGCGGCGTCGGCGGCTATGTCTGCGAAGTACTCGCGCGGGCAGGTGTCGGCCGGCTCGTCATCGTTGATCACGATGTGGTCGAACCGACCAACATCAACCGCCAGATCATTGCCATGCACAGCACCCTCGGAAAAAAGAAGACGGTTGCCATGAAAGACCGGATTCACGATATCTGGCCATCTGCAAAAGTTGAAACATTGGACTGTTTTCTTGATCAGGCAACCATTGCCGCACTCCCGCAGGACATCGACTACGTGGTCGACGCCATCGACACGGTCACGGCAAAAGCGATGCTCATCGCCTGGAGCAAAGATCACAACATCCCGGTGATTTCCGCCATGGGAGCGGCCAACAAGACAGACCCGACAGCGTTCAAAGCAGCGGATATTTCAAAGACGAAGGTCTGTCCGCTCGCCAAAGCCGTGCGCAGACAGCTGCGCGACCGCGGGATCACAGAAGGCGTCAAGGTCATCTATTCAGAGGAACAGCCGGTCAAAGGCACTGCGCTCGGCAGCCTGTCCTACGTACCGCCTGTGATGGGGATGCTGCTCGCCGGGGAAGTGATCCGCGACGTCGTCGGATTTGTTCCGGAACGTTAGTTTCCATAAGGAGTATTATGTAAATGCGTTTATTCATCATTGGGGATACACATTTATCAAACGATCCGCGCATCGGCAAGCCGATGGATATCTTCGGCGCGGCCTGGAACGACCATCAGGAACGCCTGCAGCAGGACTGGGACGCCTGTGTCAGCGAAGAAGACACGGTCATCGTCGCCGGGGACATCAGCTGGGGGATGCGTCTTGACGAAGCGATGGCCGATCTCAACTGGCTCCACGAACGGCCCGGGACCAAGGTGCTGATCAAAGGCAACCACGACCTGTGGTGGACGGGGATCACGAAGCTGAATCAGCTCTTCCCGGATATGCGATTCCTGCAGAACAGCTGCTACGACTGCGGTGACGGGACGTACATCTGCGGGTCGCGCGGGTGGATCTGCCCCGGGGCGGAAGGCTTTGAAGCTGCCGACGAGGTCGTTTACAACAGGGAATCGCTCCGCCTGCGGGCTTCTCTTGAAGCAGCCGCAGCCAGACAGGCTGAAACCATCATCGGTGTGCTGCATTATCCGCCGACCAACGACAAGTTCCAGCCGTCCGCTTTTACTTCGCTGTTTGAAGAATTCGGCGTACGGCGCGTGTATTACGGCCATCTGCACGGCAGAGAAGCGTACCGGAAGGGAATCAGAGGCAACCTCAATGGTGTCACTTATGACCTGGTATCGCTCGACTATCTGTCGTGCCGCTTAAAAGAAATTACAGTAACAGACTAAGAACAGGAGGCACTCATGAATCGCATTATTCTGATCGTACTGGACAGCCTCGGCATAGGTGAACTTCCAGACGCAGCCGCTTTCGGCGATACCGGCGCAGACACGTTCGGTCATATCCTCGACAGAATGGGGACCATGCAGATCCCGCATCTGCAGGAACTTGGATTTTGTAATATCACCGGCGCTGCCGGCGGCAGACTCGCGGTCGATGCACCGGCCGGTTCTTTTGGCAGACTCGCCGAGATCTCCAGCGGCAAAGACACGACGACAGGGCACTGGGAAATCGCCGGCATTGAGACGAAAATCCCGTTCAAGACCTATCCGGATGGGTTCCCGGCAGCGTTTATGAAGCGCTTTGAGGAGGCGATCGGCCGCAGCACGCTCGGCAACAAAGTGGCCTCCGGTACCGAGATCATTGAAGAGCTCGGTGATGAACACGAGGCAACCGGCAGCCCGATCATCTATACCTCTGCGGACAGTGTTTTTCAGGTTGCCGCCAACGTCGATGTGATCCCGCTGGAAGAACTGTACCGCATCTGTGAAACGGCGCGCAGCATGCTCGTAGGCGAATACGCCTGCTGCCGCGTGATTGCCAGACCGTACAAGGTCATCGATGGCAAGCGTGTGCGCACATCCGACCGCCACGACTATTCCGTCGATCCGCACGCCCCGACAATGCTCGACCATATCAAAGACGCAGGCAAGACCGTCTATGCAGTCGGCAAGATCAGAGACATCTTCAACGGACAGGGGATCACGGAGAGCGTCCATACGGAGAACAACCTTGACGGCGTAGAAAAGACGATCGAGGCGATGCAGAACGACTTTGAAGGGATCATCTTTACCAACCTGGTCGACTTTGACAGCAAATACGGACACCGGCGCGATCCGATCGGATACGGCAAAGCCATCGAGGAATTCGATGCCGCGCTGCCCGGTGTTCTCGAAGCGATGAAAGAGGATGATATCCTCATGCTCACTGCCGACCACGGCAATGATCCGGTCCACGCCGGCTTCAACCACACAAGAGAGTACATCCCGTTCGTAGCATTCGGCAAACGTATTAAAGAAGGGTACGATCTGGGCACCAGAAGCACCTACGGGGATATCGGCCAGACGATCTGCGACATCCTCGGTGCGGCACCGACCGCGATTGGTACCAGCTTCAAAAATGAGATTCTTAAATAGATTGCCATATTTTACCATCTATGCTAAAATTCCTATGAAGCAGCACTTGACACAGGATCGCGGCTGATGTAGTATGAGTACGAACAAATGTTCTTTTTTATGGAGGAAACCATGGCAACGAACAAATCCAAAGATATGATCGACATCAACGCGACCCGTGAGGAACGGGAAAAGGCTCTGGAAGCCGCGCTCAATCAGATCGAAAAACAATACGGCAAAGGCGCCGTCATGCGTCTTGGTGATGATAGCGCCAGACTCAATGTAGAGGCGATTCCGACCGGATCCATCACTCTCGACCTGGCAACAGGCATTGGCGGGATTCCCAAGGGCAGAGTGACCGAGATCTACGGTCCCGAGTCCTCCGGTAAAACAACCCTGACGCTGCATATCATTGCAGAAGCACAGAAGAAGGGCGGCAAAGCTGCCTTTATCGACGCGGAGCATGCGCTCGATCCCGATTATGCTGCCAAACTCGGCGTGAATGTGGATGAGCTGCTTGTGTCCCAGCCGGACTCCGGCGAGCAGGCGCTTGAGATCTGCGAAATGCTCGTCCGCAGCGGCGCGCTGGATGTTGTCGTCATCGACTCTGTCGCCGCGCTTGTTCCGAAGGGCGAGATCCAGGGCGATATGGGCGACAGCCATATCGGTCTGCAGGCAAGACTGATGTCGCAGGCGCTGCGTAAGATGACCAGCGTGATCAACCGTTCGAACTGCGCCGTCATCTTTATCAACCAGCTGCGTGAAAAAGTAGGCGTCATGTTCGGCAATCCGGAAGTCACAACCGGCGGCCGCGCGCTGAAATTCTATTCGACAATGCGTATTGATGTACGCAGGATCGAAGCGATCAAGGTCGGTGATCAGATGGTGGGCAACCACACCCGCGCCAAGATCGTCAAGAACAAGGTCGCACCGCCGTTTAAGTCCGCCGAATTCGATATCATGTACGGAGAAGGCATCTCCCGCGAAGGCAATGTGCTCGATGCGGCAATCGAACGCGATATCGTCCAGAAATCCGGTTCCTGGTTCAGTTACAACGGAGACCGGATCGGCCAGGGCCGCGAGAACGCAAAAGGATTCCTCAAATCCAACCCGGACATCCTGAAAGAGATCGAAGAGAAAGTCATCGACACCCTGCATGAGAAGAAGGATGAGGAAAAGGACGCACCGTCTAAGAATAAAGACGGTCTGCGCGTCGACGAAGACGGCGTGATCATGGATGCCTGATCCGGCGGATGTAAAGACTGTCCATATACTTGCACGTTACGACACATGAGCTGCCGGTCCACCGGCGCTCATGTTTTTTTATCCCCTGTTTTCGAATATGGTATGATAAATATGTTATGAAAGAAGGACTGTACATCCATATCCCATACTGCCGCAGAAAATGCGGTTACTGCGGATTCACATCCTATCCGCTGCCTGCAGGGAACGTTCCCGATGAACTGATTGATCTTTTGCTGCAGGAAATGCGTTTCTATGAAGAGCGCCTTGGCAGACTTGACGTCGACACAGTCTTCATCGGCGGCGGCACACCTTCGCTGCTTGCACCGTCACAGTTCGAGCGGCTTATGAAGGGTGTCAGACAGTGTTTTGATGTGGCAGAGGATGCTGAAATAACCAGCGAGGCCAATCCGGACTCCCTGTCGGAGGAGGTGCTTGCAGCCATGGCAGAATCCGGTATCAATCGTCTGTCCATGGGTGCCCAGTCACTCGACAATACGCTTTTGTCGCTCCTCGGAAGGATTCACGACCGGGATGGCTTTCTGCGCGCCTATGAACGGGCTGCCGCTGCAGGATTTGACAATATCAATATTGATCTGATGTTCGGTCTGCCGATGCAGACGTATGATCAGTGGATGTCCACGCTCAGGGAGACTGCCGCGCTCGGGCCGTCGCATCTTTCTTTGTACACGATCCAGCTCGAAGAAGGGACGCCGTTCTACGAAGCCTACAGGAACGGAAAGCTCGATCTGCCCGCTGTATCACTGGACCGGCAGATGTACCACGATGCTGCTGCATTTCTGCGTTCACAGGGGATGGAGCATTACGAGATTTCCAATTTTGCACGCCCCGGGGCTCACTGCCGGCACAACCTGAAATACTGGGATATGACGCCCTTTATCGGTATCGGACCGTCCGCCGCGTCCTATATGGAAAACCGGCGGTATCAGAATCCCGCAGATCTGCACGCATGGAAAGAGTGCATCGGGTCCGGCAGGCTGGCCTTTGATACTGCGGCTGCAGAAGGAACGGACGATGCGATGGAAATCTTCTGCTTTACTTCGCTTCGCACTGCCACCGGTCTCGATACGCAGAAATTTAAGAAATGGTTTGGGATTTCTCTGGAAGAAGCCTATCAAAAGGAACCGCCGCCTGTTGACCAGTGGATCGGGCAGGGACTGCTGCGCAAAGAGAACACCCGTCTGATCCTGACAGAGAAGGGCATTGATGTGTCCAATGAAATCATGAGTGCGTTCATGCGATGAGGGCATACGCACACGATCTGTGCATGATATAATGAATGTATCTTCAGCAGTGCGCACGGACTGCCGCTGCTATCACGAACAACCAGGCGGATACCCCGCGGAGGAATACTATGAAGCAATACGTCATGGCGATCGATCAGGGAACGACGAGTTCCCGCTGTGTTCTTTACAATAAGAAGGGAGCTATGGTCAGCATGGCTCAGAAGGAGTTTACGCAGATCTACCCGCAGCCGGGCTGGGTCGAGCACAACGCGGAAGAGATCTGGGAGACGCAGCTGTTTGTCTGCAGAGAAGCGCTCGCCAAGATCGGCGCCTTCTGGGATGACATCGCAGCGATCGGAATCACCAACCAGCGCGAGACCACGATCGTCTGGGATAAGACGACAGGCAAACCTGTTTATAACGCCATCGTATGGCAATGCCGCCGCACTGCGGAATTCTGCAACGAGATCGGGACAGAGGAAGTCCGTAACATGATCCGTGAGAAGACCGGCCTGATCCTCGATCCTTATTTTTCCGGCACAAAGATCCACTGGATCCTCGACCACGTAGAAGGCGCCAGAGAGCGTGCCGAGAACGGGGAACTGTTGTTTGGAACGATCGAGACCTGGCTGATCTGGAACCTGACCGGCGGCAGAGTCCATGTCACAGACCACTCCAATGCAGCCCGTACAATGCTGTTCAATATCCACACCCTGCAATGGGACGAAGACCTTCTGCAGCTGCTGGACATTCCCGCATGTATGCTGCCGCAGCCGGTTGAAAACAGCGCTGTCTATGGCGAGACCGAGGACGCTATGTTCGGCGGACCGGTACCGATCGCTGGCGCCGCCGGCGATCAGCAGGCTGCGCTATTCGGACAGCTCTGTTTTGAAGAGCAGGAAGGGAAGATGACCTACGGGACGGGCGGATTCATGCTGCTCAATACCGGAGACCGCGTCATCACCTCAGAGAACGGACTGCTGTCAACGGTCGGCTGGACACTGCAGGGAAAGACCTCTTATGCGATGGAAGGCTCGATCTTTGTGGAAGGCGCCGTCATTCAGTGGCTGCGCGATGAACTCGGGATCCTCAAGAGCGCAGGGGAGTCAGAGGAACTGGCTGCCTCGGTTGAGGACAATGCAGGCGTCTATCTCGTCCCAGCCTTCACAGGTCTTGGCGCACCGCACTGGGATCCATTCGCAAGAGGGACGATCTGCGGTCTGACACGCGGCACAAAACGTGCGCATATCGTCAGAGCGGCGCTTGAGTCCATGGCTTATCAGACAGTCGACCTTTCTGCAGCAATGAAGGAGGACCTCGGCCATCCGCTCAAAACCTTCAAGGTGGACGGCGGTGCATGCGCCAATGATTTCCTCATGCAGTTCCAGGCGGATATGCTGGATACGGCAGTGGTCAGACCGGCTGTTGTTGAAACCACATCGCTCGGTGCCGCGTACCTGGCCGGTCTTGCAGTCGGGTACTGGGACAGCCTGGATGAGATCAAGGCAAACGAACAGTTCGACCGTGTATTCCAGCCGCAGATGGAGGAACAGAAGCGCCGGAAAATGATCGAAGACTGGCACGAGGCAGTGCGCAGATCCGGCGGCTGGATCCGTGAATAAACGTCCGGATAGAGCGATTCCATGACTGAAAAATACATATTCTGAAACCTTGCCCGCAGGTACCTGAAAACTTCCTAAAAGGTGTTGACAGACCATCTTGCGGGCATTATATTAAATATAGGTTAGCACTCACAAGTGCTGAGTGCTAATACCAAAGAGGTGAGATCATGGATTTGAATGAAAGAAAACTTAAGGTTTTGCAGGCGATCATCAGTGATTTTGTTGCGACTGCAGAGCCCGTAGGATCCAGGACCCTGACCAGAAAGTACGATCTGGGCTTCAGCCCCGCAACGATCCGCAATGAGATGGCAGATCTTGAAGAAATGGGGTATCTGACCCATCCGCATACTTCCGCAGGGCGGATCCCTTCGGAAAAAGCATACCGCCTGTATGTCAACGAACTGATGAAAAAGCAGGAGCTTACAAAGGCGGAGAAGAACGCGATTTCCTCGCAGCTGATGGCGAATTTCGACGAGCTCGACAAGACCATCGAACACGCCGCGCACATCCTTTCCGAGATCACGCAGCTGACGGCGTTCGCGATGACGCCGCGCAAGGAACAGGACATCATCAAGTATATCCGGCTGCTGCCCGTTGATGAGCACACCGTGGTCCTTATGATCGTCTCGGAGAGCGGCAAGATTTCCAACCAGTCGCTGCGGATCGCACAGGGATATCAGGAAGAAACGCTCGATATGCTTTCCAAGTCGTTCACGTATTCATATAAAGGCAAGACGCTGAACGAAGCCATCAAGATGAATATCATCCGCGACTTCGAGTCCGATATCGAAATGATGCGCCTTGTGCAGGACAACGTGATGCCGCATCTGATGCGCACGTTTGAAGACATGCTCAACATCAACCTGTATTTGGACGGCTATTCCAACATCTTCGATCTGCCGGAGTACAGCGACATCAGCCGCGCGCGTATGTTCCTGAACATGCTCAACCAGAAAGATGTGATGACGGACGAGCTGATCAGAAGGGGCGAGGGTCTGAAGATCACGATCGGCGACGAGAACGACAGCGCGGATATGAAGGACTGCAGCCTGATCACCGCCACCTACCATATCGATGGCAAACTGGTCGGCAAGATCGGCGTCATCGGACCAACGCGTATGAAATACAGCAAGATCACCTCGGTGATCGAGTACCTGACAGACAACCTGAACAATGCTTTCACATTGCCCGGAGGACAGAATGACAAAGAAAAAGAACGATAAAGAAGACATCCTGGAAAAGGATCCTGCTGAAGAAACGCAGACGGCTGAAGAAGGATCCTGCGAAGAACAGACGGCTGACACCGAAAGCCAGTCCGGGGCACAGGATGAGCCGGCAGAGGAAAAAGAAACCGAAGAGGGAACGGAAGCATCCGGCGGCGAAGAGGCTGCACCGGAAGAGGCTGAAGAGCCGATGAAGGATCAGTACCTCCGCCTGATGGCAGATTTCCAGAACTACAAACGGCGTGTCGCCAAAGAACGGGAAGACACCCGTGCCTATGCGAACGAAAAGATCGTCACAGAGCTTCTGACCGTGCTGGACAACTTCGACCGCGCGATGGAACACGACGCAGACGAAGGGTTTAAAGAGGGGATGCAGATGATCCTCGACCAGTTCAACGATGTGCTCAAGCATGCAGGCGTGGAAGAGATCGAAGCGCATGGCGCTGAATTTGATCCCAATGTCCACAATGCCGTGCTCATGGAGGACACCGATGAAGTGGAGAGCGGACACGTCTCCTGCGTCCTGCAGAAGGGATACAAGCTCAACGGCAAAGTGATCCGCCCGGCGATGGTCAAAGTCGCAAACTGATATGATTTCAAAGCCAGCAGGCTTCTGAGATAAACAAAATATCGTGAATAAGAAAAGAAAGAACAACCAAGTTAATTAAAAGCAAAGGAGATACTAGCAATGGGTAAAGTTATCGGCATCGACCTTGGGACCACCAACAGCTGCGTCGCAGTACTCGAAGGCGGCGATCCCGTAGTCATCACAAACTCGGAAGGTGCAAGAACGACACCGTCCGTCGTCAGTTTTTCCAAGAACGGTGAACGTCTGGTCGGCGAAACCGCCAAGAGACAGGCCGTCACCAATCCGGAAAGAACAATCGCTTCCATCAAGCGTCACATGGGTGAAAACTACACCGTGACCATCGATGGCAAGAACTATACACCGCAGGACATCTCCGCGATGACCCTGTCCAAGCTGAAGGCTGACGCAGAAGCATATCTGGGCGGCCCGGTCACAGAGGCAGTCATCACCGTTCCTGCATACTTCACCGACAGCCAGAAGCAGGCGACCAAAGACGCCGGCCGTATCGCAGGCCTCGACGTCAAGCGCATCATCAACGAGCCGACCGCTGCTGCACTGGCATACGGCCTCGACAAAGAAGATACCAACCAGAAAGTCCTGGTCTACGACCTCGGCGGCGGCACATTCGACGTATCCGTCATGGAACTCGGCGATGGTGTCTTTGAAGTACTGGCTACCAACGGCAACAACAAGCTGGGCGGCGACGACTTCGATGAAAAGCTGCTCAACTACATGGCTGACGAGTTCGCAAAGGAGAACGGCATCGATCTGAGACAGGACAAGATGGCGCTCCAGAGACTGAAGGAAGCGGCTGAGAAAGCCAAGAAAGAACTCTCCAGCGCGACCACCACGAACGTCAACCTGCCGTTCATCACAGTCAACCAGAACGGTCCGCTCCACATGAACATGGACATTACCAGAGCCAAGTTCGACCAGCTGACCGAGGACCTCGTCAACGCGACGATCGAGCCGATGAGAAAGGCTATGGCTGACGCCGGTGTCACCAACAACGACATCGCTAAGGTCATCCTGGTCGGCGGCAGCACCCGTATCCCGGCAGTTCAGGAAGCAGTCAAGCGCATCACCGGCAAAGAGCCGTTCAAGGGTGTCAACCCGGACGAATGCGTTGCGATCGGCGCGGCTATCCAGGCAGGCGTTCTGACCGGTGAGGTCAACGACATCCTGCTGCTCGACGTCACACCGCTGTCCCTGTCCATCGAGACGCTGGGCGGCGTTGCAACCAAACTGATTGAGCGCAACACCACGATCCCGACAAAGAAGAGCCAGATCTTCTCCACAGCAGCCGACAACCAGACTGCAGTCGACATCCACGTCATGCAGGGCGAGCGTGAAATGGCCAGCGGCAACACCACGCTCGGACGCTTCCAGCTCACCGGTATTCCGCCGGCACCGCGCGGCATCCCGCAGATCGAAGTCACCTTCGACATCGATGCGAACGGCATCGTCAACGTCAGCGCGAAGGACCTCGGGACCGGCAAGAGTCAGCAGATCACCATCACATCTTCGACCAAGCTGTCTGAGGATGAGATCAATGCAAAGGTCAAGGAAGCTGAACAGTACGCAGCGGAAGACAAACAGCGTAAGGAAGAGATCGAGATCCGCAACCAGGCTGAGACCCTGATCTATGAGACAGAGAAGAATCTGAAGGAACTCGACGGCACACTGTCCGAAGACGAAAAAGCCACCATCACAAAGGCGAAGGAAGACCTGCAGGCCGTCATGAACAACGGTACGATCGATGAGATCAAGGCGAAGACGGAAGCGCTCACCGAGCAGTTCCACACGATCTCTGCAAAGATGTACGAGAAGGCACAGCAGGCGCAGGCAGCACAGCAGGGCGCGAACATGGGCCAGGATCCCAACATGGGCAACATGGGCCAGCAGCCCGGCGCAGGCCAGCAGAATGCAGGCAATGACAATGTCGTCGATGCGGACTTCGAAGTGGTCGATGACGAGAACTAACAAAGACAGCAGCGCGGTCACGCGCATCTGAACAACCATCAACAGAGGGGCCTTTTCACGGCCCCTCACAGCAGTTACACAGGACCTGATCAATGGCAGAGAAGAGAGATTACTACGAGGTGCTTGGCCTCAAAAAAGGAGCAACGGAAGAGGAAATCAAAAGGGCCTACCGCAAGATGGCCATGAAGTACCATCCCGACCGCAACCCCAACAATAAAGAGGCGGAAGAGCGCTTTAAGGAAGTCAACGAAGCATACAGTGTGCTCGGTGACGCGGACAAAAAATCAAAATACGACAGGTTCGGTCACGCAGGCGTCGATCCGAACGCAGGCTTCGGCGGAGCCGGCGGTTTTGGTGCGGGCGGCTTTGGCGGCTTTGAAGACATCTTCGATATGTTCGGCGGCATGTTCGGCGGCGGTGCAGGCAGAGGGTTCTCCCAGCAGCGCAACAACGGACCGCAGAGAGGCCGTGACATGCAGCACGGGATGTCGATCACCTTTGAGGAAGCTGTCACTGGCACAAAGAAGAAAGTCCGCCTGAACAAGTACGTCCAGTGCGAGCACTGCAGCGGATCCGGTGCGGAGCCGGGATCCAATAAATTGACCTGCCCGAAATGCGGAGGCAGCGGCGAAGTGCATACCCAGCAGCGGACAGCGTTCGGTGTTTTCCAGAGTGTCGCTCCCTGCGACAGGTGTAACGGCACAGGCGAGATCATTGAAAAACCATGTTCGGAATGCCACGGTGCAGGCCGCATCAAGAAACAGGTCACGCTCAATATCACCATCCCGGCAGGTGTGGATGACGGCAGCGTTATCACACTGCGCGGGCAGGGGGAACAGGGAACCCGCGGCGGCGGCCCCGGAGACCTCTACGTTGTCCTCGATGTCGGCAGCCATCCGCTGTTCAGAAGACGCGGCAAGGATCTGCAGATCGAGATCCCGATCTCCTTCAACCAGGCAGCGCTTGGCGACGAGATCACTGTCCCGACACCGTATGACAAAGTATCTTATAAGATCCCGTCGGGCACACAGCCGGATACGGTATTCCGTCTCAAAGGAAAGGGCATGCCCATCCCGAACACGGAGAAAAAAGGCGATCTCTATGTGAAAGTCAAACTGGAGGTCCCGAACAAGCTCAACAGCAAGCAGAAAAAGGCCATTGAAGAGATGGGCAATGTCGTGACGCAGGACTGTTACAAAGAAAAGAGCAAGTTCGGCGATTACCTGAAGAATCTCTTCAAGTAAAGGCGTGTTCCGGACAAGCGGAACGCCATGAAAACGTAAAAGAAGAGCGGCTGTGAACAGCCGCTCTTTTCGTCACACGATTATTTCTGAAGGTTTTTAATCAACTATTTTCCCTGTTTCTTCAGGCGTTTTTCTTCTCTGTAAATCGGCAGTTGCTCGTTGTAGAAGTCATCCTTGATCTTGACGATCTGTCTGAACATGACGAGCAGACCGATCAGGTTCGGGTAGATGATGAGACCGTTGACGGTATCAGCGATATCCCATACAACACCCAGTGTGCTGTAAGCACCGACGAACATCAGCGCGATCCAGAGGACGAGGATGACCTTGTCGCTCTTGTTGCCGAAGATGTAAGCAGCTGCTTTCTGCGCGTAGTTGTAGTAAGTGATCAGGCAGGAATAGCCGAACAGGATTGCTGCACAGAATACGATGTAATGTCCGAAGTGGCCGGGGAGACCGATATCGAACGCATACATGGTGAGCGCAACGCCGTCCTTGCCGCAATCCCAGACACCTGTCAGCATGATGGAAAGACCGGTGATGGTGCAGACCAGGATTGTGTCAACGAAGACTTCCAGCGGGCCCCAGACAGCCTGTTCGCCAGGTGTGCTGACCTTTGCGGAAGAGTGGGTGATACCAGCGGAACCAAGACCGGCTTCGTTGGAGAAGATACCTCTCGCAAATCCATAACGCATGCAGGTGACAACTGTCATACCAGCCGCGCCGCCGAATGCTGCCTGCGGATCGAATGCATAAACAACGATCTCTTTGATGGCTTCCGGAAGAGCAGTGATATTGAACAGGATGATCAGAATACCGCCAAGGATGTAAGCGCCAGCCATGAACGGCGACAGGAATTCGCAGACCTTGCCGATACGTTTGATGCCGCCGAAGATGACGACTGCAGTGAAGAGTGCATAGACACCGCCGATGACAGCCCAGTGGCCGCCGCCCAGGATTTCCTGTGTGGCAAGTACCATCGTGTTGGTGTCGACGACGCAGCAGACGATGAAACTATAGAATACGATCATAATTGCGACGATTGCGCCAAGCCAGGGTGCATGCAGCCCCTTAGCGAGGTAATACATCGGACCGCCTGCAAACGAACCATCCGGTTTCTGTTCACGGTATTTAATGCCGAGTGCGATTTCACTGAACTTGGTTGCCATGCCGACAAATGCAGCGACGATCATCCAGAAAAGGGCACCGGGACCGCCGGAGACAAGTGCTGTCGCACAACCCGCGATATTGCCGGAGCCGACGACTGCGGAAATAGAAGTCATAGCTGCCTGGAAAGAGGTAATGTCGCCATCACCGGCCGCGCTCTCGCGTCCTTTCTTGGAGAGTGCTTTGACGTATGTGCTGTGGATCAGGAATCCGATGTTACGGAACTGGATTCCCTTGAGCACGATAGTGAGGAACAGGCCTACACCAAGAATCATGAGAATAGTTGGGAGTCCCCATACAAATCCGTTTACTACGCCATTAATTTCAGCAATTTTATCCATTTCTCCACCCCCTTTGATAGATACGGATAAACCATCGTGTGATTGATAGGAAAATAGTTCGATTTTGTATCTAATGTACTACCGAACTGAATTCCACTTATATTTTATTGTAAGAACGTAAAAAAGTAAACATAATCATGCAGAATAATGAATTTTCGCATAAGTGTTTTGTATCTTTTTGAATGCTGTGCAGGCAGCTGTTCTGATTGGTCATATCTATTCCTAAAAATCCCTCAAGATAATGCAAAACAGGGGAGGATATGGTATTATAAAGTGTCATATTATGAGGAGGAAGAATGGCAAAAGGACCCATTGAAAACATCGAAGTGACCGAATACGTTCACGACGACAATCTGGGCGATGTCAAGATTGCAGACAGCGTCATTGCAGTGTGCGCCATCAACGCTGTGATGAAGATCCGCGGCGTGGCCGGACTGACCGGCGGCATCACGGACAGTATCACCGAGAGCCTGCTCGGCAGAGAGTCTCTTTCAAAAGGTGTGAAAGTCGACCAGACAGAAGAAGGCATCGTTCTCGATATTTATCTGATCGTGTATTACGGTGTGAAGATCCCCGAAGTCGCCTGGGATATCCAGAACAGCGTCAAGGAGGAGATCGAAACCATGACCGACAAGAGAGTTGCGAAAGTAAACATCCATGTGCAGGGTGTCGCATCTGCTGAGAAAGGAACCGAGCATGAGTAAACGCAATGAGAAAGAAATACTGAAGCGGCGCGACGCCAGACAGACCCTGATGCAGATCGCTTTCCAGATGGAAGCACAGCAGGACACATCGGATGATCCGCTCTTCATGCAGCTCCGTGAAAAAGAACTGCGCGACGATCTCGAGGCATATGTGGTCAGCACCTATCACAAACTGGTGCTGCATCTTGATGAGGTCGACGATGTCATCCGCAAATATGCCAAAGGATGGACCATCAACCGCCTTCCCAAAGCAGAACTGGCGATTCTGCGCATCGCTGTCACCGAAATCCTGTTTGTGGATGACATGCCCGATGCGATTGCCTGTAACGAAGCTGTGGAACTTGCGAAACTCTACGGAGAAGAGAAGGCGCCGTCCTATATCAACGGGATCCTGGGGAATCTGATCCGTGACCGGGAGCAGACGGCTGCAAAGGAAGAAAAAAGCGATGACTAAAGCGAACGAACCGCTGCTGGTCCTCGGCATCGATACCAGTAACTATACGACCTCGCTCGCACTCGTTGATACAGCGGGGACGCTCATCCGTGAAGAGCGGAAACTCCTGACAGTCAGGGAAGGGGAACGCGGACTCCGGCAGCAGGAAGCGCTGTTCCAGCATGTGCAGAACTTCCCCGCGCTGAGCAAAGCGCTGTTTGCCGGCATCGACCCGGCCGCGCTGGCAGCGGTCAGCGTTTCGACAAGGCCGCGCCCTGTGGAAGGTTCCTACATGCCTTGCTTCACAGCGGGCATGTCGCTCGGGCATTCCATGGCAGCCGCACTCGGCATTCCGTGCTATGAGTTCTCACATCAGGAAGGGCATATCGAAGCCGCCTGGCCGGAAACGGCGCGCCAGAAAGGGCTGACGCAGTTTCACGCTTTCCATATGAGCGGCGGCACCTGCGAGGTGCTCGAAGTGACAGAGCAGCGCGTACATGACCGCTTTGCGGGATACAGCATCCGCATCATCGGCGGCACGAAAGACATCTCGTTCGGTCAGGTCCTCGACAGGATCGGCGTCTATCTGGGAATGGGGTTTCCGGCCGGTGCGGAGATGGACCGCATCGCCTGCGGAGTCAATGCATCGTGTGCAGAGATACCGCGCGTCAAAGTGCAGGACCGCTGGATCCACCTGTCAGGCTTTGAGACGGCCGTCCGGCGGGTTCTCGGCGACAGGGAGGCAGACAGCCACGTCGATGCATCCGCCGTCGATGAAGAAAAGAAAACAGCAGTCATCCACACCTTGCTCGACTCGTTTGCAAAAGCGATCGGTGCGATGACGGAAGGGCTGGGCACAACGCTGCTGGTGGGCGGCGTTTCCGAAAGCACCTACATCAGGAACGCACTTGCGCCCCGCGCGGACATCGTCTTCGGTGCGCAGGGCATGGGCCGCGACAACGCCATCGGCATTGCACGGCTGGGAAGCAGAGTATTATGGCAAGAAAACCAATCAGCGTCTATCAACTGAATCAATATATCAAACGTTCCATCGAGACAGATCCCGTTCTGCGGGATGTTGCCGTCCACGGCGAGATCTCGCGCATCACATTCCAGAAGAACGGGTATGTCTACTTTGATCTGAAGGATGAAAGAAGCAGTGTCAGCTGCGCGATCTGGAGCGATATTCCGGACAAGGACAAACTCGCATCCGGCAAAGAAGTGACCGTCTACGGCAGACTGAGCGTCTACGATGTGCGCGGCACGTACACGATTGCCGTGAACGGGTTTGACCTGGCCGGCGAAGGGGACCTCGCGATCGCATTCGCGAAGCTCAAGAAAAAACTCGCAGCGGAAGGGCTGTTCGATCCGGCAGTCAAAAAACCGATCCCTTCATTCCCGAAGCATGTCGGTGTTGTCACCGCCTCAACCGGCGCCGCCATCCGCGACATCATGCGCATCATCACCGACCGCAACGACTATGTAGATATCCACCTGTTTCCGGTAGCGGTGCAGGGGCCGCAGGCCGCGGGCGAGATCGCAGCTGCCATAGACCGTGCAGACCGCGACTTCCCCTGGCTGGACGTTCTCATCGTCGGACGGGGCGGCGGCTCGGAAGAAGATCTCGCCGCGTTCAGCGAAGAGATCGTCGCACGCAGCATCTTCGCCTGCAGGATCCCTGTGATCTCCGCGGTTGGGCATGAATCCGACATCGCCATTTCGGACTTTGTCGCAGATATCAGAGCAGCCACACCGACCGATGCAGCCAATATCGCGGTTCCGGATACCCATCTTATCAGAGACGAACTGGACAGAATTGCGGAGCGCATGCGCATCGACCTGGGCAGGCATCTGGCAGCCGGCGAAAACCGCATGCAGGCCTGCAGCATGGACCTGCTGGGACAGATCCTGCGCGACAGGATCCGGATGCGGGAAGAGCGCGCAGATGCTCTGATGGGGCGTCTGGAAGCGCTGGATCCCCGCCACACACTCGAGCGCGGCTATGCTATGGTGCAGAGCGGCGAAGGAGAGATCCTGACAGGAACCGGAAACATGCAGGCCGGTGATGAAATTCGCCTGATTATGAAAGACGGCACCGCAGACGCACAGGTCCTGCGAACCGGAACAGAAAAGGAGCAGTAATCGCGATGGACAGCAATAAAAGCTTTGAAACATCCCTCAGCCGCCTCGAAGAGCTGGCAAAAAAGATCAGCGATCCGGCGATCGCACTTGATGAAGCCATCCATTGTTACGAAGAGGGGCTGAAAGAGTATAAAACCTGCAAGGCCATCCTGGACGATGCCAAACAGAAGATCGAGACTATCGAGGAGGGGAAATAACATGGTTGATCAGAACTACGAGAACTATCTTGCTATCGTCAATGAACACATTCTGGACTTCCTGCCGGAAATCGACAATAAAAGTATTACGTTGTATGACTCGATGAAATACTCGCTCATGGCAGGCGGCAAGAGACTGCGTCCGGTCCTGCTGCTCGGCGCCTGCGAGATGTGCGGCGGTGACGTCAACGCGGCGATTCCGTATGCATGCGCCATCGAATACGTCCATACATACTCTCTGATCCACGACGATCTTCCCTGCATGGACGACGACGATCTGCGCCGCGGCATCGCCACCAACCACAAGGTTTACGGGGAGGACATCGCAACACTGGCAGGCGACGGTCTGCTCAACTCGGCCTTCGAGGCGATGTACCGCGATATGTTCCTGTATTTCGATGATCCGGACGCTCTCAAAGCGCGCGTACGCGCCGCCTATGAGATCGCAAAAGGGGCGGGCTGCACCGGCATGATCGCCGGACAGGTCGCAGATGTCGAGTCGGAGGGCAAGGCGTGTTCGCCGGAAATGCTTGACTATATTCACCTGAATAAAACAGCCGCCCTGATCACAGCTGCCGTTCGTGCCGGCGCGATGCTCGGCAATGCAGACAAAAAGATGCTGGATGATCTGACCGACTATGCGGAAGCCATCGGCCTGGCATTCCAGATCCAGGACGACATGCTCGACGTGACCGGGACTGTCGAGGAACTCGGCAAGAACGTCGGCATGGACAAGGAACTCAGCAAGACAACCTATCCGGCGGTCCACGGCATGGATGCCTCCAAGGCACGCGCTGACGAACTGCACGAGCTTGCGCTCGACAGCATCGCTGATTACTACGACAACGCAGAATTCTTTATCAATATCGTGGAAGCGCTCCGCAATCGCAGGAAATAATTATTAATCATCATGAAATCATTACTGGCTTACAATTTTCCTGAAGATCTGAAAAACATGTCCGTGAAGGAGATGGAGCTGCTCGCTGTCAGTATCCGCGAATATCTGATCGACAGCGTGGCGAAGACAGGCGGTCATCTGTCCTCCAATCTGGGCATCGTGGAGCTGACCATTGCGCTCCACAGATATTTTGATGCACCGGAAGACAAGATCATCTTCGACGTCGGGCATCAGTGCTATACCCATAAGATCCTGACCGGCCGTGCTGCCGGGTTCGCGAATCTGCGGCAGCTGGACGGGATGAGCGGATTCCCGAAACAGCAAGAGAGCGACTACGATCTCTTTGACACCGGGCACAGCAGTACGTCTCTTTCACTCCTTGCCGGCCTTTGCGCCGCCAGAGACCTGAAGGGCGAAGACTACAAGGCGGTTGCCGTCATCGGCGACGGCTCCATGTCCGGCGGTCTTGCTTACGAGGCGCTGAACAACCTGGGCGCTTCCAAGACAAAAGCCATCATCATCCTCAACGACAATGAAATGTCGATCGGCAAGAGCACGGGCGGCTTTGAAAACCACCTCAGCAAACTGCGCGTTTCCAAAGGCTACTACAGCTTTAAGAACAAGCTCAAGAGGGGACTTGAGAAGATCCCTGCTGTCGGCGACGGCATGATGCACGGGCTGACAAAAGTGAGAGACTCCCTGAAATACGCGCTGGTCGACGGCATTCTGTTCGAAGAGCTCGGCTTTACGTATCTTGGGCCGGTGGACGGGCATGATATAGAATCGCTGCTCGCGCACCTCAGACTCGCCGATGCGTGCGACGGACCTGTTGTGCTGCACGTGATCACAAAGAAGGGCAAGGGATACCGCAATGCGGAAAACGACCCGGATGTATTCCACGGCACAGGCGCGTTCGATATCCTGACAGGAAAACCTCTGAAATCCTCTTCTGAGCCCACATTTTCCGCGCACTTCGGCAATAAAATGGTTGAGCTGGCGGAAAGAGATGACCGCATCGTGGCGATCTCCGCTGCCATGATCGACGGGACCGGGCTGCACAGTTTTGCGCACACCTATCCCGACAGAACGTTCGATGTCGGCATCGCTGAACAATACGCGGTATCCTTCGCTGCCGGGCTCGCCAAAGCCGGCATGAAGCCAGTCGTGGCGGTCTATTCGACATTCCTGCAGCGCGCCTACGACCAGATGATGATCGATGTCTGCCTGAACGATCTGCCGGTCGTGTTCGCGATCGACCGCTCCGGCAATGTCGGCGGAGACGGCGAAACGCACCATGGGCAGTTTGATATTTCCTATCTCAATCACATGCCGAATATGACGATTCTGTCACCGCGCGACGGCCAGGAACTGTCTGCCATGTTGGAGTACGCATTGTCGCTCGGACACCCGTGCGCGATCCGGTATCCGCGCGGCACGGCGACCAGTCTGCCGTTCCCGCACATCCCGCTGGATCAGGGAGCGCAGGTCTTCGCGCAGGGCACAGACTGTGAGATCTGGGCAGCCGGTGACATGGTCAGCATCGGGGCGCAGGTCGTGGAAGGACTCCGCGCCAGAGGCATCCGCGCCGGCCTCGTCGATCCTCGCATTCTGAAACCGCTGGACGACGAAGCGCTGGCGGCATCCGCCGCGCGCACCCGCGTGATCTTCACGATGGAAGACAATGTACAGGCAGGCGGCCTCGGGGAAAAAGTCGCGGCAAGACTCTGCAACCATCCGACACAGGTCAAAAGCATCAGCTGGCCGGATGCCTTTATCGAACAGGGCACAACGCAGCAGCTGCAGGACAGATACGGATTTAATAAAGATGAACTGATAGAAAGGATCGTGGCACTCTTTGAAAACCAGGCTTGATATCCTCCTCACAGAACAGGGCTTCTTCCAGATCCGCGAGAAAGCCAAAGCGGCGATCATGGAAGGCATCGTCTACGTGGACGGACAGCGCGTCGACAAAGCCGGCACACCGGTAAAGGAAGATGCGGAGATCACCGTCCGCGGCAACACCTGCCCGTACGTGAGCAGAGGCGGACTCAAACTGAAAAAGGCGATCGACACCTTCGGATTCTCCCTGCAGGGTGCCGTCTGCGCCGACATGGGTTCGTCCACCGGCGGGTTTACCGACTGCATGCTGCAGGAAGGCGCCGCGCACGTCTTTTCGATCGATGTCGGCTACGGGCAGCTTGACTACAAGCTGCGCATCGATGAACGCGTCACCGTGATGGAAAAGACGAACATCCGGTACATGGACCCTGCGAGCATCGACCCGAAAGCGGACTTCGTCAGCATCGATGTGTCGTTCATTTCGACCGCGCTGATCTTCCCGATGGCCGCACAGGTGACCAAAGACGATGCGATGGTCGTCTCCCTGATCAAACCGCAGTTTGAGGCGGGCAGGGAGCAGGTCGGCAAGAACGGCATCGTACGCGACGCGAAGGTCCATCTCGAGGTGATCGAAAAGGTGCTCGGCTTTGCGGAGGAAAACGGGTTCGTTCCCGTCGGGCTGACATACTCGCCGATCAAGGGCGCCAAGGGCAACATCGAGTACCTCGTGCTCCTGAAGAAGGGGGCGGCGGACGAAGAGCGGCTCAAAGAAGATGTGCCCGCCGCGGTTGTTGAACAGGCGCACAGCGACCTGAAAAACAAAGCTGACTAGGCGATTCCAGATGTTAAAAAACGTGCACCGGCACGTATTGATAATTATCCACAGTTAACACAGAAAGGATCTTATCATGAATCTATCTTCCAAAGTGCAATCCATGCAGTACTCACCGATCCGCCGTTTCAACAAATTTGCGATCGAAGCGGAGGAGAAAGGGAAGAAAGTCTACCACCTGAACATCGGGCAGCCGGATATCGAGACGCCTGCCTGCTATATGGACGCGATCCGCGCTTTCGACGAGAAAGTCATCGCCTACGCGGAGTCCGGCGGCATGAACGTGCTGCACGACGCTGTGATCTCGTATTTCAAGCGTCTTGACATCGAACTGGAACGCAAGAACATCCTGGTCACCAACGGCGGCAGTGAAGCGCTGTCGATGATCTTCACGACCATCCTCGACCCCGGTGACAACGTCCTCGTCGCAGAGCCGTTCTACACGAACTACACGACGTTCGCCGCACAGGCCGGCGGTGTGATTAAGCCAATCACCACGGTCGCGGAAGACGGCTACCACTACGCCACCAGAGAAAAGATCGAAGCGGCCATCGATGACCGCACGAGAGCAATCTGCTGCATCACACCGGGCAACCCGACCGGCAACGTGCTGACGCTCGACGAAATGAAGCTCATCTGCGAGATCGCCAAGGAGCATGACCTGTGGATCATCGCCGATGAAGTCTACCGTGAATTCGCATATGACGGCAGGGAAGTCACTTCCTTCTTGATGCTGCCTGAATATGCTGACCGCGTGCTGGTCGTCGACTCCGTCTCCAAGCGGTTCTCCGCCTGCGGCGCACGCATCGGCTTTATCCTCAGCAAGAGCGACCTCTTCATGGACAGCGCGATGAAGATCGCACAGGGCAGACTCTGCTCCCCGACAGTCGACCAGGTCGGCGCCGCCGCCCTCTACACACTGCCGCAGAGCTACTACGACGAGATGAAGGCCGAGTACGAAGGCCGCCGCAACGTCGTCTACGAGGAACTGATGAAGATCCCCGGCGTCGTCTGCCGGAAACCGGGCGGTGCATTCTATATGACCGCCAAACTGCCCGTTGAGAACATCGAGGATTTCCTCATGTTCCTGCTCACCGAATTCGATGACAACGGCGAGACCGTCATGTTCGCCCCGGCGGAAGGGTTTTATGCGACCCCGGGCCTCGGCAGAGACGAGATGCGCATCGCCTACGTCCTCAAACAGGAAGACCTTCGCAGAGCCGTGGAGCTGATCCGCCTCGGCATCGAAGCGTTCAATAAGAAATAGGAGTAACGATGGCTTTATCGCCCATGATGAAGCAGTACTTTGACATCAAGGAATCGCATCAGGACTGCATCCTGTTCTTCCGTGTCGGAGACTTCTACGAGATGTTCTTCGACGATGCAAAGCTGGCTTCAAAAGAACTTGAACTGACACTGACCGGCAAAGCCTGCGGACTGGAGGAGCGGGCGCCCATGTGCGGCGTACCGTTCCACAGCGCAGACACCTATGTCGCGCGCCTCGTGGAAAAGGGCTACAAGGTTGCGATCTGTGAGCAGACGGAAGACCCGGAGACCGCCAAAGGTCTCGTGCAGCGGGAAGTCATCCAGATCGTCACACCGGGCACCATCACCAACGGCGCCATGCTGGAAGAAGATGAAAACAACTACCTTGCCTCCTGCTATATCGACAGCAGGGGGACAGGGTTCTGTTACTGCGATGTATCGACCGGAGAGATCTACACCACTGAGTTCTCCGGTCTTTCGCGCAACGAGTCTTTAGACAACGAGATCATGCGCATCCGCGCGAAGGAGATCCTCTTCAACGAGAAGGGTGATCTTTACTATGACCCGCAGCGGCCGGAAGCGATGGCGGATGTTTATCTGACAAAGCTGCCGGAAGAGCAGTACACGCTGCCCGCCGCCCGCAAGGCGGTGCTGAAGCAGTTCCGCGCGGAAGAGCTCGCCGATCTTGACCTCGAAGGAAAGCGCCACGCCGTGATCGCAGCCGGCGTCCTGCTCGGCTATCTGGAGCATACCCAGAAGCACAGCATGGACCAGCTGATCGTGCTGCATACGTACGAGCTCGGCAACCACATGACGCTCGACCGCGCGACCATCGCCAACCTGGAGCTCACGGAAACGATCTTCGACAGACGCCTGCAGGGGTCTCTGCTCGGCGTCCTCGACCATACCCACACAGCCATGGGCGCCCGCAAGCTCAAGAAGTGGCTGCGCGAGCCGCTCAACAGCCTCCCGGAGATCCAGGACAGACTGGATGCGGTCGAAGAGCTCATGGACGACCCGATGCTCCGCAACAACCTGACCGAGAGCCTGAAGGTCGTCTACGACTTTGAGCGTCTGTCCACACGCATCGCCTGCGGCAACGCCAACGGCAAGGATATGATCGCTCTTCGCAACTCGCTGTACGCGCTGCCGGAGATCAAGTTCGATCTACTGGACAGGCAGGCGCCGCTGCTCAGAGAGCTCGGCGAAAAGATCGATACCTGCGACAAGGTATATACGCTGATCGACGAAGCCATCGTCGAGGATCCGCCGTTCGCGGTGAAAGAGGGCGGTCTGATCAAGCCCGGCTATGCGAAAGAGCTCGATGAGATCAAGGACTCCATCAAGGACGCCAAGACATGGATCGCGGAACTCGAGAACGTCGAGCGTGAGAAGACCGGCATCAGCAACCTGAAGGTCGGCTACAACAAGGTGTTCGGCTACTATATCGAGATCACCCGGTCCCAGTACGACAAGATCCCGGAGCACTATATCCGCAAACAGACACTGGTCAACGCAGAGCGATTCATCATCCCCGAACTCAAGGAAAAAGAAGACCTTGTGATGAACGCCGAGACGCGCATCAACAAGATCGAATACGAACTGTTCCAAGAGATCCGCGAGACCATCAAGGGCTACATCGCGAAGATCCAGACGACCGCACAGTGCATCTCCACGCTGGACGTGCTGGCTTCGTTCGCCGACGTCAGCGAAAAGAACGACTACTGCAAGCCGGAGATGAACGAAGGGGACGCCATCGTCATCGAGCGCGGCAGACACCCGGTCATCGAGCAGATGATGCGCGGCGGCACGTTTGTCTCCAACGACGTGCAGATCGACAGGGACAGCCGCTCACTGCTGCTCATCACCGGCCCGAATATGGCCGGTAAATCCACCTATATGCGGCAGACAGCCGTCATCGTCCTGATGGCGCAGGCGGGATGCTTTGTGCCGGCGGAACGCGCCGTGATCGGCATCGCCGACCGCATCTTCACCAGGATCGGCGCGGCGGACAATCTGTCGCAGGGCAAGAGTACGTTCTTCGTTGAAATGAGCGAGCTCGCCTATATCCTCGAGATGGCCACGGAGAAGAGCCTGATCCTCCTCGACGAGATCGGGCGCGGCACGAGCACCTACGACGGTCTGTCCATCGCCTGGGCGGTCTGCGAGTACCTGTGCAGTCCCGACAGGAAGATCCGGACCATGTTCGCATCGCATTACCACGAACTGACCGATCTTGAGAAGAAACTGCCCGGCCTTACGAACCTGAACGTCGACGTCAGTGAAGAAAACGGGGAGATCGTCTTCCTGCACAAGATCGTCGAAGGCAGCGCGAGCAAGAGCTACGGCATCCAGGTCGCCAAACTGGCGGGCATCCCGAAGGAGCTGCTGGAGAACGCGACCGAAAAACTCAATGAAATGGAAACAAGAGAGGAAGAGATGTACGGTGACCAGGGTCACCAGATCTCCTTCTTCAGAACGGAGTGATAATCTATGATCCGCATCCTAGATCCGGATATTGCCAATAAGATCGCAGCCGGCGAAGTCATCACCGGCCCGTCCGCCGTCGTGAAAGAACTCGTGGAGAACGCCATCGACGCCGGCGCCGACAGGATCACCATCGAGATCCGCGCGGGCGGCAAGGACTACATCCGCGTCTCCGACAACGGCAGCGGCATCCCGGCAGATGAAGTCGAACTCGCTTTCGAAAAACACGCGACCGGCAAGATCGTGACGGAGGAAGACCTCGAGAACATCGGCACGCTGGGCTTCCGCGGCGAAGCGCTCGGCAGCATTGCGACCGTGTCTGACCTCGAGATGATCACCCGCACCGCCGATGAAACGGCCGGCGTGCGCCTTTTGATGGAGCAGGGGAAGGTGACCGAAAAGAAGGCCATCGGCTGCGAACAGGGGACGACAATCACCGTGATGCGTCTGTTTTACAACACCCCGGCACGGCTCAAATTCATGAAAAGCGACCGGGCAGAAGCGGCGCTCGTCTCGGACTTTCTGTCCAAGGCGGCCATTGCCTACCCGGAAATCAAATTCAAATTCATCAGCAACGACAGAATTCTCTTCAACACAAGAGGCCAGGGCGACGGGCTCGCGGCGATCCTGACCGTGTACGGCGGCTCGCTGTCGGGCAAACTGATCCCCGTCGAGGCGGAATCGCCGGACGGCACGCTCTCCATGCGCGCCTACATGGCGGACCCGATGGAGAATCGCCCCAGCCGCAAGATGCAGATCTTCTTTGTCAACGGCAGACTTGTCCACGATAAGACGATCGAAGACGCTGTCGCGGCTGCCTATAAGGGCAGGATGTTCGCCGGCAGATATCCGGTGATCTTCCTGTTCCTCGAAACGACGCCGGACAAACTCGACGTCAACATCCATCCGAGCAAGGACCGCATCCGGTTTTACGATACCGAGAAGACCGGTGCATTTATCCGCGAAAACCTTCTGAAGGGCCTTGCGACCAAACACCTCGTGCCGCACCTCAATGTGCGCGGCGAAGACCCGTTCTTCAGCGATGCGGATGAGCCCATCATCAAGGAAACGATCAAAAGCGCGGAAACCGGCGCTGTGCGCCCCGCAGCCGATGCACCGGACAAGGAGTGGGCACAGAGCGAAAAACCGCTCAAATCGGCGATTAGCGGCCTTTCAAAGGGCACTGCCGGCAGAGTGGGCACCGAGGTGCCGTTCGGCCGTGCCTCCGTCCAGGAGGAAGTGGACGTCAAGGCCATGCTGACCGCGCTGCGCAAAGAAAAAGAAACCAGCGATGAAAGCACAGCCGCGGCAGTCATCAAACCGGCTGCGCCGCTGGACAGACCGTTTGACTTCAGCAGTCTGATCCCGATGGGGATTCTGTTCGATACCTATATCGCAGCCAAAGACGACAACAGCCTGTATCTCATCGATCAGCACGCCGCCCACGAGCGCGTCCTGTTCGAGCAGATCATGGAAAGCTTCCGCGAACGCGCCGGTGAGAGCCAGATGCTGCTCGTTCCCGCGACATTCGAGACCGCAGCGGGCGACACAGGCTGGCTGGAAGGGCTGGAGAAGATCGGATTTGAGATCGAGGACTTCGGCCCCGGGACTTACAAGATCCGCGCGGTGCCGCTCTCGTTCACGGATATCGACGTGCAGCGATTCCTCGGCGACTACGTCCTCGAATACGAAAAGGGCGACCTGGTCGGAGAGGACCTGTATGACCGCATCGCCACGATGGCGTGCAAAGCCGCCGTCAAGGCGCACGACAAACTGAAAGACGAAGAAGTCGCCGCGCTCCTGCGGGACCTGGCAAAGTGCGTCAACCCGTTCGCCTGCCCGCACGGCAGACCGACGTTCCTGCGCATGAGCCAGAGCGAGATCGAGCGCGACTTCAAGAGGAAATAGCATGGCAAGACCGGACATTCTGGTCGTGGCGGGCCCGACCGCAGCCGGCAAGACAGCCGTCAGCATCGCGATGGCAAAACGGTACGGCGGGGAAGTGGTCTCCTGCGACAGTATGCAGCTTTATAAATACATGGATATCGGCAGCGCCAAGCCCACGGCAGAAGAGATGGACGGCGTCCCGCACCACATGGTCGGGGTGATCGACCCGCGCGAGCCGTTCTCTGTCGCCGTATACCAGGAGATGGCGAAGGCGGCGATCGCGGATATCGTATCCCGCGGCAAGCTGCCGGTCATCTGCGGCGGCACCGGTCTGTACCTGAACGCGCTGCTCTACGAGATGGATTTCGGACCATCCCGGCGCGACGATGCGTACCGCAGAGAACTGGAAGACTTTGCGGACAAAGAAGGCAACGAAGCGCTGCACGCGCGGCTTGAAGGCGTTGATCCGGCCGCTGCGGCGCGCATCCATCCGAACAACAGAAAGCGCGTCATCCGCGCCCTGGAGGCGGCGGAGCTCGACGGCAGACCGCTGGACGCCTTCGAAAGCGTGCGCAGAAAGAGCGATTCCTATCACGCAAGAATGCTCGGAATCACCTGGGACAGACCCACGCTATACCAACGCATCGATGACCGCGTCGATCAGATGCTGGCTGATGGCCTGGTCGAGGAAGTGCGCGGCCTGATGGACATGGGCTTTACGTCCGATGACATCGCCATGAAAGGCATCGGCTACAAAGAGCTGCTGGACTGCTTTGCGGGGCTTTACCCGATGGAGGAAGCAGTCCGGCTGATCAAACGCAACACAAGACACTACGCCAAGCGCCAGCTGACGTGGTTTAAGCGATACGAAGAGATGGTCTGGTTCAACGGTTCGGACTACCCGGACACGGAGAGCTGGCTGGAGGACATGTACGAATGGGCAGACAGAAGATCCTGAAAGTCCACAACAAGAGCGACAAACCCGACAACGTCGTCATGAAGGAGCAGAAGATCGTCGCCGACTGCGAAGATCTGCAGCGGCAGCTTCCAAAATTCATGGCCGGGTATTTCGCGTACCTGAAAGGCAACGTGCTGCCCATGACAAGGCGCGCGTACCTGCAGGATGTCCTATTCTTCTGCAAATACCTCATCCACGAGACCGACCTGACACAGGCAAAAGAGACGAACGAGATCTCCCGGCGCGAGTTCAACGAGATCAAAGCGGCGGATGTGAACCTCTTCATCGACTACTGCCGCCGCTACACCGTCGAAGAAGACGATGCCTGCGTCGTCTACGAGAACAACAACAAGACCCTGGCGCGCAAGAAATCCTCGGTCTCCGTCCTCTTCAAACAGCTCTACAGGGACGAGATCGTCGACAAGAACATCACGGACGGGTTTGACCCCATCCGCGTGCCAAAGCCCGGCGAGCGCGAGATCAAGGCGCTCCAGGACGACGAAGTGATGATCATGCTGGATGCGGTGACGACCGGCACGGGACTCACGAAGAAGGAGCACCAGTTCTGGGAGAAGACCAAGTACCGCGACAAGGCCATCCTCGTGCTGTTCCTGACGTACGGCCTGCGTCTTTCGGAACTGCAGCAGCTGAACGTCAGCTCGTTCAATTTCCAGAGAGGGGAGTTCCTGATCTACCGCAAGAGGGGGAAGGAATCAACGATGCCGCTGAACCGCTCTGTGGCGGCGGTCCTGCAGGATTATCTCGAGCTCGAGCGAAAACCCGACGAATCGCTCACCGAAGAGAACCGCGACGCCCTGTTCCTGTCGCTGCGCGGCACCCGCATGACGGAGCGGCAGATCCGGGAGCTCGTCAAGAAATACACCGCTATCGGCATGCATACCTCACGGCATGCCGGCTACAGCCCGCACAAGCTGCGCGCGACGACCGCCACGAGCCTGATCGGCCGCGGCAACTCGATCTTCGACGTGCAGGCGCTGCTGGACCACGAGCAGGTCACCACGACGCAGCTCTACGCACGGCACAAAATGAACGTCAAGCGCGACCTCGTCAACGATATGGAATGGGAAATCGAGCGGCGGCAGGGAACTGCAGAAGCAGAGGAACCTGCTGCAGCTTTCCAGCAGAAAGAAGAACCGGAGAACGAATAGATGCAGTATTTAAAACGACAATACAAAGAAACCTGGCGGTTTATCAGCAAGGACATGCGATGGATTCTGTTGGGGAGCATCCTCGTCTTTATCGCCGTGATCGTGCTGACACATCTGTTCATCACGCGCAACCCGCAGATGCAGCAGGAAATCATGGGCGAGATCCGCAATGCCATGCCGGAGGAGATCTTTGAAACAGAGACCGGTCTGCCGATGGCAGCCGCACTGTTTAAGAACAACACCATCGCCTGTCTGGTCTCGGTGGTCACAGGCTTTGTGCCATTCCTGTTCCTGCCCGCGATTTCACTGTGTATGAACGCGGCGATCCTGGGTCTTCTCGGGGGCGTCTATCAGGTCAACAACATGTCGGTCGTCGGCATGTATGTGTTCGGGATCCTGCCGCACGGGATCTTCGAATTCCCGGCGCTCCTGCTGTCCATGGCCATGGGCCTCCGCATCTGCTACTGCCTGGTCAAGCGGATCTGCGAAGGCAAATACAATCAGGGCGTGGTCAAAACCGCCGTTGCCGGAAGTCTCAGGACATTCCTGCTCGTCGTGATCCCGCTGCTTCTGTTCGCGGCGATCATCGAAGCAACACTGACGCCGTTTCTGATGGGGCAGTTCATGGGCCTCTGATGTGCATGAATCCGTATGGTTCGATAAAATTAACATAAAATAGTTATCGTTATATATCACTTGAGAAATACCTGAAACACTATGACTGCAACAACTCTGACACACAATGACATCAAAGAGCGATTCCTTGCGGACACGAAGATCCATCCCGCGCTGTACGACCTGGTGGAAAAGGCCGAGGCCAAACTGGAAGAAGGCAGCAAGCGGCGCAAAGAGATCGCCAGATACAACCAGAACAAAATCCTGTCCGCGATGCGTCGCCACCGTCTGAGCGACATGCATTTCGGCTGGAACACCGGGTACGGCTACGATGATCCCGGCCGCATGATCACCGAAAAGATCTTTGCAGATGTATTCGGGACAGAGGCGGCGCTTGTGCGCACACAGATCGTCAACGGCACGCATGCACTGTCGCTGGCATTGAGCGGCGTGCTGCGTCCGGGAGATGAGCTGATCTACGCGACCGGCGGTCCTTACGACACGCTGGAGGAAACGATCGGCATCCGCGGAGAGGGTAAAGGAAGTCTGAAGGATTTTAGTGTACAATACAAGCAGATCGAACTGAAAGAGGATGGGACCATCGACATTGACGGGCTGCTGGCGGCGCTGACCGACAAAACGCGCCTGATCGGCCTGCAGCGGGCGACCGGCTATGCGTGGCGCAAGGCCATCACCATCCCGGAGATCAAAGCGTGTATCGATGCAGTGCGCGCGGTGCGTCCGGACATCCTGTTCTTTGTCGACAACTGCTACGGCGAATTCCTCGATATCATCGAACCGACGGAAGTCGGGGCGGACCTCATGGCGGGCTCGCTGATCAAGAATCCTGGCGGCGGGCTGGCGCTCTCCGGCGGGTATATCGTTGGTAAGGAATCGCTCATCGAGCAGGTCGCTGCCAGACTGTACGCGCCCGGCATCGGCGGCGAATGCGGGCTGACGTTCGGTCAGACGCGTTCGATCCTGCAAGGGCTTTTCATCGCCCCGCACGTTGTTGCAGGAGCGCTGGAAGGCGCGGAACTGCTGGGACAGGTGGGTACAGAACTTGGCTTCCCGGTCTGCCCGGCGGTCGGCGAAGAGCGCAGCGACATCATCCAGGCGATCGAGCTTGGTTCGGAAGAGGCGATGGTTTCGTTCTGCAAAGGCGTGCAGAGCGCTTCCCCGGTCGACGCTTTTGTGGACCCAGAACCGTGGGCGATGCCCGGGTATGATGATCCTGTCATCATGGCAGCAGGTGCTTTCGTGCAGGGCTCTTCGATCGAACTCAGCGCAGACGGCCCGATCCGGGCGCCGTACATTGTGTACTTTCAGGGCGGTCTGACCTATGATCATTCGCGCTTCGGGGTGCTGAAAGCATTCCAGAGAATGATCGACGACGGGCTTCTGACACTGCCGGTAAAATAATTGAGATAATATCTTTTTTCATGAATTTCATGATATTTAGATAGAATTTAAACAATATCGATAGAATATTTACAATAATATTATTACGTATTTAGCGATTCTGCAGACGCTATACTGCAAGAACTATGAAAGAACAGAACAAAAAAGAACCGGCCGACCCAAAAAAAGCGGCGCGCCGTGCAAAACTGAAAAAACTGTTCACAATCCTCAAGTTCGTGACGCTCATTCTGATCATCGCCGCCGTGCCGGTGTATATTCTGGTGTTTCATCAGGACTGGATCGCACAGATGCAGAATCTTGATCAGATCCGTAGGGCCATCGCGGACTACAATGGTCTTGAGGCGCCGTTTATTTATATTGGCGCGCAGATCATCCAGATCATCATCAGCGTCATCCCCGGACAGGCGCTGCAGATCGCGGCAGGCTTTATGTTCGGCTTTCCGGTCGCGCTGGGACTGTCTGTCATCGGCGCCGCACTTGGTACTGTCATTACTTATTATCTGGGCAAAGTGCTTGGACGCGACGCCATGCATCTGCTGTTCGGTGAAGACCAGATAAACCGATATGTAGCACGTATGAACAGCCGTAACGCAGCCGCGATCGTCTTTCTGATCTATCTGATCCCCGGCATCCCCAAAGATGTCGTCAGTTATGCTGCGGGCGTTTCCAGCATGAAGCTGCGGCCGTTCCTGCTGCTGTCGCTGGTTGGCAGACTGCCGGGCATGATCGCCAGTCTTCTGATTGGCAAGCAGATCTTTGAGGGCGATTATCATATCGCCATCATCATTGCAGCCATCGCAGCGGTCGCTTTCATCCTTGGTCTGATCTTCAGAAAACGCCTTATGGAGAAGTTTGACAAGGTCTATACAAAGATCTACGCCTACGATGAACGCGCCACCGAAAAACAGCAGGTGCGGCACGAAATGCATGCGGAAAAGCGTGCGGAACTGCAGCAGAAAATCGCCGAAAAGGCGAAAAAGAAAGTAAAAGGAGGTTCTTCCGATGAAATGTAAGATGGCACTGTGCCAGATGGTGACAAGACCGGATGTGCAGGACAACTACGATGCCGCAAGAAACCTTCTGGCAGAGGCAGCAAGACAAGGGGCCGACATCGCGATCCTGCCGGAGATCTGGACCACGCGCATCACCCCGAAAAACTGCCTGGAAAACGCTGAAACCGTTGGCGGACCGGCTTATACGCTGATGCAGGCCGCGGCGAAGGAACATAATATGTATATTTTCGGCGGTTCGATCCCGATCGCGCACGGCGATAAGATCGACAATACCTGCTTTGTCTTCGACCGCAGCGGCAATGAGATCGGCCGGTACGATAAATGCCACCTTTATGATATCGATGTCGACGGCGGTGTTTCATCCAAAGAATCCGCCTTTGTTGTGCCGGGTAACCATCAACTCGTTGTAGATACAGAGTTCGGCAAGGTCGGCGTGCTGATCTGCTACGATCTCCGTTTCCCGTCCATGTTCCTCAAACTGGCGCAGCTGGGGGCAGAGATGATTGTTCTGCCGGCTGCGTTCCATATCCAGACCGGCAAGGCCCACTGGGACTTCCTGACGCGCGCCCGCGCTGTCGATACGCAGGTCTTCTTTGCGGCTGTGGGCTGTGCGACCGATCATGAAGCGAAGTTCGTCACGTATGGCCATTCGCGCCTTGTGGATCCCTGGGGCGAAGTCCTCTGCGAGATGGGGGAAGAAGAGGGCGTTGCAGTGGTCGAGATCGATACAGACCGCGTCAAAGAGATCAGAAGACAGCTGCAGTCGCTGCAGCACCAGCGTCCGGAACTGTATTAACAAGGCACATATCCTTCGGTGAACAGGCGACGTTCACCTTGTAAATCTCAAACGAACAAAGCGACTGCAAGGCGCATATCCTTCGGTGAACGGAAAAGTTCACTTCGGAAGATACGCCTGCGCCGCTCTTTTTGTTGAAATTTCAACGTTTTAATGTATCTTTTATCTTGTTCAAGAAAAACGAACTTTTGTTCTTTTTTCTATTGACAAAATGCGAACATACGTTTATTATGAGTATACGAACAAACGTTCTTTTTAAAGCTCTGACGATTTAAGGAGTGATCGCAATGAGATACATGGTACGTTCGAGAATCCGTTTTACACTGTTTGTTGCATTCAGTATCATCATCAGTGTTTCCGCGCTCAACCTGCTGATTGGTACGACCACACAGGTCAGCGGCAGCAGCGTGCAGACTTATAAGACCATCGAGATCTGTGCCGGTGACACATTCTGGACGATCGCTGACGAATATATGCCCAATGATATGGACACACGCGACGCGATCCACGAACTTCGTGAGATCAATGGCATGGCGCAGACCGATCAGCTGATTGCCGGCCAGAAACTGCTCGTACCCGAAATGTGACAAAAAAGGCAAGGACCGGGAATACCACCCAGGTACTAAAAACGCCTTAAATCGAAAAATAGAGCCTCGTTTTTTGGAGGCATTTGAACAAGCTCATTCTCAAACCCGATCCACAGTGATCAAATGGAAAAACGCTGTCCGCATGTATGGCAAGTACATATGGAAAGCGTTTTTTCATAGAGGGCGAATCTGACGCCGGATAAACCGTCAACAATAGATACTAATAAAATGCGGAAGAGAAATCCGGCACGTTAATCCAAGTCATTAGTATAAACGCAGCAGGAGAATATAATGCTGATGCACAGCAACACGCATCATTAATAAATAAGAATAAAACCTGCGTTTATCGGAACAGGAAAATACAGGTTGCGTAAGCAAACAGCCGGATGCGCTGCAATCAGCGAGATGCAGCAGAACCGGCTGTTTTGGCGTTTTCGGCATTATCTATTCCCAAAATTATGATTTTAGGAATAGATGCGTTTCACTTTTCCAATTCGTATACTTGCATCCCCCGATGCATCTCTTCGCTCAGGACTGCCCGCAAAGACGTACCTCGACCAGGTTTGTGTGCTGCGGATTTCCATTCGCAACCGGCGAAGGTTTATAGGTGGACGTCAGAACGTTGATCGAGCCACGCGTATCGACGCCGTTTTCATCCGGCGTGTACCAGCCGCCCTGGCTGATGGCGCACGCCCCTTTTGCGATGCGGTCTGTCACTAGCGCGGGGATGCGCACCGTGCCGCGGTCATTAAAGACCTCGATCATATCTCCGTTATGAATATTCCTTTTTGCCGCGTCCTCCGGATGCATCCACAGAGCCGGCGGATCCAGCTGTTCCATCCACGGATTGGTATCATGAATGGAATGGCATCTGCGCTTCGTGTGATAGCCGATCAGCTGCAGCGGATATGTCTGCATGCGTTCATAGTCTGTCGGACCCTCAGGTCCGTCAAACCATACCGGCACGCCGCCGATCTCCTCGCTGTGCATATCGAACAGGCGTTCGCAGAAGATCTCGATCTTGCCGCTCGGCGTATGGAACGGCTCACCGTCTTCCACCTGCTTTCTGAACGGTACCGGTTCTCCGCCGGGTGTGCTGTAGACGTGCCCGCCTTCTTTCATAAACGTTGGAAAATCAGGCAATTCAGGCTCATACGGCATGAGATCGTTCTCGTAGATGCGCCTGTGCCAGTCGCGTTTTTCCGGGCAGCCGTCGACAAATTCATCGTAAAGGCCCAGTTCATCGGCCACCAGTTTGATCCAGTCATACTCGTATCGGCAGTCAAACAGCGGCGGGATGCACTGGTTACCGTACAGCTGATAATCGCCGCCTTCCCAGACCGTCGGCATGTTCTCCGTCTCAAAGAGCGACGGTGCCGGCAGCAGGATATCCGCCCAGCGCGTGCTCGGTGTATGGAACACGTCCGAGGAAACGATCATCTCGCAGGTGCCGGTATCGCTGAGGATCCGCTTTGTGTCGTTGATATCCGCATGCTGGTTGATCAGCGTGTTCGACGCCAGACTGAAAATCAGTTTGATGCCGCAAGGCAGCGAAGGCGCCCCTTTGATCCCGTCTTTTTCCGCGGTCATGGTCTGCCATTTTTCGATCGCTTTGGTCCACAGGAACGTTGGAATTACAATATTGCACGGGTTTTTCGGCTGCTCGTAGACATACGGCGGCTCCGTATGCCCCGGCATGACCACCGTCGCACCGGCCGCCCCGCCTTCCTTGCCGATATTGCCGGTCATCGCGGCGAGTGCTACGGTCGCGCGCGTCGTGTTTTCGCCGTTGAACGTCCGCTGCAGACCGAGCCCTGTCATCAGGCACGCAGGTTTCGCCGCCGCGTATTCTTTCGCAAGCTGCTCGATGGTATCTGCAGGAATGCCCGTGATCTTCTCCGCCCATGCCGGGTCTTTGACGATACCGTCTTTTTCCCCGAAAAGATACGATTTGTAACTCTCTCCGGCGGGGATGCCTTCCGGCATGTGCGATTCATCATGGCCGATGCAGAACGCATCCAGGAACGCCTGGTCCTGCAGACCGTCCCGGAAGATCACATATGCCATCGCGTTGGCGAGAGCCAGATCACTGCCTGGTCTGAGCCCGATCCAGGCATCTGCATACGTGACCGCCGATTCGCTCTCGCGCGGGTCGATCACGATGATCCTGGTCCCCTGCTCCTTTGCCTTCGTCAGATAATAGTTGCTGAACGGCCCCATGATCGTCTCTGCAGCGTTGTAGCCCCACAGGAGGATCAGTTTTGCCTTGAGGAAGTTCAGCGGGTTATTGCAGGTGTTTTCCGTGCCGAGAATATAGTTTGAAATATAGTTCGTCTGTGCACTGCTGTAGGAGTTGTAGTACGATAAGTAACCGCCCTGCATGGCGAGCAGTCTGCGCATGAACTTGTACGGCTGTGTGACCGCACAGACGCCTGTTCCGTACAGCGTATAACGGCTGGATGGCCCGTAGTTTTCAAGGGTTTCCTGCATCTTCGCAGCGATCACTTCTGCGGCTTCTTCATAGGTGATCCGCTCGTACTTGCCTTCTCCGCGGTCTGCACGTCTGCGCATCGGATAGCGGAGCCTGTTGCGTCCGCTCAGGTATGTGCGCCGGTAGCCGCGCCCGCGCGGGCAGGCTCTGATCTGCAGACCGTTCATGGTGGTATCGGAGGAAATATCCATGATGCACCCCTCCGCAGTCCACACTTCCAGCTTGCAGTTGCCGCCGCAGTTGTTCACACCGGCGGAGCGGACAATGTGCGGTTCCTCTACCGGCAGCGGATCACCAAGGTGCCAGGACAGGCATCCCATATCTTTGCAATAGCCATCATCCGCCAGTGTCAGCGGGGTTCCCTGCACGAGTGCACGCAGCGCCGAAACCACTGTTTGCAACTCTTCCGTCAGTTTTACAGATGTTTGTTCTTCAATAGATTTACATAATATATTTACTGTATCAATAGTGAATTTCTGGATAAATTCCCCGATGACCGGCTCCGCATCGAGTTCCCCATTGAGTCCGCAGACGCTGAGGTATTCGAGGAATCGCAGCTGCTCCCCGATATAGTCTGCCGGGTTGCCGTCGATCAGGACCGGCTGATAGCCGTGTGCTTTATAAAAGCAAATGCACTCATAGGTCGTCCTGTCGAGCAGGATATCCCCCTTCCCCTTGCAGGCAGACGCCCAAAGCGGGATGTACAGATCCGCATCCGTGCCCTTGAAGAGGTCGTCATAGTCCTGCTGCGACAACGTCGACGTGATCCCGTAGGCGCCGCTGACCAGCCGCCAGTCCGGCAGAGACGCAAAGAACACATGCAGCAGATACGCATTGTTCAGGAATTGTCTGCTGTTTCTGATTGCCATACTGCGCCTCCTTTACTTACTGTTGCCGGCTGTTCCCAGGATCTGCTCCCGCAGCGCGTACATATTGGACAGATTTCCGATGATCACGGCACCGACCATGTGCCCATCCCGGTAATACCGCTTCTCAAAAGCACGGCCATACTTTTGGTTGACCGCATAGAGCGCCGGCTTATCACTGCCCGACCTGATAATCTCCGCAGTGAGGTCCTCCCCGGTCGTCTCTCCCAGTGAGAATAGCGCGATTTCCGGACAGTGCAGGACCATGGAGGTATCGATCGTCTCCGTGACAGTATCCCCGCCGGCTGCATTGATGCCGGCAGCGCGCCCCTGCACCTCCGCCTGCGACCAGAGCAGCGGGTTCATGCCGTTCTGTTCCGCACAGTCGCCGCACGCATAGATATCCGGGGCGCTGGTTTCGCACTTTTCATTGATGATCACGCCGCGTCCGCAGGCGATCCCCGCCTGCTGCGCCGCTACTGTATTGGCACGTGCACCGGTGGACATGATCACGATTCCGCACGGGAACACGCGGCCGTCTTTCAGCCTGACGTATTCCGCGCGGCCTTCGCCGCCGATCTCCTCGATCTGCACACCGGTATATACAGGAAACTCTGTGATCAGGGATTGCAACAGGCCTGCGCATTCTTCATCCAGGAAGCGCGGCATCAGCCGCGGCAGCGCTTCCAGGACTGTGCAGGAAATGCCGTAACGCGACATCTCAAAGCCCGCTTCCAGTCCGATGACCCCGCCGCCGATGATCACGGCCTGCTTTTCTGTAACGGCCAGCCTGCGCAGTGCAGCGATATCCTTATCGTTGCGGATCGACAGTACACCGGGGAGATCTGCGCCCGGAATAGGCGGTACAAAAGCACTGCCCCCTGCCGCATAGATCAGTTTGCCGTACGCGAACTCCTCTGTCGTCTGCCCGGCAGGATCGGCTTCAGACGCTTCCTCTGCCTGCACTTTGCACACCTTTACCGTATGCGCCGCAGGATCGATCGATGTCACACAGGCTGCGGTCTTAAGGTCAATGCTCTTCTCCGCGAACCACGCAGCATCATGCATGACCATTCTTTCCGGATCCCATCCGTAAAGCGGCGTCTTTGTCAGCATCGGTTTCTTATACGGCGGGAGCGATTCCTCACCGATCATGAGGATCGTGCCCTGCCTGTCGATCTCACGGATGCCTTTTGCGGCGCTCACAGCGGCTATGCCGGCGCCAATGATCAGATAGTCAACCTTCTTCATGCGCCGCCCCTTTCTCCCCGCAAATCGAAAGTTTGGCAGGTAATTTCACGAGCAGGTTCGGATCGGTGATGTCCGCAACGGGCAGCACCGCCAGGTTTTCCCTGCGCGCACCGTATTTCTCCGTCAGCGCATCGATGTCTCCGAAGTCCAGCGATCTTGTGGGGCATGCCAGCACGCACGCCGGCGGGAAACCCTGTTCCCGAAGATCCTTACAGGCATCGCACTTCTGCGCCGTTCCCTTCGTCTTTGAGAACGAGACCGCCCCGTTCGGGCAGTTCCACATGCAGCTGCCGCAGCCGATGCAGAGCGCTTCGTCGACTGCCACCGTCCCGTCCGGTTCTTTGTGCATCGCGCCGGTCCGGCATGCCTGCACGCAGTGCGCATCTTCGCAGTGGTTGCAGGCACCCGAAAAATGCACGTAGGTGTCCCCGTCAGGGGTGTCCACGCGCAGCGTTTCCACATGTCTTAAGAATTCCCCCGGCAACAGGTCATGCAGGTCCTGACAGGCGATCTGACAGGCCCCGCAGCCGATGCAGGTGTTCATGTTAAAGAAAAATCCCAGTCTTCCCATGGTAGCGTCCCCCGTCTGCCATGTGCAGTGTTGTCTGATTGCAAAACCAGCGGACCTTCCGGCCCGCTGTATGCTGTTTTCTTATCATGCCTGGTGCGGCTGGCTGTCCAGATAGCTTTGCAGGATCAGCACCGCCGCCTGTTTATCGACGTATTTCTTGCGGTTTTCTCTGCGCACGCCGCCGTCGATGAGCACCTGCTCCGCCAGTTTGGTCGTGAACCGTTCATCCTGAAAGACGACCTGCACATCCTGCAGCGCCATGCTGCGCAGTTTGTTCTCCAGCTTTTCCTTGAAGGCGCGCACCTTTTCGGTCTGCACGCTGTCGGTGCCGTTCAGGTTGAGCGGCAGTCCCACAACGACCGTCCCGCAGTCGTATTCGCGTACGTAATCAACCACCTTGCCGGTGTCCTTCTTGATGCCGACGCGCTCGATGGTCGTCACACCGTTCGCAATGATAGATAAGGCGTCACTGACCGCGACGCCTATCGTATTGTCCCCTACATCGAGGGCCAGTATTCTTTTCATCGTCCACCTTATTTGTTGAGGTAGTAGCGCACGAGTTCCTCGGTCAGGTCGTCTCTGTCGATCTGGCGGATGACGTTGCGCGCATTGTTGTGGCTCGTGATGTACGACGGGTCTCCGGACAGCAGATACCCGACGATCTGATCGATCGCATTGTACCCTCTTTCGTCCAGCGCTTCATAGACTTCTTCCATGATCTCGCGGGGCGTCTTCTGTTCTGCTTTGAGCCCGTTGTTAAACATCAGTGTGTTTTTCGTATCCATGGTTCTCACCTCTTATTCCCATTTCTGTTCAGTCTCATATCCAGGTCACTTTCAGTATACCCCATCTGACATTTCAATTCAACAGAACAGGCAATAATAATTTCCATTTTTTAGCATTTAGGAATCGCTCAGCCGAGCTCTCTCTCAGCAGAAGCAGGCTGTGTTTACTGCAGCAGTTCCGCCGCCTTTGCAAGTGCCTCTTCCGTCTTGGACGGATCCTTGCCGCCGGCCTGCGCCATGTCGGCCTTGCCGCCGCCACCGCCGCCTGCGACTTTGGCGATCTCCTTGATCATCTTGCCGGCATGGTAGCCCTTCGAAACGACGTCTTCCGTCAGGGAGACGATGAAGGTCACCTTCTCAGCGGTCTTCGATGCGAGGACCAGGCAGAGGCTTTCGCCGGATGCTTTCAGGTCATCGGAGATGCCGCGCAGATCGTCGACGGAGAAGTCATCGAAGGCTTTGGTAACGAGCTTGACGCCGTTGATCTCCTGTGCCTCTGCGAGCAGATCGCCGGTCTCCCCTGCGACCATTTCCTTCTTGTATTCGTCGATTTCCTTCTTCAGCGCTTTGTTCTCAGCGGTCAGGTTGCGTGCCTTTTCAGGCACCATGGCAGCGGTCGTCTTGAGCGATTCTGCAGTCTCCTGGACAAGCGCCAGTTCATCAACCAGCATCTCCCTCAGCTTGTGACCGGTGACGGCTTCGATACGTCTGACGCCGGCAGCCACGCCGCCTTCGCTGACGATGTGGAACGCACCGATCTGACCGGTGTTGGCGACGTGGATACCGCCGCACAGTTCCTTGCTCCAGCCGCCCGCGCTGACCACGCGGACCTTGTCGCCGTATTTATCTTCGAACAGACCCATAGCGCCTTCCGCCATGGCGTCGTCGTAAGCCATTTCTTTCGTCTCGACGGTCATGAACTCGTCGATCTTTTCGTTGACGCGCTCTTCGACTTCGTGCAGCTGTTCCTTGGTCATCGCCTCGAAATGCGTGAAGTCAAAGCGCAGACCTTCCGCTGTGACCTGTGAACCGGACTGCTCGACATGATCGCCCAGTGTCTCGCGCAGCGCCTTCTGCAGCAGATGGGTCGCGGTATGGTTACGCGCGGAGTTGTTGCGGTGGATTTTGTCCACGACGCAGCGGACGCTGTCGCCAGTGTTGAGGCTGCCTTCTTCGACAACCACGGTATGGACATACGTCTTCTGGTTCTTCTCGACGTCTGTGACGCGCAGTCTGCTGTCCTCTGTGCAGATATAGCCGGTGTCGCATTCCTGGCCGCCGCCAGTCGCATAGAACGGTGTGCGGTCGAGGATCACGCGGCCTTCTTCGCCTTCGCCGAGGAATTCGATCTCGCCGCCATCCTGGAAGATCGTGAGGACCTTCGCCTCGTCTTCGATGCGGGAATACCCGGTGAAGTGCGTTTCCCCGGTGAAGAGGTGCGACATAGCATCCTTATCCCATGCCTCGTCCGTCGTATGGAAATCTGCTCTGCCCATTTCCTTCTGGCGGGCCATCGCAGCTTCAAAACCTTCGCGGTCGACGGTGAAGCCCTTCTCTTCCATGACTTCCTCGGTGATGTCGATCGGGAAGCCATAGGTGTCGTGCAGTTTGAACGCGAGTTCTCCGGAAAGAATGGTCTCGCCCTTCGCCTTGAGTTCCTCTGCGTAGCCTTCCATCATCTGCTCGCCCTGATCCAGCGTGCGCATGAAGCGGTCTTCCTCGCCGGCGACGATCTTCTTGATGAATTCGCGCTGTGTGCCAAGCTCCGGATAAGCTTCTTCACATGTGTCGACGACGACATCCACCAGATCCTTCAGGAACGCATCCTTCATGCCGATCTTGCGGCCGTGGCGCGCTGCACGGCGGATGAGTCTTCTGAGGACATACCCTCTGCCCTCGTTGCCCGGCATGATCTTGTCGCCGATCATGAACGTCGCGGAACGCACGTGGTCGGTGATGATGCGCAGGGAGACATCGACCTGCTGGTCGCCGCTCTCGTAGCTGACGCCTGCCATTTCTTCTGCGGTGTGCAGGACCTTTGCGATCGTATCGACATCGAAAATGGAGTCCACACCCTGCATGATGCAGGCAAGACGCTCCAGACCCATGCCGGTGTCGATGTTCTTCTGGATCAGGTCGCTGTAGTTGCCCTGACCGTCGTTGTCAAACTGTGTGAAGACATGGTTCCAGAACTCGACATATCTGTCGCAGTCACAGCCCGGTTTGCAGTCTGGTTTGCCGCAGCCGTACTTTTCGCCGCGGTCGAAGTAGATCTCCGAGCACGGACCGCACGGACCGCTGCCGATCTCCCAGAAGTTGTCGTCCTTGCCGAGGCGCACGATGCGCTCTTCCGGCATGCCGATCTCGTTCTTCCATATGTCATATGCTTCATCGTCATCCTGGTAGACGGTCGCCCAGATCTTGTCGACCGGCAGGTTCATTACCTCCGTGATGAATTCCCAGCCCCAGGTGAGTGATTCTTTCTTGAAATAATCACCGAAAGAAAAACTGCCCAGCATCTCGAAGAAGGTGCCGTGTCTGGACGTAAAACCGACGTTCTCGATGTCCAGGGTACGGACGCACTTCTGGCAGGTGGTCACGCGCTTCGACGGCGGCTCCTTGATGCCTGCAAAGTACGCCTTCATCGGCGCCATCCCGGAGTTGATGATCAGAAGGCTCTTATCGTCCTTCGGGATCAGCGGGAAGCTGTTGAGTCTGTAGTGCTGCTTGCTCTGGTAAAACTCCAGAAACTTGCTGCGGATCGTATTAAGACCAAGTTTTTCCATGGTGAAAGTCCTTCCTTTTTTGTACAAAATTCGTGAATTATTATACCACTCACGATATCTTGTGTCTATTGAAAAATGCCCATTTTGGGCATCACAAGAACAACGTGCCCAGCATGTGGCGTCACCCGCATAATATGCTATACTTATTCCATGGAATACAGAACACTGGGAAAAACAGATATCAAAGTCTCTCAGCTCGGCTTCGGCACGCTGACGATGGGCTTCTCGCAGAAAAACCTGTCGTACCAGGAAGGTGCAGCACTGATCGAATACGCGGTCCGGCGCGGGGTGAGCTTTCTCGACACCGCCGAGTATTATGATACCTACCCGTACATCCGCCCTGCTCTCGACAGACTGAAGGCGGACGGGGTTGCGGTGCCTGTCATCAGCAGCAAGTCGCTGGCCGGGGACTACGACGGCATGCGCAAGGCTGTCGAGGAATCGCTCAGCGCCCTCGATCTCCCCTATATCGATATCTTCCTCCTCCACGAAGTCATGGGGATGGATGATTTTGCGGCGAGAAGCGGCGCCTGGGAAGCGCTGAAAGACTGCAAAAAAGAAGGCCTGATCAAAGCCATGGGCGTCAGCACGCATCATATCGATGTCGCCGAAGGAATGGCATGTGAAGAGGCCTGCGATATGCTCTTCCCGCTCATCAACGTGAACAGCCTCGGCATCCGCCACTACAGCGAAGCCGGCACAAAAGAAGACATGGAAACCGCAATCAAAGCCTGCGCCGATCAGGGCATCGGCATCTTCACCATGAAGGCGTTCGGCGGCGGCAATCTGACAAAAGACTATGTGAAATGCCTGGACTACGCGTCTGCGATTCCCGGCAGCAGCGCGGTCATGATCGGACTCGCTTCCGAAGAGCAGATCGACAAAGCCATCGCCTACTTCGACGGCGCCCTGGCGCGCGACTACGAACCGGACACCTCGGACAAACTGATGATCGTTGAAAAGTCCGACTGCATCGGCTGCGGCCGATGCATCAAACGATGCAACAACAAAGCGATTCACTGGGGCGCAGACGGCCTGGCCGAGATCGACCAGACGAAATGCCTCAAATGCGGCTACTGCGGACCGGTGTGCCCGATGCGCGCGATCATCCTGCTGTAAATCCTGATACCCGGCAGGCCTCACGGTCATATTGAATATCCAGCAAATGAAAGGACGGCCATCCAGCCGCCCTTTCTTCGTGTGTGGTTCGTATGGTTAAGGAGAAACCTGTGATTTTCTCAACCTTTGCGCAGTAAGCTGCGACGGATCACGCGTGGTGATCATCTTCGGTCTGGTTGGGATCAAACCCTTCCAGCCCTTTATAGGTCTTGCCGTTCTTCTGTGCATAATCATAGATTGCCATCTTGATGGCCGTATCTGCCAGCACCGAGCAGTGGATCTTGATGGCCGGCAGGCCGCCAAGCTGTTCGATGATCTCCTCGTTGGTCAGCTTGAGCGCTTCCTCGACGGTCATCCCGATGATCATATCGGTCGCAATCGACGAACTCGCGATGGCGCTGCCGCACCCGAACGTCTTGAATTTGCAGTCTGTGATCACATCGTTCTCATCGACGTTGATCGTCATTTTCATCATATCGCCGCAGACCGGGCTGCCGTAGATGCCCTCACCGTCCGCGTTCTCGATCTCTCCGACATTATGCGGATTCATGAAATGCTCCATGACGGTATCGTTGTACATCTTCATCTTTCTTACCATCCTTTCTCTTCGCTGACCGCGGAGATCTCGCGCAGTTTTGCGACGATTTCCTTCAGCCTGTCGACTGTATAATCCAAATCTTCTTTTGTCGTCATATCCCCGACCGTAAACCGGATCGTGCCGTGAATGATCTCCGCCGGAATACCCATCGCCGAGAGCACGTGGCTTGGCGTAAGTGATGCGGAGCTGCAGGCAGAGCCCGTGGAAACGCTGATCCCGTAGTGGTTGAGCATCAGCAGGATCGATTCGCCCTCGATGTACTCGAAGGTGATGTTGGCGTTGCCTGGATGTCTGTGTTCGCGGCTGCCATTGAGATAGGTGTGCGGGATCTCTGTAAGAACTCTTTCCACAAAGTAATCGCGCAGGCTGCTGCTGTGCTGTACATGTTCCGCAAAGTGCTCATTTGCCAGTGCAGCAGCTTTGCCGAATCCTACGATGCCGGGCACATTCTCCGTTCCGGCGCGGTGCTTGCTTTCCTGGGCGCCGCCGTGCAGGTAATTGCTGATGCGCGTTCCTTTTTTGATATACAGTGCTCCGACGCCTTTCGGCCCGTAGATCTTATGCGCGGACATGGACATCAGATCCACGCCGAGCTCTTTCACGTCGCAGTTCACGTTGCCGAGCGCCTGCACCGCATCCGTGTGGAACGTGATGCCGTGGGCGTGGGCGATTTCCGCCAGCTTTTTAATGTTCTGTACCGTACCGACCTCATTGTTGACATACATGACCGAGATCAGGACCGTATCAGGACGGATCGCTGCTTCCAGCACTTCCGGTGTGATAAAGCCTTCTTCATCGACCGGCAGATAGGTCACGTCCAGGCCGTGTTTTCTCTGAAAATCGCCGGTGTGCAGGATCGCGTGGTGTTCGATCGATGTGGTGATGATATGGCCGCCCTTTTTTCGCTGCGCATCCGCGACGCCGAACAGAACCCAGTTGTCGCTCTCGCTGCCGCAGGATGTGAAGAACAGCTCTGACGGATCACAGTTGATCAGGCCCGCCACCTGTCCCCTTGCTTCTGCGATCGCATCCTTCGACGGATACGACAGATCGTACAGACTGGACGGATTGCCGTAAAACTCTGTGAAGTACGGCAGCATCGCATCGAGCACTTCGGGCTTGACAGGCGTGGTAGCCGAATAGTCCAGATAGATTTGTTTCATGCTTTCATTCTCCTGTTATCTATTTACCCATATATTTTATAGGTTTTACAATCAGATAATATACTATTTTAGTAGGATTTACAAGCAAAAAGAAAAAGTCGCACAATTCCAGCTGTGCGGCTCTTATCTTCCATCTGTTCCGGAGCTGATCCGAACGTTATTCTTCAACGATCTCGATACTCTCGAGATGTGCCCGCAGACTGCCTTTGATCGCGTCGATATAGGCCCTCCTCAGGACCGTGCGCTCAGCGAGTTCCTCTTCTGTCAGTTCGCGGACTTTTGCGATCGCGGCCAGTTCGTTGATGCGGTCGATGTGTTCTTTCTCAATCATGACAAGACCTGCCTCCTTGCCCATTGATTATACGTGCGGAAGCAGGTCTCGTCAAATATGTGTTTGATAAAGGAGGTCGTATGTTATTCTCTGCGCCATGCAAACCCAGCTGACACCGCCGCTGCAGACATCATCAGGAACAGGATGGCTGCCGCATGGGACGGATCTCCTGTCTTCGGTGCGTGCGGTTTGCCGGCAGGCGCCGGGGCAACAGGTACATCCGGCTTTGTCACGGTTACTGTCTGCGACTTGCACGCCGGATCATGATGCTCTCCGACGATCTTTCCATTCGCATTCGTGAGGGTCTCATAGACCACCACTGTCTCACCGGCAAGATCGCTGGCATCGACAGCGACTTCCACATGCCCGTTGCTCTTTTCCGGCCGGAACGTGACAGTCCCCTTTTTTCCTTCTACCATTCCCTGGCTGGACGGGTTGAACAGCGTCGCTGCCATCGTATACGTCTTTCCCGGTACCAGACCGCTGTAAGAGACGGTGTCCACGATCATACCCGGATTCGTCTCGGCTGCTCTTGTACTGAGCGCCGGATATGTGACTGTCTGCCGGTCATCGGTAAGATCTCTGTGCGAGGCGATCTCAACATCGTTCTCATACAATGTCTCGTACACGACGACAGAGCTGCCCCGCACGTTGTCCGCATCACAGGTGAACAGAAGCTCCAGGCTGCCGTTTTTCTTATCTGCCGTGAAGGTCGTACCAGCCGTCACCGGCACGCCGCCTGACGTGACCGGAAGTCCTGTGCGGCGGTTCATGAGAACACCACTGACTGTGTATGTTTTGCCCGGCGTCAGCCCTTTGTAAGTCACGGTATCCCTGATCGTCACTGTTCCCGTAGCATTCCCCTCATGTCCGCCAGTGGCCTGGTCACAGGCTTCCGTCTTCAGGGACGGCTTCTCCTTCTCGTCGTTCGTCAGCGTCCCGAGATCGACCAGCCCGCGCGCAGGCACATCCTGCACATCGTAACGGATCCGGATGTGGATCCCGTTCAGCAGTTCATATCCTTCGTTGGCGCTGCAGGGAAGTTCATCGAGAATATATTCATCATAAGGCAGTGCCCCGGAGACCTTTTCCGGCGCCGCGCCCCTGCACGGATCGTCAGGATGCCTGCCGGAGAACCATACACCGGCTGCATCATCCAGCTTCGCTTCATCCACAACGCCTTCCGCGCTGACCGCCCCATCGTTGCCGTTGGTCTTTTCTTCATGGGGGGCCCAGTCTCCGGATGTGCTGAAGCATCCGTTTTCATCTGTCACCAGAATATGGCTTTCCCCGGTCGCAGCAGATGTCAGACGGAATACGATCCGCCCGCCTCTGTGTGCCGTGCGGTCGTAGATTTTTACGCCTTTGAGGTCACCGCGTTTGATGATTTGCGGAACAACCGACGACTGATATGTCTCGACCTGCGGCACGTCATTCCCGTCGTCCGTAATCTGGCAATAGAATGTTTCGGTATTCAACTTGTACCCTTCTGATGCGAAGACTTCCCGCACTCGCAGGGTGCCGAGCGGCAGGACCGGATTGCCGTCCTGATCCAGATAGAACGGATCCCCTTCGACGAAGTGATCTGCATCAAGCAGCACTTCTCCGTTCGCATCAGTTCTGAAAATCCACGTTCTTGCAGGCTTTCTGTCTGCATCCTCTTTTTCGCTGTCCGCATCGATATATCCGTCGAAGTAGTCGGCTGCAAAGACCGCCCCTTCCAGCGTCGCACCGCCCTGCGGGTATTTGCCTCCGGTGGCGGCATCTGTTTTCTCCAGCAGCAGCCGTACCGGATCGTATTTTGGTTCTTCGGTGGATATGACCAGCGATTCCTTATCAATAGTCACACGAATCGGATAGATCGTTTTATCTGTCGCAAATCCTTCAGACGGTGTCAGCTCTCTGACATAGTAATCATGACCGTAGAGCTCGATCACCTGGCTGTCTCCTGCCTCATTTGTCGTCAGGGTATCGACCCTGCGGGTATCATTCTCCGCATCTTCTCTTGTCCGGTATACCCCGTAGACAGCACCGGCAAGGCTGTAGCAGTGGTTGCTGCCGCTGATGTCTTCGTTGGCTGTCTGTTTGTGCAGTTTCAGAAACCCTTTGCGTGCCACATCGGTAGACTCGCCTCTGGTGACGATCGCAGCTTCATTGTACGCGCCAACTTTTACAGTAACGGCATGCACCGCCGGATCGGGATCAAACCCGAGAGGCGCTTTTGTCTCCTTGATATAGTATTCGCCTGCATACAGTTCCAGATCTTTTCTGGCGCGGCCGGTCCCGTCTGTCACAAATGTGCCGGCTTCCCCGCTGAGCGAGCCGTTCTGATTGTTTCGGTAAACCGTATATTCCGCGCCGTCCAGCGAATACTGTTCGTTATCTGCTGTCCAGTCCGGCGCATCCGAGTACTTCACAAGCGACAGAACACCCTTGAGCGGTGCTTCTTTGGATGTTACGGTGACGTTCTTATCGGCTTCCACCTCGACCGTATAGGTCGTTCTATCCAGATTGTACCCCTTGGATGGTTTCTTCTCACGAATATAATAGGTGCCTTCATCGATGGTAAGCGGCGGCGCTTTGCCGTCTTTGCCTGTTGTGATCGAAGCAGCTTCCTGCTGCAGGCCTTTGTCATAATAGACACCGTATACGGCACCGTCGAGCGAATAGGCACCGTTGCCGTTCACAGCCGTATCCGCTGTCTCCTTTTTCAGACTGATGGTCCCTGTCACCGACAGCGGCGCGCAGTATCCGGTCAGATTCTGCAGATCGCTGCCAGATATGTACACGGCAATCTGGAATGTCTTGGGCGGATCAGGCATCGACTTGATTTTTTTGATCATCGCATTCATCAGATTGATATACTCACTGCCTGCCCCGACTGTCCCGGTGGATCCGACGGGCGACAGCTCAGAAACGACCATATGCGAGAGTGCATAGACCTGTTCTCTGCCGCTGTTCCAGGCGTTCGGGCGGGCCGGATCGTAGTGGTACACACTGTCCCATACCGATGCGACCTGTCCGTACCCGGGACCGCCCTCCAGATAATACAGCGCCTTCCATAGTGCCCGGTAACTGTCAGGCACATTCTTATAGTTATAGATCGTTGCTGTATGTGTGCCTTCTCCCGGCGGATACAGTTCCGGATTCATGCAGTACGCACGCTCCCTATCCCCCGTCTCTTTGTATTTGAACTCCATCAGCCGGGTGAACCAGTCCCCGTAATAAATCATGTCGTCCGACACGTCGAGTTCAAACTGTGCCGTCTCCGGCGATGCCGCATATACCCGGCTGTCCCCGGACATCCCTGTTAACGGCAATACCGCCTGCATGATCAGCAGGAGCGTCAGCATCCATGCAAAAACTGAATGCCTGTCCCGCAGCTGTCGTTGTCTTACCATGATGGTCTCCTTTCTCATTCCCGTTTCACATAGCTTTCTTTCACATTTCATATACCGGAAGTCATACCGTGATCTGGTCCTTAAACCCGTCGAACGTCTTATCCCCGATGCCGCTCACATTCTTGATGTCCTCGATCGACCCGAACGCACCGTAGAGTGTTCTGTATTCGATGATCTTGTCTGCGGTAGCAGGTCCGACTCCTTTAAGAGTCTGCAGCTGTTCAGCAGTGGCTGTGTTGATGTTGACAAGTCCGCCCTGCTCCTGCGCGCCTGCATCCGGTGCCGCTACGCCTGCTGCACTGCCCTGCACAGCAGATACATCTTCGCCTTCTGCCGGAATGTACAGTTTTTCCCCGTCATGCAGCACCGCCGCCCGGTTGACCGTGCTCACGTCCGCATTATCCGCAAGACCGCCGCATGCTTCGATCGCATCGTCCACCCTTGCACCGTCATCCAGCCTCACAACAGACGGTGAAACGACAGCGCCTGACACATCCACCACAACGATCGCAGCGGACTCCTCCGGCCGTTCCGCCGCATCCGCCTCTTCCGCTGTCAGGACCGCCGGATCCTCAGTCAGCTCGATCTCATCCTCTCCGCCTGTATGAAACAGGAAGGCAATGAGCGCCGCCAGGACGATCAGCGCGATCACGCCAGCTTTTACGATCTGCTCTTTATGAAGCAGAAAGAACTCACTTTTCAGTAACGCCTGCATAATAAAAACCTCCGTTTCTGTAGATTTGCCAAAATCTTACAGCCACGGAGGCTATCTGTCAATATATGTAAATTGGGTCGCTGCGGTTATTGATTCAATCCATCGAGTTCCATATCAACTCTTGAAATTTCAACATTTTCCGGTGGTATCACAGCGCCGGTGTAACGGCCGATCGCTTGAATCAACAGGTCCGGTGAGAGATTGGAATCGCTTCCTGCGTCTAATTTAGTAGACATAATTATAATATTGTCTTGCGCTGCCCACTCGATCTCGCGGATTTTGCTCTTGATATCGATCTCTTTTGGTTCCTTCTTTTTCTTCATGCGTTTGAGAACCAGAATCTCCTTCTGATCGAGAAAACCCCGCATATCGAACTTATCTGCCCGGCATCCCATCTCATCTTCATCCCATCTGATAAAGATCCTGTAGGACGCCGCCACGCACATGGCAGCCAGGCTCTTGCCGTTATCCGGCAGCTGCACGCAGCGCAGGATCCCGATTCCTTCCGGCATCACCTCTGCAAGCCTGCTCTTGATCTGCTCCGCCGGCATCTGTTCCTTCGTCTGGAACTCAAGATACTCGCTCTGGCTGCTGTAGCCAAGCGACAGCGGCTGTGCGAAACTCATCTTCGGATGCGGATTGAACCCGTTGGAAAACGCCAGTTCGATCTCTGCACGTGCGAATGCACGTTTGAAAAACCGCTGCATATCCAGATGAGAGGTATATACGGCATAGCCGTTTTTTGAAAACACAAGATAGTATCTAGCCATGGATGCCCTCCAGCGGGCACTTGGCCCAGGTATTCACACCGCAGCCGTTGCAGCGGATCCTGCAGTCGTCGGTCGTCACGGCTTCTTTTGCCTTTTCCATCTCACGCATCAGGAATGCCTTGCTGACACCACAGTCTACGATATCCCAGGGCAGGACTTCTTCATAAGACCGTTCTCTCGTCCTGTAAAAGTCTGTGCCGTAGCCATACTTTTCCCTGAAGGCGTCTTCCGCCTTCTGCCACCCTTCCGCACTGTAATTCTCCGACCAGCTGTCAAATTTGCAGCCGTTCTTCCACGCCTGTTCCAGGAAATATCCGGTCCGTCTGTCACCGCGCGCAAAGACAGCCTCAAGACGGCTGACCGGATCGTCATGATAATGGAAAGAAACACCCTTGATCTTCATCTTCGCAGAGAGATAATCATGCTTTTCCGTGAAGTCCGCATCCTGCGGCGCCCACTGGAACGGCGTATGCGCCTTGGGCACGAAGTTGCTGACGCTGACCGTCACGTTAAAACGGCTGCTGCCGGCAACATGCATCTCGCGGTTGAGCTGCATGACGCGCTGCGCGATATCTGCAATGCCGTCCAGATCTTCCAGCGTTTCGCCGGGAAGCCCCATCATGAAGTAGAACTTGATATGCTTCCAGCCGAGCTCGATGGCCTGCCGGACGCTGCTGAAGATGTTCTCTTCCGTAATATTCTTGTTGATCACATTCCGCAGGCGCTGCGTACCGGCCTCCGGTGCGAAGGTAAGCCCGCTCTTGCGGTATTTCTGGATCTCGTTAAGTACTTTAAAACTGAAGCTGTCGAGCCGCAGACTCGGAAGAGACAGGCCGACATGCCGTTCGGTGCACAGATCGATCAGATCCGTCGCCATCTCCTCAAAATGCGAGTAGTCAGAGGTGGACAGCGACAGCAGTGTCATTTCATCCTGGCCGGTGTTCTTTGTGACCTGATCCGCGATCGCGAAGATCTTCTCAGGAGAACGTTCGCGGACGGGACGGTAGATCATCCCCGCCTGGCAGAACCGGCATCCTCTCGTGCACCCGCGGAACAGCTCCACAACCGCGCGGTCCTGCACGATCTCGATCATCGGCACCAGCGGTTTCACCGGGTATTCTGCAAGATCCAGCTCCTGCACCATGGCTTTGCGCACCCTGTCCGGCGCGCCGTCATAGAGCTTCCGGACTTCTTTGAGAGTCCCGTCTTCGTTGTAGACCGGCTCATAAAAGCGCGGGACGTACACACCCTGGATCTTCACCGCTTCCTGCAGGAATGCCTTGCGGCTCTTTCCAGCCGCCTTATATTCACCGTACAGTTTCAGAAACGCCGGCAGGCTCTCTTCCCCGTCGCCGATCAGAAAAACGTCCACAAAGTCCGCCAGAGGCTCAGGATCGTAGGCACAGGGACCGCCTGCGATGATCAGCGGTGCATCGGCACCGCGCTCGTCCGCATGCAGCGGAATACCCGCCAGATCGAGCATGTTGAGCATGTTCGTAAAGGACATCTCATACTGCAGCGTAAAACCGAGTACGTCAAACTCCCGCACCGGCGTTTTGCTCTCCAGCGCAAACAGCGGCACGCCTTCCTCCCGCATCAGCTTCTCCATGTCTACAGCGGGCGCAAAAACGCGCTCGCAGAGGAGCGATTCCTCATGGTTGATGATATTGTAGAGGATCTGCATCCCCATATAGGACATGCCGATCTCATACAGATCCGGGAAAGCGAACGCAAAAGTCGTCCCCGCCGCAGCGTGGTCCTTGCGGATCTCGTTGAACTCCCCGCCGATGTAACGGCCGGGTTTTTCAACCTTTTTCAGTAATGATTCGATATGAATTGTGCTCATTATATCAGTGCCAGCCTTCTTCGCTGACCGGGTGCTGCGCCATCAGATCGTCTACCGAAATGCCAAGTACATCCCGCAGTTCCTCCATGGTCGCTGCGACCTTCTTCTTATTGGCATTGATGGTGCGGATCGCATCCGGATTGTCTTTGAATTTCCCCATAATATAGGCCATCCGCTCCTCCAGACCGACATATTCGTCGAATTTGCAGAGGCGGTCGCCAAGACAGACCAGATCCATCTCGTTGAACGCGGAGACCGGATGGAAGGCGGGATAGGTCATATGCACCTCAATGATCGCCGCTACGTCGGGATAGCCGAGCTGGTACAGCAAAGCTGCCCCGACGATCTGATGGTCTTTTTCGACACGCGCCACATCGTGAAGCAGGCCGGCTGCCCGGATCAGATCCAGATCGAGCCCATAGCCCTTTTCATTCAGGGCACGTGCGACCACCAGCGCGCAGTGCGCCACCGCCTTGCAGTGATCGATCACATGTGCAGGTGTGCCGTAATCCGCAAGGATCTTCCAGCACTCCGCCAGGTCCGGCGATTTGGCCTTTTGATTGTTGACAGTTTCAGAAACGCTCATGCTGTTAAAACTCATCTACGTATTCAAACTCAAAGTCATCGATGCGGATGATATCGCCCTCTTCCAGCCCCATTTCCCGGAGCTGATCAATGACACCGCTCTTTTCGATGTACTTATACAGATAACGCAGTGAACCCATATCGTAGAAGTTAGTCGAGCGGAAGATCTTCATCAGCTGTTTGCCGGAGAGCACAAAGGCATCGTCCGTTTCCTCGATGTAGATCTTGCGGTAATCCGGATCGTTGTCTTCCTTTTCAAAGTCGAAAATCTCGACTTCCTCGTCCGGCTCTTCCTCCGCACGCGCCAGCGCTTCCATCGCCGCCTTGAGCAGTTCCTCTGTCCCGATGTTGATCGGCGCAGACAGCGGGAACACCTTGTACCCCTTGCCCTCGACGTAGTCGATGAACTTTTGAAGCGATGCCTCATCCTCGTTCGGGATCAGATCGATCTTGTTCGCAGCGACCAGCATCGGTTTTTTCAGCATAGACGCCGAATAATGCGCCAGCTCCGCGTTGATCTTATCGAAGTCCTCGATCGGGTCACGCCCTTCGCTGCCGGATACATCGACGACATGGATCAGGACCTTGGTCCGCTCGATATGCTTGAGGAACCGGAATCCCATCCCGGCGCCTTCGCTCGCGCCTTCGATGATGCCCGCGATATCCGCCATGACAAAACTGTCGTCACCGACGCGCACGACCCCCAGATTGGGATCGATCGTTGTAAAGTGGTAGTTGGCGATCTTGGGTTTTGCCTTGGATGTCACGGAGAGCAGCGTGGACTTGCCGACGTTCGGGAACCCGACAAGACCGACGTCAGCGATCAGTTTGAGTTCCAGGATAACGGTCCGCTCTTTGGCCTCGCCGCCGGCCTCCGCAAAGTTGGGTGCCTGGCGGACGGAGCTCTTGAAGTGAACGTTGCCCTTGCCGCCTTTGCCGCCCTTGGCCGCCACAAAGGAATCGCCGTCATGCAGCAGATCCTTCATCAGATGCCCGGTCTCCTGATCGAACACCTGCGTTCCTTCCGGCACGCGGATCACAAGATCCTGCCCGGCTTTGCCGAACTTCTTCTTGTGCATGCCGTTCTGCCCGTTCTCCGCCTCGTATTTTGTCTTGTATCTGAAATCCATGAGTGTCCTGAGGCTGTGATCCGCCACAAAGACGATATCGCCGCCCTTGCCGCCGTCGCCGCCGTCCGGGCCGCCCTCAGGTACATATGGTTCTCTGCGGAATGTCACGGCGCCGTTGCCGCCTCTTCCGGACCGGATCGTGATGACCGCTCTATCGACAAACATGTCTGCTCCTTACTGCTCACAGCGATGCGCAGGCGCACCGCCAAACGTGTACTTCATAATAACATAAAAGAGCCCCTTTTTGAAAAGGGGCTCCGCAATCAGTCTTTTTTAGTTCTCGACTGCGTAAACGCTGACCTGCTTACGCTTCTTGTCTTTTCTCTCGAACTTGACCGCACCGTCGATCATGGCGAACAGTGTGTCGTCGCCGCCGATGCCGACGTTGTTGCCCGGATGGATCTTTGTGCCGCGCTGACGCATGATGATGCTGCCTGCGCTGACGTACTGACCGTTACCTACTTTGACGCCAAGACGCTTAGACTCAGAGTCGCGGCCGTTCTTGGAGCTGGATACACCTTTTTTACTGGACATGTCTTGTTCCTCCGATCTATTGTCTTCTTACAGGTTCTCGTTGATGGTGTCGATGATGGCCTGCTTGGTAGCTTTTGCATCGACTTTGATATCATGGGCCTCTGCGAATGCGATCAGCTCATCCTTCTTCATGGACATGCTGACGCTTTCCTTAGCCTCTGCAGCGGGTGCTTCCGCCGGCTTTTCTGCCGGAGCAGCTGCCTTCTTCACAGGCTGCTTGTCAGCGCCGATCCCGGTGATCTCAACCTTTGTGAACGGCTGTCTGTGACCCTGCTTCTTTCTGTAGTCTTTCTTTGCCTTGTACTTGTAGATGATGACCTTCTTGCCTTTGCCATTCTCTACAACTTCGCCGTAAACATTCTCGCCGACATAGGGAGTGCCGATCTTAGCATCAGCGCCTTCGCCCATGACCAGGACCTTATCGAAGGTAACCTTTTCGCCGACTTCCGCGTTCAGCTTCTCGATGGTGATGACATCGCCTTCCTGGACACGGTACTGCTTACCGCCTGTTTCAATAATTGCGTACATGTTGCTTTTCCTCCTCTTACCTGTCTCGCCATCGAGGGTGATGCGAACCTTTCGCATCTTAAATAACCCGTTCTGTGCGGCAACCATGATAATTTAACACGAAATCCGCGCTCTGTCAACAGTAAAATGCGGATTTTTCGTTGTTATTTCAATGCTTTTCAGGAATCGCTGCGGCGCATCAGCATCCGGAGACCGAAGAAAACGATCAGCAGGCCAACGAGCAGGTTGAGTCCCGCAGCTGCGCGGTCCGGGAGGAATGTGCTGAGCACGGTCCCGAGAGCAGCAACGCATGTCATGAAGAGGACCGTCGCGGAAACAGCACCGCATGAGAAAGACGCCAGATCCCCTTTCTTCAGACCTTCGTCCGCGATCTTCGCGGTCAGGACGCTTCCCCAGAACACAATTGTCAGCGGGTTGGATAGCGTCATGATCAGTCCCTGTATGAAGATGCTTGATGAATCTGTCTGGATACCAAGCCCGGGAAGGATGTCGATTCCGAAGACGGACAGTGCAATGCCTGCACCAAAGGCAATCAGTACCAATCCGCCGATCAGCCGGAACGCCTTTTTCCGGTTCTCATTCTCCAGCAGACGGCTGATTCCCAGAGCTGCTAGTGCGATGTAAAACGCATCGACAAGCGTGACTGCCAGAACGAATGCCATGGCATGCAGGAAGCCGGCATTCTGGGCAGTCGAGAATACCATCAGACACATCGGCCCGATGGCGATCTGCAGCAGCATGCCAAACTTCAGTCCGTTCAGATAGGTTTTCATGTTCGTTTATCTGCTCCTTCTCGTTTTACTACTGTCAGCCAACCACGTTCTGCGGTTCGCCGTTCACAAAGGCGCGGATATTCGCAGCCAGGATGTCGACAAGCCGCTGGCGGGTCTCAAGTCCCTTCCATCCCATGTGCGGTGTGAGGATCACATTCGGCATATCGTAGAGCGGACTGTCGTCCGCGGGCGGTTCCGTCTCCTGCACGTCGAGTCCCGCACCTGCGATGACGCCGTTTTCAAGCGCTTCAACCAGCGCCGGTTCGTCGATGAGTGCACCGCGGGCAGTGTTGATCAGGAACGCCGAGTCTTTCATCATGGCGAGCTGTTCTTTGCCGATCAGATGCCGGGTCGCATCGTTCAGCGGGCAGTGCAAGGTCACGTAATCGCTCTCTGCAAGCAGTTCTTCCAGAGATACATATGTCAGCCCATCGTCTTTCGGTGTCCGGGTATAGACAAGAATCTCCATCCCGAGCGCCTGTGCGACCTTGATGACCTCTCTGCCGATATGACCAGCGCCGACCACGCCCAGCGTCTTGCCGTTGACTTCCGTGTGATCCACCATCAGGTGCTCCGTGAAGTTGCTTCTGTCCCCCGCCTCCAGCATGCGCATCTGCATCTGCACGGACGAACTGAGATTGAGAATCATCATGACCGCCGTGTGTGCCACGCGCTCCGAACTGTATGCCGGGATGTTGCAGACCGTGATGCCCTTCTCCTTCGCCGCCGCCAGGTCCAGATTGTTGTAGCCGGTGCCTGCTTCGTTGATCATTTTAACGGTGTCCGGGAAGTGCCGGATCAGATCGCCGGAAACCGGCATTTCCTTCGTCACGACGATGTCCGCGCCTTCAATGCGCGCGAGGAGCTGCGATGCCGTGGTATCATCAAACTCCTGCACTTCATCGGACAGCACCGAGAAGTCCAGTCTGCCGTCAAAATTCATCTTTGCCGCGTTGAGCACGACCGTTCTCGCGTCCACGCTTTTATAATCATTGCTCATAGTCAGCCTCCTTGTATTCACCGTTACAGTATAACACCCCCGCCGCAGCGAGGGTGCTTCTTTTCTTTCATGATGGAATCGCTATTCCTCCAGCGCTTCCGCCATGGCCGCATCGTAGACAGCCAGTGCGCCTTCGCTCGGTTTGCCCGCCGCTTTAGAGACAAGGACAGCTGCGATCATGCTGCAGATAAAGCCTGGCACAATCTCATAGACACCGGTGACCGGCGTCAGCACGAAGAGCCAGACGAGGTCGACCACAAAACCGACCAGCACGCCAGCCACAGCGCCCTTATAGCTGAAGTCTCTCCAGAACAGCGACAGGATGATCGTCGGTCCGAACGCCGCACCGAACGCACCCCACGCGTTTTCGACCATGTTCATGATCGCCTGCGCGCCGGAGCCCTGTGAGGATGCCAGCAGATACGCGATGACAGCGACTGCGATGACCACGAGACGGCCGACCAGCAACGTCTCACGGTCGGATGCTTCCTTTCTGAAGATCGGTTTGTACAAGTCGGATGTGAACGAGCTAGATGCCACGAGCAACTGCGAGTCCGCTGTGGAAATCGACGCCGCGATGATCGCCGCCAGCAGCAGCCCGCTCGCCCCCGCCGGGAAGAACAGCCGCGCCATGTACATGAAGACGGTTTTCTGCGCGCCTGTCGGCAGCAGTTCGTCCGCCACCAGCATGCGGCCCATGTACGCGATCAGGACCGCGCAGCCAAGAGAAATAACAACCCAGACGATCGCGACGATCGAAGACTTCTTGATCATGGACGGCTTTTCGATGGACATGAAGCGCACCAGGATGTGCGGCATGCCGAAGTAGCCAAGTCCCCAGCCAAGGCCGGAGATGATGTCCTGCCATCTCGCGGAGAAGAGCCCGGAGCCAAAGTCGCAGACCACCGTCTGACCGTTGGCATCCGTGTATTCATAGACCTGGCTGAGAAGCCCCGTGTCGAGCACCTGGTGTGTTGCCAGAATGACGATCGGCACCGCCATCAGCGCGCCCATCATGAGCAGCCCCTGGAAGAAGTCCGTCCAGCAGACCGCCTTGAAGCCGCCGAGGAACGTGTAGCCGATGATGATCAGCGCGAAGATGATCATCGCCGTCTGCGGCTCCACGGACGGGAACAGCATCTCAAAGACCGACGTCCCTGCAACGAACGCCGATGCTACGTAAATCGTATAGCAGAACAGGAAGATCACCGCACAGATGACCTGCAGCGTCTTCGATGTGCTCGCAAACCGGTTGGCCAGGTACTGCGGGAGCGTGATGGCGTCATCGGCCGCCTTGGAGAACGTTCTCAGGCGCTTGGCGCATAAGATCCAGTTCGCCGCTGTCCCGATGGCAAGCCCGATGCCGATCCACATCTGGCCGAAACCGAATGCCAGGATCGAGCCGGGAAGCCCCATCAGCAGCCAGGCCGACATATCCGAAGCCTGTGCGGACAGCGCTGTGACCCAGGGGCCCATCGAGCGGCCGCCAAGGAAGAAGTCCTCCTGATCTCTGTTCGAACCGTTAAAGAAAAAGATGGACGCTACGCCGAGCAGTATGACGAAGTACGCCACGAACGTAATCAGTTCCCAGTTCATAATAATGATTCCTTCCCGCCGGCAGGACGCCCCTTTCTACGCCGTCGGCAATACATAATGATGAATAATCATACCATGAGATGCACGGTTTTACTATACTTTATTACAGCAAAGTGTCGCAAAAATGCCGTCTTTTCCATGAAAAAGAGCGATTCCGTGAAGAGGAATCGCTCTGTATGCATCTGCTATAGCAAACGTGCCGGACAGCCCTACTTCTTGTCGTCGAACTTGAGGACCGCCGTGAATGCCTCCTGCGGCACTTCGACCGTCCCGAACTGGCGCATGCGCTTCTTGCCTTCCTTCTGCTTTTCGAGCAGTTTTTTCTTACGCGAGATATCGCCGCCGTAGCACTTGGCGATGACGTCCTTGCGGTACGCGCGGACTGTTTCTCTGGCGATGATCTTCTGGCCGATGCAGGCCTGGATTGGCACCTCGAACTGGTGCATCGGAATGACTTCCTTGAGTTTCTGGCAGACAAAGCGCGCACGCTCGTACGCCTTCTGCTCATGGACGATCATGGAGAAGGCATCGACGATCTCCCTGTTGAGCATGATGTCGAGCTTGACGAGCTTGCTGGGCTCGTACCGGATGAACTCGTAGTCGAGCGAGCCGTATCCTCTCGTCTTGGACTTGATGGCGTCGAAGAAGTCGTAGATGACCTCGTTGAGCGGCATCTCGTAGTGCAGCAGCACGCGTGTCGCCGTGATGTACTCCATGTGCAGCATCGTGCCGCGGCGCTGCTGGCAGATTTCCATGATGTTGCCGACGTATTCCTTGGGCACCATGATGTCTGCCTTGACGATCGGCTCTTCGATGTGGTTGATCTCCGTGGGCTCGGGCAGGTTGCTCGGGTTCTGGACGAACAGCTCCGTGCCGTCGGTCTTGATGACTTTGTAGATAACGCTCGGGGACGTCGTGATGACCGCCAGGTCGAACTCGCGCTCGAGGCGCTCCACGATGATCTCCATGTGCAGCAGGCCGAGGAAGCCACAGCGGAAGCCGTAGCCCAGCGCCGTCGACGTCTCCGGCTCAAACCGGAACGCCGCGTCGTTGACCTGCAGTTTTTCGAGCGCGTCCTTGACGTTCTCGTACTTTTCGCCTTCCGCCGGATAAATGCCGCAGTAGACCATAGACTGGGCCTGTTTGTAACCCGGCAGCGGTGCATCCGCGGGACGTTCCTGCAGCGTGATCGTATCACCGACGCGCGCATCCTTGACTTCCTTGATGCTCGCGCAGATATAGCCGACCTCGCCCGCCTTGAGCTCCCTGCACGGGACCGGTCCGGGCGACATGGTGCCGACCTCGGTGACTTCGTATTTCTTCTTTGTATTCATCAGCAGGATGTTATCGCCGGTCTTCACTTCGCCGTCGAACACCCTTGTATAAATGATGACTCCTTTATAGTTGTCGTAGACCGAATCGAAGATCAGTGCTTTGAGCGGCGCATTCTCATCGCCCTGCGGCGCCGGGATCTTCTTAACGATCTCCTCGAGCAGCTCCGGCACACCTGTCCCTTCCTTAGCCGAGACGAGCGGCGCATCGAGCGCTTCGATGCCAATGACGTCCTCGATCTCCATCTTGACCTCGTCCGGGCGGGAGCTCGGCAGGTCGATCTTGTTGAGGACCGGCATGATCTCCAGATCTTCGTTCATCGCCAGATAGACATTGGCCAGTGTCTGCGCCTCCACGCCCTGCGTCGCATCCACGACAAGCACCGCCCCTTCGCAGGCGGCGAGGCTGCGCGAGACCTCATACGTGAAGTCCACATGTCCCGGCGTGTCGATCAGGTTGAAGATGTATTCCTGGCCGTCCTTTGCTTTGTAGGCGAGGCGCGTGGTCTGCAGCTTGATGGTGATGCCGCGCTCGCGCTCCAGCTCCATGTTGTCGAGGAACTGCTCCTTCATGTCGCGTTTGGCCACGCACCCTGTCAGCTCGAGGATGCGGTCCGCCAGCGTCGACTTGCCGTGGTCGATGTGCGCGATGATGCTGAAATTACGGATGTTTTCTTTATAATTAGACATACTTAGCGATTCTCCCGTGTACAGGCGTCATATGGATGTATTTTACTTCATTTTTCGCTTGATTTCAACGATATCATGCGATATACTTATTCGCAGTGAGTTTGAATGCCTAAGTATAAGCAAAGTGGGGTGAAAACAAATGGCAAATATCAAATCCGCAAAGAAACGTATCAAGGTCATCGACAAGAAGACTGCACGCAACAAGAGAGTCAAGGCGCACATCAAGGCGATCCTGAAGAGCTTCGAAGCTGCAGTTGCTGAAGGCGACATGGAAACAGCCGCTGAACAGCTCAAGCTTGCCGAGAAGAAACTGATGCAGGCAGTCGCTAAGGGTACCCTTAACAAGAAGGCAGCCAGCCGTAAAGTTTCCAGACTGACGAAGCGTTTCAACGAGGCTAAGAACGCCTAACCTCACCCGTCCCCACACGCGGATAAGTTAAATCCGCACGCTATGTAAATAGCAACGAAAATCCGGTGTGTCTCCCGGATTTTTTCGTATCTGCAGCAAACTGCACTGCCGGATCGGTACGAAGCCTTTCACACCGGGAAACTCCCTTCCCTTATGTAGAGAACAGAAATACAACATGAATAAGAAGAAAAACAAATCCGTCACCAAACGCACGATCCACTACTTCTGGGGTGTCACAAAGTCGCAGATGGGCTTTTTCCTGCTCGGCATCTTCTCCACCCTCGGGTACGTTGCGTTCCTCTCCTACGCCAATACATATTATATGGGCCGCATCGTCGACCGCGTTACGGAAGGCGGCGTCGGTGCAGCAGACGTGTTCCATGTCTTCGGGCCGTACATCATCGCGCTCGTTCTGGTGAACGCGCTCGGACAGATCTGCTCCAAGCTGCAGGACTACACGGTCTGGAAGATGGAGATCAACGCGAACTACGACCTGGCGACGCACTGCTTTGACACCCTGTCCAACCAGTCCATGACCTTCCACACCAACCGGTACGGCGGGTCGCTCGTCAGCCAGACCTCCAAATTCATGGGCGCCTACTCGCAGCTCATGGAGATCATGATCTATTCGGTCCTGCCGCTGATCTTTGCGGTCATCCTGATCGTCGTTATGCTGATCCGGCCGGTCCCGTACTATGTGGCGGCGCTGCTCGTGATGCTGGTCATCTACGTCACCGTGGCGTATCTGATGTACCGCAAGGTCCTGCCGCTCAACGCCGCTGCAGCCGGCGCGCAGAACGACCTGTCGGGCGAGCTCTCCGACTCCGTCACGAATATCCTGTCCGTCAAGACCTACGGCCGCGAGGACTATGAACGCGAGCTGTTCGACAAAGCCAACGAAGATGTCGTCCGGGCGGACAGCAGGCGCATGCGCTCCTCCAATGTGCGCGGTGCCATGACCTCCACGATCATCGTCTGCATCATGGTCGTCATGACCATCTTCATGGCGGGCGGCAATGCGTGGTTCGGCATCTCCGCCGGCACGCTCGTGATGATGTTCACCTACACCTACGAACTAACGCTGCGCTTCAACATGATCAACTCGACCATGCAGCGGCTCAACCGTGCCTTCGGCGACGCCGAGGAGATGACCAAGATCCTCGACGAGCCTACACTCGTGGCTGACGATGAAGGCGCTGCCCCGCTGACTGTCTCGCGCGGCGACATCGTGTTCGACGACCTGACGTTCCGTTATACCGATCAGGAATCGCCCAATGTAAAGAACGGCAAAGGCAAGAGTCCGGCTGCCGCATCGACTGGCACGACAGCAACCAGCAACGCACCTGCCGGTACGACCGACAATGTCTTTACTGACTTCAATCTGCACATCCCTGCCGGCCAGCGCGTTGGTCTTGTAGGCCGCTCCGGCTCCGGCAAGACGACCCTGACAAAACTCCTGCTGCGTCTTTCCGATATCCAGGAAGGCCAGATCCTCGTCGACGGACAGAACATCTCGTCCTGCACGCAGCAGTCCCTGCGCAGGCAGATTGCCTATGTCCCGCAGGAAGCCCTCCTCTTCCACCGCACTATCCGCGAAAACATTGCCTACGGCAAACCGAATGCGACCGAGGAAGAGGTCCGCAAAGCAGCTGCCGAGGCGAACGCGCTCGAGTTCATCGACAAACTGCCGAACGGCATGGACACCATGGTCGGCGAACGCGGCATCAAACTTTCCGGCGGCCAGCGCCAGCGCATCGCCATCGCAAGAGCGATCCTGGCGGACGCACCGATCCTCGTCCTCGACGAGGCTACCAGCGCCCTCGACTCTGAATCCGAAAAACTCGTGCAGGATGCCCTCGTCAACCTGATGAAGGGCCGCACGTCCATCGTCGTCGCACACCGGCTTTCGACTGTTGCCAGCCTCGACCGCATCATCGTTCTGGCAGACGGCCGCATCGCCGAAGACGGCACGCATGCGGACCTCATCGAGCGCGACGGCGAATACGCGCACCTCTGGGACCGCCAGACCGGTGCCTTCCTCGAATCCACCGAGTAAATGCGATTCCTGTATACCCTCTGTCCGGAAAATGCGATATAATATTGATGTATGAGGGCATGAATCACCCTGCCCCCTCTCTATCGTAAGAATAAGGAGAATACTATGAATCTGATCGAAATGCTGCTTGGCTCGATGACGAGCGATTCTTCCGTCGATGCACTGGCCAAAAAGACCGGCGGTTCCAACAAACAGATGTATGCGCTGATCATCGCAGCGATCCCGATCCTGATCAAGTTCCTGACCAAGAACGCCAAGAAGGAAGAAGGCGCTTCCTCCCTGCTGAGCGCGCTTGGCCAGCATACGAAGAAGACCTCTGCTGCGGCACAGATCGCAGATGCGGACGAAGAAGACGGCGTCAAGATCCTGGCGCACATCCTCGGCGACAACCAGGGCAAGATCGTCAAAGACCTGTCCAAGTCGACCGGTCTGTCCAACGACCAGGTTGTCAAGGCACTCGCCAACCTCGCACCGGCGACCATGAGCGGCCTCTCCGCTGCGACCGAGACAGCCAGCAAGCAGAAGAAAGCCAGCGTCGACCTCTCCGACGGCCTCGACCTGTCCGACATCATGTCCATGATGGGCGGCCAGAAACAGCAGGAAGAAACCTCCGGTGCAGGCGGTCTGCTCGGCGCTCTCCTCGGTGGCCAGAAAAAGCAGGAAGCAAGCCCGATGGATCTGCTCGGCGGTCTGTTCGGTGCAAAACAGCAGGAAGAAGAGTCCACCTCCATGGATGTCCTCAGCAGCCTCCTCGGCGGCGGCCAGGAAAAGAAATCCGAACTGGACGGCACCGCCCTTCTCAAGATGCTGACAGCCATTATGTAAGCAGCCGTTAAGCGACAAACAAGAGCCGGCGTGGTCCTTCATCGCCGGCTTTTTCTTCATCTCATACCACATCACAGAACAAACAACAGAAAGCGAGAACCAAATGAGCACACATATCAATGCAGCCAACAAAGGCGACATCGCAGAAAGCATCCTTCTTCCGGGCGATCCGCTCCGCGCCAAATACATCGCGGAGAACTTCCTCGACAACGCGGTCTGCTACACTGAGATCCGCAACATGTACGGCTACACCGGCACCTACCGCGGCGTCCCCGTCTCCGTACAGGGCACCGGCATGGGCATGCCGTCGATGGGCATCTACTCCTGGGAGCTGATCACCGAGTACGGCGTCCAGAACCTGATCCGCATCGGCACGGCCGGCTCCTTCCACGAGGACATCAAGATCAAGGATGTCGTTCTGGGCATCGCCGCCTCGACCGACTCCAACTACCAGCATGCCTTCAATATCCCCGGCAACTTCGCGCCGAACGCGTCCTGGGAGCTTCTGAAGAAAGCGATGGAAGTCAACAAGGACCTCGGCCTGTCCGTCACAGCAGGCAACATCGTCTCCTGCGACGTCTTCTATGAAACCGAGCCGGACTGGTGGAAGAAATGGGCGAAGATGGGCGTCATGGCGGTCGAAATGGAAGCCGCGGCGCTGTACATTAATGCGGCCTACAACGGCGTCAATGCCCTCGCGATGATGACGATCACTGACCACTTCGTGACCGGCGAAAAAGCGACGACCGAAGAGCGCACCACAGCGAACGACGATATGGTACGCCTGGCTCTTGGCATCGCAACAGCATAATATCAACTACTAAGAATGAAAAGTCCCTGTGCAGAGGCGCTCGCGCTTAGTCCTCACGCAGCGGTACTAAACTCCGCCGTCGCTTAAGGCTCGGCGATCGTTAAGTACCGGCGTTGCGGATCCTCTGCACAGGGACTTTTTCATTCTCTGATACTTAAAATTAAGACCCCCTGCCGATTCTGACAGGAGGTCTTCTTTTCATACGTATATCCGGAAGCGATGCCTACTTGCACTTCGCAAGCAGTTTCTCCCACTGTTTGTCGACATAAGCCTGCGCTTCTTCAATCATCCACTCATTGCCGGGATTGAACATGTGCGCGAAGCGGCCCTGCATCTTCAGGAACTCCTCGACGGGGAGCTTCTTTCTGGGCTCGTAGGTCAGGTGCCATTCCCCTTCCTCGACCTCGTACAGAGGCCAGACGCACGTCTCGACCGCCGCACGGCAGATGTTGGGCAGTTCCTTCGCGTCATACCGCCAGCCGCGCGGGCACGGGGACAGGACGTTCAAGAAGCACGGACCTTCTGTGTAGATGGCCTTCTTCGCCTTCTCGTGGATATCCTTGAAGTTGCCGATGAAAGTCGTCTGCGCTGCATACGGAATGTTGTGCGCCGCGAGGATCTCGGTGAGGTCTTTCTTGTTCTGCGGCTTGCCGGCAGACTGGCTGCCGACCGGAGAAGTCGTCGCATCTGCAAAACGCGGTGTCGAGGAAGAACGCTGGATGCCGGTGTTCATGTACGCCTCGTTGTCATAGCAGACGTAGACCATGTCGTGGCCGCGTTCCATCGCGCCGGAGAGCGACTGCAGACCGATGTCGTACGTACCGCCGTCACCGCCGAAGTTGATGAACTTGAAGTTCTCCTTGACCTTGCCGCGCTTTTTGAGCGCTCTGTAGGCCGCCTCGACGCCTGCCGTTGTGGCAGCGCCGTTCGCGAATGCGGTATGGATGTAGCTTTCTGTGTACGCCGTGTACGGGTACATGAAGGTGGAGACTTCCAGGCAGCTGGTGGAGTTGCCGATGACCGCCTTATCTCCCGGCTCCAGGGCTCTCAAGACCGCCCGGACCGTGATGCCTGCACCGCAGCCGGCACAGAGCTTGTGACCGCCGACGAGGCGATCCTGCTTTTCGAGTTCTTTTTTCAGATCGTAAGCCATGATACACCTCCTACAGGAACCGGCTGTCGCGTACGCCCATGTAGCGGTACACGTCACCCGGGTCATCGTTCTCGTAGATAACGAACAGATCCTTGTAGATCTCGTAGAAGTCCTCGACCTGGATGTCGCGGCCACCGAGACCGTAGATGTAGTTGATGCAGTACGGCTTGTTGTCGAGGTCGTACAGCGAGCTGCGGCACTCGTTGAAGAGCGGGCCGCCGCTGTTGGAGAAGCTCTCGGCTCTGTCCATGACCGCTACGGCCTTGACCTTGCACATCGCCTCTGCGAGCGGGATGCGCGGGAACGGACGGAACACGCGCAGCTTGATGAGACCTACCTTCTGGCCTTCCGCACGCAGTCTGTCGACCGCCTCTTTACCGGTGCCGGCCGAGGAGCCGATGACGACGATCGCGACTTCCGCATCGTCCATCTTGTACTCTTCGAAGAAGCCGTATTTACGGCCGGTCATATCGTAGAACTTCTTGGCGACGTCCATGATGACGGGCATGCTGTCCTTCATGGCCTGCGCTTGTTTTCTCTTGACTTCCATATAGTATGGGCTGATGCCGTAAGGACCGACGGCCAGCGGATTCTCCGCGTTGAGCAGGTAGTTCTCCGGCTCGTATTCGCCGACGAATTCCTTGACCTTCTCGTCTTCGATCAGCTCGATGTTGCTGACGCCGTGGCTGGTGATGAAGCCATCCTGGCAGATCATGATCGGCAGTCTGCACTCTTCGCTGATGAGCACGCCCTGGATGAAGTTGTCGTACGCTTCCTGGTTGGTCTCCGCGTAGATCTGCAGCCAGCCGCTGTCTCTTGCGCCCATGCTGTCGCTGTGGTCGCAGTTGATGTTGATCGGGCCGGTCAGCGCACGGTTGACGACCGCCATCGTGATCGGAAGGCGCATCGAAGCCGCCACGTAGAGCAGTTCCCACATGAACGCGAGGCCTGCAGACGACGTGGCTGTGACCGCTCTGGCCCCTGCCGCGCTCGCACCGATGCAGGTGGACATCGCGCCGTGTTCACTTTCTACAGGGACAAAGACGGTATCGACTTTGCCGTTTGCGATATATCCGGAAAAATACTGCGGGATCTCGGTCGAAGGGGTGATCGGGAACGCACCCATGACGTCCGGATTGATCTGGCGCATTGCCGTAGCAATGGCTTCATTGCCGCTGAGTCTGTCTCTGATCGCCATTACTTCTCCTCCTTCACAAATCCGATCGCATCGAACGGGCACGCTGTCACGCAGATGCCGCATCCCTTGCAGTGCATAAAATCAAAATCAAGGCGTTTCCCGTCCTTTACAGGAATCGCACTGTCCGGGCAGAACGGCACGCACAGCAGACACTGGCGGCACTGGTTCTCTTTGAACACCGGCGTCATGACACGCCACTCGCCCGTATTGACCTGCAGACTGGTCGCAGGTTCGTAGATCTCGGCACCAGTGGTCAGTTCCTGCCACGTGGACTTCTCGTTGATCTCCTCGGCTTTCTTTAAGATCATTGGTCTATATCCTTTCTTACACGGCCTTTCGGCCTGAGCGATTCCTTATCCTAGCCTGCGACGATCTCTTTCATCGCGACCTGCAGGGCCTTCATGTTGCCTTCGATGACCTGCGGCTTTGTGGCGAACTTGTGCTCGAACGACTCTCGCATATCATGGATGAACTGCTGCTCGTCGATGACGCGGCTGACCTTGACGACGGCCGCCAGCATCGGGGTGTTCGGGAAGTTCTTGCCGATCGTCTCCATGGAGACCTTCTGCGCATCGATGCAGTAAACGCTCTCTTTGTAGTCTTCGGGGAGCATCTTGCGGATCTCGTCCGGGCTCTTGCTCGTGTTGACGACAAGCGCGCCGCCCTCTTTGATGCCGGATGTCACATCGACGGTCTTGAGCAGCGTCTCATCGACGACCGCGACATAGTCCGGGAAGTAGATGTTGGAATGCACGTTGCACGGACGGTCCATGATGCGGTTGTACGCGGTAATGGGAGCGCCCATACGTTCCGGGCCGTATTCAGGGAATCCCTGCACGTATTTGCCCGAGTTGAATGCGACGTCCGCGAGCAGAAGACAAGCTGTCTTCGCGCCCTGGCCGCCGCGGCCGTGCCATCTGATCTCGACTCCATCTCTTTTCATTAGATATCCTCCTGTGTACCTTTCTTTGCTGTATACAGGACCTTCAGCAATGCGCCTCCGGCTATGAAAAAAGCCTTCTTCGCCGTAATAGGACGAAGAAGGCTTCGCTTAACCACCTGTTACAACATTCTATCAAACGCGTTTCCTATCACGGGGAAAAGCCGGCGCAGCTTACTGTTACTTCAGCCTTGCAACTCGGGAGTGATTTTCATCCTGTCTTACTCTGATACCGGACTCACACCAACTCCGGCTCGCTTGATCTTTTCCGTCAGGACTACTCTCTCCGTCAACGTCTTTAAAATATTAAATTTGAAGTTACTCTACTACTGATTATTCCCGATGTCAAGCACATTTAAATATTCAGTATATTTCGAATCTGCGCAGTGGCTGTCGGGCACCCGCCTTTGCGCATCTGTGTTCGCTTCGCTCACAACGATGCGCTCAGGCTGGGCTGCCCGCGCCGCTGCGAACGATTTCAAAATCTACTAATATTCTTTGTGTTCTACATCGCAGTACGCGCAGCGGTAAATCTTCTTCTCGCGGTCCACGAGCTTGAAGATGTGCTTGATCTCCTGCTCCACGCTCGTGATGCAGCGCGGGTTCTTGCAGCGGATCACGTTGGTCAGGGTCTCCGGCAATTCCAGGTGCACCTTGCTCGCCAGCTTGCCGTCCTTCACATGATTGACCGTGATGTGCGGATCCATGTAGCCGAGGACATCGAAGTCGAGCGGAATATCCTGGTCGACCTTGATAATGTCCTTCTTGCCGTATTTTTCACTGGCCACGTTCTGGATGATCGCCACACTGCAGTCCAGCTTGTTCAGCTGCAGCTGTTCGTAGATCCTGATGCCTTTGCCTGCCTCGATGTGGTCAATGACAATGCCGTTGTTGACGCCGTCGATGTTCATGATCAGGCCTCCTTTCTGATGCCGAGCAGTTTGAGGATGAGCGCCATGCGGATGTACTTGCCGCACAGAGCCTGGGTGAAGTACATTGCCCGCGGATCATCATCCACGTCCACAGAGATCTCATCGACTCTGGGCAGCGGATGCAGGATGATCATGTCCTCTTTGGCTGTCTTGAGCTTGGCGCGGTTGAGGATAAATGTGCCTTTCAGGCGGAGATAATCTTCTTCATTGAAGAATCGCTCTTTCTGAATCCTCGTCATGTACAGGATATCGAGCTCGGGCATCACATCTTCCATGTGTGCGACCTCTTTCCAGGGTGCGCCCGCTTCGTCCATCTCTTCTTTCACATAGTCGGGCATCTTCAGCTCATCCGGTGAGATCAGGACGAACTTGACGCCCTTGTAGCGCAGCATCGCAGCGACCAGCGAATGGACCGTGCGGCCGAACTTGAGGTCGCCGCAAAGGCCGATCGTCAGGCCTTCGAGCGTGCCCTTCTGCCGCTTGATCGTCAAAAGATCGGTCAGGGTCTGCGTCGGATGGAAATGCCCGCCGTCACCGGCATTGATGATCGGTACGACCGTCTTCATCGCCGCGGCGATCGGGGCGCCTTCCTTGGGGTGGCGCATCGCGATGATATCGACGTAGTTGCCGACCACGCGGATCGTGTCGCTGACGCTCTCCCCTTTGGATGCAGACGAAGACTGCGCCTCGGAGAATCCGAGCGTCGCACCGCCGAGGCTCAGCATGGCCGACTCGAACGAAAGCCGCGTTCTCGTGCTCGGCTCGAAGAACAGCGTCGCCAGCTGCTTGCCGTGGCAGATGTCCTGATAGTCTGCCGGATTCGCCATAATATCCTGCGCGACGCCGATCAGTTCATCGATCTCTTCGGTAGAAAGATCTGTGATATTGATGATGTTTCTGGGTGCTTCCAAAGCCCGCTCCTTTCTTTCTAAACACAGATATGGATGATTCGTTTTAGATTTCCTAGTCTCTCCAGGAAGGATCGTTCGGGGCGTTTCTGAATCTGATCAGGCGCGCCTTATCCTCTTCCTTGATGTAGCCGTTCTCCGCTGCCACCTCGACCAGGGTGTCAAGATCGGACAGACTCGTGTTGGTCAGATTGGCCTCCGCCAGTCTGTCGAGGCCCTTCTGCATGCCGTAGGTGAAGATGCTGACGACCCCCAGCACCTCTGCGCCGGCCTCACGCAGCGCTTCTGCCGTCTCAATGCAGCTGCCTGCTGTGGAGATCAGGTCCTCGATGATGACGACCTTTTCGCCGGGTGTCAGTTTGCCTTCGATGCGGTTCGTGCGGCCGTGATCCTTGGCAGAGCCGCGCACATAGCCCATCGGCAGTTCCAGGATGTCCGCCGCGATGGCTGCATGGGCGATGCCAGCTGTGCTGGTGCCCATGAGGACTTCCGCCTCCGGGTACTTTTCTTTAACAGTATCCGCAATTGCATGTTCCACGATGTCGCGGGCTTCCGGCGCCGTCAGGATGAGACGGTTGTCGCAGTAGATCGGGCTCTTGATGCCGCTCGCCCAGGTGAACGGATCGTCCGGGCGCAGGAAGACCGCTTCGATCTTTAGCAGTTCTTCCGCGACCTTGCGTTTGATATCGGTAGTGCTCATAATCAGTTCCTTTCTCTATACTGTCAGAAGCCCCGCACCGGACAGAAACTCCGTCCGTGCCTTCTTGTATGCTGCAACAGGATCCTCGGCTTTCGTGATGGACCGTCCGACCACGATGAAGTTGCTGCCGAACTGCCCTGCCTTTTCCGGTGTTGTGACGCGCGCCTGATCCTGCGCGCTCTCATCTGCAAAGCGCACGCCCGGCGTGACGGTCAGGAAGTCCGCGCCGACAGTCTCGTGGATGATGGGCGATTCCAGGGGGGAGCAGACCACGCCGTCAAGCCCCGCCTTCTTCGCGTTCGCCGCATAGTGCTGGATGACCTTTGGCATATCTTCTTTGATGAGAAGATCCTCTTCCATGCGCTGCTGGTCGGTCGAGGTGAGCTGTGTGACCGCGATGAGCAGCGGCGCCTTGTTGCCGGCTTTGGCTGCGCCTTCGAGGAGCCCTTCCCTGGCGTATTCCATCATGCGGACCGTACCCGCCGCATGGACGTTCGTGATGTCCACGCCCAGTGCACCGAGGCGCTCCATGGCCATTTTGACCGTGTTCGGGATGTCGTGGAGTTTGAGGTCGAGGAAGACCTTCAGCCCCATGTCCTTGACCGCCCGCACGATGTCCGGCCCTTCGCTGTAAAACAGCTCCATGCCGATCTTAACGTACGGGGACATGCCTTCAAACGGCGCAAGGAATCGCATCGTCTCCTCTTTGCCCGGAAAGTCCAGGGCGATGATGACGTCTTTCTCAAATGTTGCCATTGACGTTGTCCTTTCTTATTTCGCGCAGCCCTTGATCTCTTTGAGGCTGCTGATACCGAGTTCTTCCATCAGCGACGGCAGGCGTTCGATGATCTTCTTGCAGACCCACGGGTCTACGAGGTTCGCTGCGCCGATCTGGATCGCGTCCGCGCCGGCCATGATCATCTCGATCACATCCTCCGCGCTGGCAATGCCGCCCATGCCCATGATGGGCAGATCGACCGCGTTGTACACGTCATTGACCATCCGCACCGCGATCGGGAAGATCGCCGGGCCGCTGAAGCCGCCCTTCTTGTTGGCGATGACGAACGCTCTGCGTTTGATATCGATGCGGGCGCCGAGGAACGTATTCACCAGGCTGATGCCGTCTGCCCCGGCCGCTTCGCACGCTTTGGCGATCTCCGCGATGTCCGTGACGTTCGGGCTGAGCTTGATAAAGATCGGCTTTTTCGCCGCTTTGCGGACAGCCGCCGTGACTCTGGCCGCCTCCTTCGGGTCCTGTCCGAAGGCGATGCCGCCGCCGTGGACGTTCGGGCAGCTGACGTTGATCTCGAGGATGCCGACCTGATCGGCCTGATCGAAGGCTTCTGCACAGGCGACGTACTCATCAACGCTGAATCCGCTTATGTTTGCAATAACTTTCTTACTGTATATCTTAGCCAGCGCCGGCAGTTCTTCCGCCAGCACGGCTTCCAGACCGGGATTCTGCAGGCCAACGGAGTTGATCATGCCCGCCGTGCACTCCGCGATGCGCGGCAGTTCGTTGCCGTAGCGCGGATCTCTGGTTGTTCCCTTGAATGAAATGGAGCCAAGGATGTTGAGGTCGTAGAGGTCGGCGTATTCCCTGCCGAAACCGAATGTGCCGCTCGCGGGGATCACCGGATTGTCGAGGTGCATACCGGCGAGATCGACGCTCATATCAGGCGTTTTGCGGCTTTCTACCATGCCAGTTCCTCCTTTCCGATGACCGGGCCGTCCTTGCAGACCCGCTTGTATCCGTCTTTGACATGCATCGAGCAGCCCATGCAGGCGCCGAAGCCGCACGCCATGCGCGCCTCAAAGCTATACTGCCCGTCCGCCGCCTTGGCGTTCGCCGCCCGCAGCATGACTTCCGGGCCGCATGCGCAGATGTAGGCGCCGTCCGGCACATCGTCCGTAACATAGCCGCCGATGTTGAGGTGTGTCTCCACGCCGAGCGCTTCGAAGGCTTCCTTGAAGAAAACCTCTTCCTCCGAAGCAAAGCCCAGATAGACGACCGGCTTTTTATCCGCGATCGCCTTCGCCAGGCAGTACATCGGAGGCACGCCGACACCGCCGCCAACGAGCGCCGCGCCTTCCGGGATCTGATCGAGGTCATAGCCGTTGCCGAGCGGGGCCAGCACGTCGAGTTGTTCCCCTTCCGCCAGCCTTGTCATCTGATCCGTGCCGCCGCCGACGACTTTGTAGACGAGGGTCATGACATCGCCGTCCATATCGCAGATGGAAATGGGCCGGCGCAGGAATCTGCCGGGCAGGCTGATCTGTACAAACTGTCCCGCCTTCACGTCGAAGGCCTCCGGGAAGCGGATTCTCATCTGCCAGATGCTTCTGGCGATGTTCTTGTTCTCGATGATCTCTGCGATCTGCTGTTTCATGCTTTCTCCTGTTTTAAAAAAAGTTATCCGAAACGGATAACTTTACTTAGTCTCATAAATACGGGCGAAAAGAACGCCTTTTTCAGCGGCGGGAATACGAATGCTGTTCTTTGCAGTTCTTCGTTCCAATCCGCTGTGCTGTCTCATCCGTCCCTCCTTCATATTCTCAAATATGATACCACAACGGACCCTCTGATTCAACGGCAACAATGCGCCTGCAGGCTGAGATATTTTGCGCCATCCTTTTCAGCGCGGCAGAAAGCGATTCCAAAACCTATCAGGCTGGTATATAATAAATAGGCATTGTGGTTAGCGACAGAAAACCCAATACATGGAATGAGAAAGGGATCCTTATGAAGGACTATTACGCGCTGAACAAACAGGCGCTCATAAACTATTTTGAAGAAGGCAGCAAGGGCTGCATCTGCGAATCGCTCGGTGTGGAGATCGAGCATTTTGTCGTGTACGGCGAAGACGCCGCGAAAAAAGCCGGCGTCCCTGTCCACACGGCTGTCTCCTACTACGGCGAAGGCGGGATCGAAGAGATCCTGTACAAACTCTGCGAGCGGTACCCGAAACACGAAAAGATCATGGTGGACGATCATTGCCTGGGCTTTAAGGTCAGCGGCTTCATCGTGACGCTGGAGCCCGCCGCACAGCTCGAGATCAGCATCGCGCCCTTTTCCTCCATCGATAAGATCAAAGCCGTCTATGAGGAATTCAGAGCCTCTGTCGAGGGTGTCATCAGCGCATACGGATATGAACTGATCAACGAAGGCTACCAGCCCGCGAGCAAGGTGCTGGATCTGAAGATCATCCCGAAGGAACGCTACGAGCTGATGAACCGCTGGTTCGGCACCTCCGGCACACGCGGACGCAACATGATGCGCGGCACTGCATCTGTGCAGGTCTCGATCGACTACCGCGACAGCGGGGACTTCGGCCGCCGCTTTAGGGCCGCCTATATCGTCATGCCGCTGATCAAACTCTGGATGGACAACTGCAAGACGTTCGAAGGCGAACCAAATACGATGCGGCTGCGCAGAACGGAGATCTGGGACAACGTCGACCCGGCCAGATCGGGCATCGTCCCCCATCTGTTTGACAAACCGGAAGGCAGCAGTGAGTACCCGCCCTACGGGTTTGCCGAGTATGCGGATTACATCATGAACATGCCGCCGATCTTCATCCCCGAAGACGGCAAGGATGTCTACACAGCCGGCAGCACGACCGCCGAGATCTTCGCGGAGAAAGAGATCGACCGCCCGATGGTCGAGCACCTCATCTCCATGGTCTTCCCCGACGTGCGCCTCAAGACATACATCGAGATCCGCGGTGCGGACTGCACAGAACCGGAACGCGCATATGCTTATGCCGCAATGGTGAAAGGCACGCTGTACAACGAGGAATTCATTGATCATGCGATGGCGTTCATGACAAAGCGCCAGCTCAGCGCCAAGGATATCAAGGACAGCGAGGCGTCCCTCATGGCGAACGGCTGGTACGGTGAGATCTACGGCATCCCCGTCAGAAAAGCCGCCGTCACACTGCTTGAGTATGCGAAAGAGCACCTGCCTGAAGTGGAAACGCACTATCTCGATCCGTTTTATGAAATGATCAAATGACAAACAACGAACTTAGAAACGAAGTCAACGAAGCGTACATCGCCCACATCCGCGCACACCGCGAAGAAAACCGCAAAGGCATGGCAGCCATGCGGGAGGATCTGCTGCACTCCACCCTGTTCAACGGGGAGCGCGTGATCTCCGCCCCGCTCGGGATTCCGAAGGTGTTCTCTGAAGAGGACATCGAGCGATTCCGCTATGCGACAGAGACGACGCACAGCATCTGCTGCAAGATGATCCGGCACTACATCGACGACCCGGCCTACCGGGCAGCTTTTCCGTACTCCAAAGAGTGCGAGCAGCTGATCCTCACCGATGCGGGCTACGAGAGCCTGCTTCCGATGGCGCGCTTTGACATCTTCTACAACGAAGAGACCGGCGACTACAAGTTCTGCGAGATCAACACCGACGGCACGAGCGCGATGAACGAGGACTACGTGCTGGACAAGGCGTACTTCCACAGCCCCGCCCACCAAGCGGTCATCCGGGAGTATGCGTTCGAGAACTTCGACCTGTTCACGCCCTGGATCGAGACGTTCCTGCGTCTGTATGACACCTGGAGGGATCCGCGCGGGCTGGCGCCCCACACCATCAACATCGCCATCACGGACTTCATGGACCGCGGCGTCGTGCGGGAGTTTGAAGAGTTTGCAAGACGTTTCCAAAAGGCCGGCGTGTTCTGTCAGGTCGTGGATGCGCGCGACATGGTCTACAAAGACGGACTGCTCTACTCGCCGGAGGGCTGGGTGATCGACGCCATCTACCGGCGCGCCGTGACCGGTGACGTACTGCGCAGACTGGACAGCTGCCCAGACTTCCTGCAGGCCGTAAAAGACGGCCGCGTGTTCCTGTGCGGCGCGTTCCGCTCGCAGGTGGTGCACACGAAGTGGACGTTCCTGGCGATGCACCTCGCGGAGACAAAGCGATTCCTTACTGAAGAGGAGTCTGCCTTCATCGACGCCCACATCCCCCTCACCGTCGACCTGTCCGAGGACGGCATCACCGCCTCCTCCGCCGGTATATCCAAAGAAGACGTCCTCGCGAACAAGGACGCCTACATCATCAAGCCGTATGACGATTTCGGGTCGGTCGGCGTGACCGCCGGGGTCACCGTGAGCCAGGAGGAATGGGCATCCGCCGTGCACGCCGCGTACGGCACCGGCTTCATCTGCCAGGAGTACTGCACGCAGTACGCGACGACGAACATCGACCTCGCCGAAGACGGCGACTTCGCGCCGTTCATCAACATGTCCGGGCTGTACTGCTACGACGGCAAGTTCACCGGGGTCTTCTCCAGGCAATCCCCGGGCGGTATCATCGCCTCCCACCACAACGAGAAGAACTTACCGACCTATGTCGTGACCGGGCGCCGCTAGCGCCCGTTTTTTTCTTACAACGATCAACAAAACATATACCCATATGAAAAAACCACCCGGTCTACCAGGTGGTTTTCTTACTTTCTAAATCATTCGATCAGTGAACGATATACACCTTGCAGCGCGGCATGCCCCAGCTGCTGCAGGAGTCATTGCCGATGTGCAGATCGATCCAGTCTGCCGGCAGACCGCCGCGGTCCTGGACGACGACATACCCGACGCCTTCGATATAGAGTTCAGTACCGAACGGCAGACCGTTCATCGCGACTGTCCTGTACGGGGTCGGATAAGCGCCGGATGCCGTTGCGTAGTGACCCTCGGCAAAGTTGTATGCACTGATCGTGTAGGTGCCAAGGTATTCCATGCCGTCCGTGCTGGCAGAAGTAGGCGTGTAGCTGCTCCCGCTGCCGGAGGAACTGCTGGTCTGGGCTGGCTCTTCTTCCGGTTCGGGTTCCGGCTCAGGCTCTTTTGTGCCCGTGACGACAACCTTGTCGACCGGCTCTTTGGTCACAGTCTGATCCACCGCTACGCTGCTGATGACTTTGCCGTTCAGCAGGGTCTCGAAATAGGTGGTCTCCATGGCCCCGTTTTCACCCTCCTGCGTCACCTGTGTCTCGCCGAGCGCAAACCCGTCATCTTCCATCTCTACCGTGTCAAACGGGATCTCTTCCTCCGCCGAGGTGTATCTGGTGGTCTTGAAGCCGACAACCGGCGACTCACTTGTTTCATTGAGTCCGATGATGTAGCTGACCGCATCTGCGCCGTTCATGACGACCGGGTGCGTGTTCGCATCTTCAAAATCGTATTTGGTGACGGTGATCTCATTGACCATCTCGATTTCCTGCTGGGCTTCGAAGTCGCTGCCCGCATAGTGCATGCGCAGACCTGTCTCCACCGATTCGCCGGCAGCCTTACTGTCGACCACCGCGACCGGGACGCCGTCTACGTTCACCACCCACGGATCGGTGACCCGCTCCCCTGTTGCATAGACCGCATAGGGCTGAGCGAAGGTCATGCCGACGACCGCTGCGCAGATGAACAGGATCGAGAACAAAAGCGTGATCTTGATCTGTCCCTCTTTTGTAGATGTTTGTCTCTTACAGAAATCAATCATGATTGCCTCCCCAATCCCATGGATTCGGGCAAAAACCAAGCTGTCCTTACAAGGCAAATATAAATTGAGCCTGTAAAACCACGCAACAAAAGCGGCCCATTTTTCACGAAACCAACACAAAAACCGGCATTTCTGCCGGCTTTTTTACGTGTTCTTTACGAGTTGTGCTGCTGCAGGACTAGTCGATCGTCTTGCCGGAGAGCAGATGATACGCCTCCTTGTACTTCTCGATCGTCTTGTCGATGACATCCTGCGGGAGCAGATAGTCGCTGTCCGGGTTGGCCTTCAGCCAGTCACGGACAAACTGCTTGTCGTAGGACGGCTGGCTCTTGCCGGGTTCATACCCTTCGAGCGGCCAGAAGCGGCTGCTGTCCGGAGTGAGCATCTCGTCGCCGATGATGACGTTGCCCTCTTCGTCCAGACCGAACTCGAACTTGGTGTCCGCGATGATGATGCCTCTTTCACGGGCATACTCTGCACACTTCTTGTAGATCGCGATGGTGAAGTCGCGGATCTTGGTCGCATACTCTTCGCCGTGGCCCGGGAATTCCTTCTCGATGACCTCGATGCTCTTCTCGAAGGAGATGTTCTCGTCGTGGTCGCCGATCTCCGCCTTGGTGCTCGGTGTGTAAATGGGTTCGGGCAGCTGCTCGGACTCCTTGAGACCTTCGGGCAGCTTGATGCCGCAGACGGTGCCGTCCTTCTGGTAGTTCGCCCAGCCGCTGCCGGTGATGTAGCCGCGGACGATGCACTCGATCGGCAGCATGGTCAGCTTGCGGCACATCATGCTGTTGCCGTCAAACTGCGGCTGCTGGAAGAACTCCGGCATATCCTTGACATCCGTGGAGATAACGTGGTTCGGAACGATGTCCGTGGTCAGATCAAACCAGAACTTGCTCATCTGGGTCAGGACGGTGCCCTTCTTTTCAATCTTGTTCTTCAGAATGACGTCGAACGCCGAAATGCGGTCTGTGGCAACCATGATCAGGCTGTCGCCGATGTCGTAGATTTCTCTGACTTTACCTTCTTTGAAGGGGGTATACTCCTGCATGCTGTTCTCCTTATTCATGATCTCTGAGGTGGAATCGCTCCGTGCGATTCTTAATAAACAACCGCCGACGCGAGGCCGGCGGTCTTGCTGGTGTTCCGTAGGGGGCTCGAACCCATGACCTTGTGGTTGTGACCCACACGCTCTCCCAGCTGAGCTAACGGAACATACTAGCCGGGTCGTTCCCGAACACGAGTATTGTATCACAAAGTCCTGCGCAATGATACCCTATATTTAAGACAAACTTGAATTTATCCCGCCCCGGACGCTGCGGCAGGACCGGGAATTGTCGCAATTCGGACACCGCAAATTGCGCATGGCGATTCCTTTATAAAATGTTGAAATGGCAAGGCGGCATCCGTATAATGGAATAGATTCCAGAGACTTAGAGATACCCACATCGTTTACATATCTGAAGAACCAGTAAGAAAGGAAATCACCATGGATTACGCCAAGGAATCGCTCAAGCTCCACGAACAGTGGAAAGGCAAGATCGAAGTCATCGCCACCGTACCGGTCGAGAACAAGGACGACCTGTCCCTCGCCTACACCCCCGGCGTTGCCGAGCCCTGCCTCGAGATCCAGAAGCATCCCGAAAAGAGCTATGAACTCACCCGCCGCCACAACATGTGCGCGGTCATCACAGACGGCACCGCTGTCCTGGGCCTTGGCGACATCGGTCCTGAAGCCGGTATGCCCGTCATGGAGGGCAAATGCGTGCTGTTCAAGTCCTTCGCAGATGTCGACGCCTTCCCGCTCTGCATCAAGAGCCAGGATGTCGACACCATCGTCGAGACCATCTACCAGATCAGCGGCTCCTTCGGCGGCATCAACCTCGAAGACATTGCAGCCCCCCGCTGCTTTGAGATCGAAAGAAAGCTCAAAGAGCGCTGCGACATTCCAATCTTCCACGACGACCAGCACGGCACGGCGGTCATTACCCTCGCGGGCCTGACCAACGCGCTGAAAGTCGTCGGCAAGAAGAAGGAAGACGTCCGCATCGTCACCTCCGGCGCCGGTGCAGCTGCCATCTCCATCACCAAACTCCTGCTCTCCGCAGGCTTTGAAGACGTCATCATGACCGACCGCCGCGGCATCATCTACAAGGGCCGCGAAGAAGGCATGAACTGGATCAAGGAAGAGATGGCCGAGATCACGAATAAAGAAGGCATGAAGGGTTCCCTCGCCGACGCGCTCAAAGGCGCGGATATCTTCATCGGCGTCAGCGCCCCCGGCCTTGTCACGCAGGACATGGTCCGCAGCATGGCCAAGGATCCGATCATCTTCGCCTGCGCGAACCCGACCCCCGAGATCTTCCCGGACGAAGCGAAAGCAGCCGGCGCTGCCGTCATCTCAACAGGCCGCTCCGATTTCCCGAACCAGATCAACAACGTCCTCGCCTTCCCGGGCATCTTCCGCGGCACCTTCGATGTGCGCGCCAGCGACATCAACGAAGAGATGAAGATCGCAGCGGCGCATGCCCTGGCGGAGCTCATCTCCGACGAGGAACTGTCCGCAGACTACATCATCCCGAAGGCGTTCGACCCGAAGGTCGGTCCTGCTGTTGCGAAGGCAGTCGCCGAGGCGGCCAGAAAGTCCGGCGTTGCCAGACTGTAACGGGCAAACAGAATAACAGATGCCTATCCATAATCGAAATAAAGACCGATTCCCTGCGAACCGGTCTTTTCGTTGCGTGCAGTTCTTTTGTTGTTTGATGGTGCGGCTTTCGGCAGCCTACTGCCCTGCCTGCCGCATCTCCGCGAGCCACGGCTCGAACAGCTGCTGTGCGACGATCTCGGCAAAGACTTCGTGTCCAAGCTCGGAGAAATGCACATTGTCGTACGCCATGGGGATCTCCCACGCCGCCGCGTCCATGAAGCGGATATCGTTCTCTTCCGCGACTTCGAACAGCGCCTGTGAGAGTTTGCCGTTCGTCGTATCGTACCGTCTGTAATACGGTGTATCGTGCAGCGCCATTGCCGGCGGTGCGATCATGAGGATCTGCTTCGGATGCAGATTGTTCTTTTTCGTGCCGTACAGATGGCGCACGAAACGGTCCGCCCGCCAGGCCACCCCGTTCGGATCCGGGTTCGCCATGCACAGCAGGTCGTTGCTGCCCAGCATGAAGACGAACATATCAATGGGCGATTCCACGCGGATCCACTTGTCCACAGTGCCCTGCCCGAACGGTGTTGCAGGGATCTGCCTGCCGTTCAAACCGTCCACAGACAGCTGAAAATCATTGCCATACCGGGCAGCGAGAATATCCGGCCAGCGGTATTTCGCATCGTATCGGCCGAAGGACCCGTCGCGCGGGTCAAATCCGTATGTGTTGCTGTCTCCGTAAATCAGTATCTTTTTCATATCGTTACCCATTTCGTTATACCGGTCTGGTGCAGCGGTCACAGAACAGCGAACTTCGCCGCGCCTTTTTTCTTCAGCCACACCAGCATCCCTGCGCAGACAGCCGCAAGAACGATGGCCGCGAGGAGCAGATAGATGACCGGACCAAGTTTCCTGCCTATTATAGCATAAATAACGGCGAGGACGAACAGCAGCGCCCAGTTGCCAAGAAGCGACAGGATCGCCGCACCGCTCTGCTTGATGGCCGTGATCTCATCGTTCCACTCCAGATGGGGCAGGCGCAGGTTGACGAGCAGCCCGAAGACCGCATCGAACAGGATATTCAGCACCGTCACCAGGACGATCAGCAGCATCAGCGCAGGCCTTGGCCGGATGACCACAAAGACCGCCGTCATCACGAGCGCAGCCGGCGGCAGCGTCATCACAAGGTGCAGTTTGATCTTGCTCCAAAGCACCTTGAACGGATCGACCGGCATCGACTGCAGGATCCAGATCGACCTTCCCTCCAGTGAGATCGCAGGCGCTGTCAGCTCATTGCTGCCGGTGAGGAACATGAGCAGCGCACAGGCGATGAGGACCGTCATCTCCGGATAATACTCGAAGACAGCACCGATCTCAGCGCGGATCCAGCCCTGCCGGATGAACAGGAAGCATGCCGCCCCGATCATGAAGAGCGTGCCCATACTGCTGTTGAGGATATAGGTGGAACTGCCGCGGTAATGCCGCAGTTCCTTGCGCATCAGCGCCTTGGAGGCACTGGCTGTTTTCATCGGGCCGCCGGTATAGACCTTCTTCTTCGTCTTGCCGGAAGTGGTTGCAAGATGCAGGAAAGTCCCTGCCAGGAGTTTGTATACCAGGAGCGAGACGGCCAGCGTGATCAGTGTGAAGATCAGAAAGGCTGCCGCGTTGCCGGTCAGCCCCTGCCCCATTTTGTAGAGCGGATAGACGAATGCCCGGACTTTCCCGCTGAGCGACGCCGTGTTGGTCAGGATCATCTGCAGATAGGTATTGGCGCGGAAATACAGCAGGAAGAAGATCACCAGGAACAGCACGGAGATCAGGACATTAAACAGATTCTTATCCTGCATATGCCGGGAGCCCAGCGCAAGCAGCCAACCCAGCACACAGGCGATCGCAAGCGCCAGCAGCGGCAGCAGCACCATCGTCAGGATGAAAAGCAGGATCTGCAGCACGGGCAGTCCCGGGACTTCCATCACATAGACGATCTCCGCAGGGATCATGACCAGCAGCTCCATCAGCAGCACCAGCGCATAGCAGCTGCCGAGCCGCATGAAGATGATCTTGCCCGGCGGGATCGGCATCGACAGAAGTAAGTCGTTGTCCTTTGCCTGATAGACCTGGCTCTGCACGTTGAAGATGCATCCGTAGATCCCGGTCAAGGTGGCCATCAGCCCCATGAGCGCAAAATACAGCCATCCCGCGCCGGATGCCACAAGCGGCGGGCACAGCGCCGAAGCCACCTGCAGAAAGAGAAACCCGAAGACACCCAAAGCATACAGCATGACAGCCGCATACAGGATCATAGAGCCCTTGCCGCTGCTGCGCCCGGATTTCCTGTTTTTGCGCAGGAAGACCGCCAGAAATTCCTGCAGTTGTTTCCGGAAGAGTGCTTTATTCATCTGCTCCCTCCAGCCTTGTTCCTTCAAGTTCGAGAAAGACGGACTCCAGCGACGCATCGCCGCGGACTTCTTCCATTGTGCCGTGTTTGATCAGCACACCGTCCTTGATGATCGCGACTTTATCGCAGAGTTTTTCAGCGACTTCCAGCACATGGGTCGAGAAGAAGATCGCACCGCCGCGGTCGCAGATCTCCCGCATGGTGTCCTTGAACAACCTGGACGCCTTTGGATCCAGCCCTACGAAAGGCTCGTCCATGATGAGCAGTTTCGGATCGTGAATCAGCGCACTGATCAGCGCCAGTTTCTGTTTCATGCCGTGAGAGTACGCATTGATGGACTGTGCAAGATCCCCCGTCAGTTCGAACATGGATGCATACCGGTGGATGCGCTCCTCCCTGTCCGCCTTGCTGACGCCGAAAATGTCCGCTACGAAGTTCAGATACTGGATCCCGCTCATATAGTCGTACAGGTCCGGATTGTCCGGCAGATAGGCGATCTGGCGCTTGCAGGCGATAGGATCGTCCTTGATGGAAGTCCTGTTGACGTAGATCTCGCCTTCGTCGAAGTCCAGAATGCCGCAGCACGCCTTGATGGTCGTCGTCTTGCCGGCGCCGTTGTGGCCGATAAAGCCGTACAGTTCGCCCGGCTGAATGTGCAGCGACAGATCATTGACAGCGACTTTGTCGCCGTATTTCTTGGTATAGTGTTCGATCGTGAGCATATTGCTTTCTCCTTTTTATCTAAGTTCATATTACAAAATCTGCAATACTCATTCAACTTAAGATGAGTACAGAAAACTCTCCCCCGCTTCGGTTGTTTTCTGCCCGTCATTCCTTTATACTGTTCTTTGTCTGCGCCCGCTCAGAAAGGCAGCGGTGACAGCAGGCAAAACATAGTATTACAGACACGATCGCACAGAGCGATTCCATCATAAGGAGGACACCATGGACCAACGCATTGAGAAACTCGCACACTTACTCGTCAACTACAGCTGCCGCCTGCAGAAAGGCGAAAAGATCCTGATCGATTATGAAGGCAGCGAGGTCAAGCCCCTCATCCGCCAGCTCATCAAGGAAACCTACAAGGCCGGCGGCCAGCCGTTCATCATCGAGCGCGACAGCAGCCTTTTAAGAGAACTGCTTCTGGGCGCCACGGAAGAACAGCTGCAGAAGGATGCGGACTTCAAGATGGCACAGATGAAGGAAATGGACGCTTACATCGCCGTCCGCGGGGCGGACAACACGGCGGAGCTCTCCGATGTGCCCTCCGCGCAGCTCAGCATGTACAACCGCATCATGACCCCCGTCACGGACGAGCGCGTCAACAACAGCAAATGGGTCGTCCTGCGCTTCCCGAACAACGCGATGGCGCAGCTGGCGGGCATGAGCAAGGAAGCGTTTGAGGACTTCTATTACAACGTCTGCACGCTCGACTACAGCAAGATGGACAAAGCCATGGACGCGCTGAAAGACCTTATGGAAAGAACGGACAAGGTCCATCTCGTCGCCCCCGGCACCGACCTCACCTTCTCCATCAAGGGCATCCCGGCCGTCAAGTGCGCCGGCGAATGCAACATCCCGGACGGCGAAGTCTACACCGCACCGGTCCGCGAGAGCATGAACGGCACCATCGCCTACAACACCCCGTCTCTGGAAGACGGCTTCACCTACGAGAACATCCGGTTTGAAATCAAGGACGGCAAGATCATCAAGGCGACCGCCAACGATAACGAGCGCATCAACGCGATGCTCGACACCGACGAAGGCGCCCGCTACTTCGGCGAATTTGCGATCGGCGTCAACCCGTACGTCCTGCAGCCAATGAAGGACATCCTCTTCGATGAGAAGATCTGCGGCAGCTTCCACCTGACACCCGGCATGTGCTATGAGGATGCGCCGAACGGCAACAAGTCCGCTGTCCACTGGGATCTCGTGCAGATCCAGCGTCCCGAGTACGGCGGCGGCGAGATATGGTTTGACGACGTGCTGATCAGAAAGGACGGCCTGTTCGTGATCGACGAACTGCTTCCGCTGAACCCGGAAAACCTGAAATAGCGGAACCCGAAGCAGCGGTCCTCCGCCGGAAAAAAGCGTATAAAAATCCCCCGGAACAGTCCGGGGGATTTCTTTTCATGCTTTATTCCAGCCCGATCGTATCGATGATCAGCGGCTTTTTCTCAGGCGCTGTCTGCTCGATCCGGAAGGCGCTTGCCAGATCGTTAAGACCGTCGCGGATCTTGTCCGCGTCGTTGCCGAACAATCTCGCCAGGCAGTCGCCCTTCTTCACCTGATCACCTGTCTTGTGATACAGATAAGCGCCGGCGCTGGGGTCGATCTCATCCTCTTTACGTGCTCTTCCAGCACCCGCCTTCTGGACGGCGTGTCCGACCAGCGCCGCATCGACCGCGGCCACATAGCCATCTTTGGCACTGCGTACTTCGATTGCCTTGGCCGGTCTTGGAAGCTTCGTAATATCGGACAGGATCTCCGGATCGCCGCCCTGCGCTTTGATGAGTTCTTCCAGTTTGACAAGCCCGGATCCGTCTTTCAATGCCGTCTCCGTCATGCTGCGCGCCTCTTCCAGCGTGGCTGCTTTCCCGCCCAGGAGCACCATCACCGCGGACAGATGCAGAGACAGCTCGGTGATATCCGCAGGTCCCCTGCCTTTCAGTGTTTCGATCGCTTCAACGACCTCGCAGCTGTTGCCCACAGCGCAGCCGAGCGGCTGCTCCATACTTGTGATCACTGCCACGGTACGTTTCCCGGCGCCTTTGCCGATGCGGACCATTTTGTCTGCCAGCTCTGCTGCAGCTTCTTCATCATGCATGAACGCGCCGCTGCCGCACTTGACATCGAGCAGGATGGCATCGCTGCCGGACGCGAGTTTTTTGCTCATGATGCTCGAGGCGATCAGACTCGGCTCCTCAACGGTGCCCGTCACATCGCGCAGCGCGTACATCAGCTTATCCGCCTTGGCAAGCGTCGCGCTCTGTCCGACGACTGCGATCCCATGTGTTCTGACGTTTTCCAGGAAGGTTTCCGGCTCCACGGACGTTTCAAACCCGGGAATCGCACTCAGTTTGTCGATCGTGCCGCCGGTCATGCCAAGGCCCCGGCCGCTCATCTTGGCGATGGGCACGCCGCAGGCGGCAGCGAGCGGTGCAACGATCAGCGTCGTCTTGTCACCGATCCCGCCGGTGCTGTGTTTATCCACTTTGATGCCGGGAATGGATGACAGATCAATGGTGGTGCCGGACGCCTGCATCGCCTTGGTAAGCGTGAGCGTCTCTTCGTCATCCAGGTGCTGATAATAAATCGCCATCAGCAGCGCAGACACCTGATAATCCGGGATTTCCCCGTTGGTGTAGGCCTGCACAAACCATTCAATCTCTTCGTTCGACAGTTTGCCGCCGTTTCTTTTTTTGATGATGATATCCACCATGTTCATAGAAATACCTCCATTCCCTGACTTGGTTTCTATGATTCTATTATACCTGCCTGATTATCGGTTTCAAGGCATGCGCTGCAGGCGCTCATAAACATGCCAGAACATCTCCAGCATGGATTTGTTGCGGTTCCATGCGCGGCTGACATTGCGCGGTTCCACCTTGAAAACCTCCGTCTCGCCGCAGAAGCACAGGCCGATATACGCGAGCCCGACAGGTTTCTCATCGCTGCCGCCGTCCGGCCCTGCAACGCCGGTCACGGACACGCAGATGTCGCTGCCGCAGACGTTGTAGAGACCGGCCGCCATCTCCGCAGCCGTTTCTTCGCTGACAGCGCCGTATGTATCCAGCGTTACTTCCTGCACGCCCAGTTCCTCCATCTTGGCCCGGTTGCTGTAGGTCACCAGTCCTCTGTCGAAGGCCGTGGAAATCCCGGGGATCGCGATCAGGGCCGATGCGAACATGCCGCCCGTACAGGACTCTGCCGAAGAGATCGTCAGCCCCTTTTCAAGCAGCAGGCTGCCCACCGTCTCCGGCAATGTACCGCCGTCCGTGCTGTAGATGAATTCACCAACCAGCTCTTTCACCTGTTCAATCGCCGCTTCTACGCGCGCCTTGGCAGCCGCCGGGTCTTTATCTTTGCTCGTGATCCGCAGATAGCTTTCGCCTTCCTTCGCATACGTGGCAAAGGTCGGATCTGTCTGCCCGTCGATCAGCGGCAGCAGCGCCGTCTCGAGCTGGGACTCGCCGATCCCGTAGGTCATCACATCGCGGAAGTACACCATGCCTTCGGACATGCTTTCGAGGAACGGCTTGACGCGCCGCTGGTACATAGCTTTCATTTCGCGCGGCGGACCCGGGATGCAGATGATATAGTCACCGTGATCCTCCAGCGCAAAGCCGGGGGCCGTTCCCTGGTCGTTGTCGAACACCACCGCACGCGTGGGCATATAGGCCTGTTTGAGATTGTTATCGGTCATGTGCCTGTGGCGCTTGCAGAAGGCTTCTTTCAGCGCCGCCATGGACGGCTCATGCAGGACGAGTTCATCGTGGAACGCCTCGCAGGCGATCTCTTTTGTCAGGTCGTCCTGCGTCGGTCCAAGACCGCCGGTTGTGAGGATCAGATCGCAGTCCTTTCTGGACAGGTCGATGACCTCGCGCAGCCTGCCGGGGTTGTCCCCGACCGTGTGATGATACAGAACGTCAAAACCCAGCAGGTTGAGCTGCTGGGATAGATAAACGACATTGGTGTTGACCGTCTGCCCCATGAGGAGCTCCGTCCCGACACTGATGAGTGCGACACGCATGATCAGATGCCTCCTTTCAGGAAGACACCGCGGTTTTCATAGACATATTCCACACCGCTGATGATGGTCATGATGAGCTGCGCCCAGAGGAAGATCTGATCTCCCGGGATGCCGATGTAGCTGAACGGCCAGTTGTTGAGCAGCAGCAGCGGCACGGCGATCATCTGCAGGATGGTCTTGAGTTTGCCGGTCTTGCCCGCCGCGATGACGGTCCCGTCAGCAGCCGCAACGGTACGCAGACCGGAGACGATGAACTCGCGGAACAGAATGATGACGAGCATCCAGCCCGGTACGATCCCAATCTGTACCATGCAGATAAAGGCGGAATAGACAAGGATCTTATCGGCCAGCGGGTCCATGATCTTGCCGAAGTTGGTGACAAGGCCGCGCTTTCTTGCGATCTGTCCGTCCAGCATGTCGGTCAGACTGGCCAGAATGAACACGATCGTTGCGATGATGTTGTGCCCCATCATGTAGAGCACGATGAAGACCGGAACAGCGAGGATCCTCGCCATGGTGAGTTTGTTGGGCAGGTTCATTTACGTTAATCCTTTCAATAACTATTTATTGTCAAGTAATCGCAAAGCGTTGATTTTTCAATCTTTCTCACTCTGCAAGTTCTCCAACGAGATCATAATCAAAGGCGTCCGTGATCTTGACAGGCACGATGTCGCCCGGCTGCAGCTCCCTGCTGCTCCTGAGAATGACGTTGTTGTCGATCCCGGGTGCGTCATACTGCGTACGGCCGATATAGCACCCTTCGTCTTCATCCTCGCCTTCCACGATCACATCCAGCACGCGGCCGACTTTCTCCTCATTGCGGGACAGCGAGATCTCGATCTGCCGGCGCATGACGGCGTCCAGCCGCTCCGCCTTGACATCTTCGTCGATCTGGTCCGGCATTTCCGCTGCCGGCGTATCTTCCTCCGGCGAATACATGAAGGCACCGAGCCGTTCAAAACGCTGCTCTTCCACAAAGTCCAGCAGTTCTTCGAAGTCCTCTTCGGTCTCTCCGGGGAATCCGACGATCAGCGTCGTCCGGATATGCACGCCGGGGATCCCTTCTCTGATCTTCGCCAGGCGCTCCCGGATCATCGCGCCGTCGGAGCGGCGGCGCATGGCCTTCAGGATCCTGTCCGAAATATGCTGAATCGGAATATCGAGGTATTTGCAGATCTTATCTTCCTGCGCGATCGTCTCGATCAGCTCGTCCGTGATGCGGTCCTCATAGCAGTACATGATGCGGATCCACTCGATCCCGTCGATGCGGCAGAGTGCCCGCAGAAGTTCTGCAAGCGCCAGCTTCCCATACAGGTCGATGCCGTAGGTCGTCGTATCCTGCGCAATGAGGATGATCTCCTTCACGCCTTCTGCGGCCAGATGGCGGGCTTCCTCCAGGATCTTCTCCTTCGGGCGGCTTCTGTACGGCCCGCGGATGCCGGGGATCGCACAGAACGTGCAGGCGTTGTTGCATCCCTCCGAGATCTTGATCGTCGCCGCATAATGCTCGTCTGCGAGCTTCCGGCTGGGCGATTCCAGTTCCTCGTTATACGGACGGACATACATCGTCCGTTTGCCCTCATACGCCTCCAGAATAGCCGGCAGGCGGTCGTATTCATTGACGCCGACAAAGATATCCACCTCGGGCATTTCCTTGTAGAGTTCCTCGCCGTAGCGCTGCGAGAGACACCCGGAGACGATGAGCAGTTTGCCGTACACCGACATAGCGAAGATGGCTTCGATCGACTCGGTCTTGGCATCGCGGATGAAACCGCAGGTGTTGACCATGATCGCGTCGATCTGCTGCATCTCGTCGGACTCCAGATCGAAATCGACCTTGTCCGAGATGTCGTCGTTCGCCATGATCACGGTATGCCCGGCCTCTTCGAGGATCCCGGCCGCGACCTGGCTGTCGTTGAAGTTTTTCGGGCACCCGAGGGTGTAGATCAGTATATTCATAGGTTTTCCTTCATCTGGCGGAACTCTTCTTCCGAGAGCAGGACCTGTCTCGGGCGTGAGCCGTCCGCCGGGCCGATGATGCCCCTTGCCTCCAGCGCGTCGATGATCCTGGCCGCGCGGTTGTACCCGATGCGGAATCGCCTCTGCAGCATGGACACAGATGCCTGTCCGGCATCCACAACGGTCTCGATGGCATCCATGATGAGTTCGTCCTCATCGTCGTCAAATCCGCCCGCTGTGCCCTTTTCCAGGTGGTTGGTGAGCGCTTCGTCGTAGTGCGCCTCGCCGCCCTGTCTCTTGACGTAAGCGATGACCTTCTCGACCTCCTCGTCGGAGACGAACGGGCCCTGGATACGTTTGGGCTTGTTGAGATCCTGCGGCTTGAACAGCATGTCGCCGTTGCCGACGAGTTTCTCCGCGCCGGCCATATCGATGATGGTGCGGCTGTCCACCTGCGAGGAGACCATGAACGCGATGCGGCTCGGGATGTTCGCCTTGATCAGGCCGGTGATGACGTTGACCGAAGGACGCTGGGTCGCCAGGATCAGATGCATGCCGGCAGCACGCGCCAGCTGCGCCAGGCGGCAGATCGCATCTTCGACCTGGGAGCTTGCGACCATCATGAGGTCCGCCATCTCGTCGATGATGATGACGATCTGCGGCAGGATCTCGCCCTTCTGGCGTTCCTTCTTCATCTTGGCGTTGTAGGCGCCGATGTCGCGGACACCTGACTTCGCAAATTTCTTGTACCGGTCGGTCATCTCCGCGACCGCCCACTGCAGCGCCGCCGACGCCTTGGTCGGATCGGTGACCACAGGGATCATCAGGTGCGGGATGCCGTTATAATTGCCCAGTTCGACCATCTTCGGGTCGACCATGATGAGTTTGACTTCTTCCGGCTTTGCTTTATAGAGCAGGCTGATGATGATCGAGTTGATGCAGACCGACTTACCGGAGCCGGTGGCACCTGCGATCAGCATGTGCGGCATCTTCGCGATGTCCGCCACGACCGCCTTGCCGCCGATGTCGCGGCCGACGGTAAACGCCAGCTTGGATTTATGATTCTGGAATTCGTCCGACTCGATGATCTCACGGATGCCGACCATCTCGCGCTGCTCGTTCTCGATCTCGATACCGACCGCCGCTTTGCCGGGGATCGGTGCCTCGATACGGATGCTGCGGGCGCGCATGCTGAGCGCCAGGTCATCGGACAGATTGGTGATGCTGCTGACCTTGACGCCTCTTGCCGGCTCGACTTCGTATCTGGTGACGGACGGCCCTGCGATGACGTTGACGACCTTGGCGTTGACGCCAAAGCTCTCCAGCGTGGACTCCAGCAGTTCCGCACGTTCCTGCAGCTGCTGCCGGTTCAGCCCCTGGTTGCTGCGCTTGGGGACCGGTTTGAGCAGGCTGGCGGGCGGAAGGCTGTAGAAGACATTCTGATCCGGTGTCGCATCGACCACGCTGTCCTGGCTCTCCGTGAGGGACGCCGCCGTCGCGACGCTGTCGCCGCCGACTTCGAACTCCGCTGCGCGGTGCGGCTGCGCAGGTGTCTGCGTTGCCGCTGTCTGTGCAGGCTGGCCGGGCTGCTGCACACTGGTCTGTACGGAAGACGGTGTCTGCTGCACAGGTGTCTGCGCCGCCGCGGGAGACGCCGCCTCTTCTGTATGCGGTTTGTAGGGGCCATCAGCCATTTTGCTGTCGTCGAGGAATCCCCAGTGATGCGATCCCTGCTCCAGCGCGGCATCGTCGCGCGCCGCCGCTTCTTCAGGACTGATCGGCGCGACATCCTCAGGCGCATAGCCTGGATCTGCTGCTGCGGTTTCTGCTGCGTCCGGCGCAAAGGACTGCCACTGCACGGCTTTGTTGTCCGCTTGTTTGCCGGCCTCTTCCATCGCCAGCGCTTCCCGGAACGGGACGATCACCGGCTTTTCATGCGGATAGCCGACGCCGATATGATCCGGCACGGTCTCATCCAGGCCAAACCCTTCCGGCGTATCTGTCTTACCGAAATGGTCGCCGTCCTGGACCATCTGCATGATGTTCTTCTTATTGTCGGGCAGCTTTCTGAAATCCTTGGCATAGTTGGATTTCGGCGCGCGCTTTTTCGGCTCTTCCACCGGCGCCGCCATCTCCTCTGCGATATCGGAGAGCGGCTTATAGTCCATGCTGGTCTGCCGGCCGGCTTTGGCGACTTCCGCTTTCTTGGCTGCTTTCTCAGCCTCCAGCGCCGCCTCTTTCTGCGCCGCGATGCGCTCTTCTTCGCGCTTGAGTTCCTTGCGTTCTGCACGGAGTTCCTTGCGTTCTCTCGCCTTTTCAAAGAAGGCGCTGATCGGTGTATTGATGAGCAGCATCAGGACGATCAGAATGATGAGAACCGCAACGATGATCAGGCCGGCTTTGCCGATCAGATCGAACAGACCGCCGCCGGCATACATGCCGAACACGCCGCCGTTCTCAAGCAGTTTCCCCTGCTCATAGACATCCTTGATGCCCAGGATACCGAACTTTTCGCCGCCCAGGAATCTCGCCGCATTGAGCAGGTCCACGCCCAGGAAAAGAATCAGCAGCAGGACGGCCGTTTTCGCCCGGAACGGGATCGCCCCGCCGACCATCGCCAGCAGTACGTAAACGATCAGGAAATACGGCAGGAAATAAGCGCCAAAACCGAAGCACCCCTTCAGGAAGCCACTGATGAACGTCCCGACCGCCCCTGCAAGATGCGTCTGCAGCGCGATGATCAGGAAAATGCCAACGGCGAGCAGCACGATCGAAGCGATGTCGTTGCGTACTTTTTTGGTGTTCGGATCCAGCGGCGCTTTTGTTTCCTTCTTCGAAGAAGCAGCTGCACTGCCCTTGCCGGATTTTGCCGTGCTCTTTTTAGCCGAAGCGCTCTTTGCACCTGTATTCTTATTCTTGCTGCCGGGAGGTCTTCCCGGCCCGCGTTTTTGTTCAGCCATTTTGCTCCTTTTCTATTCTCAGGCAATAAACAGCCCGTAAATGACTACGAAGGCACCGAGTGCCCATGTGTAGCCGCTGAAAATCGTCAGTTTGTTCGCGACGACCGCACGGATCATCGCTTTGATCGCCGCATAGCCGGAGACGGCCGCCACCAGCATGCCGACGAGGACCGGCCCGAACGCCACGCCCTGTGTCCCCATCGCGATCGCATCCGGCAGTTCCAGCAGGAACGAGCCGAGAATGGACGGGATCGAGATCAGGAAGGCGAACTTCACGGCGAACTCTCTGTCGAGCTGTGTCAGCAGGCCGCCGAACAGCGTCGAACCGGAACGGGAAATGCCCGGCGTGATCGCGATGCCCTGCATGACGCCGACAAAGATCGCATTGCGGTAGTTCATCTCCATGACATGCTTGTCAGATCTTTTGACACGCTGTGCCATAAACAGCAGCGTACCGGTGATCAGCAGCCCGCAGCCGATCGCCACGAGGTTGGTGTAGAACGACTCGAACAGATCGTTGAACAGAAGCCCGATGATCGCTGTCGGGATCGTTGCGACGATGATCATCACACCGAGGCGTCTTGTCTCATTCTTGTTGACCTGCAAGCCTTTTCCCGTGCAAAGGTCCTTTATGACCGCGACCAGTTCCTTGACGAGTTCGACGATGTCATGCCAGTAGGCGATGAAAACCGCCACGAGTGTGCCCAAGTGCAGCAGAACAGTAAAGATCAGAACACTGTCCCCTTCGATGCCAAAAAAGTACTGCAGCAGCGCCAGATGGCCGGAACTCGAGATCGGCAGGAACTCTGCCAGACCCTGTACCAGTCCGAGAATGATCGCTTTCATATATGTAAGTGCTTCCAAGTCATGCCCCCTGTCCAACCATCTGATGCATAGCAGGCAGACGGTTTTGTGTTTTGCTCAAAATAATTCATAATATTGTACCACATCTTGTGTTGATTGTGTACAGGAATCGCCCAGAAAGTGGGATTTTCAGCCGTTTTTGAGCACTTCTGACAGGAATATCCGCCGTGGCTTTGCGATTCCTGTTTCAGGGGGATCTGACCGGCAGGCAAGGCGATTCTCAGAAAATATAAAAAACTCCTGTCATCCGCATTGTTTCAGCTTTCCGCGAGTGATATAATAGTTCCAATTTCGATTTCTAACAGGAGGAACAAATGATGAATAAGAAACCTAATCTGGCAGTTGTAGGCGTCACCGGTGTCGTAGGAACCACGTTCCTCAAGGTGCTCGAGGAGAACGATTTCCCGTTTGAGAACCTCTACTTCATGGCATCTGCAAGATCCGCCGGCAAAACCATCACTTTCAAAGGCAAGGACTACGTCGTCGAAGAGCTGACCGAGCATTCGTTCGACAAGCCCATCGATATCGCCCTCTTCTCCGCAGGCGGCAGCGTCAGCGAGAAGTTCGCGCCCATCGCAGCCGCGCACGGCGTCACCGTCGTCGATAACTCCAGCCAGTGGAGAATGGACCCCGATGTGCCCCTCGTCGTTCCGGAAGTCAACCCCGAAGCGGTCAAGGACGTCAAGAAAGGCATCATCGCCAACCCGAACTGCTCCACGATCCAGGCCATGCTGCCCATCAAGGCGCTGCACGACAAGTACGGCATCAAGCGCATCGTCTACTCGACCTACCAGGCGGTCTCCGGTGCGGGCATGAAAGGCATCAACGACCTGAAGAACGGCCTTGCGGGCAACGACACCTGCAATGCTTTCCCCCACCCGATCGCGGGCAACTGCCTGCCGCAGATCGACGTCTTCCTCGAGAACGGCTACACCAAGGAAGAGATGAAGATGATCAACGAGACACACAAGATCCTCGGCGACGACAGCATCCCGGTCACCGCGACCTGCGTGCGCGTCCCGGTCTTCGACAGCCACAGCGAATCCATCAACGTCGAGCTGAAAACCCCGTTCGAGAGCATCGACGAGATCAAGGAATGCTTCGCGGCCTTCCCCGGCATCGTCGTGCAGGATGATCCGGCGAACAGCGTCTATCCGCTGGCCAGAGAGGCTGCCGGCAAGAACGAAGTCTTCGTCGGCCGCATCCGCCGTGACTTCTCCGTCGAGAACGGCATCAACTTCTGGTGCGTCTCCGACAACATCCGCAAGGGCGCTGCGACCAACACCGTCCAGATCGCGGAGACACTGATCAAAGAAGACTAAGCAACCTCTTAGATCTGCAATCAGATGACAAAACTGACCGGTCCTGCGGGGCCGGTCTTTTTATGCATGGCGATGCTGCCACCTCGCCCGCATGGCGATTCTGCAACGAAAAAACACCCTCAGATGAGGGTGTTTTTCATGTCTTGTCTTTTGTGCCGTCAGACTATCTGCCCGCCATGACGTCCTTGCCGTCATAATAGTTGCAGTTCGGACAAACTCTATGCGGAAGCTTAGGCTCGTGGCACTGAGGGCAAATCGACAGAGCCGGTGCAGACATCTTCATGTTCTGAGATCTTCTGCTGTCTCTCTTCGCTTTGCTCGTTTTTCTCTTAGGTACTGCCATCTCTACACCTCCTTAAACAGATTTGAATTCCATCATGGGTGCGACACCTCACGGAATCGCAACGTGAATAGTATACGATACGTGAAATGGCTTGTCAACAACTTATTTATGCGATGCCCTTGACCAGTTTGAGGGTGTCTCTTGCGATCATCAGCTCTTCGTTGGTCGGGATCAGGATGATCTTGACCGGGCTGTCATCACGGGAGATGATCATTTCCTTGCCGCGGACACGGTTCTTGACGACGTCGAGCTTGATGCCCAGGTTGCCAAGGTCGTTGCAGATGATGTCGCGCATGCCCATGTCGTTCTCACCAACGCCTGCGGTGAAGACGATCGCATCAACGCCGTTCATCTCAGCAATGTACGCACCGATGTAGAAACGGACTTTGTGTGCGAAGACCTTCAGAGCCAGCTGTGCTCTCTCGTTGCCCTCTTCGGCTGCCGCTTCGATGTCGCGGAAGTCGCTGGAAACACCGGAGATGCCCAGAACGCCGGACTCTTTGTTCAGGATCTCGTTCGCAACACCCTGGTCCAGGTTTTCAGCCTGTCTCATGTAGGTAACGATCGCCGGGTCGATATCGCCGGAGCGGGTACCCATGACCAGACCTTCCAGCGGGGTGAAGCCCATGGAAGTGTCGATGCAGACGCCGCGCTTGATGGCGGAGACGGAAGCACCGTTGCCCAGGTGGCAGGTGATCAGCTTCAGGTCATCCAGGTTGCAGTTCATGATGTCTGCAGCTCTCTCAGCAACATACTTGTGGGATGTGCCGTGGAAGCCGTAACGGCGGATGCCGTATTTTTCATAGAATCTGTACGGGATAGCGTAGATGTAGGATTCCGGCGGCATGGTCTGATGGAACGCTGTATCGAAGACACCAACCATCGGTGTTTCGGGCATCAGTTCTCTGCAAGCCGCGATACCGAGAAGGTTCGGCGGGTTGTGGAGCGGTGCGAGCGGTACGCACTCTTCCAGTGCCTTGATGACATCGTCGTCGATGATGACGGAATGCGCATACTTTTCGCCTGCGTGGACGACTCTGTGGCCGACTGCACCCAGTTCGCTCATATCCTTCAGGACGCCGTGCTCCGGATCGACGATCGCGTCGAGGACCTGTGCGATGGCTTCCTTATGTGTCTCCATCGGAACTTCTTTCTTGACTTTGTCTTCCCCGATCTTCTCGTGGGTGATGCAGCTGCCGTCCATGCCGATACGCTCGACAAGGCCTTTAGCCATGAGGACTTCGCCCTCCATGTTGATGACCTGGTACTTCAGGGACGAGCTGCCGCAGTTGATGACTAAGATCTTCATTCTCTCTCTCCTTCTTGGTGTTGGTTTATGTGAGCTCTGCCGCACCGGCGAAAGTGCGGTACGAGCATTTCGTTCTGTTCACACGAACATTAAAATTATACGCTTTTAAGCGCATGGTTTCAAGGGTTTTGGCTTGATTTTCAGCGTTTTTGAATCGATTTGAACAAACAGATTTGCGCGGATTGCAAGGGCAGAGCATGTCAGCGGCGTTTCACTGTCAGGCACCCATGAACGGGTGCTTCACGTAATCGCTCTCGCGGTACAAATCGCGGCCGGTCGCCTGGTTGTACAGGTCCGCCGCGCGGATATCCAGTGCGAGCAGATGTTTTGCAAATGCGGCCGGGTTCTCTCCTTCCGCCCTGCTTAGTGCCGCGCCCGCTTCTGCCTGGTCACGTTCGACCGTGCCGAACAGCGGCAGCGTGCAGTGCGGGTCATCTTTCAGAATGCGGAGCAGTTTGCGGCCGTTCGCGCTGGCGGCGAGGATGTGGCCGTAGAGATTGTTATTGTTCCCTGCGGAATCGCCGGCCTGCGCGGCGGCGCGCAGATCCATCTTTTCAAATCCAACGAGCGTATGCATCAGCATACGGCTGATGGACGTGTATGGATACCGTTTTGTCTTGACCGCCTCAATCAGGCTTTCCATGTCGCTGCAGCGGCGGCGGGCGTCGAGGATCCTGTTTTCCATCCCCTCCGTCACGCTGAAGATGTGCGCGAGACCATCGGCTGTCATGGTGAGCAGTTTGCTCATGAGCATGTCATAGAATCGCTCTTTGTTGCCGAGCATTCCGAACCCGCTGTCTTCTGCACGCGCAACAATGTCAGCGGAGGCTGCGGCCAGTATTGCCGAACGCGTATTTTCCGGAATGGGCGCATTTTCGAGGATTGCAGGAATATCCGGTTTATCCGCAGTATCCGCCCCGACGAGCCCTCCAAAGATGGCGCGGCGGATCGCGCCGGCGCTTTCCGGGAGTGCGGTGGAATTGGCGACAGTTGTGTCGGCGGAAGCGGCATCACCGGCTGTGTCGGAAGGTGCGGCATCGGCAGTCGCTGCCGTATCCGCGTGGTGCGGTGCTGTCCGCGGGATGAGGACCGGTGTCATGTCGCCGGCGAATTTGAGGTATTCGATGGCGAGGAGGTTGTTGGGCGCTGCCGCGGCCGTCCCGGCCGCGGGCCCGAGGCATTCCCCGATGGCCGCGCCTCGGGCTGCCGCGAACGACCGCCCGGCGGCGAGTTCGCGGCGCAGCGCTTCCCGGTACACCGCTACTTTCCCGGCTTCCGGCGCTTCCAGCATATCTGTACTGCCGCAAGATCCCGCCTCCGGCATCTCTATTTCCGCCCGCAGCAGAGCCGCAATTTCCTGCAGCTGCTGCAGATTCTGCGATTCCGCGCCAAAGGCCACATGCGTCACCACACCAAGGCGCTTCATGATTTCCATCGCCCCATACGCGAAATACTCTGCACTGTTGCACGCATACGCGAACGGCAGCTCCAGCACCAGATCGATGCCATTCTCCGCTGCGATCTTCGCCCGCGTCCACTTGTCGAGCAGCGCAGGCTCACCCCTCTGCGTAAAGTCCCCGCTCATCACCGCCACGACAAAATCGGCCGTACTTACCGCCCGGGCCTCGCCCAGGTGGTAAATATGGCCGGTATGCATCGGATCGTATTCAGCAGTTATGCCGACGACTTTCATGGTTTTCCCTGTTCCACGCTTTTGACGCGCGATTACTCCATGTCGTCGTCGAGTTCTGCGTCGTAGTCGCTCTCAGAAGCAGCCTGCTGCGACGGCACCTTGGTCATCTGCACATTGGCATCGTCCAGATTCATGGATGTCTTGTACGCCATCTCCTTGATCTCGTCACGGTTGGATGCGAGCGTTGCATTGACTTCATTGAAGGTCATCTCGAGACGGCCGAACATATCCTGGAAGTATGTGGAGGACAGCTGGTCCATCTTCTCCTGGAAATCGAACAGGATGCCGTCGACGTAGTCATAGGTGCTCATCTTGAGCTGACGGATGTTGTTCTCAGTAGTCATCATCAGCTGCTCGGCGCGTTCCTTCGCACGGACCATGATGTGGTCGTTGTCGATGAGGTCTTCCGCCTCTTCCTCCGCCTTGCGGATGATGGTCTCGTATTCGTTCTTGGCTTCACCCAGGATGCGGTCTCTTTCGTTCTTGATCCATCTCGCCTGCTGGATTTCCTCAGGCAGCTCTGTGCGGATCTCCTTCACGATCTCCAGCAGTTCATTGCTGTCCACCATGATCTTTCCGGAAAGCGGAATGCCGGACGCGGTATCAACGATTTCTTCGATCTCATCCAAAAGCTCTAAAACTTTCATTGTTAACTCCTGTTTCTTCCTTACAATGATTTGACTTTCTTATCCATCGCTTCCAGCACGTTGTCCGGGACAAGTCCCTGAATGGAACCGCCAAGCTGATGCACTTCCTTGGCCATGCTGGAACTGATAAAGCTGAACTGCGGGTCGGTCATGAGGAACACCGTCTCCACATCGTCTTTGTAAAGACGCGCGTTCATCTGCGCCATCTGGATCTCATATTCAAAATCCATGGTCGCGCGAAGACCGCGGATCACGACATCAAAGCCGTTCTGATTGACGTAGTCCGCGAGAAGTCCCGAAAACATATCCACCTTTACATTCGGCAGATCTTCTGTCGCCTTGCGGATCATCTCCATCCGCTCTTCAAAACTGAACATCGACTTCTTGGACATATTGATGATGACACCAACGACGACCTCTCCGCACATACGGGAAGCACGTCTGATGATGTCGAGATGTCCGTTTGTCAGCGGGTCGAACGACCCGGCGTACAGTGCTTTGCTGGCCTTCATCTACTCCTCCAGTCTAAGCAGATTTTATCACATGTAGATAGATATCACAACTATGCCGTAGCGTTTCTCCTTCACTTTGTGAAAGCCGTACAGCTCTTCCGGCAGGTCCTTGTCCGAACCATGCTCCGCCACGATGACGCCGTCCTCGGCGAGCAGATCCATCTCCGCGATTGCCTTCATGGCCTCTTCGAGCGTCCCCTTCTTGTACGGCGGATCGAGCAGAAAGATATCGACCTTGCCGTCGATGTTCTGCAGCGTCTTGAGAAAACTGCCGTGCGTGACGTGCGCGTATTCCTCCGCCCTGCACATCTCGATGTTCTTCCGGACCATCGTCACGCATTCCTGCGCGTGGTCGCCAAACCAGCAGAAATCCGCCCCTCTCGAGAGCGCTTCCAGGCCCAGGCTGCCGGTGCCCGCAAAGAGGTCGCAGACAACGCTGCCGTCAATGCGGTCCTGGAGCATCGAGAAGATGGCGCCCTTGACCTTTTCCGCCGTGGGACGCACGATGTCGCGGCCGTTCGGGGTGATGAGTTTTCTGCCTTTATAATCGCCTGCGATGATTCGCATGTGTGTCTCTCCTTCCGCAATCAGAGTGTGGGCCGGATATCTCTTCCGAATATCCGCGCCACCTGTTTTGCCATCCCCTGCGATTCTGCGTCGAGCAGATCGGGATGGTCAGCGTATACTTTCGCGGCATCTTCGCGCACCTGCTCGAAAATGCTCGGGTTGTTGATCAGATTGAAAATGTGGGACGACGGCACGCCGTGCTGCCGGTCGCCGAAGATTTCCCCCGGGCCGCGCAGCTCAAGGTCCTTCTCTGCGATATAAAAACCGTCGTTGCTCTCGGTCATGGTCTTCGCCCTTGCAAGCGCCGTCTCGCCGAGGTCCTCGGTGATGAGCACGCAGTACGACTGTTCTGCCCCGCGGCCGACACGTCCCCGCAGCTGGTGCATCTGCGACAGACCAAACCGTTCAGAGTTCTCGATGACCATCACGGTCGCATTCGGCACATTGATGCCGACCTCAATGACGACCGTCGAGACCAGGATGTCGATGTCCCCCGCATTGAACGCCTGCATGATCTCCGCTTTTTCGGCGGGCGGCATTTCGCCGTGGAGCAGTGCGACTTCCTTATCGCGGAATCGCTTCCCGAGCTCCTCATAGACGGATACGGCGGACCGCACCCCGTCCATGCTCTCCGAGTCCTCGATCAGCGGACAGACCACGTACGCCTGCCTGCCCTTGTCGATCTCCTCGCGCACAAAGTTGTACACCTTGTCGCGGGATTTGCCCGTCACCGCCTTCGTCAGGATCGGCTTGCGGCCGGCAGGCAGCTCGTCGATCGCCGAGACGTCCATGTCCCCGAACAGGATCATGGCCAGGGTGCGCGGGATCGGCGTCGCCGACATGACGAGGCAGTCCGGCTCCGTGCCTTTCTCCTTGATGAGCGACCGCTGCCGCACCCCGAAGCGGTGCTGCTCGTCGGTGATCACCAGCCCCAGATGAGCAAACCGCACGCCTGGCTGGATCAGCGCGTGCGTCCCGACGACCACGTCGACCGCGCCCGACGCCATCTCTTCGAGAACGGCGTTCTTATCCGCTGCGGACATGCTGCCGATCAGCAGCCCTACGCGGATCCCGAACGGCGCAAAACGCTCCTTCAGCCCTTCGTACTGCTGCCGCGCCAGGATCTCGGTCGGCATCATGAACGCCCCCTGACAGCCATTCTTCACGACCTTGTAGAGCGCGATCTCCGCGACAGCGGTCTTGCCGGAGCCGACGTCGCCCTGGATGAGCCGGTTCATCGGCCGGCTGCTCTCCATGTCGGCGGCCACCTGTTCAGCGGTGCGCCGCTGCGCGCCAGTCAGCGGGAACGGCAGCGACGATATATAGTCCTGGATGTCGCCGTCCGGGAAGGCGGTGCCTTCCGCGTCCGGCCCTTTCATCATCAGCAGCCCCAGATGCAGGAGCAGCATATCTTCGTATAAAAAGCGCTTCTTCGCCCGCCGCACATCCGCAAAGTCGGACGGAAAATGCGCGTCCATGAGCGCTTCCCCGATCTGCGGCAGTTCGTATTTCTCAAGGTACCAGGCAGGCACGTATTCCTCGGCGATGGTGCGTCTGAAATAGGCGCTGGCGAGGATCTGCTTTTCAAACTTGCGCATATCCCGCTGGCTGACCCCGCTGATCACGGGATACACCGGCAGCAGCGCCAGTTCCTGCTCCTCGTCCGCACGCGAAAACTCGGGGTGGATCATCTGGATCCGTCCCTTGCCCAGTGACGGCTTGCCAAAGCAGTAGTACTCGGCGCCGTTCTTGAACGCCCGGCTCAGATAGTACCCGTTGAAAAAGACCAGCTCAAGTCCGCCGGGACCTTCCGCCCCGGAAGAGGTGTCAATGAGCGTGACGACGAGTACGCGGTTGCGTTTCCAGCTGCCGCCCTGCCGGATGCCGATCACACGCCCTTTGACCAGCGCGGGCTGCCCCACGGTAAGCGCCGCCATCGGCGTTACATGACGGCGGTCTTCATAGTCGACGGGCAGTGTGCGGACCAGATCCTCCGCCGAATATATTTCTTTGTTGGCAAAGGCCTGCGCCTTCTTCGGCCCCAGACCTTTCAGTTCCTCAATATTCATAGTCTGTGCGGTATGTCAGATCGCGCGGCGCGATCCGTTTGGAGAGCGTGCCGGTCACGTGCAGGATGACGGACAGCGGCGCATCCCCCGTTACCTTTCTGAGTCTTTTGCTGATCTTTCCTGATAGCTGATCGGACAGCTGCTGCATGCTGTGGCCAAACCGCATGACGACATTCAGCAGGATCACAAGACCGTCTCCCTCGCTGTCGATCTCGATGCTGTCCGCCGCATCTCCGCCAAAGCGGGAATTCATGCTCTGCAGTTTGCCCTTTTTATTGGACACCAGAACAAGACCGTCCATCTCGCTGACGGCCTCGAGTATCAGTTCTGTCAGTATGTTGCGGCCGACCTCGATCTCTCCCAGGTCGGTCCTGCAGATATAGGTATCCTGCATCGCCTTGTCCCTTCGCGCGGTGTATTCTTCCGGATAGAAAAAATCCTGTGCACCTGGCACAGGATCTTCTTGGCTCTTAGATCGCTCTGGTAACTTTACCGGAACGGAGGCATCTTGTACACACGTTGGCCTTTCTGACCGTGCCGTTATCGTCGATACGAACCGTCTGGATGTTCGCATTCCACTTACGTCTTGTGTGTCTGTTGGAATGGGAAACGTTGTTTCCGGATACCTGTCCCTTACCGCAGACCTCGCATTTTCTGGACATTCGTCGCACCTCCTTCTTCCTGTATTTGAAGCTTTCGCGTAATTTCTCACGAACATACAGGAGTATAACACACTCTGCGCGTTCATTTCAAGAGGTTTTTTAAAAACTCGAAAAGCTTGTCCCCAGCGCTTCCAGTCCGTCGAGATGACTCAGCACATATTCCTCAAAGCGGATGGCCGCTGGCGACATCTCTGTGCGCTTTGGCAGCGCCAGCCCGATCGGCACGACACAACGCGGGACAAGCGGCCGCATGACAACATCTGCGTTCGTCGTTTTGACCAGCACCGCATTATCGACAGTCACGCCCAGACCGGCCTCGACCAGTGCGCAGGATGCAAAAATATCATTCTGACAGTATTGGGAGTGCGGTGTGACACCTGCCTGTTCAAAATACAGACTGGTATCCGATACTTCGCCGGGAAGAAATTCGATAAACGGCTCCTTCTCCAGTTCTTCTGCAGGCACCGCCTCCATCTCCGCAAGACGGTGGCCGTGCGGAAGCACAGCGACGAGTTCATCTTCCAGCAGCGGAATCCATCTGAAATCCCCTTCCCGCTCGCTGATGACAGCGATATCCACCTTGTGCTCGGCAAGATCGCTGACCAGCCTTGTGCTATAGCTGTCCATGATACGAATATCCACTTTTGGATATTTCGCAGAAAACCCCGCGATCACACGAGTCAGCCAGGGATACAGCCCATAGAAAGCGCTGCCAATCAGCACACTGCCTTCCTCGACACCGAGTATCTGACTGGCAGTCTTTTCATAGACACTGCCAAAGTGGGCCAGTTCCTGAATGACAGGCAAAAGCCGCTCGCCGCCCTTTGTCAGCGAGATCCCGTTCTTACTGCGCACCAGCAATGCAAAACCGGTCTCCCGCTCCATCGAAGCGATCATCCGGCTGATGCCGGAAGGATCGTATCCGAATTGTGAAGCGGCGCCGGCCATGCTGCCGCACTCCAGTACTTTCAGCAGCACCTGGCATTTTCTCGTGTCCATAACGCCCCCCGTTTTGAAAAGTATACTTCTCTCAAACAACCAGCGTCAACGGACACACTGTCCGTTTTCGATGTACCGGAGAGGCAGTCTCGCATTCAGTCTGCAGATGAATTCCGTGTCCGAAGTGCCGGCATAGCCGCCTGCTTCCGCGAGAGAAATTTCCTCGTCTCCCTGCCTGCCTGCGAGGACGATCTCGTCGCCGATTGCCGGCGCATCAACATCCGTAATATCGATCATGAACTGGTCCATGCAGACATTGCCGACGATCGGGCAGCGTTTGCCGTGCAGGAGTACATATCCCTTGTTGGAGGCGAGCCGCGACACACCGTCGACAAACCCGCACGGCACCACGCCGATCACGCTGGGCCGGGCCGCCTGCCAGGTCTGTTCATACCCGACATACTCGCCGGCACCGATGTGCCGGATACTGGCCAGTCTGGAGTGCACCGACATGACCGGATAAATCGTAAATCCGGGCACAGGCTCATCGGTGGCAGGCGTGCCGTAGAGAATGCTGCCGGGCCGCACCATGTCGAGATGCATCTCCGGATACAGCATCGTGGCGCCGCTGTCGCAGATGTGCCTGAGCGGGATGCTGATACCCGCCTGCTCCAGCCTGCTGCACAAATTCATAAACCGGCTGAACTGCACATTCGCATAAGTAGGATCCGCATACCCGCTCGTCGCGTGCATGGTAAAGATCCCTTCCACTCGAATCCCAGGCAACGCCGCGATCTTTACGATCACTTCAAAGGCATCCTCCAGTGGCAGACCGAGCCTGTGCAGGCCCGTATCCACACTGATATGCACCGGCAGGACCGTTTCTCTTGCCGCCGCCATGGCGCTGAGTTCTTCCGCCTGTGCCAGTGTAAAGACATTCGGCATCAGGTCGTAGTGAAAGAGCAGATCGTAACTGTCCGCAAACGTATAGCCGAAAACCAGGATCGGTTCGTCATAGCCCGCTTCTCTGAGCTGCACCCCTTCTTCCGGAATCGCCACGCCGAAATACGAGGCGCCGAGTTCCCTGAATACGCGCGCGCATTCCTCCGCCCCGTGCCCGTAGGCGTTTCCCTTCAGCGGCACCAGCAGTTTCACGTCCGGCGCCAGCAGGCTTTTGATCTGTTCTGTATTTTTCTTCAGTGCATCGAGATCCACCTCGATCCAAGATGAACGCATGTTGTTCTCCTCTGCTGCTCTTGTCAGATGATTTCACCCAGGTAATTCAGTACGCAGCGGACCTGCATCTCCGCCTGCAGCGCCATGACGTCCTCATCCACCAGGAACTCTTTGCTGTGGTGCATGGCATTGGTCTTCTTCTCTTCACTGCCCATGCCCATCAGATAGTACACGCCGGGAATGCCCTCGCGGAAAAACTCCGCCAGATCATCGCCGCCAAACTCGCGGATGCCGTCCTCGATGATGCTGTTCTCCCCGAACATCGCGGCCGCCTGTTTCTTCACGATTGCATACAGCGCCGGATCGTTCTCCAGCATGCTGTTGCCCATCTCGATGTCGACCTCACAGGTACAGCGGTACGCCTTGCAGACCTGTTCCACCAGTTCCTTAAACCGCGCATGCACGGCCTTCTCATTCTCGTGCAGGCAGCGGATCGAGCCGCCCATCGTGAGCGTATCCGGGATATTGATGACGAAGTCGCCTGCATGGATCGTACAGAAATTGATCAGTGTCGGTTCGTCCAGCATGCTGTACTCCGTCACCAGCATCGTATCGACCGCGTCCATGACATTTCTGGCAGCCACCAGCGGATTGACCCCTTTATACGGTGCATAGGCGCTGGTGTCCTTGCCGTGGATCGTGATGTGAAAATAATAACTGGAAGCGCACATCGCCCCCGGCACAACGCCGACGGTTCCCATCGGCAGCTGCGACCAGACATGCGTCGCAAAGATCGCATCGGGACGCGGATCAGTCAGGGCGCCGTCTTCGATCATCGGCGGCGCACCGCAGTCTTCTTCGTTCGGCTGGAACAGGAACACAACCGTTCCGGGCAATTCCTCCTTATGCGCAGCCAGCACCTTTGCAGCTGCCACCTGGACTGCCGCATTCGCATCGTGCCCGCAGGCGTGCATCACACCCGGATTCTGTGAACAGAACGGCAGATCGTTCTCCTCCGTCACAGGCAGCGCATCCAGCTCACACCGGAGCATCACGGTCTTTCCCGGTTTCCCGCCGGTGAGGACCCCGATGACGCCGGTTTCGGCGCATCTTCTTACCGCAAGGCCGAGCTCGGACAGCCTGTCTGCCACGAGCTGACCTGTACGGTACTCATGAAAACCGAGTTCCGGATGGGCGTGGATATCGCGCCGCAGCGCTATCATTTCATCGGTCACTGCGGCGATTTCTTTTCTGATATCGATTTTCATAGATTCGGTTTATCCTTTTCTCTTCAGCGTGATGCCTTTGGAAGGCAGGAAGTTTTCAAAGTAATCCTTGGTTGTCGCACGGATCCCTGCCACCATGATAACAAGTCCGGTCATATTGATAAAGATTTCCAACGCACAGGACATATCTGTGTACGGCAGGACCGCATCAAATCCGACATAACCGCCTGCGACCATCAGCACGAGGTAGACAACCTGCAGCGTACGCGCGACCCATTTGCCCCAAAGCATGTGCGCCTGTCGTTCCATAAAGATTGCCATGCCGATTGCCGATGTGATTGCGAAAAGACACAGTGATGCGACCGCTACGAATGTTCCGACAGGGCCAAGTGTTTCTCTAAATGCGGATAACGCCAGCGAACTACCTTCCGCGCCGGTCTCCCAGACGCCTGTGCAAAGGATAACAAGTGCGGTGAAGGTGCATACGATGATGGTATCGACGAAGACCTCCAGGACACCATACAGTCCCTGTTGTGCGGGATGCTCGCATTCTGCCTGACCATGCATGATTGAGGAAATACCTGTGCCTGCATCGCTTGAATACATACCGCGAGCTGTACCCCAGCGAATCGCCTGTGAGATGCCTGCGCCGGCAAATCCACCAACGGCAGACGTGCCAGTAAACGCACCAGCGAAAATCGAAGCGATTGCATGTGGAATATTTGTAAAATTGATGAGAATAACGAGCAGACCGAACACAATGTAGACCACGGACATGATCGGAACGCACAATTCAGAAGCTCTGACAAACCGTTTCATGCCGCCGAGCATAACAGCCCCGACAATGATAACACAAACGATAATGCTGACAATCTTCGGGACACCATAAGCATGGCCAAGAACATCGGTAATTGCCGAGGTATGCTCCGGCGCACTCATGATCAACGCCCAAGTTGCAACAATCGCATAACAGAAGGACATGACCAAACCAAAACCTTTTCCGGGGAGCCCTTTCTTCAGGTACATAACGGGACCTGCATTCCACAGGTACCCGTGTCCTTCTTCCGCCGGTTCTCTATACTTTAGTGAAGACAACGCTTCGCAATACTTGATGCCCATTGCGACCAGCCCTACGACCCACATCCAGAAAATCGCACCGGGGCCGCCCAGGGCAATTGCAGCACCAACACCGACAATGTTGCCTGTGCCGATCGTCCCAGAAAGGGCTGCAAGAACCGACTGAAAACTTGTGATATTTCCAGTTTTTGTCTTATCTTTAATGCTCTTGATCAGCGTCTGCCTGATGACGAAACCAAGTTTTGTAAACTGCAGTCCGCCTATTGCACAGGTCAGGATAATACCACCGCCGACAAGCCAGATCAGCATGGGAATTCCCCACGCCCAATCCGCAAAAGCTGATACCGCCTTTGTGATAATCATGATCATTCCTCCTTTGCTTGATCAATTCCACCACTGCAGAACAGAATTAGTGAGATTATTCCGATAATTACAATTTAATTTTACTTTTGCAATTATCGTGACGCAATGAACGGATTATCACAGAAACCATGACAATTCGTCATTTTCACTGTGCATATTGCTGACAAAAAAAGACGCGGAACTACCATCCTGCGCCTTTTCTATTATACATACACACTTGTCTATTACATATATTCTTCCGCCAGAACGGGTACTCCCGCCTCGCGCGTCTTCTGCATGTCGAGGATGCGCTGGTTCCTGCTCCCGCGGAATCTCAGAGACAGATCGCGCTCCGCCAGTACGAACCGGCCGTCGACGATCATATCACACAGGTCCAGCAGTTCCTGTGTGCCGTCGCCGCTTTGCGCTTTCTTCACGAGTTCTTCGTAGGTGAAGCCTGTGAATGCGAAGACATTCTTGCCCCGCTCCTTGACGCCTCTTGCGATCGCCGCCATCGGCACGGGCTGGCAGAACGGTTCGCCGCCGCTCAGGGTCACACCGTCTAAAAGCGGATCCTTATCGAATTCCTCGAGGATCCGCTCCACTGATGTCTCTTTGCCGGCCCCGAATGCATGGGTGGCCGGATTGTGGCAGCCCTCACAGTTGTGCGGGCAGCCCTGGCAGAACACGACGAACCGGATCCCGGGGCCGTCGACGATGGACTCGCGGACGATCCCGGCCAGATCCAGAGTCAGTGTTTCACTCATTGCAGAACGCTCCCTTCCGCATCGGTCAGGTCGATGGTCGGCTCGACGACGTCATGCTTGACGCGGTCCGCCTCTTCGGCGCGCTTGCCGTCGTTCCAGTGGCTCATGTCGCCCACCAGATAACCGGTGATGCGGCGGATGCGCTCAAATCCTTCATCGGACGCATCGTCTTCCCTGCGGCCGCACATCGGGCACTCGTTGTCGATGATGCCGGTGAATCCGCAGACCGGGTCACGGTCGACCGGATGGTTGATGGAGCCGTAGCCGACGCCGGACTCCTTCATGCAGCGGATGATCTTCTCGAATGCATCGAGGTTCTTGAGCGGGTCACCGTCGAGCTCGACATAGGTGATGTGACCGCCGTTGGTCAGTGCATGATACGGCGCTTCGATCTTGATCTTGTCAAACGCATTGATCGGATAGTAGACCGGCACGTGGAACGAGTTGGTGTAGTAGTCTCTGTCCGTCACACCGGGGATCTCGCCAAAACGCTTTTTGTCGATGCGGACAAAACGGCCGGACAGACCTTCTGCAGGTGTCGCGATCAGGGAGAAGTTCAGGCCGTACTTCTTCGAAGCTTCGTCCATGCGCTTTCTCATCAGGCCGACGATCTCAAGACCGAGGTTCTGCGCTTCCTTGCTCTCGCCGTGGTGGACGCCCAGCAGCGCCTTCAGGCATTCTGCAAGGCCGATGAAGCCCATGGTCAGCGTGCCGTGCTTGAGCACTTCGCCGACGGTATCTTCCGGCTTGAGCTTGTCGCTGTCGAGCCAGATGCCCTGTCCCATCAGGAACGGGAAGTTCTTGACCTTCTTGGCGGACTGGATCTTAAATCTCTCGAGGAGCTGATCGATGACCAGCGAGATCATGCGGTCCAGATCGTCAAAGAAGAAGTCGAGGTTCTTGTTGGCTTTGATGGCCAGTCTCGGGAGGTTGATCGACGTGAAGGACAGGTTGCCTCTGCCGCCGACGACCTCTCTTGTCTTGTCGTAGTTATTCGCAATAACACGGGTACGGCAGCCCATGTAGGCGCATTCCGTGTTGTGGTCTTCCGGATTGTAATACTGCAGGTTGAACGGTGCATCCAGGAACGAGAAGTTCGGGAACAGGCGCTTCGCGCTGACGCGGCAGGCCAGTTTGAACAGGTCGTAGTTCGGATCGCCCGGGTTGTAGTTGACGCCTTCCTTGACCTTGAAGATGTGGATCGGGAAGATCGCGGTCTCGCCGTTGCCAAGACCCGCTTCGGTCGCCAGCATGACGCACTCGGAGACGAGACGGCCTTCTGTGCTGGTATCCGTGCCGTAGTTGATGGACGAGAACGGGATCTGCGCACCCGCTCTGCTGTGCATAGTATTGAGGTTGTGGACGAACGCTTCCATTGCCTGGTAGGTCGCTCTTCTGACCTCTTTGTGCGCGTACTTCATGGACTTCTTCTGCAGCTTGACGATCTCATCCTGATCGATCTTGTCGCCGAGCTTGTCCTTCAGTGCGACCGCTTCTCTTTCGCAGTAGTCGTTATCGTTATCCATGACGGGAAAAACGCCGGCCTCTTCTTCGATCTCCTTGCCGATCTCCTTGACCATGTCGACGCTGTCTTCCACATCGTGCAGGATGTCGAGCATCTTGCCCATGTTCGTCCAGTACAGCTTCTTAAAGGTCTTCTTGACGCCGTTGGCCATGCCGTAATCGAAATACGGGATGCTCTGGCCGCCGTGCTGGTCGTTCTGGTTGGACTGGATCGCGATGCATGCCAGTGCGGAATAGCTCGCGATGTCGTTCGGCTCTCTCAGGAAGCCGTGACCGGTCGAGAAACCATTGTGGAACAGTTTTTCGATGTCGATCTGGCAGCAGGTCGTTGTCAGTGTGAGAAAGTCGAGGTCATGAATGTGGATATCGCCTTCTCTGTGGGCTCTGGCATGCTCGGGTTTGAGGACATACATCTCGTAGAACTGCTTTGCGCCTTCGCTGCCGTACTTGAGCATGGTGCCCATGGCGGTATCGCCGTCGATGTTAGCGTTCTCACGCTTGACATCGTTGTCCTTCGCTTCTTTAAAGGTCAGGCTCTCGTAGGTCTTCATCAGGCGGGTATTCATGTCGCGGACACGGGTACGTTCCGCTCTGTACAGAATGTACTCCTTAGCGGTACGTGCATGTCCGTTCTCGATGAGGATCTTCTCGACGGCATCCTGGATCTGTTCGACCGACGGATGGTCGTTGTTGCAGACCTCTGTCAGATACAGTTCGGTCTGTTTCGCCAGATAGTTGGCCATGTCGCGGTCGTGCCCGCCGAGCGCTTCCGCAGCCTTGTAGATCGCATTGGCAATCTTGTCGATGTTGAATTCTACTGTACGTCCGTCCCTCTTGACGATCGTTCTGATGCCGTCCATTGTGTTCTTCCTCCTGTAACAACCCACTATTCAGACCTTTTATCGTACAATGCGGCAGCCAAAAACCGGCCGAAGCATTGCTATTACTGATGTCTGCGTGATTATGACCACAACACAAGATGTTGTGGCCAAATCACCGCATTTCTAATTTAGCGTACTAGAATTAGGATGTCAATGGGGGTTCAAAGACTTTTTCATTTTATTATTTTCTGTGGCACACGGCGCAATTTGTGCTATCATTGTCACAAGCTAAATGGCGGACCGGCATCGGTCTGCAGGGAGACAATCATGAATAAAACAAGCAAACAAGACAACCTGTCTGCCGGTTCACATAATAGTATATTGAAAACAAAAATCACCGCCCTTCTGCTCGCGGCGCTGCTCGTCTTTTCTCTGAGCAGCTGCGCAAAGATCAGCGGTCTTGATAAAGAGCGCGCAAAGGCGATCACAGAAGCCTCGGAAGAACTCCGGACCAGTCTGACCGAGTCCTTCACCGCAGCTGCCTCTTCCGAAGAGCTGCTCAATGCCATTGTTGCATTCGCGGATGAAAACGAGATTTATTATAAACTGGTTAACAATAATTCCATTATTCTTGTTAAGCAGGCGGCAAGCGAAACCACAGAACTTCCGGAGATCACGCTGCACTGCAGCATCAGCAGCGAGAATAATGAAGGCAGTGCCGCCAAAACCGCGGCGGTCCTGACTGCCCTGAAGGAAGCTTCCAACACTAGTAAAACAACTGTTATCGTCAGTCTGCGCGACGGCCTGTTCTACACTGGTGCCATGGCGCTGCCGACTGACTATCTGGAGACAGGTTATCTGGTCAACATTTCCGACTACGAAAAACCCGTTCTTTTCAAGAACAGCGCTTCTCTTGATACGCATCGTTTTTCCAGGGATCCGCAAACCGAACCTCTGGAAGGCTACAAATCCTACGAGATCAGCATTCAGGGCCTCCCCCGCAGCACACCGGCGCAGATCGACGAAGAGCAGGATGACCCGGTTCTTATGCTGTACGATATTCTATCCTGGTGCGAGCAGACCCATATCGACTACCATCTGTCGTCTTTCAAAGCCGGCGACAGTTTTGAAACCCTGCCGCAGAGTGCATCGCTGACGATCTCGATTGACCCGACGGATACCGGCAAATTCCAGAATAAAGTGTACGACATGATCAGCGACTTCAATGAAAAGCACAGCGAGGATGCTGTCCCGCCCTCGTTCACGATGCACCACATCGACGCGCTGACAAGTGCAGTCTCCACGGCGGATGCCACCGATCTTGTCGGCCTCATCTATATCCTGCTCAGCAATTTTGACTATCTGAGCAAGAATGAAGTCGAGACGACGGTCGGCAGACAGGACTTCTCCCTCATCGATGTCTCCGACCGCAGCATGAGCTTTACGATCAGCTGCCGGTTCATGGACGCCTCCAAGGAACACGATGACTCCAGCGCCTTCCAGGAACTCGCCAGACTGAACAGCTTCTCGGTGCTTGACAGGGAGATCTATCCGCGCTGGACACCCGAAGAGGAGTCTCTGCTGCAGATGAGTTTCGAGCGCTGCGCCGAACAGGCCAAGCTCTCCCCGCACTCAGTCTCCACCGTCGACATTCTGGAAACAGGTGTCTTTGCCATGAAGAATCCGGACCTCCAGCAGCTGGCTATCGGCATTCCTCCGGAAAGCTGCGGCGATCTGACAAAAGCACTGGTGCTGCTGATTGAAAACGGCGGGCAGTCCGCTCTGTAAAGCAGTATCAGCCAGAACAGAACATAAGAAAATACCGGTCCTGCAAAGACCGGTATTCTTTTGCCGTTTTGAATTATGAAAGCTTATGCAGCCGCCGGTGCGCTATACCGACTGAATCCACTGCAGGACGTCCGCCATGACTTCCTCTTTGTTCAGTTCGTTCAGAACTTCGTGGCGGCATTCCGGATAGATCTTTTTGGTGACGGCGGTATGCCCTGTCTGTTCCAGTTTTGCGCAGACCGCATCGATGCCTTTGCCGTAGTCGCCTACCGGATCCAGCTCGCCGCTGATCACGAGGATCGGCAGATCCTGCGGTACCGCTTTGAACCAGCCGGCTGTATTCGATTCGCCATTCACGATGACAAGGTCCTTCATTCCCTGCACGGTGAACAGGTAGCCGCAGTACGGATCCTCGATATACTTGTCCACGATCTCCGTGTCGCGGGTGAGCCAGTCAAAGGCCGTCCGCCCTTCAAAGCGCTTGCCGTACGAGCCGAATGCCAGGTTGTTCATGGTATTGCTCTTATGCTTCTTGCCTTTGAGCGCGCCGATCAGCGAAGCCATGATCTTGCCCGCGCCGCCGGCGGGATTGGGGCCGCCTGTGCCCATGTAGACCGCACCGGCAAAGCCGTCTTCCGGATACCAGGCGGTGTACAGCCGGCAGATGAAGGACCCCATCGAGTGCCCCATCACGATGATCTTCTTGTCCGGATTCTGTCTTTTCGCCTCGAGCACCATCTCCCGGAAGTCTTCGACCAGCCCTTTGTAACCGTCTTTTTCGCCGAACCAGCCGGTCAGATCGTAGTCGGTGTTGGATTTGCCGTGATTGGCCATATCGTGCATATAGACGGCCACCCCGTTGCTGCAGAGATACTCGATAAAGCCGAGATACCGCTCTCTGTGCTCCGCCATGCCGTGGTGGATGACCAGAATGGTATCGAACGCACCGTCATCCGGTGTATAAGCGCTGGCATCGATCTGGCAGACGCCGGTTGCCGAAGAAAATGTAAAGTTTTTCGTGTTCATGAGCGATTCCTTTCCTAGTTGTAACGTACCCCGTATTCTTTACGGTCGCCGAGTATGCCCTTCACAACGTCCACGTTGCCGGGCGGGCACCCGACCACCCAGCGGAAGCCCTTCGCCTCCGCGAGTTTTTTACAGCAGATCCCGATGCATACCGTGTTGTCCGCATTAGCGCCCTCCGGCAGCATCTCCTCTGTACACGGTCCGACGCAAACATTCATGCCCTCGAGGTATGGGAACAGATCCTGCGCCTTCATGTCCATCAGTGCGCTGAGTACCGTGTTGTGGCAGCCCGTGCAAGCGTCTTTGCTGAAGATCAGATTGAAAGACTCTGGTACGCCTTCGATCTCGACCTCGCTGGAGCGTTTGAAGCGGCTCGCCACTTCGTCGATTTGTTTGCCGATGACGTCGATCTTTGCCAGGTCCATCTCCCCGAAGCCGCGTTTTGCCGCCGCCTTCGTGATCATGACTTCTTCGGGCTCGTACCCCATGATCTTGCCGGTCACAGCTTCACAGGCAACGAGGTCCTTGGATCCGATGATGAGGTCCATGCGCTTGGTCTCGCCGAAGATCGGACCCAGACCCTGCTGGCCGTATGTGCCGTCGATGATTTCAAGACATGGCTTGAGGTACAGGTTCCAGTCGACCACGCCTTCGATGAGCCCCTTCTTGTGGAAGTCCTTCTTCTGCGTGTCGACAAGCAGTCCTTTCAGATTTTTCATGCCGAGCGTGATCTCGGTCTGGTCGTGCGTCTTCATGACCGGCACCGTGATGATGGCATCGCAGTCGCGCACCATTTCCCAGGTGTCGATCGTGCTGAACACGACGCCGTCTCCGATCTCCACCTTGCAGCGTGCGTTCTCTTTCGCTTTGAGATCGATGACCGGGATTCCCTGATCGCGCAGCTTCTGGTAGCCGCATTTTTCGATGGTCAGCTCGGTGTCAGCACCGGCTGCAGAAGACTCCGCGATTACGGGCTCTGCACCGGTGGCCTTCACAGCCTCATACAGCGCCAGACAGACCTCCCAGCGCGTGATGCCGCCAGATAGACGGTCCGTGGGACAAGCGACCAGATTTGGCTTAATTATGACCTTGTATCCGGGCTTGATGATATCCTCGATCCCGCCGAGATCGGCCAGCACCTGGTCAACGGTTGCTTTGATAGCGGCATAGTCGTCGCCGCCGGTCTTTCTTACAGATACAACAGGCATGGCTCTTACCTCCTCTCCTCTATTTCATCGCATCTGCGAACGCATGGAAAATCTTCACGCTGCTGTCGTCCTTCGTACCGAAGAATTCCGGATGCCACTGCACCGCCCACAGAAAACGGTGCCCCGGCATATAGACCGCCTCGATCAGCCCGTCCGGCGAGACCGCCATTTCTTTCAGTCCCGGCGCCAGATCTTTGATCGCCTGGTGGTGATAGCTGTTCACCCCCAGCTGCTCTTTCTGCAGGCACGCGTAGAGCGGCGATTCCTTTAAGACAGTGACCTCATGGATCGGCACGTCGTACGGCGGCTGCTGATGGTGCTCGATGTCCGAGGGATGCTGCAGATCGAGATCCTGATAGAGCGTGCCGCCAAGGGCCGCATTCACATACTGGATCCCCCTGCAGATGCCAAACAGCGGCTTATCTTCGTCGATGGCTTTGCGGAGCACGATGGCTTCCATCCGGTCGCGCCCCTCGCACGCAGCGATGAGCCCCTCCAGCGGCGTTTCCCCATAGACTTCCGGAGAGACATCGTGGCCGCCCGTGAACAGAAAACCGTCGCACATATCCATCAGCTGCGCCAGATCTTCCTCATCGTCCGTCAGAGGCAGGATCAGCGGAAGCGTACCGGCTTCCTCCAGGCCTTCCAGATAGCCGGGCAGCATCCAGAGGCTGTCTTTGTCATCATCCCATAAAGGCATCACACCAACGACCGGTCTCATCATGTACCTCCTAGTCCTGCAGGATAATCTTTGTTTCGATGGCAGGGTCGACCAGAGACGCGAACCGCTCTCCGTCGCTCTTCTTTCCGACGATGGTGCCGTAGTGGGTCGGAATCGCCACTGCCGGCCGGATCGTATTGATCAGGTCCGCTGCTTCTTTTGCGTCCATCGTGAACTTGCCGCCCACCGGTACGAGCGCGATGTCGCACTGCACGGCGCTGTTTTCTTTCGTCTTGTCTGTATCTCCGGCGATGTAGACCTTCTGTCCGTCAAGCTCCAGGATATATCCCACCCAGCCGTTTTTCTTCGGGTGGAACGGCTTAAGCTTATTATATGAAGCGACGGTAGCAAAAGACAGGCCGGCAACCTTGTACGCCTGCCCCGGTACGACCGTCTCGATGGCTTTTACCTGCCCGGTGAAGACACCTGCCTGCGCCGCCATCTTTTCCGGTACGATCAGGACCGTATCCGGACAGATGACCTTTGCAAGATCTTCAGGTGAAAAATGATCGTAGTGATCATGTGTGATCAGGACGATGTCCGCATCACGGGGCGATTCGTTCATGCGGAACGGATCCGCATAGATCGTTCCGGCACTGCAGCGGATACGGATACTGCTCTGGGTGAACACTTCGATATTCGATATATCCATGGTTCCCTCCTATTCCCATTAACAGGTATAGCAATAGTATAGCACTTTCGTTGCTTTACTTATATCCGCTGTGCGATCTCCAAAGCGATCCGGAGCTTACCAAGGTCATGGTTGGCGCCCGGAAGATCCGTGATATCGTAATCGCTCTCCGCCAGCACATCGCCCGCCTCCAGAAAGTCGAACAGTTCCAGCCCGTAGAAATCACAGGCAGCCTGCACACCTGCCACTTCCATCTCCACTGCGATGCAGCCTTCCTGCTTTCTTTTCTGCACCAGACCAGCTGTCTCGCGGAGCATCGAGTCCGTTGTCCACCCCCGGCCTTTGGCGTACGGTGCACCGATCTTATCGAAGGCCGCCGCCACTTTATCAGCATTTCGGACCGTGATGTAATCCGCCGGCGGAGCAAAATAGTAGGAGCAACCCTCACCGCGGTAGCTTTCTGTGGGGATGATGTATCTACCTCCTGTTGCCGCCTCATCCAGGCTGCCGCAGGAGCCGAACATGATGAACTTTGCAGCGCCGGTCAGCCAGTGCGCCTGATAGCAAAGATCCGCCGCAATGGCAGAGCCGATCCCGGACAGATAAAAGGCGATCTGCTCGCCCGCAAGGTCGAAACTATAGATCGGGATATTGCCATTGCACTGCCCGATGGTGGCGATTCTCTCACATGCATACTCTTCCAGCAGATGATCATGGATCACCTTGGAAAACAGGATCAGGCATTTATCCACGATATGCTTCGGCTTTCCGTAAAAATGCTCGAGGCTGACCACAGAGCTTGTGTCGTTGTCATAATCGTGAATGATCATCTCTTATTCTCCTTCGTGGAACATGCGCTTGATATACGCAGCCCTTTCTCCGACCATCTTCTTCGATGTCGGCGCGGTCACCTTGGTATCAAACCCATGCATGGTTCCCTTCGCCTCGTGAAGCTCCGCTTCGATCCCGTTCTCCTTAAGCAACCTGGCAAACAGGATTCCATCGTCGTGCAGCGGGTCGAACTCCGCCACTTCAATGTACGCCGGCGGCAGACCGCTGCGCCGCGGTCCCTTGCCATCAGGCACGATGTCACGGCCAGCATGCCGCCCGCGCTGTCGCCGACTATGCAAGATCGCGCGGGCCGAACAGCAGCATCTCAATCTCCCGCCCTGATAGCCTTGGATGCGCATACTCTGCACGACAAGCTCCGAATCCCGCCAGAGCGACTGCATCGGCTTCATCATTTTCTGCGCCTGCAGGATGGCTGCTTTGCTCATCGGCGGTGCGAAATGGTTGAAAGGAAAAAACTCCTTACTGATGGCATATTCTTTCTTACTCATTTTCTCTCTTATTCATTCTTTTTCAAGGGGTTACATAAAACAGCCCGTGCCGGTTGCAGTACGCATAGATCTTCGCCGCCAGTTCTTCCTGCGTGGGATGCTATTTGTTTCTCTTTCCGCTGTTCTTGGTGCCTCTTACTTCTTCGTGATAAAAGTAGTCGACGATCGTGGGATGTCCCTGCGCAACGCGCTCATACGGCGTTTCGTTGTCGACAAATCTGCAGCCATTCACGCGTGCCATTTCCTCGGCTTTCTTTTCCAGTCCTTCGAAGTAACTGCGGTTCTTTTTCGTATAGATTTCTTCATACAGAGGCAGAAGCTGCGGATAGGACGCGGCGATATAGTCCATGATCGTTTTCTTGAAGCCGCCCCGGAGATTCAGGTTTTCAAGCCAGATCAGGTCGCACTGATCCTTCGCGCGTGCAAAGATCGCCTCAATATCTGTGATCCCCGGGAATACGGGCGAGATAAAGCATACTGTGCGGATACCCGCATCGTACACCTGTTTCATGGCCGCCAGTCTTCTCTCGATACTGACCGCATCATCCATATCTTCGCAGAACTTTTCATCCAGCGTATTGACCGACCAGGACACCGTCAGTTGATTCTTCTCGTTGATTTCCCTGAGCAGATCCAGATCCCTCAGAACAAGATCCGACTTCGTGCAGATCAGGATGTCTGCACCGCTGTCCTTGAGCTCCTCGAGGATCTTTCTCGTCTTCCCGTACGTTTCCTCCTGCGGCAGATAGCCGTCCGTCACGGTACCGATGATGACCTTCTGGCCCGCGTATTTCCTTGGATTCTTGATCTCCGGCCACTCCTTCACATCCAGGAACGTCCCCCAGTCTTCCGTATGTTCTGTGAATCGCTTCATGAACGAGGCATAGCAGTATTTACAACCATGCGTACAGCCAACATACGGGTTGACCGCATAACCGCCAAGCGGTCCGTTGGACTTTGTCATGACGCTCTTGGTGTCTTTATGTCCGATGATGATGTTGCTCTGTGCTGTCATGATGACCCCCTTATAAGTCTTTGCCTGATGCCATGCACTTACCTCATTTGCGTCGGTCTATGCGCATAGCAGATCCGCTTGGGATGAATCGCAAGTATCTGCTCCCAGTCTGCCTTTAACTGCGTGTTATCTTCGTATGCCGCAATGTATTCGAGCGGCTCCAGATCCCCGACAAACAAGTCGCCGTTGTCAAGAGCCAGTGAAACACTGTCAGGACTGTGGCTGGGCGTGTGCATGATCTGCCCGGCGATGCCAAGTCCCGCAAGAAACGCGCGGCTTTCTGCGCACGGAATGACCGTTGCCTTTTCTTCCTCAATCGGCGTATACGAAAGCCCGTCTCTTGTAAAGATGGCATCGGAATAATGTACACCATCCTTCTGCACATCGGGAAGCAATAGCTGTACGCCCTGCTGCATCAGTTCGCTGACCAGCCCGCAGTGATCCGGATGATAGTGCGTTGCCAGCACATACTTGATATCGGTCACCCTGATGCCGGCCGCTTTGATCGCTTTGTAGAACGCAAACAGCGTGCCTGCATAGTCCGTGTCCACCAACAGGCCGCCCGCATCCCCTTCAATATAAAACGTATTTGTGTTGCCGTATTTCAGTTCGATCGTTTTCACTTTTTTATAACCCGAATCATTTCCCCGGCAAATCCCGTTGTATCTATCTCTTTCAAGCATGCAGCGCTTTCGACATCGATACGACGCATTCCAAATGCCTGGAGACGTTACTATGAATGTCAATGATAAAGCTGAATTAATTATGATAAAATTCGTTATACCGAACAAATCTATAAACTGGAAGTCTTAATATATAAGCGAGGGTTTTGAACACCCTTCGCTTTTCTTTATTATGAAGGTGATTGGCTGACGGAAACTGGAAGTGGGTCCTGCACCCGAAGAC
>CADATO010000002.1 GCA_902790905.1 uncultured Eubacteriales bacterium
GCTGTAAATGTTGAAATTCCAACGATTTATCCGGTTGTTAATGAGAAAAGCCCCGGCTTGGCGGATCGCCAAGTCCAGGACTTTGTCTACAGTCTGACCCTGCAGTTGCCTGCAGGGTTTTATTGTTGCGGGAAGGGAGTTCTTTATTCGCTCTTCTTGCCGAATTCGTCTCTGAACTGCTCCCATGCGTTGTTCTCGAGCATCTCGGGCATGTACTCGTCGATCAGATCGAGCAGATCCTTGCGGCGGATGAAGGCCTCAGCCTTGCGAATATCCGGCCACAGTTCTCTGTCCACTTCGTAGAAGGGGATCTCTCTGCGGAACATGTTGTAGACATGCTGATGGAACGGGCTGAGTTTCTGGCCGTGCGTGTTCAGGCGCTTGCGGATGTCAATCGCCTGGCAGGCAGTGAGCAGTTCCAGTGCGAGGACGGACAGCGTGTTTTGGACGATGTCGCGTGCCTTTCTGGCTGCCGTCGTACCCATGGAGACGATATCTTCCTGGTTGGCCGAGGAAGGAATCGAGTCAACGGATGCCGGATGTGCCAGAACTTTGTTCTCAGAAACCATGGAAGCCGCTGCGTACTGCACGATCATGTAGCCGGAGTTGACGCCGGGCTCTGTGGTCAGGAACGGTGTCAGGCCGTTGGAGAGGGCCGGGTTGACCATGCGCTCGATGCGGCGCTCGGAGATGTTGGCGATCTCGGAGCAGGCGATGCCCAGAAGGTCGAACGGGATCGCCATCGGCTCGCCGTGGAAGTTGCCGCCGGAGATGACGGCTTCATCGTCCGGGAAGATCAGCGGGTTGTCTGTGACTGCATTGATCTCGATGTCGACTTTGTGGATGACGAACTGCAGTGCGTCGCGGACAGCGCCGTGAATCTGCGGGATGCAGCGGAGTGCATACGCATCCTGGACACGGTCCTGCTGGCAGTTGTCGAGGATCTCGGAGCCTTCGAGCAGCATACGCATATTGTCTGCAACGAGGATCTGGCCCTTGTGGCCTCTGGCCTCGTGGATACGCGGGTCAAATGCATTGCGCAGACCGGTCAGCCCTTCGAAGGTCATGGAAGCAATGACGTCGGCCATTTCTGCTGCGCAGATGGAGTCGTACAGTGCCAGTGCGCCGCAGGATGTCATCGCGCAGGTGCCGTTGGTCATGCCAAGGCCTTCCTTGCAGACCAGCGTATCAACGGTCTTGATGCCGGCGCGCTTCATTGCCTCTGCGCCGGGCAGCACTTCGCCCTGGTATTTGGCTTCGCCAAGACCGAGGATCGGCAGTGTCATGTGCGCGAGCGGGGCGAGGTCGCCGGAGGAGCCGAGCGAGCCTTTTTCAGGAATCACCGGCAGAACGTTCTTGTTGAGCATCTCGACCATGATCTCCGCGAGCAGCGGACGGACGCCGGAGAAACCGACCAGCAGGTTGTTGACTCTGAGCAGCAGGATGCCGCGGACGATTTCATCTGCGTACGGTTCGCCGCAGGCGGTGCAGTGGCTCAGGATCAGGTTGGTGGAGAGCTGGTTGGACATCTCTTCCGGGACAGCGACCTTCTGGAAGTCGCCGAAACCGGTCGTGATCCCGTAGGTCGGCTTGCCGGATTTCTGAATCTTTTCAGTCAGTTCTCTGGATTTCTGCATGCGTTCCAGTGCTTCCGGTGCGATCTTGACAGGAGCATGAAAACGTGCAGCTGCGATGAACTCTTCAAAGACCAGGCTGCGGCCGTCGAGCGTGACCTCTTTGATGTTAGACGGATTGTATTTCATACTTGGGCCTCCTTATGAATGCGCTTAGTGATGCACAATGTTCCCATTTTTGATAACTGTATTGACCAGGTTGCTGCCCATGCGGTAGCCGAGGTAGTCGAGGTCCGGTGCATTCCACAGGACAAGATCCGCCTGCTTGCCCGGTTCGACAGAACCAGCTTTTTCAGCAAGTCCGATGGCTGCTGCCGCATTGAGTGTGACGGCGGTCAGCATTTCCTCCGGCGTCATCCGGTATTTCAGGCAGGCGAGGTTCATGACCAGCTGGATATTCAGGCTCGGGCAGGAGCCCGGGTTGAAGTCCGTTGCAGCGGCGACGGGGACGCCGGCTTCGATCATGTCTCTTGCTGGTGCATAGGTCGCGCCGAGATAGAAGGAGGTCGCTGGCAGCAGGCAGGCGATGGTGCCGCCTTCTGCGAGCGCCTTGATGCCGGACGGCTGGCAGACGATCAGATGCTCTGCGGAGATCGCTTTGACATCCGCTGTCAGTTCGCTGCCGCCGATGGCTTCGATCTCATCTGCGTGGATCTTCGGAATGAGGCCGTGCTTTTTCCCGGCCTCGAGGATGACGCGGCTTTCTTCCGCTGTGAAAACGCCTTTTTCACAGAAGACGTCGCAGTAGTCGGCGAGGCCTTCGGCTGCGACTTCCGGGATCATCTCTTCGCAGAGGAAACGGATGTATCCTTCTCTGTCATCTTTATAGTCTTCCGGCAGGGCATGAGCGCCGAGGAATGTCGAGCGCACATCCATGCAGTGCTCCCGGCCGAGCCGGCGGATGACGCGGAGCTGTTTCAGTTCGGTCTCGCGGTCGAGTCCATAGCCGCTCTTGGCTTCCATACTGGTGATGCCGAGGGTCAGCATTTCGTCCAGCGCTTCTTTGGCTTTCTGATAGAGCGATTCCTCGGTGGCCTCACGGGTTGCCCTTACGGTGGACAGGATGCCGCCGCCGCCCGCCAGGATATCCAGATATGTGGCGCCGTGGAGCTTGAGCCCCAGCTCGTTCTGCCGCCAGCCGCCGAAGATGAGGTGCGTGTGCGCATCGACCAGGCCGGGGGTGACGAGTTTGCCGCCCGCATCGATCAAGGAGAGGTCTTCCTGCGGGATCTGCTGCCAGCTGTCGCCGGTGCCGGTCTGCTTGATGAGGCCGTCTTCCGCGAGGATCCAGGCATTGTTCTGCAGCAGGATCTGTCCCTGGGCAGGCCCTGCTTTGGCGGCGCTCCCGGTGGGGGTCGCAAGCAGGCCGATATTGTGGATCAGTAGTCTGTTCATGGCAGGTCCTCAGTCTTTTTTCAGCGCTTTTTCGACCAGTGCATCATCTGCGACATAGGGCAGGGTGATGTGGTCTTTGCCTTCGTACATCTTGTTGTATTCAGCTGCCACTTCCATGGCGTGTTCGTTGCGCGCCCAGTTGCGGCGGGAAACGCCGACCATGGTATCCCAGGGCATTGCCATCTTGAGGATCTCGTCGACGCGGTCGGAGCCGTCGAGCACCATGCCGAAACCGCCGTTGATGGCATTGCCGATGCCGGTGCCGCCGCCGTTGTGCAGGGCGATGTAGCTCATGCCGCGCGCCGCGTTGCCTGCGAAGCACTGGGTTGCCATCTCCGCCATGATGTTGGAACCATCCTTGATGTTGGATGTCTCACGGAACGGTGCATCGGTACCGCCGGTGTCGTGGTGGTCACGGCCGAGGATGACCGGACCGATCTCGCCTTTGCGGACCATGTCGTTGAACTTCAGCGCGATGTTCATGCGGCCCATCGCATCCTGATAGAGGATACGGCACTGGGTGCCGACGACGAGCTTGTTCTTCTTTGCGTCACGGACCCAGACGTAGTTGTCGTAGTCCTGGTAACGTCTGTTGTGGGCGAGGATGTATTCCGCAGCGGCAGCGTCTGTCTTGTCCAGATCTTCCGGGTTGCGGGACAGGCAGCACCAGCGGAACGGGCCGTAGCCGTAGTCGAAGAGGCAGGGGCCGAGGATGTCTTCCACGTAGGACGGGAAGATGAAGCCGTCCAGGTCGTTCTCGCCGTTCTTGCAGATGCTCTTGACGCCTGTGTCGTAGACAGCCTTCAGGAAGCTGTTGCCGTAGTCGAAGAAATAGGTGCCTTTTTCGTGGAACTTGCAGATCATCTCATAGTGATGCTGCAGGGTCTTGTCAACCAGCTCATGGAATCGCTCAGGATCCTCTGCCAGCATCTCGGTGCGCTGCTCGAAGGTCAGTCCCTGCGGGCAGTAGCCGCCGTCGTAGGGGACGTGGCAGGAAGTCTGGTCACTCATCAGGTCGACGTGGACATCCTTCTCATACAGGTACTCGAGCAGATCGACGATGTTGCCGTGATAGGCGACAGCACAGGGGGTGCCTGCTTTCTGATGCTCCTGCGCGATGGCCAGGGCTTCTTCGGCGGAGTCCGTTCTGTGGGAGACCCAGCCCTGCGTGTATCTCGTTTCGATACGGGAGTCGTCGACTTCCGCGATGATCGAGGCGGCGCCTGCGATCTCGGCAGCTTTGCCCTGCGCACCGCTCATGCCGCCAAGACCGGCGGAGATGAAGAGTTTGCCTGCGAGGTTGCCGTCGTTGGGGATGCCCAGCTTGAGGCGGCCTGCATTGAGCAGGGTGTTGAAGGTGCCGTGGACGATGCCCTGCGGTCCGATGTACATCCAGCCGCCCGCGGTCATCTGGCCGTAGTTGGCGACGCCCAGCGCTGCAACGCGGTTGAAGTTCGCCTGGTCATCAAATGTACCGACCATCAGGCCGTTGGTGATGATGACGCGCGGCGCCAGTCTGTGCGAATGGAACAGCCCGAGCGGGTGACCGGACATAACCACAAGCGTCTGGTCGTTCTGCATGACTTCCAGGTACTTCTTGATCAGACGGTACTGCATCCAGTTCTGGCAGACCTGGCCGGTCTCACCGTAAGTTGTCAGCTCATAGGGGTACAGGGCGACATCAAAGTCCAGATTGTTGTCGATCATGACCTGGATGGCCTTGCCCTCGATGCAGGCGCCTTTGTATTCGTCGATCGGTTTGCCGTAGAGCTTGCCTTCCGGGCGGAAGCGGTATCCGTAGATCCGGCCGTGCTCTTCAAGTTCCTGCGCGAATTCTGCAGCCATCTGTTCGTGGTGATCCGGATGGATGTAGCGCAATGCGTTCTTGATAGCAAGCGCCTTGTCTGCTTCACTTAGTTTGGATTCTCTTTTCGGTGCTCTGCGGTACCCATCCTCCATCTTCGGATAGGCAGGCAGTTCATAGTCAAGTTTGATAGTCATAGCGTCCATGTATTCATTCATAATCGCACCTCGTTCAAATAATGCGTCAGAATTATTTAACAAATCTATTTTACCACAGAACGTGGGCTTTGTTTCACACCATGAAACTTTTTGTTTCACACCATGAAACTTTTTTTGCTTCATACGGTGTACAAAGGCGACTTAGATGATATGATGGGTGAGAACCGTGACCTGACGGATCCGCAGAGCGATTCCCCGGATCCATAGTTAATAAAAAGAGGAGTAACATCATGGCTAAACTTATCGAATGTATCCCCAATTTCAGCGTCAGCAAAGAGCGCGAACCTGAAAAGTATCAGGCGCTCGTGGACCTGGCGCAGTCCATGCCCGGCTGCACGCTGTTTGATGCGCAGACAGACGGTAACCATAACAGAAGTGTATTCACACTGATCGGCAGCCCGGAGGGCATCGAAAATGCTGCCTTTGAGCTGACCAAAAAAGCGGCCGAACTGATTGACATGAATAAACACGAAGGCCAGCATCCGCGCATGGGTGCAACGGACGTCATGCCGTTCGTTCCGCAGAGCAGAGACGTCACACTGGAAGAGTGTGTTGCGCTGTCCAAGCGCGTTGCAAAACGGATCTGGGACGAGCTCCAGATCCCGTCGTTCCTGTATGAAGACTCCGCGACAAGACCGGAGCGCCGCAACCTGGCGAAGTGCCGCAAGGGCCAGTTTGAAGGAATGCCGGAAAAACTGCTCCAGGAAGAGTGGGCACCTGATTTCGGCGAAAGAAAGATCCATCCGACTGCAGGCATCATGGCGATCGGCGCCCGCATGCCGCTGGTAGCGTTCAACGTCAATCTGGACACAGATGATCTGGAGATCGCGAACAGCATCGCCAAGGCGATCCGTGGCTCCTCCGGCGGCTTCAAGTACTGCAAGGCGATCGGCGTTATGCTCGAGGAGAGAAACATCGCGCAGGTATCCATGAACATGGTCAACTATGAAGGGACACCGCTTTACTACGCTTATGAGATGATCCGTGCACTGGCTGACCGCTACGGGGTTAAGATCATCGGCAGTGAGGTCGTCGGGCTGACACCTGCAAAGGCGCTGATCGACTGCGCGGAATACTACCTGAAGATCGAGAACTTCAGCTGCCATGATCAGGTCATCGAATACCACCTGATCGACATGAAATAAGACCTGTATATAATGAACTCTTCTGAAGAGGGAAAGGGAGATGGCAGCATGGCAGAAAAACTGATTGAGTATGATGTAAAGAAATTTGCGGATGTGATGGCCTCCGATGCACCGGCACCGGGCGGCGGCTCCGCTTCGGCACTGGCAGGAGCACTTGGCAGCGCGCTGGTGTCTATGGTCTGTGCACTGACACAGGGGCGTGAAAAGTACAAAGAATATGAAGAAGAAACCGCTGCTGTGATGGCTGCCGCACAGACTTTAAAAGACCAGCTTCTGGAAGCAGTCGATTCGGACACAGATGCGTTCAATGCAGTCAGCGCTGCATTCGGGATGCCCAAATCGACCGACGAGGAAAAAGCCGCCCGCAGCAAGGCGATCCAGGAGGGGATGATCCTTTGCATCGAATCGCCGCTGGCGATGATGCATAAGAGTCTGGATGTGCTGCAACTGGCGCAGCGCGTGGCTGCTGGTTTTAACACTTCCAGCGCCAGCGACCTTGGTGTCGGTGTGCTGCTCGTCAAGGCAGGCCTTCACGGGGCATGGCTGAATGTCAAAATCAATCTGGGCAGCTTGAAAGACAAAGAGAAGGCAGTTGCCTATGAAGAGGAGGCGAAGGGCATTCTGCAGGAAGCATCTGCGCTCGCAGACAGCCTTTACGAAAAGATCGAAGAAATGCTCTAAGCGCAAACGCGCTAAGATTTGCGCAGCTGCACATCAACTGATGAAACACACAAGGAAAAGGAGACCTTCTGAAAAGGTCTCCTTTTTTGTTACCGTATCATAGTTATTCCGGAAGCTGTCATTAGTTTTGGCCGGATGGCTTATTCGCCCAGTTCCTCTTTCAGTACGCGGCCCATGATCTGGCATGCTTCTTCGATGACTTCCTTCGAAGGTGTCGAGTAGCAGATGCGGAACGCGCTGCCGGGGTAGTTCTCCGGATCGGCGGAGAAACCGAAGGAGGGGACAACGCCGACGTTGGCTTCCATCAGTTTGTGCCAGACTTTGTCCAGGTCGAGTGTTTCGGGCACTTTCAGCCACAGGAACAGACCGCCCTTGGGCTCGATCGGCTCGCAGGAAGCGGGCAGGTACTTTTTGATGCATTCCATCATCCAGGCAGCTTTTTCTTTGTAGAAGGCACCGACATCCTTGCAGTGCGCGTCGATATCGTTGTGCTGCATATAGCCCGCAACGGTCAGCATGACCGGAACGGACTGCACGCCCGCATTGCCCTGGGACATCTCGAGGAAGGGACGCAGGTCCTTGTTGACCACGAAGAAGCCAATGCGCATGCCGGAACTGACGATTTTGGACAGCGATGCTGCATAGACAACGCGGCCATCGGTGTCGTATTTTTTGATCTCTTTCAGGTAGTTGCCGTCAAAGCTCAGACGCGAATACGGATCGTCTTCGTAGATCATGAAGTCGTACTTCTGCGCCAGCTTGTAGACAGCTTCTCTCTTATACTCCGGCAGTGTGATGCCGGTCGGATTGTTAAAGGAGGGGCACAGATAAAGGAATTTAACCTTCTCGCCGTACTCCTGGATTGTCTTCTCAAGGGCTTCCAGATTGATGCCGTCGTCATCCATCTCGACGCCGACCAGTTTGGCGCCGACCATGCGGGCGGCATTCTGGATGCCGGGGTATGCAAACATCTCCGACAGGATGACATCACCTTCATCACAGAAGGTGTTCGCCATATTGTCCATGCCGTGGCCGCTGCCGGGCAGGATCTCGATCGCGTTGTTCTCCATATCAAAACCGCGGGCGATCATCCATTTGCGAATTTCTTCGATGCATTCATCCATACCTGGATAGGGGCCGTAAGCAAGCGCCTTCTTACCATCATATTTGTACATGTCCGCGCTGGACTTTGCGATCTCGTCGAGCGGAAAGGTGTCCGCGGAAGGTTCGCCGATGGACAAGTCGAGGAATTCGGGGTGGTCGCATGCATACATGAAGATCTGACGGATCACGGTCGGGTGGGCCGTTCTCAGCTGTTTCGCCAATTTATATTCCATGTTTGAAACCTGTTCCTTTCTTAAAGCATGATCCGGATGGAGTGATAAGGATCATTGGGATCACGGTGTCGATACACCTTTATAATATAGTTGGAATTTGTTCTCTGTCAATGGAAATGGAATATTGTATAATGTATATTTTATTTTTTATATTTAACATCAGGTATTTCATACAAAACAATTGACAGAAAAACTGTGTAATTCTAAAATTAAAGCGAAAAATGTCGATCCGAAGGAGTGAAAAAGGAGCGGCATTGCAAGCGGTGCGATACCGTCCGTTACAGCTGGTTGGATAATAATCAACTTGTTTTGAAAGGAGCAGAAATGGTTCAAATCGACTATGCACATGACAGGTGCAAAGGTTGTCATTACTGCATTGATGTATGCCCGAAAAAGGTTATCTCGCTGAGCGGGGAACTCAATGACAAGGGATACGAGACAGTTAAGTTTGATACATCCGGATGCATCGCATGCGGGTCCTGCTATACAGTGTGCCCGGATTATGCGATCACGGTGATCAAGAAGGAGGGATAGAGCGATGGCAGACAATCAGGTTATCATGAAGGGCAATGAAGCCATGGCCGAAGCTGCGATCCGCTCCGGCTGCAGACTGTTCAGCGGCTATCCGATTACTCCGCAGACAGAGATTCTAGAATACATGGCATGGAGAATGCCCGAAGTTGGCGGCACGATCGTACAGACTGAAGACGAGCTTTGCGGGATTTACATGCTGTTCGGTGCCAGCGCAGCAGGCGCCAGAACACTGTCCACTTCGGCAGGCCCCGGCTACTCGCTGTTCCAGGAAGGCATTTCCTACCTGGTCGGCTCGGATCTGCCGGCTGTTCTGGTAGACGTTACCCGTATCGGCAATGCGCTTGGCGATATCAGCCAGTCGCAGGGCGATTACGAACTGGTCACAAAGGGCAACGGCCACGGTGACACCATGGTCCCGGTCTTCACTCCGAACTCGGTCCAGGAGATCGTTGACGACACGGTCATGGCCTACGACATGTCCGAGAAGTACAAGCACCCGGTCATCCTGCTGTATGATGCGGCGATCGGCCAGATGATGGAAGGCGTCACGCTTCCCGATATGCATGAGCATGACATCAACAAGTACGACTGGTCCGTCAAAGGCATCAAGAAGGGTGAACACGGCAGAAAGATCACTAACGTATCCTACTTCTGCGAGGATATGTATGTTGGTTATGAAAAGTATCTCCGCGACAAGTATGCGCAGATCACCGAGAATGAGCAGCGCTGGGAGAGCATCGGCGTAGAGGACGCGGAAGTCGTCACGATCGCTTACGGCATCTCCTCCAGAGTCTGCAAGGAAGCTGTCCTTCACGCAAGAGAGCAGGGCATCAAGCTCGGTCTGATCAGACCGAAGATGGTTGTGCCGTTCCCCGTGAAGGCATTCGATGAGATCGGTCCCAACTGCAAGGGCCTCATGGTCGTCGAGATGAGCATCAAGGGCCAGATGGTCAACGATGTAGCGCTCGCTTCCAGATGCAAGTACCCGATTTACGGATACCTGACATCCTATGAAGTTCCTGAAAGTGACAAGGTCATCGAGATCGCAAAAGACATCCTTGCCGGCAACGCAAAGGAGGTGTTCTAAATGGCAGATAAGATCTTTACCGCTCCTGAAATGCTCAGAATGAGCGATCCGACCGGTTTCTGCCCCGGATGCGGGCATGGTACCGCAGGCAGACTGCAGTTTGAAGTACTGGACGAGATGGGCCTTCTGGAAGACTCCATCACGGTCTACGACGTAGCATGCGACTCCCTTTATATGTGGGCGATTGATACGGACTGCGTCGGCGTCGCACACGGGCGCGCCATCGCGGCAGCGTGCGGTGTAAAGCGTACCCGTCCGAACAATCCGGTATGCGCATACGTCGGTGACGGTGCGACCTATTCGATCGGCATTCAGCATACCATCTGGGCGGCAGCCAGAAACGAGAACATTACCGTCATCGTCATCAACAACGGTGTATTCGGTATGACAGGCGGCCAGATGGCACCGACCACACTGCTGGGCCAGAAAACCATCACGACACCTGCCGGCAGAAGCCGTGAGATGAACGGGCAGCCGCTCGATGTCGTCAAGCTGTTCACCGGCATGGATATCGCATACCTCGCAAGAGGCAGCCTGGACAGCGTTGCCAGCATCAACAAGACCAAGAAATATATCCGCAAGGCATTTGAGAAGCAGATGAACGGAGAGGGACTGAGCTTCGTTGAGATCCTTTCTCCGTGCCCCACCAACTGGGGACTCTCGCCGCAGGATTCTCTCAAGCGTATCAGAGAAGTTGTCGAGGATGTATATCCTTTGGGTGAGTTCATTGAAAGGGGCGTGAAGTAATATGTTGACTCAGATGGTTTGTGCAGGGTTTGGCGGCCAGGGCATCCTGACCACCGGGATCCTTATCGCGAATGGCGCATTCAACAGCGGCAAGCGCATCACCTGGTATCCGTCCTACGGTTCGGAAATGCGCGGTGGCACCGCCAACTGCACCATCAAGATGACCGATGACGGCGAAGAGATCGCCAGCCCTTATGCGAAGGAACTCGATATCCTGCTCGGCATGAGCGCGCCGGCAATCGCCAAGTTCGTCGATCAGATCAAGCCCGGCGGCTGGCTGTTCGTCAACTCCTCCATCGTTGAGGAAAAGGAATACCGCGATGATATCCATGTCGTGAACGTTGACACCGTGGCACTGGCTGAGAAAGCGCAGAACCCGAAGGGCGGCAACATCGCGATGATCGGCGTCATCCTGAAGAAGACCGGCATCATCTCGGTCGATGCGTTCGAAGAATCGATCATCAAGTATTTCACAGAGCACGGTAAAGCAAAGTTCAACGAAGGCAATGTCCGCGCGCTGCGTGTTGGCTACGACAGTGTAGACTAGTTATTCAGCTGTTTCAAACTGGTTTCTTTACTCCGTGCTGCCGTGCGCGGCACGGAGCGGAATCATAAAACTTATCATTTCCCAATCATTATTATTGGAGGTGAAACAATGCAATCTGAATCGAAAGTCAGAAAATACCTGGCCATCTTCGCGCTTGGCCTGGCCGGCGGCTCGATTTACTGCCTGCCGTACATCAAGTACATCCTGTACGATGCGCAGATCGCAGCCATGGACATTTCCAACACCCAGTCCGGTATGCTGATGACCATGTATACCATCGGTAACATGATCCTGTACATCCCGGGCGGCATCCTGGCAGACAAGATTTCCCCGAAGAAGGGCATTACGGTTTCTCTGCTGGCGACCACTGTTGTAGGTCTGATCTATGCGTTCTTCCCAACGTATGTCATGGGTCTGCTCGCCTGGCTCGCATTCTCGTTCACATCTGCCTTTATTTTCTGGGCAGCACTGCTCAAGGCGGTCCGTCTGATCGGTACCGAAGAACAGCAGGGCTGGATCTACGGCTGCTACTACGCCTGCAACGGCATCACCGGTGCGCTGACCAACGCCATCGCAATGAAAGCGTACGGCATGGCGGGCGGCGATGTGGTCCTCGGCTTCAAGTACGCCTGCATCGCAGCGGCGATCATCCCGGCCATCGCAGCCATCATGCTGTGGTTCCTGCTCAAGGATGGACAGGGTGAAGAAGAACGCGTCGACGACGGACAGGGCAAGTTCAACTTCAGCGATGCGCTCAAGCTGATCAAGAACCCGATCGTCTGGATCGTTTCGATCGTCGTCATGATCGGCTACGGCTTCTACACCGGCAGTTCCTGGTTCACACCGTACCTGACCGCTGTCAGAGGTGTCACACCAGAAGACTCCGCGGCGATCTCCATCGTCCGCAACAACCTGCTGCTGCTTCTTGCTCCGGTAGGCGGTCTGATCGCAGACAAGCTCTTCCACTCCACGACGAAGTGGCTGGCGACCGCGTTCGCACTGCTCGCAGTCTTCTACGTCGGCGCGATGATGCTGCCGGCCAGCATGAGCGGCACAGCAGCCGGTCTTTACACACTGCTTCCGGCAATCGTCGCTACCATGATGTACGGCGTCATCTGGTCCACCATGAACGAAGCGGGCATCCCGACCAAGATGGCAGCTACCGCGATCGGTATCGCCTCCATCATCGGCTACCTGCCCGACTCCATCTACAACCTGATCTTCGGCCAGTTCCTCGACAAGCAGGGCGATGCCGGCTACACCAGCATCTTCATCTTCTTCGTCGCCACGGCTGTGATCGGTGTCTTCCTGGCACTCGTTGTCGGCAAGATGGGCAAAAAGAACAAGGAAGCGCACGTCCTCGACTAATCGGTTCCTGATAAATGGAACAGAGGGCTGCATGAACTGAATTGCAAAACTGGAACACGGCGGCCGGTGCAGGCTGCCGTGTTCTGCTTTATACTGCACCGTGCAGCGGGTATACTACATATGAAATGAGAATGCTTCAGATGAGAGAAGGTGTTTCGATGGAGAACAGAAACGAGAAAATAACGGCAGCGACGGAATCTCATTTTGCGTCTGTCAAAGCAGTTTCCGCCTGGCTGACCGAGCACCCCGAGGTGAGCGGGGAGGAGAAAGAATCCAGTGCGTACATTATGCGATTCCTCGAATCGCAAGGATATACCGTCACGGGCCCGTATGCCGGCATGCCGTATTCCTTCCTGGCTATAGAAACAGATAAGCTTGACTGGGAGGGGCCTAAAGCTGCGTTCCTCTGCGAGTATGATGCGCTCCCGGAAGTCGGCCATGCCTGCGGGCATTCTTACAGCTGCGGCATCAGTCTGCTCGGGGCGCTGGCGCTGCGGGAAGCATACCCGGACCTGCCTGTCAGGATCGATCTTGTGGGCACACCCGGAGAAGAGTTCTGGGGCGGCAAGTGCGTCATGACGGACAACGGTGGATTTGACCCGTACGAATATGCGGCGATGATCCATCTTTGCAATGAAGACCGTGCGGAGTTTGAGGTCAAGGCTTCCAATGACAGGTATTTTACATTCAAGGGCAAAGCAGCCCATGCGGCGGATGCGCCCGAACAGGGGCTCAATGCGCTGAATGCGGCGAGGCTGTTCATGGATGCGATGGACATGTGGCGTCAGCACATGGAGAAGGACTGGATGTTCCACGGGATCGTAGACTACGGCGGAGCAGCGCCGAATGTCGTGCCGGAAGAAGTCCGGCTGGATTATTTCTACCGGGCCGATACACTGGACGGACTGTACAGGCTGAATGCGATCTCGGAGCGGTGTGCGGAAGGCGCGGCGCTTGCGACCGGCACAAAAGTCAGCTGGGAGCAGCGGTATCCGGATTATGGGGAAATCTATACGCCGGAAGAGGCGCATCAGCTGGTCGCAGAGATCTTGCGGGAAACAGGCCGCAATCCGGTCCCGCGCAAGGGCCCCGGCGGTTCCTCCGATGTCGGGAATGTCAGTCTGCGCATTCCGGTGTTCCATCCAATGCTGGACGTCACTGGGTATGATAAGTCGGTCACTATGCACGACAGAGCCTTTGAAGCGTGTCTGCACACGGAGAAGGCGGACAAGGTGCTGCGCGACGGCGCCTATGTGATGGCGGATCTGGCGCTTCGTCTGGCGGAAGAACCTGCACTTATCGAGCGGATTCGTAAGGATCATGCGGCTTACCGCGGAATCGCTCTCTGATCCGCTGTCTGACCCTTATGGCAACGCCCGCAAAGAGTTGAAACTGCAAGGAAAGAGGGAAGAAAAAATCCAATTTTCTTCTCTCTTTTTTGTTGTATTGCGAATATAATTGTGCTAACATATATCAGTGCGATTTTATCGCGGATTATTTTAGCTATTAGGAGGCATACTCATGAATACAGTTCTGATGGTACTGCTGGCCATCGCCAGCGTTGTTCTCATCGCTACGATCCTTCTGCAGGAAGGCAACAGCGCCGGTCTCTCCGGCAGCATCGCAGGCGGTGCAGAGCAGCTCTTCGGTAAGAAGAAGGCAAGAGGATATGAAGGCATCCTGAGCAAGACGGCGACCGTCTGCGCAGTCTTTTATGTTGTCCTCTCCCTCGTCCTCGTCGTACTGGAGAAATAAAAGGTCAGTTACATTCTGCGGAGGCGCTGCGCCGCTGCAGGATGTCGCAATAATACTTATTTCTTTGCAAGGAGGTTTTTTAACATGCAAATGTCACTTGCTGTTCTGGCCCCCGTCGCTGCTGTGGTCGCGCTGATCGTTGCATTCGCGCTCACCAAATGGATCACAGGCCGTGATGCGGGCAATGACCGGATGAAGGAGATCTCCGGTTACATCCATGAAGGCGCGATGGCGTTCCTGACCAAGGAATACCGCTTCATGGTCATCGTCGTCGTGGTGCTGGCTGTCCTGATCGCCGTTGCGATCTCTCCGCTGACAGCTGGTCTGTACGTCTTCGGTGCACTGCTGTCCGTCCTGGCCGGTTTCTTCGGTATGCAGGTCGCGACCAAGGGCAACGTCCGCACAGCTGCTGCAGCTGAAAAGGGCGGCATGGTCCAGGCACTGGCTGTTGCGTTCAGAAGCGGCGCGGTCATGGGTCTGTGTGTTGCAGGTCTCGGTCTTCTCGGTGTCGGCCTTGCGGTCGTTGCGATCGTCAGTGCGACCGGCGGCGAGCTGTCCACACTGGTCCAGTGCATCACCGGCTTCTCCCTCGGCGCTTCCTCGATGGCGCTGTTCGGCCGTGTCGGCGGTGGTATCTACACCAAAGCTGCTGACGTCGGTGCTGACCTTGTAGGTAAAGTCGAAGCAGGCATCCCGGAAGACGATCCGAGAAACCCGGCTGTTATCGCTGATAATGTCGGTGACAACGTCGGTGACGTTGCCGGCATGGGTTCCGACCTGTACGAATCCTACGTTGGTTCCATCATTTCCGCTATCACACTGGCGGCGATCGCTGCACTTCACGATGGCACCATCGTGGACGAAGGCACTGCGATCCTGTTCCCGCTCCTGATGGCTGCGATCGGCCTGGTCGCTTCCGTCATCGGTATCCTGCTCGTCAGAGGTAAGGAAGGCAGCAACCCGGCCAACGCTCTGAACATGGGTACCTACATCAGCAGCGCGATCGTTATCGTCGCCGTTCTCATCATGAGCAAGACCATGGTCGGCAGCTTTGACTGGGCGATCGCGATCATCGCGGGCCTGGTTGTCGGCGTCGCCATTGGTAAGATCACCGAAGTCTACACTTCCGGCGATTACAAACACGTCAAGAAGATTGCGGAACAGTCCCAGACCGGTTCTGCGACCACCATCATCAGCGGTATGGGCGTCGGCATGCAGTCCACTGTCTGGCCGATCCTGTTCATCTGCGTCGGTATCTACCTGGCCTTCCACTTCGCTGGTCTGTACGGTATCGCGCTTTCCGCTGTCGGTATGCTGTCCACCACCGGTATGACCGTTGCTGTTGACGCTTACGGTCCGGTTTCCGACAATGCCGGCGGTATCGCTGAGATGTCCGAACTTCCGGAAGATGTCCGTGAGATCACTGACAAACTCGACGCTGTCGGTAACACCACCGCTGCGATCGGTAAAGGTTTTGCGATCGGTTCCGCTGCTCTGACAGCACTGGCTCTGTTCGCTTCCTATGTTACAGCGACAGGCATCGCGAACGACGAACTGAGCATCATGCAGCCCATGGTCGTCATCGGTATCTTCATCGGCGCTATGCTGCCGTTCCTGTTCTCCGCTATGACGATGAACTCTGTCGGTAAAGCGGCGAACCAGATGATCGAAGAAGTCCGCCGTCAGTTCCGTGAGGATGCAGGCATCCTGGCCGGCACCAGCAAGCCGGACTACGCTGGCTGCGTCAGCATCTCCACCGGTGCTGCTCTGAAAGAAATGATCGCACCGGGCCTGCTGGCTATCATCGCTCCGCTGGCTGTCGGTTTCATCCTTGGACCTGAAGCACTCGGCGGCATGCTGGCTGGTTCCCTGGCTGCAGGCGTCCTGCTCGCGATCATGATGGCGAATGCAGGCGGCGCATGGGATAACGCTAAGAAATTCGTTGAAGAAGGCAACTACGGCGGCAAGGGCAGCGACACCCATAAGGCTACTGTCGTTGGTGACACCGTCGGCGATCCGTTCAAAGATACGTCCGGTCCTTCCATCAACATCCTGATCAAGCTCATGACGATCGTGGCACTGGTCTTCGCACCGCTGTTCCACGGCTTCCTCTAAAGAGAAGCGTCAGCTTGTAAGAACGAACAGAAGGGGATGCTCTCTCAGGAGGGCATCCCTTTTTTAAGGAATCGCTATGTCTAAGAGAAAAAGCAGCGCAGGCACTGCGCACAACAAGAGAAAAGGCGGCGGCAGGAAAAGCACCGCACAGAACAAACCGCGCAATGCGCAGCCGCGCAGAAGCACCGGCAGGAAGAATACCGGACGCAGATCCGGCCGCAGACCGAAGAACGCCGTGACGGCGGAGGGCATCCTCCGCAAGAACCGGCGCGGGTTTGGCTTTGTGGTCGTCGAAGGCGGCGAGGATATTTTCGTGGCTCAGCGCGATCTGGGCAGCGCCATGAGCGGTGACCTGGTCCTGGTGGAGCTCCGCAGCGCCGGCGCCCGCCGCGGCAAAGGTGCGCAGCGCGGCCCGGAAGGGGTGATCCGCAAAGTGATCGCACCGTGCGCGGATCCGCTTGTCTGCCGCTTTGAAAAAATCTCGGACTACGGCTTCGCGGTGCCTGTCGACAAGGCGCGCCGCGAAGATATCTATATCGACCGGCAGCATACCGGCGGTGCACAGGACGGCGATCTGATCCTTGTGGAGATCGTCCGGAGGCCGTCGGATACGCACTGTGCGGAAGGGGCCGTGAAACAGATCGCCGCAAGGCATGATGAGCGAGGTGCGGATATCCGCGCGCTTGTGCTGCAAAAGGGCGTTCCGACCGCCTTTTCGGAAGAGGCGCTGACAGAGGCGGAAGAAGCTGCTGAGCGCGGCATCCTGCCGGAGGACCTCGCCGGCAGGCTCGACCTGCGGGAGGAGACGGTCTTTACGATCGACGGTCCCGACAGCAAGGACTTTGACGATGCGGTTTCCTGCCGGATGACTGAGGACGGGCACTATCTGCTCGGCGTGCATATCGCCGATGTTTCGCACTACGTCACAATGGATAGCGCGCTGGAGCGGGAGGCATTTGCCCGCGGCAACAGCATCTATCTGGCGGACCAGGTGATCCCGATGCTGCCTGAGGCGCTGTCGAACAATCTGTGCAGCCTGAAGCCCGGAAAGGACCGCCTGACGCTCTCCTGCATCATGGAGATCGACAGCAGCGGGCGTGTTCTCCGGCACGAACTCGCTGAGAGCGTGATCCGTTCCGCGGAGCGGCTGGTCTATACGGATGTTTCGGAGCTGCTGGAAAACGAAGACCCCGCCCTGCAGGCGCGGTACGCGCATATCCTGCCGGACCTGCGGTGCATGCAGGACCTGTACCGGGTGCTGCACGCGGCATCTGAGGCGCGCGGCAGTCTTGATTTCGAATTATCTGAAGCCGCACTGACCATCGATGAAAACGGCGTCTGCACCGACGTACAGCCGGCGGAGCGGCGCATCGCCAACCGGATCATCGAGGCCTTCATGATCAAGGCCAACGAGACCGTCGCTGCGCACTTTTGCATGGAGAAGGCGCCGTTCCTTTACCGCATCCACGAAACGCCGGATATCGAAGATCTGACGGCTTTGGACAGCTTCCTGGCCGGGTTCGGGCTCGGCCTCGGGGCGGGTGGCAGCAAGGTGACGCCAAAAAGCCTCTCTGCGCTGCTGGACAAAGTCAAAGACCGGCCCTACGGACCGGCGGTCTCTGCGGTCATCCTGCGCTCCATGCAGAAGGCGGCTTACGATCCTTCCTGCCTGGGGCATTTCGGACTGGCCTTGCAGTACTACACACATTTCACATCCCCGATCCGGCGGTATTGCGACCTGTTCATCCACCGCGTGATCAAGGCGTCGCTGCACGGACAGCTGGATGCGCTGACAGGGCGATTCTCTGAGGCTGCTGCACCTGCCGCAGAGCAGGCGAGCCGCTGCGAACGTATCGCCGTGGAACTGGAGCGGGATGTCGAGAAGATGAAAAAAGCGGAGTACATGGCGGCGCACCTCGGGGAGGAGTACAGCGGCACCGTCAGCGGGGTGACATCCTTCGGCATGTATGTCGAGCTCCCGAACACCGTTGAGGGGCTGGTGAGCCTTGGCAGCATGGAAGATGACTACTATGTTTTCGATGAATCGCACCGGCAGCTGTACGGACAGCGGCACGGACGGACATACCAGTTTGGCGACACAGTAAAAATCCGGGTGGCGGCCGCCTCCCCGGAAGACAGAGAAATCGATTTTGTGCTTGCCTGACAGTGCTGCAGCAGATGGGACAGCTACAGGCGTGTGCCCGCTTTGTCGGGATTCCAGAAGGACGGCATGAACAGGAAGAAGACCGTGTACATCTCCAGTCTGCCGACGATCATCAGGAACGCCATAAAGAGGCGAATCGGAGCCGAGAAGAGGGCGAACGTCCCGTATGCACCGACTGTCCCGAGATAGATCCCGGTCGTGGACATCAGCGAGAGGGCGGAGGTCATACTGACTTCAAGCCCCATACCGTCCATGGAGATGATCAGGGCGCTGCCGAGTGCAGTGAACAGATACAGTACGGTGAAGGTCGTGATCGCGCTGGTAGCGCGGACCGAAATGATCTGTCCGCCGGCTTTGATCGGCGAGACGAGGTTCGGATGGACATTCTTCTTGAAGCTGCGTGCGACAAGCTTGAAGATGACGATGAAGCGGACCATTTTCAGTCCGCCGGCAGTCGAAGAACCGCATCCGCCGACGATCAGCAGGAACAGGAAGACCATGGCGCAGATCGGCGGCCAGTGGACATAATCATCTAATACGTAACCTGTTGTAGTGATGAAGGCAACGGCCTGGAAAAACCCGTGCCTGAGGCAGTCGGTGAAGGTCGGATAGATGTTTGATACAGCAAGGCTGATGGTGACGACTGCGGTCGTGATCACCAGCACAGTGGCGTAAACCTTGATCTCAAGGTTTTTCTTGAGGTTGTCCCAGTCGCGTTTGAGCAGGGAGATGAACAGCACATAGTTCGTTGCTGACAGCAACGAGAAGATCGACAGAACCATCTCGATGTAGGCACTGTGGTAGTAGGAAATCCCGGACGGGTGCAGGAACAGCCCGGACGTGGAGATGCTGCCCATTGTGTTGATGAGCGCTTCAAAAGGACTCATCTGCGGGCTGGCGACCAGGAACAGGAACTCCAGCACGGAGAGCGACAGGTACACAAAGTACAGCAGCTTTGCGATATCCTGTACACGCGGCGCCAGTTTGGTCAGATCCGGCCCCGGCGCTTCCGTTGTCGCGAGTTTCTGCCCGCCGACGCCAAGAGACGGCAGCAGGATGATCATGAATACCAGGATCCCCATGCCGCCCAGCCAGTGCGTCATGGCTTTCCACATCAGCAGCCCCTTGTACAGCAGGGAATCGACCAGTACGGTCGCCCCGGTCGTGGTGTAGCCGGAGACCGACTCAAAGAACGCGTCCAGGAAAGACGCCGTCTGATCGGACAGGTAGTAGGGAACAGCTCCGATCAGGGAGCAGATGATCCACGCCATAAAGACCAGCAGATAGCAGTCTCTTGTTTTCAGGGTGCTCTTTTTTCTGGAGATGCCTCTGTGGCGCTCATCCAGCATGATATAGCCGCACAAGCCCAGAAACAGTGAGATCAGCATCGCTGTGACGATCGACGGGTAGACAGAAGTCTCATGATAATACGCCGCTGTGACCAGCGGGAAGACCATGGAGGCACCTGTGATCAGGAGCAGTATGGAGATGACGCGCGCAATCATGCGCAGATTGAAACCCATCATTCCTCCTTACGCGTTAATAGCGGTATGGATTCCAGAACCGCCGGGAGAACAGGAGCATGATGGTGTACAGCTCCAGCCTGCCGGTGATCATGGTAAGGGACAGAAGATATTTGGAGAAAACTGAGAGCCCGCTGAAGTTGGCTGCGGGGCCCATTACTCCGAAAGCCGGTCCGACGTTGCCGAGGCAGGTCGCGGCAGTAGAGAGGCCATCGATCATGTTCAGCCCGTTCAGGATCGTCAGTGTGCTGCCGACGAGGAACATTACGCCCAGATACAGGAACAGATAGGACGTGATCGTGCTGATCGTCTCTGTCGGGATAATCCGGTTGTCGACCCGGATGTTGGTCAGTGCGTTGGGGTGCAGTTTGGAGCGTACATTGGCACGCAGCGCCTTGATCAGCACCAGCACGCGGATCACTTTAACGCCGCTGCTCGTGCTGCCGGAGCAGCCGCCGACAAAGAACAGCAGCAGAAGGATCATCTGGCAGAAGGTCGGCCACATGACGTAGTTGGATGTCGCAAAGCCGGATGTCGTCAGAAGGGAGGCAACCTGGAAGGACGAAATGCGAAGCGACGCCCAGAAGTCCGCCCCGTGTCCGACGGACATGCCGCAGGTGATCAGCAATGTCGACAGTCCGTAAATCAGCAGGTACAGTTTGAATTCAGAATCCTGCAGGAATGCCTTCAGACCGGTCGTGACGACCAGGAAGAACAAGTTGAAGCTGGCGCCGGACAGCAGCATGAAGACGGTGATGACACTTTCTACGTAGAGGCTGTCGTAGTGGGCGATGCTGTCGTTCCAGATCGAGAATCCGCCTGTGCCGACCGTTCCGAAGGTGTTGACGATCGCTTCATAAAAATTCATGCCGCCAAGCATCAGCAGGATCGTTTCGGCGACCGTGTAGCCGGCGTACATCAGATACAGAAATCTGGCGGTGTCGGACATGCGTGCCGAGATTTTGGAGAAGACCGGACCGGGCGTTTCCGCGCGGGCGATGTTCTGGCCGCCGATGCCCATCTCCGGAAGAAGAGCGATGGTGAACACGAGGATCCCCATGCCGCCGATCCAATGCGCGAAAGAGCGCCAGAAGAGAATCGAGCGGGGCATGACTTCGATGTCCGTCAGGATCGTAGCGCCGGTCGTGGTGTAGCCGGAGCAGGATTCGAAGAAGGCGTCCGCGTAGTGCGGGATGGCGCCCGTCAGTACGAAGGGCACTGCCGAGACGGCTGAAACCAGCAGCCAGGAGATGGCAACCATCAGAAAACCGTCGCGCATCCGCATCTCCATGGCGGATTCCCGGACCGCAGAAAGGACCGCGATACCCACCGCAGTGGTGAAGATCCCCACGGAAAGAAAGACCCGCATGCAGACTGGCTCGTGGTAGACAACGGCTACCACGAAGGGCAGTAACATGAGCAGGCCCGTGATCGTAAGGATATCTCCCAGCGTACGGGTGATGGCACGGTAATTCAGATCCATGCGTTACCTCAGAAAATCGATTTTTCCGCCTGTGCGCATCATGCGTTCCAGAGCAGGCACTTCGGTGAGCATGCTGATCATCAGCACGCGGTCATCGGCGCGCAGGACAAAATCCCCGTCGGGGATGATCAGATCGCTGCCGCGATGGATCGGTCCGATCAGAACATCGTTCGGCAGTTTGAGGCTTTTGATGGCTTTGTTGACGATGTGCCGCATCTGTTCGGTGACGACGATCTCGATGATCTCCGCCTGCCCGTTGATGAGCTGGGAGGAGATAATCTTCTTGGATCCCTGGATCAGACGCATGATGTTGCCGACCGAAATATCGAGCGGGTTCAGCGCCATATCGACACCCATGTTGGAGACGAGGTCGGTATAGATGCCGCGGCTGACCTTGGCGATAACGTCGTTGATGCCGCGCCGCTTGGCCATCAGCGCCAGCAGCAGGTTATCCTCGTCAAATCCCGTGCAGGTGACGAAGGCTTCCATTTCATCCAGGTTTTCTTCCTCCAGCAGGGAGATGTCTGTACCGTCTCCGTGGAGGACCATTACGTTCTCAAGATGCTCTGCGATGTAATAGCAGCGTTCTTTGTTGCGTTCAATCACCTTGACGGAGAGCCCGGACTCGGCCAGGCGCTGGGACAGGAAGAAACCGGTCTTGCCACCGCCGATGATCATGACTTTCTGAAGGTCTGTGTATTTGCCTTTTTCGTGGACCTTCGTGTCGAGCTCCATGATCGCGGTCTTTTCGCCCATGATATAGACCGCATCATTGTGTTCGATCACGGTATCGCCGTGCGGGATCGTGATCTTGCCGTTGCGGGAGAGGGCGCCGACGATCATGTGCGGCAGCAGTTTGCGCGCATCCTTGATCATGTTGCCTTCAAGCCCAGGCAGACGGAACGCTCTGAACTCCAGGATCGCCGCCTTGCCGGTGGCGAAGATGCCGTTGCTGAGCGTGTATTTTTCAACGATATATTTGTAGATTTCCTGTGTGACGGACATGTCCGGGTTGACCAGATAGTCGATGTCCATTGTGTCGCGGATGAAGTCGTACTGGTTGACGTGCTCCGGGTCGCGGACACGGGCGATGACTTTGCTGCAGCCGAGCTTCTTGGCAAACGAGGCGATGACGATGTTTTTCTCGTCGCGATCTGTTGCCGCCAGCAGGTAATCAAACGTCGAGATGTGGATGCTCTTGAGCACCTTCACATCCTTGCCGTTGGCCGCGATGGTCATGACGTCCATCTGCGAGGATATTTTCTGAAGCGTATCTTCATTCTTGTCGATCAGGGTAATGGAATGGTCGCCGCCAAGGAGCGCATACGCTACCTTGAGGCCCAGTTTGCCTGCCCCGACGATTGCTACTTTCATTCAGGTAACCGTCCTTTGTTTTTTACTCAGTTCTTTTGGGTCTTGATTTTCACTTAGCCATCAAATATTCTAACACTATCTATTGTTTTTTCAACCCTTTCACGTGCTTCACGGTACGGCGGGGCAAAGGGCTGAAAAACAGGGCTGCGAAAGGAACATCATGAGACCTGAAACAAACGACATCCGTATGATTGCCCTGGACCTGGACGGCACGACGCTGGCCCCCGGTGGTCATCTGGCAGACAGAACAAAAAAGGCGCTGGAAGAAGCGTTGGAAAGCGGCATCGAGGTCGTCATCGCGACCGGCCGGTGCTTCATGTCCGTCCCGGCTGAAGTGCTCGGCATCAAGGGGCTGCGGTATGTGATCACCTCCAACGGCGCCAAGATCAGCGACCTTTCGGAGGGCGGCTTTATCTACAGCGACTGCATCAGAGCAGACGCGCTGCACCGCGTCATGGACATTCTGGAATCGCATCGGGATACCTACCGGTATGCGACCGAAGTCTTCATCGACGGCCGCGCCTATCTGGACCGCGCTGTCTATGAGGATGTCATGAATGAGAATACGCTCAACCGCAGTGTGGACTACATCCGCACCACGCGGAACCCGGTGGAGGATGTGATTGCCTTTGCCAGAGAGCATGCGGACAACGTGGAGAATATCAGTGTCGTATTTGTCGAGGAATCGCACAGGCAGGCGATGAAACAGTCGCTGTCTTCTGTGGAAGGAACGACGTTCACGAACTCTTTCTCCTATAACTGGGAACTGGAAGGCGAGTCGACGGATAAAGGAAACGCTCTGCGCTGGCTGATGGAGAAGATCGGCATTACAAAAGAAGGGCTGATGGCCTGCGGGGACAGTCCGAACGACCTGACGATGATGCGGCTTGCGGCGCTGCCGGTCGCGGTGGGCAACGCGGAGCCGGAAGTGCAGGCGGAAGCCGTCCACGTGGCACCGTCCAATGCGGAAGACGGTGTTGCGCAGGCGATCGAGCGGTTTGTGCTGCAAAGGTGATCCCCTGACAGAGCTGAAAGATAAATGAAAGAAAGAACGGCGCCCCTGAGGGGGCGCCGTTTTGCCGTGCGTATCCGCGTGTTCTATGATGGCAAGTCATTTGCATGATCGCATATTTCTAATTGACATAAATTGGTAAATAAAGTAAAATATGCATATTCAAAACAGGCGCACAGCGATTCCTGGAAACGAACAACACGCCTGCAATGTGCTTATAAGAAAGGAAGAAATATGGAACGGAAGGAAATCGGGGCCTTCGGGGAAAAGGTCGCCGGGGAATGGCTTAAGAAAAACGGCTACGCGATCATTGAACGGAATTTCCGCTGCCGGGCAGGGGAGATCGACATCATTGCCTGCCGCGGCGGCACACTGGTATTCACGGAGGTCAAGACGCGCACCGGTGATGCATTCGGCACGCCGGCGGAAGCGGTGGACCGCAGAAAGCAGCTCCATATGCGCCGGGCTGCCTCCTGGTATCTGCAGATGCACAGGATCCGCAGCACGCCGGTGCGTTTTGACGTCGTGGAAGTGCTGATCGATCACCTGAAGGGGGTGACGGAATGCTGATCAGAGTGATGTCCGCGTCTCTTGCAGGTCTGTCCGGCGTGCCGGTGCATGTTGAGGTGGATATTCTCCGCGGGCTGCCCGGGTATCACATTGTCGGACTGGCGGGAACGGCGATCAGAGAGTCGCAGCTCAGGATCCAGTCCGCCATGCGCAACACGCAGATCGAATACCCGCAGCGGAAGATCGCGGTCAATCTGGCGCCTGCCGGTACCCGAAAAGAAGGGACGCATTTCGATCTGCCGATCGCGGTCGGCATCGCTGCCGCATCCGGTGCGCTGCGCATGGATGGCTGGGAGGATGCGGCGTTTTTCGGTGAACTGTCGCTGGACGGACAGCTGATCGCCATCCGCGGAGCACTGCCGCTGGTGCTCTGCGCCAGAGAAAACGGTGTCCGGCGGGTGTTTGTGCCCGCCGCCAATGCGCAGGAAGTGGCGCTGGTCGATGATATCCGGATCATTCCCTGCCGGTCACTCGCGGAAGTCGTCACGGTGATGCGCGGCGCGGCGCTGCCGTCCATGCCTGCCAATGTGCCGGCGCAGCAGGAGCAGGCCTGCCCGGACTACGCGGATGTCAGGGGGCAGGAGGCGGCCAAACGGGCGCTTGTGATCGCCGCCTGCGGGGCGCATGGTCTGCTGATGGTGGGAACGCCCGGCTGCGGCAAAAGCATGCTCGCGGAACGCATGGTCTCGATCCTGCCGCCCATGACAAAACAGGAACAGATGGAGGTCACCAAGATCTATTCGGTAGCAGGGCGGTTGGATGAGTCCATGCCGTGGGTGGAGCACCGGCCGTTCCGCAGCCCGCATCATACGATTACCAAACAGGCCCTGCTCGGCGGGGGCGCCGTGCCGCGCCCCGGGGAATTCTCTCTGGCGCATTACGGGGTGCTGTTCCTCGATGAGCTCGGGGAGTTTGACAGCGATCTTTTAGACAGCCTGCGGCAGCCGCTGGAGGAGGACAAGGTGACGATCGTGCGCACCGGCGGGGCGGTCACATTCCCCGGCAAGGTGATCCTTACCGCAGCGTCCAATCCCTGCAAGTGCGGCCACCTTGGCGATCCGAAGAAAGCGTGCATCTGCACGCCGCAGGAACTCAGAAAGTACCGCAGCCGGCTGTCCGGCCCGTTCATGGAGCGGATCGATCTGCATCTTTCGGTGCCCCGCGTTGAATACGGCGAGGGGGAGAAGGGGCTGTCCTCTTCCGAGATGCGCAAGCTGGTGATGCGCGGCAGGAGAGCGCAGGAGGCGCGGTTTGCCGGGACAGGGATCCTGTTCAACTCGCAGATCCCGGCGGCGCAGCTTGATCAGTACTGCCTGCTTGATCCGGAGGCGGATGCGCTGCTTAGGATGGCGGGCAGGCGGCTCGCATTGTCCATGCGGACATACCATAAGACGCTGCGGATCGCGCGGACCATCGCCGATATCGATGGCGCGGCGAGCATAGGCACGGCACAGATGGCGGAAGCGCTGCAGTACCGGCCGAAGGATGTAGAGGAAAGTGTGTACTGACACAGGAGAGGGATATGGACAGCACAATACTCAAGATCAGCGATGCGCTGTATCCGCCGCTGCTCCGCGAGATCAAGAATCCGCCGCAGCTGCTGTACTGCGCGGGAGATCTTTCACTTCTGAAAACGCGGTGTGTGGCGGTGGTCGGGTCGCGGAAAATAACGGCATATGGTCGCCGGATAGCGGCCAAAGTGGCAGGGCGGCTTGCCGCCTGCGGGGTGACTGTTGTCAGCGGGATGGCGATTGGCATCGACGGGATCAGCCACCGCAGCGCCCTGGATGCGGGCGGCAAGACGATCGCGGTACTCGGCAACGGGCTGGATGTGATGTATCCGGCAGCCAACAGAGACCTGAAGAAAGATATTCTCCGGACAGGGCTGCTGCTCAGCGAATACCCGCCGGGGACGCGCGGAACGAAATTCACATTTCCGCAGCGCAACCGGATCATCAGCGGTCTGTCGGAGGCGACCGTCGTGATCGAGGCCGGCCTCAACAGCGGCTCCCTGATCACAGCGGCACTTGCGAATGAGCAGGGACGTCCGGTCTATGGTGTGCCCGGGAACATCGACAACGTCACCAGTCTGGGGGTCAATATGCTGATCCGCGACGGGGCGCAGCCGCTGATCGCGGCGGATGATTTGCTGGCAGACCTGCAGGTCGACCGCAGCGCTGTCGTGCAGCAGGAACTGAAGTCGGTCACGGGGGCAGAGGAGCAGCAGATCCTCGCGCTGCTGGCGCGCGGCAGTGAAGTGACCGTCGATCAGCTGGCGGCTATGACCGGCCTGACAGCGGGCCGCATCAACGGACTTGTCAGTGTGCTCGAGATGAAAGGACTGGTCATGACGGCGCTGGGCAGAGTTTTTCTCGCCGTATGAAAAAGTTGCAAATTAAAAAAATACGTGTATAATTCATTTTTATAATGTAGAAAGTTGGGGAAGACAGAGGATGTTTTCCCTGTTCATATGGAGGAAACATGGCGACAAAAGTGGGAAACAAAGCCGGCAGCAAGGGCAAAACTGCTGCGAAAAAGACACTGGTGATCGTCGAGTCGCCGTCCAAGGCGAAGACCATCAGCCGGTATCTTGGCAGCCGGTATAAAGTCGTGGCATCTGTCGGGCATGTGCGGGATCTGCCTAAGAGCAAGCTGGGGATCGATCTCGAGCAGGACTTTGAGCCGAACTATATCAATATCCGCGGCAAGGGGGATATCATCCGTGCGCTGAAGAAGGAAGCCTCTCTGGCGTCCAAAGTGTATCTGGCAACTGACCCGGACCGCGAAGGGGAAGCGATCTCCTGGCATCTTGCGTATCTGCTGAACATCGATGCGGACACACCGTGCCGGATCGAGTTCCATGAGATCACAAAGAATGCAGTCAAAGAGGCGATCAAGAATCCGCGTACCATCGACATGAAACTGGTCGATGCGCAGCAGGCACGCCGTGTGCTCGACCGTCTGGTCGGCTATCAGATCAGTCCGCTGCTGTGGCGTAAGATCCGCCGCGGTCTGTCCGCGGGGCGTGTACAGTCCGCAGCGCTCAAAATCATCTGCGACAGAGAAGAGGAGATCCGCGGGTTCGTTCCGGAAGAGTACTGGACCATCACGGCGGATTTTGATGAAGGCGGTGTATTCACAGCGAAACTGGCCGCGAAGAACAACAAGAAGGTGACGGTCCGCAACCAGAAGGCGGCGGATGAGATCCTGGCGGCGCTCAAAGAAAGCGATTACACGGTAGGCGGCGTGGAGACGAAGACCAAGCAGCGCAAACCGCAGGCTCCCTTTACGACGAGCACCCTGCAGCAGGATGCTGCCAACAAACTGAACTTCAACACCAGAAAGACCATGCAGATCGCCCAGCAGCTTTATGAAGGCGTCAATATCAAGGGCGAGGGCACCATGGGTCTGGTGACCTATATCCGTACGGACTCCGTGAGGATCTCCGACGAGGCAAAGACGGCTGCGAAGAACTTTATCACGGAGCGTTACGGAGCCGCATACTGGCACAGCAACACCTATACTAATAAGAAGAAAGAAGTGCAGGACGCACACGAAGCGATCCGCCCGAGCCGGCCGGACCTGTCGCCGGAGGCGGTCAAAGAGTCTCTGACGAGCGATCAGTACAAGCTATACCGTCTGATCTGGAATCGCTTTACGGCCAGCCAGATGGCGCCGATGAAGTACGAAGCGCAGGGTGTGGACATCCATAACGGCATCTATACGCTGCGCGCGACCGGAACACGGACGATCTTTGACGGCTTTACGAAAGTCTATGCGACAAAGAACGACGACGGTGAAGGATGGCTGCCGCCGCTTGCGGAAGGGCAGCACCTTGATGCGACCGGCGAGAATGCGGAACAGAACTTCACCCAGCCGCCGGCACGTTACACGGAAGCCTCCCTGGTCAAGGAACTGGAGGATAAGGATATCGGCCGTCCGAGTACGTATGCGCCGATCGTCAGCACGCTCGTGGACCGCAAATATATCAAGCGCGAGAAAAAGACGCTGGTGCCGACAGAGCTCGGCGAGACGGTCAACGATATGATGAAAGAGTACTTCCATGATATTGTCGACAGCGGTTTCACGGCGAAGATGGAAGACCGTCTCGATGATGTGGAGACGGAAGGCATCGAGTGGAAGAGCGTCATCCGTGATTTCTACGGCGGGTTTGCCGAAGATCTCAAGGTTGCGGATGAAAAGATCGAGAAGGTTGTGGTAGAGGACACCCCGACGGATGAGATCTGTGAGCTGTGCGGCAAGCCGATGGTCATCCGCCATGGACGGTTTGGCGAGTTCCTTGCGTGCAGCGGGTTCCCGGACTGTAAGCATACCCGGCCGATCGTCAGGGAGGTTGGCGTCAACTGCCCGGTCTGCGGCAAGCCGATCGTGCAGCGCCGCTCCGCAAGAGGACGGGTCTTCTACGGCTGCAGCGGCTATCCGGACTGTCAGAATTCCTACTGGAAAAAGCCGTCCGGAAAGATGTGCCCGGACTGCGGCAGCATGCTCGTGGAGCAGCGTGCAGGTTCGGATAAACTGGAATGCTCCAATAAAGAGTGTAAATACAAAGAGTAGCGTATCATCAGGAGATATGGAGTTCGGAAGTTACCATCGATAAGAAAGAAGGGTCAACTAGGAGGTTACCAATGGTACAATTCAGAGCAACTACGATCGTAACAGTGCGGCGCGGAGATGATGTCTGCATCGCCGGTGACGGTCAGGTGACGATGGGCGAAACGGCAATCATGAAGGCCGGCGCCAAGAAGGTCACCAAGATCTACAAGAATTCGGTGCTCGTCGGGTTTGCCGGCTCGGTCGCAGATGCGTTCGCGCTGCGCGAAAAGTTTGAAGCCAAGCTGGAGGAACACGGCGGCAATCTCAAGCGTGCTGCTGTCGCGCTGGCGCAGATGTGGCGCTCGGACCGCGGGATGAGAAACCTGGAAGCGCTCATGCTCGTCGCAGACAAGGACGCTACGCTGCTGCTCTCCGGCAACGGCGAAGTCATCGAGCCGGATGAGGACTTTGTGGCGATCGGCTCCGGCGGCAACTACGCCTATGCAGCCGCCAATGCGCTGTATCATCATACGGATATGTCCGCAGAGGAGATCTGCCGCGAAGCGCTCAAGATCGCTTCTTCGATCTGCGTTTACACCAACGATCACATCAGTGTGGAAAAACTGTAAGGAGGGCACGCCATGGCAAATAAACTGTATGAAATGACCCCCCGCGAGATCGTGGAGGAACTGGATAAATACATCATCGGCCAGGACGAGGCCAAAAAGTCGGTCGCCGTTGCGCTGCGCAACCGCTACCGCCGCAGCCGTCTGTCCGAGGAGATGCAGGAAGAGATCACCCCGAAGAACATCCTGATGATGGGTCCCACCGGTGTCGGTAAGACCGAGATCGCAAGACGTCTTGCGAAGCTGATGGATGCGCCGTTCGTCAAAGTAGAGGCGACCAAGTTCACGGAAGTAGGCTATGTCGGCCGCGATGTCGACAGCATGGTCCGCGACCTTGTCGAGGCGTCGATCCGCATCACCAAGCAGAGCCGCCTGGAAGAAAAGTACGCGGTCGCGGATGAGATCGCCGAGGAAAAGATCCTCGAGGCAATCGTGCCCGGCGGTCCGAAAAAGCCTGCCGACAAGCAGAACAGCCCGTTCGACTTCATCATGAACAGCGGCGGGTATAAGACGCAGAAGCAGCTCTATGAAGAGGAGCAGGCGCGCAAGGAAGAAGAGGCGGCCCGCCAGAACGGCGAGGATGTCACGCTTGTGCGCGAGCAGGTCCGCCAGCAGCTGCGCGACGGCAAACTGGAAGACCAGTACATCGAGATCGAAGTGACCGATGCGCCGAAGGGCAACCAGCTGGATGTCGGCGAGGGCGGCATGGTCGCGATCGGCAACATCTTCGGCGACATGATGCCCAAGAAGACCAAGCGCAAGAAGGTCACAGTCCGCGAGGCGCGCAAGATCCTGCGTGAAGAGGAAGCGCAGAACCTGATCGACATGGATCAGGTCGAAGAGGATGCGCTTCACAATGCGGAGCAGAACGGCATCATCTTCATCGATGAGATCGATAAGATCGCGTCGGGCAGCAGTTACAAGTCCGGCGCGGACGTGTCCAGAGAGGGTGTGCAGAGAGACATCCTGCCGATCGTCGAAGGCAGCGTTGTCAACACCAAGCATGGTCCGGTCAGAACGGATCACATTCTGTTCATCGGCGCAGGCGCGTTCCATACGGCCAAGCCGACGGATCTGATCCCTGAACTGCAGGGACGTTTCCCGATCCGTGTCGAACTTCAGAACCTCACCGAAGAGACATTCCTCAAGATCCTGACCGTGCCCGAGAATGCGCTGACCAAGCAGCACAAGGCACTGCTCGAGACAGAAGGCGTCGAGATCGAGTTCACCGACGATGCTGTGGCGGAGATCGCGCACATGGCGTATCTGATGAACGAGACGACCGAGAACATCGGTGCCAGACGTCTGCATACGATCCTCGAGAAGCTGCTCGAAGACATCTCCTTCAGCCTGCCGGATCCCGAGAAGGACAAGATCGTGATCGACCAGGAGTACGTCAAGGAGAAGTTCATCGAGAAGATCCAGGAGGAAGACCTCGAGAAATTCATCATCTAACCTGCAAATCCAGCCTTGACACGGCTGCGTTTACGGAATATGATAGGCAAGCCTGTTCCTGTATAGGGGACAGGCTTTTCAATGTTCTAATATTTAAAAAAGTGTATATTGTTGGAATCCAACCAATTGTACACGCAGAGTAAACTTTTCAAAAAAATCAAAAATATTATTGCCGAAGGCGCGATTCTTCTATATAATCATACCAACATAATGCGGGGGTATGGGGAAACTCGCCCGACAGATAAGGAGACAGGAATGCAACAGGATGTATTGGCGAAAGTCAGAAAATTGAATTGGCTGCTTCAGGAATCGCCGAAAGGGAACTTCTCTTTTACGGATATCTGCATCGTTCTGCGTGAACTGACAGACAGCAATGTGTATATCGTTGATGTGAACGGCAAGGTGCTGGGCGTCGACCTCTCGGTGGTCGAGGACAGTTCGCTCGTGGAGCTCCCGGGCACCGGCGAGTTCGCCTTCCCGAAGAGTTACGGCGTCGAGCTGATGAAGCTGCAGTCGACAACACCCAACCTGCAGCATGAAGAACTGCTGAAGATCTTCAAGGATGACGAGGATACCAAAGATAAGTATCATACATTTATCCCGATCCTCGGCGGCGGCAAAAGATGGGGCACTCTGATCCTTGCCCGTTATGAGCCGGAGTACAACGATGAGGACCTGGTGCTGGCGGAAGTCGGTGCGACGGTTGTCGGTCTCGAGATCCAGCGCGTCAAGACACTGGAGGCGGAAGAGGAGATCCGGCAGGAAGAGGTCGTCCGCATGGCGATCAGCACACTGTCGTATTCGGAACACGAAGCCGTGCACAAGATCTTTGAAGAGCTGGACGGCAGTGAGGGCATCCTGATCGCCAGCAAGGTGGCGGACCGTTCGCGCATCACCCGCTCGGTCATCGTCAACGCGCTCCGCAAGCTGGAGAGTGCCGGCGTCATCGAATCCAAGTCTCTGGGTATGAAGGGGACGCACATCAAGGTCCTGAACGAGAAGTTCTTTGAACAGCTTGGACTGGACAAATAACGATGCATAACAGCAACTGATCTTTCCCCGAATCGCCGCACAGCGGTTCGGGGAATTTCGTATGGAATAAAGATGATCGATTTCACTGAGAACAATGAAGTAAAACGGGAAGACCACTTCACGGCGATCCTGGTCGGTGCAGACCTGGGGCGGGAAGATACAGAGCGGTCGCTTGCCGAACTGGAAGCGCTTGCAGAAGCGGCCGGCGGCGAGACGGCCGGTATTGTCATGCAGAAGATGGAGCGTCCGCGTCCCGCGACCTATATCGGCAAGGGAAAGGTGGAGGAGGTCGCGCAGATGTGTGCGGCCGGGATGGCAGATACCGTCATCTTTGACGATGAACTCACCGGTGCGCAGATCCGCAATCTGGAGGAAGCTCTTGGCGTCCGCGTCATCGACCGCACGATCCTGATCCTCGATATCTTCGCGCGGCGCGCATCGTCCAAAGAGGGCAAACTGCAGGTCGAACTGGCGCAGCTGCAGTACCGCATGCCGCGTCTGCTCGGGTTTGGCCGCGCGCTGTCGCGTCTTGGCGGCGGCATCGGCACCCGCGGACCCGGTGAGAAAAAACTGGAGACGGACCGCCGGCATATCCAGGCTCGGATCGATGATATCAGGGCCGAACTCGCCAGGGCGGAAAAGACGGCGGCGCTCAAGAGCAAACAGCGTCATAAGAACGAGATCCCGACGGTCGCCCTGGTCGGCTACACCAATGCGGGCAAGTCCGCGATCATGAACCGCCTGCTCGGCCTTGAGGGGCGGGATGAAAAAGAGGTCTTCTCGGAGAACATGCTCTTTGCGACGCTCGACGCCGAGCAGCGGAGCATCACCCCTGAGAAGGGGCGGGGCTTTATCTTGTCCGATACCGTCGGCTTTGTCAGCAAACTGCCGCACGATCTGATCAAGGCGTTCCACGCGACGCTGGAGGAAGCGGCGCAGGCGGATCTGCTCGTCCATGTGGTCGATGTGAGCGCACCGGACATGGAGCGCTGCATGGATGTGACGGAGCAGGTGCTGAAGGAGATCGGCGCGGGCGGCAAGCAGACGCTCATCGCCTACAATAAGGCAGATCTTCTGGTGGATGGTCTCGGCCCTGACGGCGAGCCGTTCCTGCCGGCAAGGGCGGGACTGCTGCTGTCCGCAAAGACGGGGGATGGCGCGGAAGAACTGCTGGAAGCGATTTTGAAACAGCTCTACGGCGACAGCCGCACCGTCACACTGCGCATTCCCTATGCGCGGGGCGACGTGCTGTCCTACGTCTGTGAAAAGGGCGTTGTCTCGTCCATGGAACACACCGCGGAGGGAACGGTCGTATGCGTGCAGCTGGCCGGGAAGGACTATGACAGGGTGGCAGCCTATGATACTTTATAAAACACTGCAAAAAGAAGTACACACTGAGCTGGTCATCGAGCGCTCCCGCTTTATCGCGCATGCGAAGCCCGTCGGCACAAGGGAAGAGGCGGAAGCCTATCTGGCGCAGATCCGCGAACGGTATAAAGATGCGACCCACAACGTGCCCGCGATGGTCATCGGTGACGGCATGCAGATCCAGTGGGGCAGCGATGACGGAGAGCCGCAGGGGACGTCCGGCGCGCCGATGGTGCAGTATCTGGTCAAGGAGGGCATCACCAACGTGATCATTGTCGTGACCAGGTATTTTGGCGGCATTAAGCTCGGGACAGGCGGCCTCGTGCGGGCATATACCAGCGCTGCCAGGCAGGCGGTCGAAGAGGCGGGGATCCGTGAAGCCCGCGAGATGGTCCGGCTGACCGTGTCGTTTGCCTATCCGCATCTGGCGCTGATCGAACGGCTCCTTGCCGAGGAATCGCACATCACCGAGGACAAACAGTTCGCCGCAGATGTCACCCTTGTCATCTCTACTGAGAAGGAAAGGGAAGCGGATCTTCTGGAGCGTCTCAGGGGAATCACCAAAGGCGGCATCGAAGTTGTATCTTCCGAGGAGTATGTCGGCTGATCACGATTCAGTTCGCCGAAGGGTTTTGCTATGACAGCCGGCCATTGTGATTTCAACGTGTTGAGCGGGCAGGGACACAAGGCAGGAAAATAAATTCGAAAATCGGGTGAAAAACCCCTTGACAGTCAGGGGACTTTCCTGTATTATTCATAACTGTGCCGAGTATGTCGGTAAGACCTACCGGGGCGCTTAGCTCAGCTGGGAGAGCACTTGCCTTACAAGCAAGGGGTCACAGGTTCGAGCCCTGTAGCGCCCACCAAAGGAGTGCGTTACATTTACGGTCCGGTAGTTCAGTTGGTTAGAATGCCAGCCTGTCACGCTGGAGGTCACGGGTTCGAGCCCCGTTCGGATCGCCAATATTTCCCCCCGGTAGGGAAATGCGCTGGCATAGCTCAGTTGGTAGAGCAGCTGATTTGTAATCAGCAGGTCGGGGGTTCAAGTCCCTCTGCCAGCTCCAAAAAGTTCAAACCCCCATAAGGGTAACATATGGAGGAGTGCCCGAGTGGCTAAAGGGGGCGGACTGTAAATCCGTTGGCTACGCCTACAGTGGTTCGAATCCACTCTCCTCCACCAATTAGATATGCGGAAGTGGCTCAGGGGTAGAGCATCGCCTTGCCAAGGCGAGGGTCGCGAGTTCGAATCTCGTCTTCCGCTCCAACGATTCTGGGAGCAATGAAAATTGCTCCCAAACAATATGCGGATGTGGTACAATGGTAGAACCTCAGCCTTCCAAGCTGATGACGTGAGTTCGATTCTCATCATCCGCTCCAACCGAATAAAGACAACTTCCCGCGCCAACCCGCTGGCGGAGTGCGTCAAAAATGCGGGCTCATAGCTCAGTTGGATAGAGCAACGGCCTTCTAAGCCGTGTGTCCGGGGTTCGAATCCCTGTGGGCTCGCCAATTTTTTTATCAAGGTGGTGGGGTGTGGCGAAGTTGGTTAACGCACCGGGTTTTGATCCCGGCATTCGCAGGTTCGAGTCCTGCCACCTCAGCCATATTTTTTGCATTTATGGCAATATGATCTGACCCAATAGCTCAGTAGGCAGAGCACTTGACTTTTAATCAAGGTGTCCCGAGTTCGAGCCTCGGTTGGGTCACCAATTTTTAAAAGCCAGAGGACAACTATTATGCGGAGAGATGTCCGAGTGGTTTAAGGAGCTGGTCTTGAAAACCAGTGACTCCGCAAGGGGCCGTGGGTTCGAATCCCACTCTCTCCGCCAACTACATAGGATTTGGAGAAGTACTCAAGAGGCTGAAGAGGACGGTTTGCTAAATCGTTAGGGTTCGCAAGGGCCGCATGGGTTCGAATCCCATCTTCTCCGCCATACTACATCCAGTTCCGACTGGCTGCAGTACCGACGAATGATGCAGGGGTATAGCTCAGTTGGTAGAGCAGCGGTCTCCAAAACCGCGTGCCGTGGGTTCAAGTCCTACTGCCCCTGCCAATCTTCTTCATCGGAGTGTAGCGCAGTTTGGTAGCGCATCTGCTTTGGGAGCAGAGGGTCGCAGGTTCAAATCCTGTCACTCCGACCAAAGCAACCGTGGTTGGCCAATGTGGGCCATTAGCTCAGCGGTTAGAGCACCCGGCTCATAACCGGTCGGTCCCGGGTTCAAATCCCTGATGGCCCACCATTTCTTATCCGGATGAAAAAAACGCTTGCGTTCTTCGGCCGGATATGCTAAAACAGAATAGTCCTGCTCAGATAGCTCAGTTGGTAGAGCAGGGGACTGAAAATCCCCGTGTCCTTGGTTCAATTCCGAGTCTGAGCACCACTTACTACCAAGATAGCCTCATGCCAGCAATGCTCGTGGGGTTATTTTGTTTTTACGGACCGGATCGGGAAAGTCCCTGAAACCTATTGCTTGTGATCCTACAGGAGATACGACAATGGCGCAGTTGTTTTATAAGTACAGTACGATGAACGCCGGCAAGTCCATCGAGCTTCTGAAAGTCGCTTATAACTATGAAGAGCGCGGCAAGCGGGTCCTCTGCCTCACGCCGTCGGTGGATGACAGAAAGGGCGTCGGCCTGATCTCTTCGCGGGTCGGGCTCGAACGCGAGGCGATCCCGGTGGACGAGGACACCAATATTCTCAATCTCTTCCTGGAGGAGAACGAGCGGCATCCGGTCGACTGCGTGCTGATCGACGAGTGCCAGTTCCTCAAGAAGCACCACATCCTGGAGATGACGGAGATCGTGGACAGCTGCAACGTACCGGTCATGGCGTACGGCCTGAAGAACGACTTCCGCAACGAACTGTTCGAGGGCTCGTATTACCTGCTGGTCTACGCCGACAAGATCGAAGAGATCAAGACGATCTGCTGGTGCGGCCGCAAGGCGACGATGGTCGCCAGGATCGTGGACGGCAAATTCGTCAAGGAAGGCCCGCAGATCGCGGTGGGCGGCATGGACATGTACATCCCGCTGTGCCGCAAGCACTACAACGACGGGCGCACCGGCCCGGACAAGGCATAAAGCATAGAAGTACGAAAAAGACCGCTGCGAGGCGGTCTTTTGTTTTCCGGCTGTCTTGCCTCCCGTATTGGAATTTAAGGTGTTTCTCGGTCCATGCCCTGCCAGATATCCCGCGCTTCGAGTTCGCGCAGGATGGCGTTGGTGATGCTGCGTTTCTGGTATGCCCAGGGCGGGCTCAGCAAGGCGCCGTAGGGGACGTCGCCGGTCAGGCGGTGGATGGTCACTTCGGGCGGCACGAGTTTCAGGGCGTCGAGGACGAGACCGATATACTCCTCAGGCGTTTCAAAAGGCATATAGTCCGGCATCGTATCTGCGAGCTGCGAGCCTTTGACCACGTTGAGCATGTGGAACTTGAGCCCGAAGAGCGACTCGCGGCAGACGTACCGCACGGAGTCGAGCATGTCTTTGCGCGATTCGCAGGGCAGCCCGAAGAGCAGATGCGTCACGGTGCGGATCCCGCGTTCTCTGAGCGCCTGCACGGCTGCATCATAGACCTCGAGCGGATACCCGCGGTTGATGCGGTCACCGTGGATGGTCTGCAGGCCGAGTTCGACCCACAGGAAGGTCTTTTCATTGAGTTCCGACAGCAGCGCGAGTACATCTTCCGGCAGACAGTCAGGGCGGGTCGCGATGACGAGCCCGTCGATCCGGCCGGCTGGCAGCGCTCCGGGAAGCCCGGAAACCTGCTCATTGTATGAAAGCGCGGCTGTGTAAAGCGTGCGGAGCCGTTCCACCGGTGCGTAGGTGGAAGTGTAGTTCTGGAAGTAGGCGAGGAATCGCTCTGCCTCGGGCCACTTCTCCTGCAGCGCAGCGATCTTGCGCGCGATCCCCTCGATCGATGCTGCGGCATCGTCTGAAACAGAGACTGCGGATTCCCCGGAACCGGCCGGCGAGCAGAAGATGCAGCCGCCTGTTCCGCAGGTGCCGTCGCGGTTGGGGCACGTAAATCCGCCATCGAGCGGGAGCTTGATGGTCTTGCCTCCGAAATGCGTCTCGAGCCAGGGCCCGATCATGTTGATGCGGGCTGCTTTTTTTGTGCCGTAGGACGGCGGAAATCCCTTGCTTTCAGTAGAGTTTTTCATAGGTGTATGGTATAATATTCCGCAGTTGTTGTGAAGAGGACCCGCGCTGATGGAAGAAAAAAAGACATGTATAAAGGGCGCTCCCGGCGCCTGCATACTGAATAACGATCCCGCGGAACAGGCGGAGGCATTTCTGGCGCCGCAGGACCGTGAGAAGGGGCTTGCGCGGCCGCAGATCCTGCTGCACAGCTGCTGCGGGCCATGCAGTACGGCCTGCATCGAACGGCTGCTCAGCGATTACGATATCACGGTGTACTACTACAACCCCTGTATCGACGATCCGGCAGAGTACGAAAAACGCAAGGCGACCCAGATGCAGTTCCTGCAGAAGTTCAACGAAGAGCCGGGATCGGCGGGCAGGGTATCTTTCATGGAAGCGCCGTATGATCCGGAGCGGTATCTGGAGGCTGTGAAGGGGCTCGAGAACGAACCGGAAGGCGGACGCCGCTGCAGTGTGTGCTTTCACATGCGCCTGCAGAAGACCGCGGAGACGGCAAGCATGCTTCACTACGACCTGTTCGGCACCACGCTGACGGTCAGCCCGCATAAGGACTACGACACGATCAGCGCCATCGGCAAGCGCCTCGGCGCGCTGTACGGGGTCAGCTACCTGGATGCCAATTTCAAAAAGAAAGACGGATTTAAACGCAGCATTGAGCTGTCGAAGAAATACGGACTTTACCGCCAGAACTATTGCGGCTGCCGCTTCTCCAAGTGGGACGGCTGCGATGATGAGGCGGAGAAATGATTGACTAATAATTAGTTATTGTAAATGTGATAAGAGAGAAAAGAAGAAAGGAAAGAGAAATGTCAAAACTGTTCATCCCCGAAGGGTATTCGCCGTTTCTGGACTACATGGAGTCGCAGCGTGCGATCAAAAAGATCAAGGACTACTTCCAGCAGGAGCTGGCTTATGGTCTCAACCTGCGCCGTGTATCCGCACCGCTGTTCGTCACACCTGAGAGTGGACTGAATGACAACCTGAACGGTGTGGAACGCACAGTCGACTTTACCATTCTGGATATGGATGAGGCAAACGCAGAGGTCGTGCAGTCTCTTGCCAAGTGGAAGCGCATGGCGATCGGCCGCTACGGGATCCGCCCGGGCCACGGCATTTACACGGACATGAACGCCATCCGCCGCGACGAGGAACTCGACAACCTGCATTCCATCTATGTCGACCAGTGGGACTGGGAAAAGGCGATTACGAAAGAGGACCGCACAGAGGAGTACCTCAAAGCGACCGTAGAGCGCATCTATCTTTCCCTGAAAAACCTCAATGACTTCGTCAACAGACACTACTCCGAGATCCGCACGGAGCTGCCGAACGAGATCTTCTTCATCACGACGCAGGAACTCGAGGACATGTATCCGGACCTTACACCGAAGCAGAGAGAAGACGCGATTACCGAAGAAAAGCGGGCTGTCTTCATCCAGAAGATCGGCGGTAAGCTGAAGTCCGGCGAGAAACACGACGGCCGTGCGGCGGACTACGACGACTGGGAACTCAACGGCGACATCATCCTCTGGAACGATATCCTCGGCAGAGCGTTCGAGATCTCGTCCATGGGTATCCGCGTCGACGAGAACAGCATGCGCAGCCAGCTGATCGAGGCGGGGCAGGAATACAAGATGGAACTGCCGTTCCACAAGGCGATCCTGAACTGCGAACTGCCTTATACCATCGGCGGCGGCATCGGCCAGAGCCGTCTGTGCATGTACTTCCTGCGCAAGGCGCACATCGGCGAAGTGCAGGCATCCATCTGGCCGGACGATATGGTCAAAGAATGTGAAGAAGCAGGGATCCTGCTTCTGTAGGAAAGGAAACACACGAACGCACGATGAAATACGTCAATGTCACGATCGACAATAAGAGCCATCTGACGGATGACCTCTATACGTATCGTTGTGCGTTCGATGACGTTCAGCCGGGCAGCCGCGTCCGCGTCGCATTCGGCAGGGGCAAGGCGCTGAAAGACGCGTATGTCTTCGATGTGATGGACGAGCTTCCTGCACCGGTGAAGGGACTGAAAGACGTCGCCGAACTGACGGAGGACGCACCGCTCGGCGAGGAGAGCATGGAGCTTGCGCGCTGGATGCACAGCCGGTACCTGTGCCGGTACATGGATGCCGTCAAGCTGCTTCTGCCGCCTGGCAAACCGTCTGCGCGCGGCAAGCGGCGGGATCCGCTGGCTAAGATCAGTGCGGAACCGCAGGTCATCGATGCGCTCACAGATGAGCAGCGCCGCGTGATCGCCAGGATGGGGCAGAGTATCGACAGCGACAGGCATGAACTGTTCCTGCTCAAAGGCGTCACCGGCAGCGGCAAGACGGAAGTCTATATGCAGCTGATCCAGAGGGTGGCGGCGCGCGGCAGGACAGCCATCATGCTGGTCCCGGAGATCTCGCTGACCAAGCAGATCATCGAGCGGTTTGCGGGCAGATTCGGCGCGGAGAACATCGCTGTTTTCCACAGCCGGCTGTCTGCCGGGGAGCGGCATGACGAGTGGCAGCGCGTACAGCGCGGGGAAGCGAAGATCGTGGTCGGCGCCCGGTCTGCAGTCTTTGCGCCGTTGACGAACGTCGGCATCGTGATCCTCGACGAGGAACACGAGTCGACCTACAAATCCGATATGTCGCCCAAGTACGATACGCTGGAGGTCGCGATCAAACGGACCAGACCTGTCGGCGGGATCGTCGTCATGGGCAGTGCCACGCCGTCCGTCGTCTCGTATGAGCGCAGCCGGCGCGGGATATTTACAAAACTCGAACTCAAAGAGCGTTATAACAAGGTGCAGCTGCCCCGCATGGACATCGTGGACATGCGGCCGGAACTGGCGGCAGGCAACACGTCGGTCATCAGCCGGCGCCTGCATGCAGCGATGCAGACGACGCTGGAAAAAGGGCAGCAGGTCATCCTGTTCATGAACCGCCGCGGCTACCAGACCTTCGTCTCGTGCCGTGCCTGCGGTCATGTGATGGAGTGCCCCAAGTGCGGGATCTCCCTCACATACCACAAGGGTGACCGGCAGCTGGTGTGTCACTACTGCGACCACCGGGAGCCGATGCCGGAGCGGTGTCCGTCCTGCGGCAGCCCGTATATCAAAGGATTCGGGACCGGCACGGAGAAGGTCGTGGAGACGATCGAAGAGCTGTTCCCCGGTGTGAAAGCCGCGCGGCTCGACCTCGACGCCATGAAGCGCAAAGGAACGCTTGAGAAGACGCTCGACGCCTTTGCGAACGGCGATACACAGGTGCTCGTCGGCACGCAGGTCGTCGCCAAGGGGCTCGACTACCGCAATGTCGGCCTGGTGGGGATCATCTCATGCGATGTACTGCTCAACATCCCGGACTACCGGGCGCCGGAACGGGCGTTCCAGCTGATCACACAGGCAGCCGGCAGAGCCGGGCGAGGCGATGAGCAGGGACAGGTCATCATCCAGACATATACCCCGTCGCATTACGCGGTGCAGGCGGCGGCCGCACAGGACTACGAAGCATTCTTCGAGAAGGAGATGGAGCGGCGCAGGCAGTATGGCTATCCGCCGTTTACAGATATCATCCAGGTGATGTTCGGCGGCCGGGACAAGCGCGCTCTTAAGGAAGCTGTCCGCAGCTGGCGGGCGCACCTGATCGATGCCGGCGCGTCGGCGGCGGACATCGTGGCGGCAGGCGGTATGGAATACGACCGCGCGGAGACGGAGTACAGAGAGTACCTGCTGATCCGCAGCCTGCCGGAACACACCAACATGTACAGAAAACTCCTGATGGCTTTGCGGGAGCAGGACAGACAGGAAAGAAAAGCATACAGTATCGTAGCGGACGTCAATCCCTACAGTCTATGGAGGTCTTAATATGGCATTACGCAATATCGTCGTGGAAGGCGACGAGATCCTGACAAAGAAATGCAGAGAGGTCGTGAAGTTCGACGACCGTCTGGCAGAACTGATCGATGATATGATCGAGACGATGCGCAACGCGGAAGGCGTTGGCATTGCTGCACCGCAGGTCGGTATCCTGCGGCAGGTCTGCGTCATCGAGCCGGAGCCGGGCTATGTGACCGAACTGATCAACCCGGTCATCATCGAGCAGGAAGGCGAACAGGAAGGCTATGAAGGCTGCCTCAGCGTGCCGGGCTATATCGGCTGCGTGAAGCGCCCGATGAAGATCAAAGTGCGTGCGCAGAATCGCACAGGCGGCCTCGAAACATTTGAATTCGAAGGATTTGATGCTGTAGCAGCCAGCCATGAGATGGACCACCTGAAGGGGATCCTCTACACGAGCAAGGCGACAGACATCCATAAACCCGCACCGCCGGAAGAAGACGGCGCGGAAGAGGCGGATGAATAGAGAAAAGCAGGTGATTGCCGGATGAAGATCGTTTTTATGGGGACCCCGGACTTTGCAGTCCCGGCGCTCAAAAAACTGGCGGCGGACGGGCATGAGATCGCACTGGTCGTAACCAAGCCGGATGCGATGAAAGGCCGCGGCAACAAAGTGCAGGCGTCTGCCGTGAAGGAATGTGCGCTGGCGCTTTCTCTTCCGGTATCGCAGCCTGAAAAAGTGAAGGGAAATACAGCATTCATCGAGCAGCTGCAGGCGCTGGCGCCGGATGCGGTCGTTGTGATCGCCTACGGTAAGATCCTGCCGAAGGAGATCCTCGAGATCCCGCTGCACGGCTGCCTCAATGTGCACGGATCGATCCTGCCGCGTCACCGCGGTGCGGCGCCGATCCAGTGGACCATTCTGGCAGGTGATGAAGAGGGCGGCGTTTCCATCATGCAGATGGACGAAGGCATGGACACCGGCGATGTGCTCGCAGAGAGCAGAGTCCCGGTCGATGCACACAATGCTGAAGAACTGTTTGATATTCTCTCGGTGAAAGGCGCTGACCTGATTGCGGAGACACTGGCGAAGATCGAGGCGGGGGAGCAGATCACTGCAGTCCCGCAGGAGGATGCCCTTGCGACCTATGCGCCAATGATCACGAAAAAGGACGGGCTGCTGGATTTTGGCCGGCCTGCAGCCGAACTGGAGCGCCGCGTAAGAGGCCTGTATCCCTGGCCGGGCACCTATACCTATCTGGATGGCCAGCCCTTTAAGATCTGGACGGCCGGCCTGGCGGAGGGAACGCCCGGTGCGGCACCCGGCACCGTGCTGAGAGCGGACCGGGAAGGCATTCTGATCGCCTGCGGCGAAGGCGCATTACTGGCAAAAGAAGTGCAGGCACCCGGCAAGAAGCGGATGGCTGCAGACGCCTATTTAAAAGGTCATTCCATTGAAAAGGGAACGGTTTTGGGATAAAATAACTTGATAAGCACTTGTGCGAAAGCTGGAGGCGAACATGTACGGTTTTTACGATCCGACATATCTCGTACTGATCCCGGCGATCCTGTTCACCATGTGGGCGCAGGCAAAGCTGCGGTCTTCGTACGCAAAATACAGAACGCTCCCCAATCAGCGCCGCATCACCGGCGCCGAGGCGGCGAGATACCTGCTTGACCGGAACGGGCTGTCCAATATCCGGATCGAACGGGTGCAGGGTGTCCTGTCGGACCACTTTGATCCCAGAAATCAGGTGATCCGCCTTTCCGCGGACATCCATGACGGCACCAGCATCGCTTCCGTGAGTGTGGCGGCACACGAGACGGGGCATGCGATGCAGTACGGGACGAACTATGCGCCGCTGCGATTCCGCAACGCGCTGGCAAGACCTGTGAGCGTCGTTTCCATGGCGAGCTGGCCGCTGCTGCTTGTCGGGATCATGCTGATCGCAATGGGCAGTTATGACTCCGGCAATCTGCTGTTCAACATCGGTGTGATCGCCTTTGCAGCGGTCGTGCTGTTCCACGGCATCACGCTGCCGGTTGAACTCGATGCGAGCAGACGCGCGGTGAAAGAACTGGAAGCCACCGGTCTGATCTACGAATCGGAAGCCCCCGCGGCGAGGAAGATGCTCACGGCGGCGGCTATGACATATGTCGCAGCGCTGGCAACAGCCCTGCTGCAGCTGGTCCGGATCCTGCTGATCCGGGGAGACAGGAGATAATATGGACGCGAACAGAAAAACAGCCTATCACACACTGCTGGATATGGAGACGAAAAAGGCTTATTCCAATCTGGCGCTCAACCATCACATCCTGATCAACAAACCGGACGATCCGGCTTTTGTGCGTGAACTGGTCTACGGCGTACTGGAAAACAAGATGCTGCTTGACCATTACCTTGATCAGCTGATTCCGAAGGGGGTCAAGAGCACGCGCCATCAGGACCTGACGATCCTGCGCATGGGACTGTATCAGATCAGTTTTATGGATGCCGTTCCGGAATACGCGGCCGTCAATGAAAGCGTCGCGCTGGCCAAGCGGTACGCGCGCGGGCGCAGCGGGTTTGTTAACGGCGTTCTGCGCGGGTATATCAAGAACAAGGACTCGCTGGAACTGCCGGATAAGTCGGAAGATCTCGTTGAATACCTGTCCGTGCGGTATTCCTATGCGCCGTGGATCGTGCAGCTGTGGCTGGACGCCTATGAAGATGCGGATTTCGTCGAATCGCTCCTTGCGGCCGGTAACGAAGCGCCGGACCTGACGCTCCGTCTGAACTGGCTGAAGGTCATGAAGAAGGACCTCATCCCGGCGCTCGAAGAACGCGGCTGCGAAGTCACGGAGGGCCGGTACAGCGCCAATGCGCTCCACGTCAAGGGTAGAGGCATTCTGGAGAGCGATCTGTATAAGAACGGTCTGTTCTCTGTGCAGGACGAAGCGTCCCAGCTGGTTGCATCGGTCCTCGCACCGGAACAGGGCGACACCGTGATCGATGTCTGCGCGGCGCCAGGCGGCAAGACCATGGCGATCGCGGAGCGGATGAACAACCGCGGCAGGATCATCGCACAGGATATCTACAAGCGCAAGATCGCGCTGATCGAGCGGGAAGCCGCGCGGCTCGGCATCCGGATCGTTGAGACCAGGACATGGGACTCGACGCGTGTCGACTCGTCGCTTCTCGGCAAAGCGGACCGCGTCCTTGTGGATGCGCCATGCTCCGGCCTCGGCGTCGTGCGCCGCAAGCCGGAAATCAAATACAAAGCTTTCAATCAGGAGATGGCGATGCTGCCGCAAAAGCAGCAGGCCATCCTGCAGGCAGCATCAAAATATGTGAACGCAGGCGGCGTGCTCGTCTACAGCACCTGCACGATCAATCCGCATGAGAATGAGGAGATCGTCAGTTCATTCCTGCGGAGTCATTCGAACTTCATGGTCGAGGAGACAAAGCAGCTGCTGCCGCATATTAACGGAACGGACGGCTTTTTCATCTGCCGGATGAGAAAGAGCGATTCCATAACCAATCAGTAAGGCCGGTCAGGGACCGTGCCCCGGAGGAACTATGTTAAGAGTCGGTTATAAGAGCGACAAGGGCAGAAACCGCGAACTCAATGAAGATGCCTGTGCAGTCGTTGCGGAGGAACGTCTTTTCATTGTAGCTGACGGCGTAGGCGGGAACAATGCCGGAGAGATCGCCAGCAGGACTGCAGTGGAGACCTGCCGTGATTTCATGAGCATCAACCATCTGGCCGGTGTCAGTGAACGGGATATCGGCGATCTGTTCGACGCATGCCTGGCCAGAGCGAACGACAGTGTGGTCGAGGCGGGCAGACAGCAGCCGGAGAACAGAGGAATGGCGACAACGCTCGTACTCTGTCATGTGCGGGAGGACAAAGCCTACTTTGCCAATGTCGGTGACAGCAGAGCCTATCTCTATGCGGACGGGCAGCTGCTGCAGATCACGGAAGATCATTCGTACGTCAATGCGCTGATCCGCATGGGCGTACTCACTGAAGAAGAGGCACGGCATCACAAAAGAGGCCATGTCATCACCAAAGCGATCGGTGCTGAACTGACCGTGGAAGGTGATCAGTACGACGTCGAGATCCGGGAAGGAGATATCCTTCTGCTTTGTACAGACGGTCTTTACGGCGAACTGTCGAAGGAAGAAATCATTGCGATCCTGCAGGACGATCAGGACATGCAGGTACTGACAGAGCGGCTTGTGGACCGTGCCAATCAGCTTGGCGGACGGGACAATATCACCGCAATCACTGTGAAGGTCCAGGGAGGAAACCAGAATGAGCAGTAAAGTCCTTGCGGGCCGGTATGAATTACTGGAAAAAATCGGCGACGGCGGCATGGCGGTCGTGTACCGCGCGATGGATAAATTGCTGAGCCGGCACGTTGCTGTTAAGATCCTCAAGCCCCAGTTCACCGGGGATGAGAAGTTTATAGAGAATTTCCGCAAAGAATCGCACGCAGCGGCCAGACTGACCCACGCGAACATCGTCGGTGTTTATGATGTCGGCAAAGAGGGCAACATCAACTACATCGTCATGGAGCTGGTGAAGGGCAAAGCGCTGAGCGATATCATCAAGGAAGAAGGACCGCTGGATTACCGGCGCGTGATGGATCTGTCCAGACAGATCGCAAGCGGCCTGTCCGCGGCGCATAAAGCGGGCATCATCCACCGCGACGTCAAGCCGCACAACATCCTCGTCAATGAAGACGGGGTGGCGAAGATCGCGGACTTCGGCATCGCCAAGGCGGTCAGCGTCAATACGATCGTCGAGAACACCGAAGAGACGATCATCGGCTCCGTGCATTACTTCTCGCCGGAGCAGGCGCGCGGCGGTTTTGTAGACGAGCGTTCCGATCTGTACTCGCTCGGCATCGTCATGTACGAAATGCTGACCGGCGATGTGCCGTTTGACGGCGACAATCCGGTCTCGATCGCGCTGATGCATATCAATGACCCGATCGTACCGCCGTCCAAGATCGTGGACGGGATCCCGCCGGCACTCGAGAAGATCGTCATGAAGGCGACGGACAAGATCCAGATCAACCGCTATCAGACGGCGGAAGAACTGATTAAGGCGCTGGATGAAGTCGATCTTCTGGACAGTTTTGACCTCAACCACAGACCGAAGCGCGACACGCTCGTCGGCGGCGATCTGGATGGATTCTATGACCGTGAGGATGACCGCCGGAATGGTACGGGCGGCAAAGGCGGCAGCGACAAGACAAAGAAAAAGAGAGCGCTCATTATGATAGGCACGGCGGTGGCGCTGCTGGTGCTGCTGCTGGTCGTCGGTCTGGCAACCGGTAAATTCTCCAAGAAAGCGATCAAAGTGCCGGATCTCAGGGGCATGACCTATGAGCAGGCGGAAGAACAGCTGAAAGACCGCGGCCTTGAGATCAAAGAAGGCGACAAGGTCTTCAGTGATGAGTATGAGGCAGGGCTGATCACCGCCCAGGATCCAAAAGCAAAGGCAAAGGTGAAGCAGGGCACTGTCATCACGGTCGACATTTCGATGGGACCGTCGGAAGGGGCTGTTCCGTATCTTGTCGGTATGGACGAGGGCTCGGCGATCAAGGCCATCGAAGATGCCGGCTTTGAATACGGCGGTTCTACAGAGGAGACCAGTACGCAGCCTGCCGGACAGGTTCTGAGCCAGACACCTGAGGCAGGGACAAAGGCGTCTCCGGGATCGGAGATCACACTCGTCGTCAGCAACGGAGAGGGCAAGCGCCAGGTGAACGTACCTGATCTGCGTGGTTTGACCGAGGAGGAAGCCCGTGCCAAACTGGAGAGCAATGGTCTGTACCTCGGCTCGGTATCCTACGAGATCAGCAAGACATACCCGAAAGGGCAGGTCATCGATCAGCAGTATGCAGCCGGCAACAAGATCGATGTAGAAACTTCGGTCAACGTTGTCATCAGTACCGGTGCCTCTTCGACTATCACCTATTATGTTGATTTTGAGGCGGCCAAGGAAGAAGTCTTCTATATGACCGTTACGGTGACGGATGATAACGGGACGCGCAATGTCATCGCCAACCAGCAGTGCGCAAAGGTTGATGAAGGCATGAACGTTGAAATCACCGGCACCGGCAGCGGGAAGATCGTTGTGATCTTTGACAACGAGACGGTCTATGAACAGACTGTCGACTTTGCAGAAGGAGCAGTATGATGCTCGATGGGCTGATCATCAGAGGCGTTGGCGGCTTCTACTACGTGGAGACAGAGAGCGGCGTATACCAGTGCCGGGCCAGAGGTCTGTTTAAAAAACAGGGCATCACGCCGATGGTCGGGGATCGCGTCGCCATCGATCTGACGGAGGAAGAGGAAGTAGAAGGGTATGTGACGGAGATCCATCCCCGCCGCAATTCCTTCATCCGGCCGCCGATCGCCAATGTGGACCTGCTGCTGGTCACGGCCGCATTCCGGCATCCTGCGCCCAATCTCCGCCTGATTGACAGGTTTCTCGTGATGGCGCAGATGGCGGGGACCGAAGCGGTGATCTGCTTCAATAAAGCAGATCTGGCAGATGCAGCGCAGATCGAAGAGATGCAGCGTATCTACGGCGACAGCTATGAGGTGCGATTCCTCAGCGCGAAGACCGGTGACGGGATCGATGCATTGGCAGAACGGGTTGCCGGGCTGCAGGTAGCACTGGCCGGACCGTCCGGTGTCGGCAAGTCAACGGTGCTCAATCACCTCTGCCGGGATGCTTCTGCGAAGACCGGTGAAGTGAGCCGCAAGACAAGGCGCGGCAGGCATACGACACGGCATGTAGAGATTTTTCCCATGGATCTTGGCGGCAAGGTATTCGACACGCCGGGATTTACATCGTTCGATATCCTGGAGGCCAGCGAAGAGGATCTGGCAGGATATTATCCGGAAATGCGTCCGTATCTCGGGCAGTGCAGGTTTGATAACTGCCGGCATATCAAAGAGCCGGACTGCATGGTCCGCAAAGCGGTAGAAGAAGGCACGATCAGCCGGGAACGGTATGCGTCCTATGTCACACAGATCGAGGAGATGCGGGCAAGAGTTCCGTATCTGTAAGGAGGAAAGAATATGGCAAAACTGGCACCATCCATGCTGTCTGCAGATTTTTCAAGACTGGCGGACCAGGTGGAGGCCGTGGATCAGGCAGGCGCGGATTATCTGCACGTGGATGTCATGGACGGGCACTTTGTTCCGAATATCAGCTTTGGAGCGGACGTGATGAAGAGTCTGTGCGGAAAGATCCGGATGCCGTTTGACGTGCATCTCATGATCGAAGATCCGGACAAGTATGCGGCTTCGTTCGTGACAGACCAGACCGCCTTTATCACGGTGCATCTGGAGGCATGCCGTCACATCGACCGCACCCTGCATTACATCCATGATCTGGGGGTTGGCGCAGGGGTTTCGATCAATCCCGGCACACCTGTGCAGGCGCTTTCCGAAGTGCTGGATATTGCGGACCTCGTACTGGTGATGTCCGTAAACCCGGGATTTGGCGGGCAGAAGTTCATTCCTTCTTCTCTCAGGAAGATCCGGGAACTGGAACGGCTGAGAAAAGAAAACGGTTATACTTATCAGATAGAGATTGACGGCGGTGTCACGACCGCCAATGCTGCCAAGGTGAAAGCCGCCGGCACGGATATCCTGGTGGCAGGATCTGCTGTATTCAAGGCGGAAGACCTTGCATCGCGTACGAAAGAGTTTCTGGCATTGATCAGATAGCAGGGAGATAGCATTATGAATGAAGAGAAGAGCTACTACTATGATGATTATGACCGCGCTGCAGATGCCGGCATCTATGACGAATTCGAAGGGGCTTCAACCGGAAAACGCCGCAGTTCGTCCAATACGGGTAAAACACACAAAAAGAAGGTCAGACGCGTTAAGAAACAAAAGCAGAGCGGCCGCTCCGGTAATTCCGGGAAGCCTGTGAACAAGAAGAAAAGACGCATCAGAACAGCCATCATTGTTCTTGTTTGCCTGGCATTGCTGGCTGCGTGCGGATACATTCTGGCAAAAAAATTCGTAAAAGATAAATTTGAACAAGTAGATCGTGTGGAAGTCGAAACAGAAGACTGGGGTATTGATCCAAGAGTTAAAGAGGAACTGAAGGATTATAAAAACATCGTTCTGCTGGGTGTAGACACCAGAGAAAGTGATGGGGAAACCGATGACAGCGGTGTACGGTCGGATGCGATCATCATCGTCACGATCAATAAGAAAACAAATGAGGTCACACTGACATCGGTACTCCGAGATTCCTATCTTGATCTGGAAGAGGAAGGAAACCATATTATTGACAAGGTCACACATGCACATGCATACGGCGGCCCGGTTAATACAGTTCGAGCACTTAATCGGAATCTGGATCTGAACATTGACGATTTTGTACGGGTTGACTGGCGCAGTGTCGCTGAGATCACAGAGGCGATGGGCGGACTTGAGGTCACAGTTGACGAGAACGAGATTGATGAACTGAACAAGTATATTCCCAACACAAACGGCAATCTCAACATGAACGGAGAGCTTGTCTCAGATGTGGGAAAACAAACGCTGAACGGCGTGCAGATCGTAACTTATTGCCGAATCCGGAAAAATGACGGTGATGATCATCGCGCTGACAGAATGCGGGAAGTTATCGCTGCTGCTGTTGCTAAAGCAAAGACGATGAAGCTGTCTGAGCTTAACAGTTTGATCAATCTTGGAATGAGCAAAATCAATACAAGTATGAGTTCCGATACTATGATGGATCTTGCTATGAACATTACCAAGTACGGTGAACTGGGTAGTTTACGCTGGCCGTTTAATTTCGATGGGGCTATGATCCATGGCGTCTGGTATGATGCCCCGATCACGCTGAAGAGCAATGTTGTCGAACTGCATGAGAAATTATTCGGGCAAGTGGATTATCAGCCGACTGACAATGTCCTCATGATCAATGAAGAGGTCAAGATGGAAACGCAGTATTACGGCGAAGAAGATATCGATTATGATCTGCTGCAGCGTTATCTCGATACTTTCGGCGGCGGACCGAATGCCGGGCAGAGTCTTAATACCGGCAATCCCGGGAATTCGGATTATACCGATGACAGCGGGAGTGACTACAGCGAGCCGTCATACAGCGACGACGGCAGCAGCGAAGAGGAGTACTATTCCGCGCCGGCATCTGACGGCGGGGATGATTCCGGAGGGGGCTATACGGAGCCGGCGACAGAGCCTGCGCCTGCGCCTGAACCTGAGCCGGTAGAAGAGGATACGACGACGCCGGAAGGCGATGGCGACGGTCAGTAATAAAAACCGTCGCTGCGGCAGCGATGATGAAGAAAGGATAACTATGTCTGATAAAAAGACGGTACTGGTACTGTTTGGCGGGATGAGCAGTGAGCATGAAGTGTCCCGTAGTTCCGCAGCCTCGATCCTGAGAAATATCGACCGGGACAGATACAACGTCCGCGTCATCGGGATCACGAAAAAGGGTGCCTGGATCGAGACGGCGGCACCGCCGGAAATGATCGAAGACGGAACGTGGATCAACCGGATTAATAACCGGAATGCTTATATCTGTCCGGACAGACGCGTACACGGCATCCGTACGGAAAAGGGCAAAGATATCCGCATCGACTGTGTATTCTCCGTGCTGCACGGCAAATACGGCGAAGACGGTGCAATGCAGGGCCTCCTGGAACTGGCAGGGATCCCGTATGCCGGCTCAGGCGTATTGTCCTCTGCCTGCACGATGGATAAAGTCGTGAGCAAAGTTCTGGCAAACGAGGGCGGGATTCGCCAGGCGGAGTACTGTGTGCTCGACTGGTTTACATTCGCCACACAGGCGGCGCAGGAACTGCAGCGGGTCGAGGAAACACTCGGTGCCTATCCGTACTTTGTCAAGCCGGCCAATACAGGCAGCTCGGTCGGAGTCGCGAAAGTCCGTGACCGCAACGAACTGTTTGAAGGCATCAAGGAAGCGGCAAAATACGACGAGAAGATCCTGGTCGAGGAGTCGATCGTCGGCAGAGAACTGGAAGTGGCCGTGCTGGGTGACCGCCATCCGCATGCCTCTCCGGTAGGGGAAATCGTCGCCGCGGATGAGTTCTACTCTTACGAGGCCAAATACGGCGGGATGGGGTCTGTTGCGGAAGTGGCAGAAAACCTCTCCGAAGAAGTGGCGGACCGGATCCGCGAAACAGCGATCGAAGTTTACAAACTGCTTGGCTGCAGCGGCTATTCCCGGGTGGACTTCTTCCTGAAGGGGGAGGACGAGATCTACTTCAACGAGATCAATTCGCTGCCCGGCTTTACCTCCATCAGCATGTACCCCAAACTCTGGGATGCAGCCGGCGTTCCGTACAGCGAACTCATCACCAGACTCATCGAGAACGCAATGGATGAAGACAACAACAATTGAGTTGCAGGAATGCATATCGTGCATGCGGCGCACGCACAGTCTGCGGAGCGCAACGTTGCGAAGCACAGTGAGCGGAGCAGACTTGCGGGACAGCCGCATGCAGATAAGCAATCACTGTTGACTGACAGCGCATGCACTGATGCGAGGCTGACAAGGAAAACTCCTTGACAGCCTTTTTTGTTTGTAGTAAGATGGTCTGCGTGACAAGGAAAAAGACTTTACACTTAACTTCCCGATGAGGTGGGACGTGGATAAGTTCACGAGGATCGGGTCGCTCTACGAATTCTACGGCGCACTGCTTTCCAAGCGCCAGAGAGAAGCGACCGCACTGTATTATGAAGAAAACTGCTCGCTGGCGGAGATCGCCGAAGAGTTCGGCATTTCGCGGCAGGGTGTATACGATGCGCTGCACAGTGCGGAGAAGGCACTGGAAGGATACGAGGAAAAACTCGGTCTGGTGCAGCGGTTTGAAGAGCAGGACGGAAAACTGGCAGGGATCCAGCAGGCGCTGCAGCAGATTATTGAAGCGGCCGGAAAGAGCGATTCCACGGCGGACACAACTGCACTGACGGCTGTGCTGACACAGGTAACAGCGCTGCGGGAAGACGGAATGGAATAAAGCGGAGGAAACCATGGCTTTTGAGAGTCTTTCGGACAAACTGAACGGCATTTTCAAAAACATGAAGAATAAAGGCTCCCTGACGGAGAAAGACATCGACGCCACGATGCGCGAGGTCAAGCTGGCGCTGCTGGAGGCGGATGTCAACTTCAAAGTCGTCAAGGAGTTTGTCGCCAACGTCAAAGAAAAGGCGATGGGCGAGGATGTGCTGGCCAGCCTGACGCCCGATCAGCAGATCATCAAGATCGTTGACCGGGAACTCACCGAGATGATGGGCGGGGCCAACAGCAAACTGACCTATTCGCCGTCCGGCTTCACCACATTGCTGATGGTTGGTCTGCAGGGTACCGGTAAAACGACGACCTGCGGCAAACTGGCCAGGTGGCTGCAGTCGAACGGCAAGAAGCCGATGCTCTGCGCCTGCGACGTCTACAGACCCGCTGCGATCGACCAGCTCGAAGTGGTCGGGCAGAGTGTCAATACACCGGTCTTCACGATGCGGGAGACCAACGACCCGGTCAAGATCGCACTGGCAGCCAAGGAAGAAGCGATGAAGAAGGGCTACAACGTCCTCATCGTCGATACAGCCGGCCGTCTGGCAATCGATGAAGCGCTCATGCAGGAGCTGGCGGATATCAAAGCTGCCATCAAGCCGCATGAGATCCTGCTTGTCGTAGACGCCATGACCGGTCAGGATGCAGTCAACGCAGCCCAGGGCTTTAACGACAGGCTCGGCATCGACGGCATCATCATGACAAAGATGGACGGCGACGGCCGCGGCGGTGCGGCGCTTTCCACGAAGAAGGTAACAGGCCGGCCGATCAAGTTCGTCGGTATGGGCGAGAAGATGGATGCCCTTGAGCCGTTCCATCCGGAGCGTATGGCGAGCCGGATCCTCGGCATGGGCGATGTCCTCTCCCTGATCGAGCAGGCTGAGAACCAGTATACAGAGGAAGAAGCGCGCAAACTGGAGCGCAAGATCCGCAAGAATGAATTCACGCTGGACGACTTCCTCGACCAGATGGGGCAGATCAAGAAGATGGGCGGACTTTCCAAGCTCATCGGCATGCTCCCGGGACAGAACAGCAAAGCGATGAAGAACGTGGACCTGGAGAAGGGCGAGCGCGAATTCGTCGAGATGGAAGCGATCATCCGCTCCATGACAAAGGAGGAACGCCGCGACCCCGGCATTCTAAATGCGAGCCGCAGAAAGCGCATCTCCGCGGGCTGCGGGCTCCCCGTGAGCAAGATCAACAGCATGATCAAGAAGTATGAGCAGTCCAGGAAAATGATGAAGCAGTTCATGAAGCCCGGCGCCAAGCTGCCGCGGTTCCTGCAGTAACACAGCTGACAGCGCATTACGCGTGTAAATAACAATAATTAATATATAGTTAACTTAACGGAGGAAAACAAAAATGGTTAAAATCAGACTGAAGAGAATGGGTGCCAACAAGAAGCCTTTCTACAGAGTCGTCGTTGCTGACAGCCGCAAGGCCAGAGACGGCAGATTCATCGAGGAGATCGGTTACTTCGACCCGATGACAGAGCCCGACACCATCAAGATCGATGAAGAAGCAGCTAAGAAATGGCTCGGTCAGGGTGCGCAGCCCACGGAAAGAGTCCGCAGCCTCTTCAAGAAGGTCGGCATCGTCGAATAAGAAAGCGGTGGTGACCAATGAGCGAATTAGTGGAAGTCATCGCCAAAGCTCTGGTTACAAAACCCGATGAAGTTTCTGTCACTGAGGAAAAGGACGCAGGCACCACGGTGGTCACCCTTCGCGTAGCCGCGGAAGATATGGGGAAGATCATCGGCAAGCAGGGGCGTATCGCCAAGGCTCTGCGCACGGTGGTAAAGGCTGCATCGGTCAAGACCGGAGAAAAGGTCGTTGTAGAGATCGTACAGTAAACGGGGAGGCACATAGTCACTATGTGCCTCTTTTGGAGCAGACGGGACGGCAGCAGACCGTCCGGGAGGCAGTAGACAATGGAGCAGAAAGATCTGATCCTGCTCGGGCAGATCACAGGCGTGGTCGGTCTGAAAGGCGAACTGAAGATCTATAGTTATGCGCAGGACCCGTCGCGGTTCGGGATGCTGAAAATGCTGTATGTCGCCAGAAAAGCGGCCGGCTCTTTGGGTGCCGATAAAGGCGGCGCGGCAAAGCACGGCAGCGCCGAGAGCCCCTCGATGGAAGAGGTGCAGGCACATGACGTCCTTGGCGCAAGGCTCAAGGGCAGTATCCCGATCGTCCGTCTGTCGGATGTGACCGACAGGGAGACCGCGGAATCGCTGCGTCTGCATTATGTGTACATGGATGCTGCAGAGCTGCCGAAACTGCCGGAAGGGGAGTATTACGTGCGGGAACTGCTCGGCGCTCCCGTAGAGACAGAATACGGTACGGTGATCGGCACGCTGCAGGATATCCGCACGGATATGCCGCAGAGGCTCTATGAAGTGCTGCGGCCGGACGGCAGGGTCTGCCTGATCCCGGGTGTGCCCGCCTTCATCCTGTCCAAAAGCCCGGACCGGATCGTTGTCCATGTGCCGGAGGGACTGATCGAACCATGAAAATTGATATCCTGACCATCTTTCCGGAGATGTTCGCACCACTCAAAATGAGCATGCTGCAGCGGGCGGAGAACAAAGGCCTGCTCAGCATCGGGCTGCACGATGTGCGGGACTATTCTCTGGACAAGCATAAAAAGACAGATGAATATCCGTTCGGCGGCGGGCCCGGTCTGATCATGACCTGCGACCCGGTTTTCCGCTGTCTGGAGGACATCGGCGCCGCCGGCAAACGGATCGTCTACATGTCCCCGAAAGGACGGATGCTCGACCAGGCGCTGGCGGAGGACTATGCAAAGGAAGAGGACCTTGTGATCCTGTGCGGGCATTACGAAGGCATCGACCAGCGGATCCTCGACGGCTGGCAGATGGAAGAAGTCTCTGTGGGGGACTACATTCTGACCGGCGGGGAGCCCGCCGCAATCGTGTTCGTCGATGCGGTGGCCAGGCTCATCCCCGGCGTGCTGGCGTCCAAAGAGGCCGCCTATGAGGAATCGATCTATTCCGGTCTGCTGGAGTCTCCGCAGTACACCAAACCGCGCGAATACCGCGGGATGGAGGTCCCGGAGGTCCTCCTGAACGGCAATCATAAAGCCATCCATCTCTGGCAGTTTGAACAGGCACTGCGGCTGACAAAGGAGCGGCGGCCGGACCTGTTCGAGAAGTTCATAAAGGAAGAACGGACACTGACCAAAGAGGAGAAAAGAATAGTGGATAATGTCCTGAAACTGTTGTAAACTGGTACTGGAGAAGACCATGCCTAAGAAGAGAAAAAGGACATTATTCGTATTCGCTCTGATCATCATCGTTTTATATATAGTCATCGGGGTCGTGCCTTCTTTGACAGGCGCCCTTGCCGGTACGGAACTGGTGGAATACGGCAATCTGCAGTTGTCAGATGACACCACCTGCTATATCATCCGGGACGAGACAGTCTATACGGCATCAGAGTCCGGGACGATGGATCCGATTATCGAGGAAGGGACGCAGATCAAAAAAGGGACCGATCTTTTTGCATTTACTCCGTCCTACGAGGAGCCGGCGCCTGCCGAGGATGCGGAGGCATCGGACGGCGAGTCGGAAGAGGGGGTCGCAGATGAAGCTGCCGGATCCGAGTATGACAGACTGATCCGCACCGTGACCGTCAATATCGCACCGGACAGCGGCTTCGTCAGTCAGCGCAAAGGCGTGATTTCCTATCATGTCGACGGCTATGAAGACTATTTCGACTATGATGATCTGGATAAACTCTCCCGGGAGAACACAGAAGCGCTCGATATAGAGCCGATGGATATCAAACGCAAGACCTGCGTTGCAGGAGAGCCGATCTATAAGATCTCCAACAACAGCGTCTGGTACATCCTTTTCTGGGTCGACCAGGAAGCGATTTCCCGTTATGAGAACGGCAAAAAGATGACGGCCGTCCTCAACGGAGAGAACATCCCCGCGACCGTGAAGAGCATCCGCGAAGCGGACAACGGCTGGCAGGTGGTCCTGGAGACCAACCGGTACTACAGCGGGTTTGCCGTTGACCGTGTCGTGGAGGGGACGGTCATTAATACCGATGTCAGCGGGCTGCTGGTCAGCAACCACTGTCTGACCAAAAGAGACGGTGTGGTCGGCGTGTATGTCAAAAACCGGACAGGCGATTACGAATTCACACCGGTGCAGGTCAAGATCAGCAACGGCGAGCAGAGCGTACTGGCGGAAGGCCAGTTCCTCGACGCCGATGGCAATATTGTTGAAACACTGGAAATCTATGATGAAGTCCTGGCGGATCCGAAAAGCCAGGAGGGAAAATAAACGCAGCTGGGAGGCGATGAAGTGGAAGACATCAAAGGCAATCTGGCAGCCGTGCGGGCCAACATCCCGGAGGATGTACTGCTCGTAGCGGTCACCAAAACGCACACACCGCAGGAAATCAATATCGCGATCGATGAAGGCGTAACGGACATCGGGGAGAACAAGGTACAGGAGATCCTGGACAAGTACGACCATGTCAAGCCGGTGCGCTGGCACCTGATCGGTCATCTGCAGACCAATAAGGTGAAATACATCATCGATAAGGTCTGCCTGATCCACAGTGTGGACAGCCTCAAGCTGGCAAAAGAGATCGACAAACGCGCGGCGCAGCATGATCTGACGATGGATATCCTGATCCAGGTCAATGCCGCCGAAGAAGAAAGCAAGTTCGGCATTACGACGGATGAGACAGAAGGGCTGATCCACGAGATCCTGGACACCTGCGAACACGTCCGCATCAAGGGGCTGATGTGCATTGCCCCGATGGTGGATGATCCGGAAGATGCCAGACCGTTCTTCCGCGAAGTCAAAGAACAGTATGACAAGTTCGGCGCGATCGAGCACGAGCGGCTGGACTTTCAGTATTTATCCATGGGTATGTCCCATGACTATCAGGCAGCTATCAAAGAAGGGGCCAACCTCGTCAGGGTCGGCAGCGCCATTTTCGGCACCCGTGTGTATTGATCAAAGGAGGATCAAATGGGAGTTTTAGATAAGTTCAAAGATCTGATCGGCATTGAGGAAATCGACGACGATATGCTGGAAGAAGAATTGGAAACGCAGGCACCGGTCGAAAGACGCAAGGTGGAGCCCCGCGCGACCTATACACGCAACACAGTGAGAGAGAAGGTGGTACCCATGGGTAACAGAGCTGCATCCAGTGCATTCAAACTGATGGTCATCGAGCCGGAAGGGTTTGAAGAATGCCCCAAACTCGTTGACAGTCTGAAGAGCAGAAAACCGGTCATCATCAATCTGGAGAAGATCGACAGCGACACAGCAAGAAAGATTTTCGACTTCCTGTCCGGCGCTACCTATGCGCTCAACGGCAATGTGCAGAAAGTCGCGAACAACATCTTCATCTTCGCGCCGGAGAATGTGGACATCGCATCCACCAACGATGCTGCGCCGAAGGGGTTTGATTTTGGCAGCAGCCAGAAAGACGGCTGGAGGTAGTTTATGATCACGCCTTTTGATATCGAAAAGAAGGAATTCTCCAAAGGCGTCCGCGGCTACAACATCGAAGAAGTCGATGAGTTCCTTGATCAGATCATTGTTGACCTTGAAAAACTGATGAAAGAGAACCTGCGTCTTAAGACGGAGATCGCCACACTGGAGCAGGAGAACGAAAAGTTCAAAGGCTCCGAAGGGGAAGTTGTCAAGGTTCTTGAGCAAGCCAGAAGCCTGATGGGGGATATCTCCGCCAGTGCCGAAAAGCGTGCCGAGGTGCTGATGAAGAACGCGGAGCTGGATGCGGAGCTGACGGTCCGCGAAGCCAGAGACCGTGCAGAGCGTCTGAAGGAAGAGAACAAGACGCTCCAGAAGCGGTACATCGCATTCCGCGACCGCTATAAGAAGTATCTGGAGGAAGAACTCGACCGGTTCAACTCCATGGACGACGATCTCTTCCCGATGTTCGACGAAGGCAGACTCGAAGAACTCGTCAATGCCCCGATCGGAACAAGGGCAACGGAAACAAGACCGGCGGAGGATGTTTCTGCGCAGCAGGCGGATGACGCGGGCCGCCATACACTGGTGGCAGGCGAACTGGACGAACTCAAGGCATCGCCCGATCCGCAGGCGGGAGAGGACCGCAGAACGCTGATCATGGATCCTGCTTCGTTCGATAAATAGCGGCGAGGCGCGGTATGTTGCTGTATATAGCAGTCATCGCAGGCGCTGTCGCACTGGATCAGCTGGTGAAATACCTGGTGGTCCACGGGATGGCGCTGGGCGAAAGCATCCCTGTTATCGAGGGCATTTTTCATATCACCCGCTATCACAATACCGGTGCAGCGTTCAGTTCTTTTGAGGGGCAGCGCCTGCTGCTCATTGCTATGCCGGTGGTGCTGATCGCCGTCGGTCTGGGATACATGATCACGCACAGGGACCAGAGCCGTATGCTGCTTGTGCCGATCGCCATGATCATAGGCGGCGGCATCGGCAACCTGATCGACCGGATCGCGGCCGGGTATGTCGTGGACATGTTTGATTTCCGCGTCTTCCCGATCTTTAATGTTGCGGATTCGTTCGTCACGGTAGGCTGTATCCTGCTGTGCATCTATATCCTGTTTTTCTCGGAGCGCGATAAGAAGGGGAATTAACGTATGCCGGCAGGGGAACGTCATCTGATAGAAATCACCAAAGACGAAGAGGGGGCAAGGCTCGATGCCGCCCTCTCTCTTGCATTGGCCGATACGTCCCGCAGCTATCTGCAGAAGCTGATCGCAGAAGGCAACGTGACGATCGACGGCGTCGTCTGCAAGGTCAAAAAAACACCGGTCAAAGCCGGTCAGCAGATCGAGGTGACCGTGCCGCCTGCAGTCAGTCTGTCGGTAGAGGCGGAGGATATTCCGCTCGATATCGTCTATGAGGATGATGATCTGCTCGTGGTCGACAAACCGCGCGGCATGGTGGTGCATCCCGCACCGGGCAATCCGTCCGGCACGCTGGTCAATGCGCTCCTCTGGCACTGCGGGGACAGTCTTTCCTCCATCAACGGCGTTGTCCGGCCGGGGATCGTGCACAGGATCGACAAGGATACCAGCGGCCTGCTGATGGTCGCCAAGACCGACAAGGCGCATCTGTCGCTGTCCGAACAGCTCGCTGCGCACACGATCACCAGGCGGTATCAGGCTGTTGTACTCAATAACTTTAAAGAGGACGAGGGGACAGTGGACGCGCCGATCGGCCGCGACGAAGGCATGCGCCTGCGGCAGGCGGTGACGGAAAAGCACGCGCGGCATGCGGTGACCCACTATAAAGTGCTGGAGCGCTTCGGGCGGTATACACTGATCGAAGCACGGCTCGAGACGGGAAGGACGCATCAGATCCGCGTCCATATGGCATACATCCATCATCCTCTTCTGGGGGATGACCTGTACGGGCGGGGGAAGAATCCGTTCGGCGTGACAGGGCAGGTGCTGCATGCAGGGATCCTGGGATTTGTGCATCCGTCGACCGGGGAGTATATGGAGTTCAGATCTCCGCGGCCGGCCTATTTCGAGGACGTGCTTGCCAGACTGCGTGCACAGGCGCGCTGAGGATGCGCGGCAGAACATAAAAACAGAATACGCATGAAAACGAGTACGGCCGCGCCTTGTTGCGCGGCCGTTTAGGTCATACGGAGAGATCGCCTGGTTGGATTATTGACTGAAGCAGCAAGTCAGATAATGTACCACGATTGATGCAAGTGATAGTTGCCATTCTTGCAGCGGGCTGCCGGAAGGACGACCGCAAGGTCTGTCCCGTCCGGTTCATAAATACCTTTTGACCATGTAGCGTACGCATTCTTCGCAGATGTATCCGTTCTTGAACGGACGGACCATGTTGGTCCTGCTGCAGATCGTACAACGGATCGTTCTGATGTCGTTCTCTTTCATCTCTCTTCTCTTTCCCGATCCTCCGCTGGCCCGATCTCTTAGATAAGGGTAAGGCCAGTATACTGCCTCCGGTGACGGGTGCAAGAGAGTGTGACGATACGGTCACATAACGTGGCGAAAAGGTCATATGACACGGCGGAGCGGTAGTCCTACGGACGTTTCGGCTCGACGTAGACCGTGTGGTTGTCCGTAAAGATCACCATGCCGGGCTTGGCGCCGTTCGGTTTCTTGACGTACCGGACTTTTGTATAGTCCACGGGCACATTCTCCGAGCGGTTGCCTTTGCTGTGGAAGGCCGCGATCTGGGCAGCCTCGTAGATGCTCCGGTCATCCGGCTCTTTATTCCTGCAGAACAGGATGACGTGCGATCCGGGGATGTCCTTCGTATGGAACCACAGATCATTGCGCCCGGCGACCCGGAAGGTCAGGTAGTCGTTTTCTCTGTTGTTGCGGCCAGCCAGAATGTCAAGACCGCTGCTGCTCTTATACACGAAGGGCTGCGGCTTTTCTTTTTTGCCTTTGCCGGGTGCTTTGCTCTGCTTTCTGCGGCGGACAAATCCGGTCTCGATGAGTTCCTCTTTGAGCGCTGCCAGTTCACTGACTTCCTGCGCGCGTTCCGCCAGATCGGCGACGGACTCCAGATAGGCGATGTCCTTGTCGGTCTCTTCAAGCCGGATCTGCTTTTCCTTGAGCGCCACCTTGGACTTGCTGTATTTCTTAAAGTAGAGCTGCGCGTTCTTCGCGGGGGCGTAGCGGATGTCCAGCGGGATGGTGAGCGGCTCGTTATTATAATAGTTGGTGACCGTCACCTCGGGGTCCCCGGTCCGGAAGGCGTGCAGGTTGGCGGTGAGGAGTTCTCCGTACAGGCGGAATCGCTCCCCGTCCTTTGCTTCTTCCAGATCCTCCAGGATGCGCTGCTTCTTAAGACGCGCCTTTTTCAGTGCCGCATTGACTGCCTTTGTGACATCTGCGGAGCGCTGACGGACGCGGTTGGAGGCGTCGCGGTGCGCGTAGTACCACGCAGCTGCTTCGCTGGCGGTATCAAACCTGCGGCATTCGTACCGTCCCTCGTACTGGAGAACGGGAAGGACGTGAAAGTCCGCCGGTGTCCCGTCTTCTTTCATATAGACGCAGGGGGCGGGGCCGCTTAAGGAATGGCTGTGCGCAGCCTCTGCGATGATGCGGGTATTCATGTCTGCAAGCCGTGCAGCGATGCGCTGTGCATAGGCGATTCTTCCTTCCGGATCTTCCTCCCAGTCTGCGGGCAGTTGCGCATCGAGCAGTAGTTCGCGCGCCATGAGCGGCGACAGCCCCTGGATATGCGATACCAGCACATCCGACGGTTCGCGCTCGGAGAGCAGCGGCCAGGATGCGATCTCTTCCGCTGTGACTTTGTCAAACGGGACCTTGCCGCCATCAGGCGGATACTCATACGGGAAGCCGGGCAGGATCTGCCGGTCGCGGTTCACATCGATCGAGACGCGCTTGACGGCGTCCAGGATCTTGCCGGTCCTGTCATCCACGAGCAGGATGTTGCTGTGCCGGCCCATGATCTCCACGATCAGACGCCTGGTGCTCTTGACCCCCAGCTCATCGAAGGACTCTGCCGCGATTTCCAGAATACGTTCGCAGTCTTTCTGAACCACTTCGAGGAGCACGCCGCCCTGCATATGCTTTCTGAGCAGCATGCAGAAGGCGGACGGGGAAGGGGGATTGGTGTACTCTTCTTCCGATATATAGGCACCGCAATGACTGCCCGCGCAGGACAGGTACAGTTTGTATCTGCCTTCCCGGGTCCTGACGACCAGTACGATTTCCTCCCGTTCCGGCTGGTAGATCTTCTCGATCTTGCCGCGCGAGAGCCGTTCATTCAGTTCGTGAGCGATGGCCCTGGTGACCATTCCGTCGTAAGCCATTTGAGTCTTCTCCTTTTCCGGTGCTATAATAAAAACAAGTTTATCATAGAAAACACCAGAAGAGGGAGAAAACGTATGATAAAAAGCATGACAGGTTTTGGGCGCGGGGAGTACCGGGATGAGAAACGCAGCGTCGTCTGTGAAGTCAAATCGGTCAATCACCGCTATCTTGATGTGAACATCAAAATGCCGCGGCGCTATATCTTCGCCGAGGACGCCGTCCGCCGCACCGTCAAGGATATGATCCGGCGCGGCAAGGTGGAGGTCGGCTTCCAGGTCGAGACATTCACCGACGACGATGTGCAGGTAGACTTCAACGAAGCGCTCGCCAAGAAGTATCAGTACGGCCTTTCCGCCCTGGCGGAGAAGCTCGGCAGGAGCAGCGAGGCGGTCAGCATCGAGTATCTGGCGTCGCTGCCGGATGTGATGACCGTTGTCCCGCGTACAGGCGATGAAGAGGAGATGACCGCTGCGATGGTGAAGGCTGCCGCGGAAGCGCTCAGCGCCCACGCGAAGATGCGGGAGATCGAGGGCGCCAAACTGGCGGAAGATCTGATCGCGCGCGGGGATGCCGTGCTCGGTATGGTCGATGTCATCGAAGCGCGCGGCCCGGAGATGGCGAAGGAATACGTCGACAGAATGCGCCAGCGGATCCACGAGCTGCTGGACGGGCAGGCGGAGATCCCGGAAGAGAGGATCGCACTCGAGGCGGCCATGTTTGCCGACAAGAGCAACATCACCGAGGAGATCGTGCGTCTGCGCAGCCATGTGTCGCAGCTCGGGCAGATCCTGCGTTCCGAAAATCCGGAAGGCAAGAAGCTGGACTTCCTGATCCAGGAGATGAACCGCGAAGCGAACACGATCGGCTCCAAGGCGAACGATCTGGCGATTACGTCCAAAATGCTCGACATCAAGAACGAAGTGGAGAAGATCCGCGAACAGGTACAGAATATCGAATAGAGAATATCAATGCGGAAGGGTGTTCTATCCGGGACACGCTTTCGCTAATGCTCGCTCGCAGCGGTACTAAGCTCTGCCTGCGCGGCGCTTGGCAGTCGCTAAGTGCCGGCGGCTCGCAATTGTCCCGCATAGAACACCCTTCCGCACAAGTTTTTCTCTACAGACATTGAAATAGACAGATTGCTGTGTTAAAATATTATTTCGCAAGATAGCGCACACAGGGAGAGAACATGAAGCAGGGCAGACTCATCGTCATATCCGGACCTTCCGGAACAGGAAAAGGTTCGATCATCAAAAAGGTGATGGAGCGGTGGCCTGCAGCGGAGTTCTCGATCTCCATGACGACCCGCGGCAAGCGGGAAGGCGAGGAGCACGGCGTTCACTACTACTTCGCGACACGCGAGGAGTTTGAGGCAACGATCGAAGACGGCGGATTCCTCGAATGGGCGGACGTGTTCGGCAACTACTACGGCACGCCGAAAGCTCCTGTGGAAAAACGGCTCGCAGAGGGTGCTGACATCATTCTGGACATCGACATCCAGGGCGCCATGAATGTACGCAAGGCCATGCCCGGAGCTGTTCTGATCTTCATCCTGCCGCCTTCCATCAAGGAACTGAGAAGGCGTCTTGAGCACCGGGGCACGGATGCGCAGGATGTGATTGAAAAGCGTCTTGCCAAAGCGCTGACCGAGATCGGCACAGCCAGAGAATATGATTATGTTGTCGTCAACGACGATCTCGACGTGGCTGCAGAGCAGGTGCTCAGCATCGTGCAGGCGAGCCATCTCGAGGTGGACGAAACGATCGAAGAGACGATCAGACGGTACGAGGAGGAATAAAAATGTTGTATCCATCCATCAATGAACTGAGAACCAAAGCGGACAGCAAGTACACCCTGGTGATCCTTGCGGCGAAAAGAGCCCGCAACATCATCGCCGGTGAACCGCCCCTCGACGCGTCTGACAACCGTGAAAAACCGGTCTCTGTAGCTGCAAGAGAGATCGCCAACGAGTGGATCACCTACAGAAGAGAAGAAGAGGAATAGCCTCTTAAGACGGCACTGTGCGCGGCTGCCGCAGCTTTATTATGAACTGTTGAAGAGAGCGACCTGATCAGGCCGCTCTTCGTTTTCTTTAAGAAATATTTGCCATTATATGGGCTCAGAATCCAAGTATGGATTCTGAGGTCATTATCTTTATAAGGGCGGTTTTCTATAATTGATTTGTACAGATACTATCTCCTAAAAGAGGCAGCAGAGCAAGTCATGAAGATTGATATGACCGGGATCGGCCGACGGATCAAGCAGGCGCGGGAAAGAAAGGGCATCAGGCAGGAAGCGCTTGCAGAGGCAGCCGGGATCTCTCAGAACCATCTGAGCCATATTGAGAATGCAAAGAGTTCTCCGAGTCTGGAAGTCCTTGGCAGGATCATGGTCTATCTTGAAGTGCAGCCGAACGAGATTTTCTGCGAAACGGTCGGCACAGCGGTGCCGTACCTCTGGGATGAAGCGGGAAAGAAACTGGGCGACGTGGGGATGGAGGATCTGCTCAGGATCAATGAAGTGGTCGAACTTGCAAAACTGCTGAAGAGGAGAATGGAAGACACGTCTGAGTGATGGATGGAAACAGATAACAATACATGCAGATCGTACAGACAGCAGAGGGGGCGGCAGCACATGGGTACGGCAAGCAGAAAATATCTGCCGATCATCAGCAGGGATCTGACCCAGAAGGTCAGGATCGCATCCATCCTGTATATCGCGCAGGAAACCAGGTACATTCATATCGTCACGGACAGGGGAGAAGTCGTCGTGCGGGGCAAACTGGCGGATATTGCCGGGCGCCTGCCGGCATCTTTTGATTTCTGCCATTCCTATCTATTGATAGATCTGGACCGCGTGGAGAAGCTGCAGGATGTTCGGATCTTCTTTGACAACGGACGCACGCTGGAGGTCGGAAAGGGATCGTATGTGGCGTTTCGGAAGCGGTTTACCGAGTATCTGCGGATGCTGCCCTGAAAAATCATATTATTGCTTGCAATCACTGGGCGATTCCTGTATTATATTACACGGCGCTCTTTGTTTTGCGTCATATTCAATAGTCACACCGGGATGGGGCGAGAAGGTGCCCGCAAGGGTCTGTTCGCCGAAAGACCCACCGCCGGTGGAAGGTAAAAACCAGGAGGTAAACAAATGTCCGTACTTAGCATGAAACAGCTGCTTGAAGCCGGTGTCCACTTTGGCCACCAGACCAGAAGATGGAACCCGAAAATGGCTCCCTACATTTTCACGGAGCGCAACGGGATCTACATCATCGACCTGTCCAAGACAGTCAAGCTGATCGACGAAGCGTATGACTTCATGAAGAAGGTTGCTGCTACCGGCAAACCGATCCTCTTCGTCGGCACCAAGAAGCAGGCGCAGACCGCGATCCATGACGAAGCGCTCCGCTGCGATCAGTACTATGTCAACCAGAGATGGCTCGGCGGCATGCTGACCAACTACAAGACCATTTCCACCCGTATCAAGAGACTGAACGACATCACCGCGATGGAAGCGGACGGCACATTCGAGAAGCTGTCCAAGAAGGAAGTCCTGATGCTCAAGAGAGAGCAGGAGAGACTCGAGAAGTACCTGGGTGGTATCAAAGACATGCCCGGTATGCCCGGCGCAATGTTCATCGTTGACCCGCGCAAAGAGCGTATCGCGATCAAAGAAGCCAAGATCCTCGGGATCCCGGTCATCGGCATCGTAGACACCAACTGCGATCCGGATGATGTCGACTACGTCATCCCGGCGAACGACGACGCGATCCGTGCGGTCAGACTGATCAGCTCCTGCATGGCAGATGCTGTCCTCGAAGCTCGTCAGGGCGAGAGCATGGCTGATATGCCGGCTGAGCAGGCGGAAGAAGTTGCGGAAGAGGCTGCGGACGAAGAATAGTCCCAGCGTTGAAATAAGGAGGAAAAGATGGCTATCACAGCATCGATGGTAAAAGAACTGCGCGAAATGACAGGCGCAGGCATGATGGACTGCAAAAATGCACTGGTCGAAACTGATGGCGATCTCGATCAGGCGGTCGAATACCTGAAGGAGAAAGGTCTTGCCAAGGCGGCTAAGAAAGCCGGCCGTATCGCGGCAGAAGGTCTCGTCAGAATCGCTATCAGCGAAGATGAGAAGACAGCGGCAGTCGTCGAAGTCAACTCCGAGACAGACTTTGTTGCGAAGAACGAAGAGTTCATCACATTCGTTGATGATCTTGCGAAGCTGGCACTGACCGCTGAGAGCAACGATATGGATGCTTTCAAGGCAATGGCTTACGATGGCGCTACCGTTGGTGACGCGCTCACAGCGAAGATCGCGAAGATCGGTGAGAACATGTCCCTGCGCCGCATCGACAAGGCGACCGGCGATGTCCTGACATCCTACATCCACGGCGGCGGCCGCATCGGCGTTATCGTTGCTGCTGCAGGCGAAGCCAGCGATGCCAACAAGGCAGCTCTGAAGAACATCGCGATGCAGGTTGCAGCGATGAGCCCGCAGTACGTCAGCAGAGACGACATCTCCGCTGATGAACTGGAGAACATCCACAAGGTCACTCTGGAAAGCGCTCTGAACGATCCGTTCACACTTCCCAAGCCGATCCTGAACGCGCTCCTCGACAAGGCCATCGACGGTGTCTGGTCTGCTGAGGATACCGCGATCCTGGAAGAGAAGAGAGCAGAGAAGGGATTCAACTTCAACTATTTGCCGAACTTCCTGTCCGACGATGCGAAGGCTAAGCTCGCTGAGCTCGCTGTTGCTGACAAGGCAAACATCGTTGAGAACAAAGTCTTCACAGGTCTGGTTGAAGGCCGTATGAAGAAGCAGCTCAAAGAGATCTGCCTGCTCGATCAGACTTACGTCAGAGCAGAGGACGGCAAGCAGTCCGTCGCGCAGTATCTGAACTCCGTTGATCCGGGCCTCTCCCTGACCAAGGTGATCCGCTTCGAAGTCGGCGAAGGCCTCGAGAAGAAGAACGAAGACTTTGCTGCTGAAGTTGCTGCACAGACAGCGGCTGCACAGGCAAAATAAGAGAGCCTGACGCAGAAGATACTCATGGCCCGGTGGCTGCAAGGCTGCCGGGTCTTTTATTGCCCGGGGACGGGAAAACCGATATACTGATGCAGAAAGGAAAGACTGCCATGACCGGACGGACTGCGCATAACGATACAAATCCATACGATGTGATCATCATCGGCGCGGGGGCGTCCGGTTTGATGTGCGCCGCTTCGCCCGCGTGGGCACAGAGCGGGAATGCCGGCTCTGGCGATCCGAAAAGGCTGGTGCTGGAGGGTGGCAGGCGCTGCGGCCTCAAACTGCTGATGAGCGGCGGCGGCCACTGCAACATCACGCACGAAGGGAATATGCGCGACCTGCTCGGCGCCTACGGCGAAGCCGGAAAGGCGCTGCGCACGGTTCTTTATAAGTATGGCAACCGCGACAGCATGCAGTTCCTGGAGCAGGCGGGGGTGCCGCTCTATGCGGACGAGTCTGGCCGGGTGCTGCCCGTCTCGATGCAGGCGCAGGATGTGTTGGACGTGTACCTGAAAGCCGCTTCGCAGAACGGGTTTGCCGTTTGCCGCGAAGAACGTGTGACAGCCATAGGTGAACAAGATAATATTTATTGTATATATACGGAATCGCACAGTTTTCTGACCAGAAAGATTGTGATCGCGACCGGCGGATGCTCCTATCCGACCACCGGATCGGACGGCGGGATGTTTGAAGTCCTGCAGCGTGACCTCGGCATAGCGGTCAGTCCGCTTTCGCCGGCGCTCGTGCCAGTGATCCCGGAGGAATACCCGTATGAGGAACTGGCGGGCATCTCGCTCCAGCATGTGCGGGTCAGTATCCACAGGGACGGACAGAAGAGCGTCCACAGGGAAGGGGCTCTGCTCTTTACGCATGGGGCGTTTTCAGGGCCCTGCGCGCTGGATATCTCCAGCCATGCCGCGCGCGGCAGCCGGATCGCGCTCAGCTACATCCATCCCATGACATTCGACGACGCCTACGCCGCGATCCGGGCGCAGGGCCTGCGGACCGGAAAAGCGGTAGCCGCCGCCTTTGCACTGCCTAAGCGGCTGGCGGCTCTGTTGGTGCAGCGCGCCGCGGATTCCCCCAAAAGGCTGGCGCATCTTCTGACAGAAGACACCTTCGTTGTGAAAGACACAGAAGGGTTCAAAACAGCCATGGTCACGAAGGGCGGCGCTGTGCTGTCCCAGATCCATATGACCACCATGGAGCTGAAAGACCATCCCGGTATCTATATCATCGGTGAAGCACTGGATGCCGATGCGATCAGCGGCGGGTACAACCTGCAGCTCTGCTGGTCGACCGCCCAGGCGGCTGCTTTTGCGGCTGCAGCAGAGGTCCGCTGAGACGGCGCGGTACCTGCAGTCGCGGCAGCCAGCAGCACCGGACAGACCGCGGCCGCTGCGTGCGGCGCTGCGCTGCGGTGCGATCAGCGGCTTTTGAGGCCGCGGCCCGCTGCGCTTTGTTTCCAAATGGATCCGCCGCGGCGGATTTTTTGTTTTTTGAACGGGTTTGCGTTGACAGTGAGAGGAGCGATTACTATAATTAGGCGAGTTTCAATGACTTTTAGTCACTGCATGCAAACATACCCCCCAACGAACAGCGGAACGCATAGGCAGCACCGTTTGCCGGCGCGCATCCGGGAGAGACAGAACAATGGATATTTTGATCGATTCGTTTAAGGAATATATCTCCACCTTTTCAGCCAACAAAGCCATCATGCTGATCATGGTCGTCTTCATGATCGTCGGCGGCATCGACAAGATCCGGGGCAATAAGAAAGGGTACGGTGAGCGGTTTGACGCCGGCTTTGAGGCGATGGGCACACTCGCGATTGCCATGGTCGGTATGATCGCGCTGGTGCCGGTCATCAAGATCGTGCTCGGCGGCGTGCTCGGTGCCTTCTTCTCAGCCATCGGCTGCGATCCGTCGATCTTCGCCGGGCTGCTGCTCGGGATGGACCTCGGCGGCTATCCGCTCGCGATGGAGCTGGCGGAGACGCCGGCGCTTGGCAGCTTCACCGGCATCGTCGTCGCCTCTGCGATGGGCATCAACGTCGTATTCAACATCCCGGTCGGCATGGGCATCATCGAAGAAAAAGACCGCGCCTATCTCGCCTCCGGCATGCTCATCGGGTTTGCGACCATTCCCGTAGGCTGCATCCTCGGCGGCCTGACGATGATGGGGACCGGCTATGACATCACCTTCGGACAGATCATCATGAATACGATCCCGGTCGCCGTCGTGGCGGTGCTGATCATCATCGGCCTGCTGCTGATCCAGAACAAGATGATGAAAGGGTTCATCGCATTCGGCAAAGGGGTCACGGTCGTCGTGACCTGCGGGACCGTGCTCGCGGTATTCCAGTATCTGACCGGCATCCGGCTCCCGCTGTTTCACGTGATGGTGGAGGAGAATGCGGAAGGCGTCGTGCCGCTGCTTGACGCCCTGCAGGTCGTCGGCGGCATCGCGCTGGTGCTGCTCGGAGCCTTCCCGATGGTCACGTTCATCACAAAGAACTTCAGCGGCGCCCTGCAGAAGGTCGGCGCCAGAGTCGGACTCGACGAGACCAGCGTGGCGGGGCTGATCGCCAACCTCGCAAACAACATCCCGATGTTCCAGATGATGAAGGACATGAGTCCGAAGGGGAAGATCGTCAACTGCGCGTTCACGGTTTCCGCCTGCTTTGTGCTCGGCGACCATCTCGGCTTCTGCGCGAACGCCGACCAGGGGATGATCCTGCCGATGTTCGTGGGCAAGTTCCTCGGCGGCGTGACGGCGGTCATTCTGGCGCTGGTGCTGTGGCAGCGATTCCTCCCCAAAGAAGACCGCAAATAGTTTGAAAGATACTGGAAAACAGTATATACTTTATCTACTGATGAAAATCAGTATAGGAAAGGGAACAATGTCCTGATGCACCCGATCGCATGGTGGATCGTATTCTAAGGGCGATGCGAAGAAAGGAGTACAGATGGCAACGATCAAGATCACAAAAGACAATTTTGAAGCGGAAGTACTGCAGGCGGAGAAGCCTGTACTGGTGGATTTCTGGGCAGTCTGGTGCGGTCCCTGCCAGATGGTGGGACCGGTGCTCGAGGAGATTTCCGAAGAGCGCGACGACCTGATCGTCGGCAAGGTCAACGTCGATGAAGAGCAGGAACTCGCGGCGCAGTTCGGCGTCATGAGCATCCCGACCATGATCCTGTTCAAGGGCGGCGAAGCGGCCGGCAAGCTCGTCGGTGCGATGCCCAAGGAAGAGATCCTGAAAGTACTCGGCTAGACAGCATCAGGAAGAAGACAGCGATATGCGCGGCGCCTGCGGGTGCCGCGTTTTGGTTTCAGCAGAGCCGCTGCGGCATCGCCTGGTGCGCACAGCGCTGCTGCGGATTTGACTTGCGAGGGCAATTACGGTAAACTATTTGGGAACTGGTCCATTTCTTTGTTTTTGGTACAAAAAAACAGGTAATGGCCTTGTTTTATATGGTGAATAATGAGAATGAGAACGAATACTGAACAATCGCATACCCAGCGCGGCCTTTGTCTGCTGATCCTGCTCCTGGCAGTTTTCCTGACGGCAAATACCGCGTTTCTTCCTGTTGTGAGTTATGCGGACACCGCAACAGACCGCTTTACCGTGACCGGGGAAGCATACCCCACAACACTGCAGGCGGGCAGCTCGTACTCGATCAAGGGGACGATCACGGCTGCCGGAACCATCAGCCGCGTAGAAATCGGCGTTGTTAATGCATCGACCGGAAAGTACATGCCGGATGCGTATTACAATGCCACGGGTGTCAATGCAAAGGTGTTTGATATCAGGAGCGCAGACAGCGCGATCCGTTTTGGCACCTTGCCTGCCGGCGAGTATTACTACCGGGTTACTGCTTATGACAATGCCGGGGCGGAAAAAGTGCTGGATGCACTCTTTACGGTGACTTCAAAAAGCGCATCCCTGCAGGGGTGGCACAAAGAAAACGGCCAATGGTATTATTTAAAGCCTGACGGCAGCAGAGCTGTCAGTGAGTGGGTCAAATATGGCACACTCTGGTGCTACATTGACAGCAATGGTGTGATGGCCGCGAATAAATGGGTGAAGTCCGGCGGCGTATGGTACTACCTGAAGGCCAATGGCTATATGGCTGCCTCTGAATGGATCCATGACGGAAAAGGCTGGTGCTATTTGGATGGAAGAGGCCGTCTTATGACCAGCAGATGGCTTCTTGACAATGGCGTCTGGTATTACCTGAAATCCAGCGGATACAGGGCAGTCAATGAATGGGCCAGAGCCAGCAAAGGCTGGTGCTATCTTAATAGCGACGGGGAAATGGTGGTTGATAGCTGGGTGCGTTCCGGCGGTATCTGGTATTACATGAAATCCGATGGCTACATGGCTGCCGGGGAATGGATTCAGGACGGCAAAGGCCGCTGTTATATGGGCAGCGGCGGCGAACTGCTGAGCGGAAGATGGTTTTTCGATGAAGACGATGATGAGTGGTACTATCTGAAATCCAATGGATACATGGCGGTAAACAGCTGGGCCAAGGCTTCAAAGGGCTGGTGCTATATGGGCAGCGATGGCCGTCAGGTGTTCCACAGATGGGTGTATGATGCCGATGCCTGGTACTATATAAAATCCGACGGATATATGGCCGCCAATGAATGGGGGAAAGCCACCCAGGGCTGGTGTTATCTGGGCGGAAACGGAAAAATGGTGCAGAGCCGATGGATCGAATCCGGAGGGGCCTGGTACTATTTAAAAGCTGATGGATACATGGCGGCAAACAGCTGGGCCAAGGCTACAAAGGGCTGGTGCTATTTGGGCAGTAACGGGAAAATGGTGACCAGCAAATGGATCAATGATAAGGGAGAGGATTATTACTTAAAAGCCGACGGATATATGGCAGCCAATGAGTGGGCCTGCGACACGACCGGCTGGCGCTGGCTTGGAGCCAACGGAAAAGTTGTCAAAAGCACATGGATAGAGGAGAACGGCCGGAAATACTATGTCAATGAAAACGGGTACAGGCTTGATTCGTCCGGAAAAATAGTCGCACCGGATACGATCCTTTCCTATGATGCTTCGCTGATCGCGGCGATCGGCAAGCAGCCGTATTCCGGTCCCTGCGGCCTGTATTCCATGGCGTACTGCAGGGTGGTCATCGACGGGCAGTTCCCGCTCAATGGGTACTCAAGCTACAAAGCGCGCATCATCCAGGAGTACGGCGGGGGAAGCAGCTATGCGCATTGGGGCAGAGCCGGCGGTACCATGCAGTATTATTCAACGAATGCCAGTCTGTATAAAGCGGTCTATGATGAGATCACGGCGGGCAGACCCTGCATTATGAACTGCTACAATCCGCCGACCGGCAACAATCATTTCGTAGCGGTGATCGGATATGTCAGGGGGACGACCCGCTCGAATGTGACACTGTCCAGTTTTATTGTACTGGATCCTGCGACAGGCACCCTGCGTTATATGAGCGGCACGAGCTACACGGCGCCGACCAATTCTCCGTACGGTCCGGAGATCGTGCGGTTCTGACCGCTGCAGGCAGCCGTAAAAAAGAACATCGTTCAGGCAATCAAAAAGACAGCGGACGTTTCAGCGCCCGCTGTTTTATGGTATAATACTTCCAATATAATCGGACGCATATGGCGTCTTCAAAGTGACTGACAAGGAGAGATCCATGAAAGAACCTGCTTACAAACGCGTACTGCTGAAGATGAGCGGCGAGGCGCTCGCCGGAGAGAAGAAGACCGGGTTTTCCGATGAAATGCTGAAGAAAGCCGCGGCGCAGATCAAAGAGATCCACGACCTCGGCGTCGAGATCGCCATCGTCATCGGCGGCGGCAACTTCTGGAGAGGCCGCACCAGCGGCGACATGGACCGCGCCACAGCGGACAGCATCGGCATGCTGGCGACCATCATGAACTCGCTGGCCCTGCAGGATGCCCTCAAGGCGGCCGGCCTTGACGCCCGCACACTGACCTCCATCAACATGAAGGAAGTGGCGGACCAGTACACGATCCGCGAGGCGGACAAGCTTCTCAAGGAAGGCTGCATCACCATCCTCGGCGGCGGCACCGGCCATCCGTACTTCTCGACGGATACGGCGGCGGCACTCCGGGCGGCGGAGATCGGCGCGGACGTCATCCTGTTCGCCAAGAACATCGATGCCGTGTATTCCGCGGATCCCAAGGAAGATCCGAACGCAGTGAGATACGACAAACTGACCCACATGGAAGTCCTGGAAAAAGACCTCAAGGTCATGGACCTGACAGCGGCTTCCCTCTGCAAGGACAACGATATCCCGATCCACGTCTTTGCACTGTCTGAAGAAGGCAATATGATGCGCGCCGTGATGGGCGAGCCGATCGGGACGCTGATCTCCTAGAGCAGCGAAAGAAAGACTGAGCGATTACTGTATCATGAAGGAGGATACACCATGAGCGAGCAAGTACTGAACACATTGGATGAAAAGATCGCAAAGAGCATCGAGTCTCTCAAGACCGAACTCAACACCGTCCGTGCAGGCCGCGCCAACCCGGCTCTGCTTGACCGCGTGGAAGTCGAGTACTACGGCACCCCCACACCGCTCAAGCAGCTTGCGAACATTTCCTGCCCGGATCCCCGCACCATCGCGGTCACGCCGTTTGACCCCAAGGCGATCGGCAACATCGAGCGTGCGATCCTCGCAGCCAACATCGGCATCAACCCCGTCAACGACGGCAAGATGGTCCGCCTGTCCATCCCCCAGGTCACCGAGGAGAGAAGAAAGGAACTGACCAAGACCGTCCATGCGATGGGTGAGGAAGGCAAGGTCGCGATCCGCAACCTGCGCAAAAAGGCAAACGACATGATCAAGAAGGAAGAAAAGGCAGGCGAGCTGACGGAAGACGACAGCAAGCAGGAACTTGATCTGATCCAGAAGGCTGTCGACGCCGGCATCAAGAAGGTCGACGAAGTCATCGCTGCGAAGAACAAAGAGATCATGGAAGTATAGGCATATGACAGAAGCAACCAATCTGCCCCGTCACGTTGCCATCATCATGGACGGCAACGGCAGATGGGCGACAAAGAGAAAACTGCCTCGTGTCATGGGCCACAACGCCGGTATGAAAGCCATGCGGGAGATCGTGAGACGCTCTTCCGATCTTGGCGTGCAGTACCTGACGGTCTATGCGTTCTCGACGGAGAACTGGAAGCGCACCCAGGAGGAGATCGGCGGCATCTTCGGTCTTCTCATCAAGTACGTCAACCAGGATCTCGAGGAGCTGCACGAGGAGAATGTCCGCGTCAACATCCTCGGCGACTGGAGCATCATGCCCGAGAACGTCAGGGAAGCGCTCGGCCGGACCATCTTCAAGACCCGCAACAACACCGGGCTCACGTTCAACATCGCGCTCAACTACGGCAGCCGGGACGAAGTCGTCCGCGGCGTCCGCGAGCTGGCGGAGATGGTGAAGGCGGGCGAGCTCGATCCGGCGGACATCGACGAGGAGAGCATCAGCAAGCACCTTTACACCGGCAAGTTCGGCGTGCCCGATCCGGATCTGATCATCCGTCCGGGCGGGGAAGTGCGCCTGTCCAACTATCTGATGTGGCAGGCGGCGTACGCGGAGCTGTATTTCTGCGATACGCTCTGGCCGGACTTCACACCGGATGAATACGAAACCATCCTGCGTTCCTTCGGGAACAGGGAAAGACGCTTTGGAGGGCGCAACGAATGAAGACTAGGATCCTCGCAGGACTGATCATGGCGCCTTTCCTGGCACTGTTATACTTTGGCGGTTACGTGCTCATGGCTGGCTGCGTCTTTGTCGGCGCGGTCGGTCTTTATGAGTTTTATAAGGGCTTTCACAGTCTGGACATCCATCCGTCCTATCCGATCGGGGTCTTCTCGCTGGCGCTTTTGTACCTGCTGAACATCATCCTCTGGCGGCAGGGGGCGATGGGCTGGCAGCAGGGCGCGTATTACTACACGTTCTGGCTGTTCGCAAGCGTAGCGGCTTCCGTGCTGTATCTGTTTGCGATCGAGAAGAGAAAGCTCGAAGATGCGATGGCGACGATCACCGGCATCGTCTACGTGGTGTTCTTTTCCTTCCACGTGATGCTGGTCGATGAGTCTGTGGCATCCATTCTGGTATGGGTCATCGTTCTCGGCGCGTTCGGCACGGACATCTTCGCGTATTTCGCCGGCGTGTTCCTCGGCAAGCACAAGCTCTGCCCGAAGATCAGCCCGAAGAAGACCATCGAGGGGTCGCTCGGCGGCGTGTGCGGCGCGGTCCTGCTCTGCGGGCTGTTCGGCGTGTTCTTCGCACCGGCGTACACCGTGCACTGCTTTATCCTCGGCGGTCTGTGCGGCGTCTTCTCGCAGTTCGGCGACCTGACCGCCTCCATCTTCAAGCGCAAGATGGGCATCAAGGACTACGGCAATCTCATCCCGGGGCATGGCGGCATCCTGGACCGCTTTGACAGCGTTCTGTTCACCGCGCCTCTGGTGTTCTACTATATCCAGCTCGTCATCGTGCCGTTCGGCGCGCTGTAGTTGCAGGGCGGGGCATAAGGCTCTGCCGGAAAGGAATCGCTTTAGCATGAAGTCTCTCATCATCCTGGGGAGCACCGGCTCTATCGGGACGCAGTGTCTGGATATCGTGCGCATTCACAGAGACAGGTTCACTGTCTCTTGTTTGTGCTGCGGCAAACGCATCGGGTTGCTCCGCGAGCAGATCGAAGAATTCGCACCGCGCATGGTCGTGGTGGCAGAGGAGAAGGACGCGGAGGATCTGCGGCGGGACTACCCGGATCTTGCTGTCCTGTCCGGCGATGAAGGGCTGTGCGAAGCCGCGGCGGGCGAGGGGGACCTCGTCGTCAACGCGCTGGTCGGCATCCGCGGTCTGGCACCGACGCTGGCTGCGATCGAGGCTGGCAAGGACATCGCCCTCGCCAATAAAGAAACGCTCGTCACGGGCGGCGAACTCGTCATGCGGCGGGCGGCGGAGAAGGGCGTGAAGATCCTTCCCGTCGACAGCGAGCACAGCGCCATCTTCCAGTGCCTGGAGGCGGCGATGGGCAACCGTCCGGCGTCCGTCATCCTGACCGCATCCGGCGGCCCGTTCAGAGGGTACTCGCTGGAGCAGCTTGAAAATGTCACGCTGGCGCAGGCGCTCGCACATCCGAACTGGTCCATGGGCAGAAAGATCACCGTGGACAGCGCCAGCATGGTCAATAAATGTCTCGAGATCATCGAGGCGAAGCATCTGTTTGGCATGGCGCCTTCCGAGATCGAGGTGGTCGTGCATCCGCAGAGCATCGTGCATTCCATGGTCCGGTTTACCGACGGGGCGGTGCTCGCGCAACTCGGGACGCCTGACATGCGCGTGCCGATCGCCTATGCACTGGACTGGCCCAAAAGAGATACCACAGGTGCGCCGCGCCTTGACTTTGCCGCGCTCACAGGCGGCCTGACCTTTGAAGTGCCGGACACGAACGTGTTCCGGACGATCCCGCTCGCCTATGAGTCTTTGGAGCGCGGCGGGACAGCCACCGCGGCGCTCAACGGGGCCAACGAGGTCCTCGTGGCCGCATTCCTGGCGGAAAAGATCCGGTTCATCGACATTCAGAACACATTGCTCAAGGTGATGGACCGTTATGAGAACACGGCACTCAATACCATTGAAGATGTCTTCGCGGCGGACGCTGCCGCGCGCAGGATGACGGAGGAGGTGCTTTCGAGTCTATGATCACCGCCATCGCTGCGATTTTAATGTTCTGTATCCTGATCTTCATCCATGAACTGGGGCATTTTATGGCCGCCAAGGCGTGCGATGTCAAGGTCAACCGGTTTGCGCTCGGCATGGGACCGGCTTTCTTCAAGCGGCAGAAGGGCGAGACAGAGTACTCGCTCCGCATCCTGCCGATCGGCGGATTCTGTGAGATGGAAGGCGAGGACGAGGAGTCCGAAGAGCCGCGTGCATTCAGCAACAAGAAGGCCTGGCAGAAAGCCGTGATCCTCGTGGCGGGGCCGGCAATGAACTTCCTGCTCGCCCTGATCCTGATGATCATCCTGACATATCAGATGGGCGTTGCCACCACGACGCTCGATGTCATCATCGAAGGCAGTCCGGCGCAGCAGGCAGGTCTGATGCAGGGGGACGAACTCGTTTCCGTCAACGGCAATGCCATCGAAGAGTGGACGGACCTGACCGAGTACATCAACGCTTCGGATACCGATACGCAGACCATCGTGGTGCGCCGCAGCGGACAGGAAGTGACCCTGACCTGCGAGACGTACGAAGAGGGCGGCCGCCGCATGATCGGCGTACAGCCCGCCTTTGAGAAAGACCTTGCCGGTGCATTCGTGCAGGGACCGAAGGCGACCTGGAACCTGACCCGCGACATGTACGGCGTGCTCAAGCAGCTGTTCACGGGGCAGGTATCCACAAAGGAACTGTCCGGTCCTGTGGGCATCGTCTACATCGTCAACCAGACCGTGAAGACCGGTCTTCTGAATATGATCTACCTGATGGCGCTGATCTCGCTGAACCTCGGGATCATGAACCTGCTGCCGTTCCCGGCGCTCGACGGCGGGCGGCTGGTGTTCGTCATCATCCGAAAACTGACGGGCAAACGCGTGACCGACGAGATGGAGGCCAAGGTGAACATCGCCGGCTTCCTCGTCCTGATCGCCCTGATGCTCTACGTCACCTGGAACGATATCGCCCGGTTCATCGCGCCGTTGTTCGGCGGCTGAGCCTGATAAACTGTGAAGAGGACAAGACCCGCTATGAAAAAGCAAATCCAAGTAAGACAGGTAAAAATCGGCGGCGGCGCACCGGTCGCGGTGCAGTCCATGCTGAACGTCCATACTGAGGATGTCGAAGCGTGCCTGGCGCAGATCAAACGGCTGGAAGACGCCGGCTGCGACATCGTGCGTCTGGCAGTGCCGACCATGGAGGCGGCAGCCGCCTTCGGCGAGATCCGCAAACAGACGGATATGCCGCTCGTGGCAGACATCCACTTCGACTACCGGCTGGCGGTCGCGGCGGTGGAAAACGGCGCGGACAAGATCCGCATCAACCCCGGCAACATCGGCGATGACGACCGCGTGAAGGCCGTTGTGGACGCCTGCAAGAAGCGGCAGATCCCGATCCGCGTCGGCGTGAACTCCGGCTCGCTGGAAAAAGACCTGCTCGAGCTTTACGGCCCGACCGCAAGGGCGCTCGCGGAGAGTGCGCTGCGCAACGTGCGCCGGCTCGAGGAGATGGATTTTACCGACATCGCGGTGTCGCTGAAGTCTTCGGACGTCCCGACGACCATCGAGGCGTACCGGCTCGTCGATAAAGCCTGCGACTACCCGCTGCACATCGGTGTGACCGAGGCGGGCACTAGGGAAAGCGGCATCATCAAGTCCGCGGTCGGCCTGGGCACACTCCTGATGGATGGCATCGGCGATACGATGCGCGTATCCCTGACCGGAGACCCCGCAGCGGAAGTCACCGCCGCGAGAAAGATCCTCGCCGCGTGCGGCAGGGAGAAGGAGCCGATCAATATCGTCTCCTGTCCGACCTGCGGCAGGACCAAGGTGGATCTTGAGACCATCGTCCTGCAGGTGGAAGAGGCGCTCGCGCCCATCGGAAGAAAGCGGCAGGAAGAGGGCAAACGGCCCCTGACGGTCGCCGTCATGGGCTGCGAGGTCAACGGCCCCGGTGAGGCGAGAGAAGCTGACCTGGGCGTCGCCGGCGGCAACGGCAAAGGCCTGCTGTTCCGCAAAGGAGAGAAACTGAAAGTCGTCGATGAGAGCGAGATCACGTCTGCTCTCGTAGAACTGGTGAAACACTATGAAGACATTTAAAACCCTGCATACCGTTATCGCAAGAGACCTGAACGCGCACATGACTCTGTACGCAGGCCGCGCGATGGAGTGGGCCTTCGAGGCGAACTACATGGCGACCGTCGAAGCGCGCCAGGAAAACCTGAACATCGTCTACAAGGACATCCACAGCTTTGACTTTAAAGTCCCGGCGCACCTCGGCGATGTGCTGCAGTATGAAGTCACCGTCGTCAGAGTCGGCGGCAAGACCATGACCATGCGCACCGGCGTCTATACCCTGGTGCCGAGAAAGCTCGTCGCAGAAGGCTATATGACCTTCGTCACGATCGACGAAGAGACCGGCCGCAGCGTGCCGTGCGATCTGGAACTGGATGCACCGCAGAGCGCCGAGGAAGAGTTCTGGAGAGAAAAAGCGGAGTCGTATTTTAAATGATCAACAAGATCCTGGAGAGATATTTACATACCGGACAGACCGTTGAGATCAACGATGCGGTCCTGTCCAAAGACGCAGGATGTCTGTACCTGACCGGCACGTCCAACTTCACACCGGACAGTGCCTGGGAGGAGAGCATCCGCCGCGAGATCCTGGCCGCCGTGCCGGGGCTCAAGGATGTGCGCATCGAAATGACCGTCGTGCTGCCCGCACTGGGGATCGATGACGTGCTGCCTGCCGCCATGCGTCTTGTGCAGGAAAACCAGCAGGATCCGTGGATGCGCGCCGTGACGCCGGACGGACATGTCTTTGAAGAGCAGACGCTCTACTTAAGTGTCATGGGGGACTACGCGGCCGAACAGCTCGACCGCAGCGCCGCGGACTACTTCACAAGAACGATCAGCCAGGAGCTGGGGCGTCCTGTTACCGTGCACTTCCGCCAGAACGAGGAAGCGCAGGAGGAGGTCTTTGCGGATATCAAGGAGAACTGGGAAGCGCCGCCCGAACCGGAGCAGCCGGAAGAGGAGAAAAAACGCTCCTTTGCGGACGGCCGGATCAAAGGGCGATTCATCGAAAAGCCGCCCATTCCCATGAACCAGCTGCCCCGCGACGAAGTGCCGGTCACCGTTGCCGGCAAGATCTTCTCCGTGGAGACAAGACGCGTCAAGAAGTCCGAGCGCGCCATGAAGTTCTCCAAGGACAAGGACGATACCTCGACGCTCGCGACGATCTTCATGTCCGACAAGACGGAGTCCGTCTGCGTCAAGATGTTCTGCGACAACAAGGAGTGGGCGGAGATCGAAGGCGTCATGTCCCCGGGCTGCGACATCATCGTCAGCGGCAAGCAGGAGCAGGACCAGTTCTTAAAGAGCATGGTCATCCGCGCAAGAGACATCGGCACCTGGAAGATGCCCGAACGGGAAGACACCTGCGAGGAAAAGCGCATCGAGCTGCACGCCCATACCAAGATGAGCGCGCTCGACGGACTGTCCGATCCGCAGGCGCTCGTAAAGCGCGCCGTCAAGTGGGGGCATAAGGCCATCGCCATCACCGACCACGGCGTCGTGCACGCGCTGCCCAAGGCGTTTGATGCCGGCGGCGACAAGATCAAGGTTATCCTCGGCACGGAAGGGTATCTCTACGACGATGCCGGGAAGATCGACGAAAAAGGCAATATCGACTACATGTCCGGCCGCACGTACCACATCGTCGTGCTGGCGAAGAACCTGATAGGGCGTACCAACCTGTACAAACTGATCAGCTATTCGCACATGGACTATTTCTATAAAAAACCGCGCCTGCCCAGGTTCATCCTGCAGAAGTACAGGGAGGGGCTGATCTTAGGTTCTGCCTGTCAGGCAGGTGAGCTGTATCAGGCGATCGTGAACGGTGCTCCGGATGAGGAACTTTTGAGAATCGCTGACTTCTACGATTACCTCGAAGTCCAGCCGCTGTCCAACAACGTCTTCATGCTCGAAGACCCGCGCTATCCGATGATCAATACGGAAGAGGATATCCGCCGCTGCAACCGCAAGGTGCTCGAGCTCGGCAAACGCCTCGGCAAGCCGGTCGTGGCGACCAGCGACACGCACTACATCGACCCGGAGGACAACATCCTCCGCGAGATCATCCGCGCAGGCCAGGGTTACAGCGACATCGGCGGCGATCACGGGCTGTTCTTCCGCACGACGGATGAGATGCTGGCGGAGTTCTCGTACTTCGATGAGCAGGACCGCTACGACGTCGTCATCGGCGGCCCTGCGAAGATCGCGGAGATGTGCGAGAAGATGCCGCCTGCACCCGGCAGAGAGTTCCCGCGTCCGTCCATCAAGGATGCGGACAAGATCCTGCGCGAAAGCTGCGAGAACAAACTGCATGAGCGCTACGGCGATCCCGCACCGCAGGAACTCGTGGAAAGACTGAACAAAGAACTCGACAGCATCATCGACAACGGATACGCCGTCATGTACGTGTCCGCCAAGATGCTGGTCGACAAGTCCAATTCGGACGGCTATATCGTTGGCTCCCGCGGATCGGTCGGTTCGTCCTTTGCGGCGTTCATGTCCGGCATCTCCGAGGTCAACCCGCTGGCGGCGCACTATGTGTGTCCGCATTGTAAGCATTTTGAATGGGGCGATACGCTCGAGTACGAATGCGGCGTCGACATGCCCCCGAAGGACTGCCCGGAATGCGGCACCCCCATGGAAAGAGACGGCTACTCCATCCCGTTTGAGACATTCCTCGGCTTTACGGGGAACAAGGAGCCTGATATCGACCTCAACTTCGCCGGTGAATACCAGGCGACCGCACAGAAATTCGTCGACGAGATCTTCGGTGCGAAGAATACATATAAAGCCGGCACCGTCGGCACCGTCGCGGAGAAGACCGCCTATGGCTTTATCTCCGCCTACAGCGAAGCGACGCACAAGAGTATCAGCCGCTTTGACAGAGAGCGCCTCGCCAAAGGCTGCGAGGACGTGAAGAGGACCACAGGCCAGCATCCTGGCGGCATCATCGTCGTCCCGGAGGGGCATGAGATCTTCGAGGTCACGCCGATCCAGTATCCGGCGAATAAGAAGGAGTCCGGCATCGTCACGACGCACTTTGAGTACCACAGCTTTGAGGAAGCGCTGCTCAAGCTCGACATCCTCGGCCACGATGGTCCGACGCTGGTGAGACTGCTTCACAACTCCACCGGCATCGACCCGCAGACGGTCCCGATCAACGACCCGAAGGTCATGGCGCTGTTTGCAGGCACCTCGTCGCTCGACATCAAAGACCCGTCGTACCGCTTTACGGATGGCAGTTACGGCGTTCCTGAATTCGGCACCCCGATCGCCCGCGGCATGCTCAACGACACGCATCCCAAGCGCATCGGCGACCTGGTCAGACTGTCCGGTCTGGCGCACGGCACCGACGTATGGTCGGGCAACGCGCAGGAGCTCATCAAGAAGGGCATCGCCACGATGGGCGAGGTCATTGCGACCCGGGACGACATCATGACCTACCTGATCGAAAAGGGCCTGCCGAAGCCGGAAGCGTTCAACATCATGGAGCGCGTCCGTAAAGGTAAGGTCGCAGCAGGCAAGGTCAAGGAGTGGCCGGAGTGGTCCAACGACATGCGCCAGCACGGCGTTCCCGAGTGGTACATCGGCTCCTGCGAGAAGATCAAGTACATGTTCCCGCGCGGCCATGCTGCAGCGTACGTCATCATGTCCTGCCGCGTCGCGTACTTCAAGGTCTACTATCCGGCACACTTCTATGCGGCCAGATTTACGACCAAGGTCGAAGACTTCAACTGGGATGTTGTCAAAGGCGGCATCCGCATGGTCGAAAGCCGCATGGATGAGATCGACCAGTACCTCGACGAAGTACCGCCCGGCAAGACGGTCACCAAGGAGAAGAACGAGAAGACACTGCTCGAGGTCATCTACGAGATGCTCGCAAGAGGCTATGAATTCGAAGCACCGAGCTTCGAATACTCCGCAGCGGATCACTTCACGGTCCATGACAACCGCGTCGTAGTCTCCCTGAATGCACTGGAAGGCATCGGCACCAGCGCTGCGAGAGCCATCATGGACGCGTACAATGAGCGTCCCTTCGAGACCATCGAGGACATCCAGGTCCGCGGCAAGGCCAACAAGACCGCCATCGAAGCCCTGCGCGGTATCGGTCTGCTGGATGGCATGGATGAGTCCAACCAACTGTCGTTCTTCTAAAGACAATTCTGATATGAAGGCATGAAGACCCCCCCCGGAGGCCGCATCTCCGGGGTTTCTTTTTTGTATCTTCATGTTTTTTACTCTGTGTTCAAAAATCGCCCTCTGATGTATTGCTTTTCAGTGAAATGGCAGGGTACAATGTACTAAGATAAGTACAAGATTTTCGCATGATCATTACCCGCACTAAAAGGAGGGCAAAGATGATGAAAGGAATCGCTAAACGAGCAGCCACCATATTTCTGGCGCTGGCTGTGATCTTTGCGTTTACGCCTCTGACCGGCGCAGAGAATGTCTATGGTGCTGAGGTTCCTGTTAACATTGACACGCCGGACGGCATGCATTTCAGCAATGACACGATCATGGCCTCGGTATATTGTCACGGTCAGGAGGTCTTCTTCGTCGGTTATGACGGCGAGGCCACGGATCTGGTGATTCCGTCCACCGTGCAATACGGGGGAAAGACTTATACCGTCGTCGGAATCGAGGAGGAATCGCTGCTTCCCGCTGATGATGAGTACTACGCCTACTGGCTGGATCATGATCTGGATTCCCTGGTCCTGCCTGATACGCTGGAGTACATCATCAGTCATTCGATCGCCCTCGGCATTACGGAACTGACGATTCCCGAGAGCGTCACGATGATCGAGGAGCATGCGATCTCCTGCCCGAACCTGAAGACCATCCGGGTGCTCAGCACGCGAACCGGCGGACAGGATTTATACATGGATCAGTGCATGGGCTACCACTGGGATGAAGCGTCTGATGATTACGTGATAAACGACGACCTTGTGGTCTGGGGCGTCAATACGGGAGAGTGGACGATTGACGAGTCAGCCATCTAGGACTGGTGCCAGTCCAGCGGTGTCACGTTCAAAGGCTTCCCGCCCGGAAACCCTCGCTGGGACAGCAACGTGGCCGTGTGGGATCCGCCGGCCTACCGGGCGGATGCCGTCGATTACTATGAACTTCATGTGTACAAGAACGGGAAGATGATGACGAATAACCCCAAGACAATCAATGCAGATGACCCGACGGCATGCAGGTATGATTTCAGCGTTGCCTTCCGTGACTGGGGGAGAGGTACGTACAAGTTCTACGTGACGGCCGTATGCAACGGTTACGGCAGTGAACGGACGGCGGAATCAGCAGAATACGTCTATAACGGACCGGTGAACCAGAGGACCATCACGTTCGATGCGAACGGGGGATCCGGCGACATGCCGCCGGTCACGATCGACGCCGGAGAACCTTATACCGTGCCGGCCTGCACATTCACACCGCCCGCGGGCAAAGACTTCCTCGGTTGGAAGATCGACGGGACAGAATACGGTGTGGGACAGATCATCCCTTCTTTGAACAGAAGCACAAAGGCGATTGCGCAATGGAAGGATCCCGATGAGCCCGGCTGGACTTTTTCCATTGCCGTGCCTGATGTTGTGCTCGGTCCGGCGCATGTCGGTTATACGAACAACACCTCTTTGTCAGAAGGACTGATCGTCTATAACACGGGTACCCGCCGTATTGCAGGCGTGAATCTGGAAATTGAGGTGACGGACGATAAGGATGATGCATTTCTATTCCAGAATGGAAAGCCCGGCTATCCGGCGGTCAACAATAGTACTTCGGGAGGTTACTTCAGGCCAAAGCTGGGGTTGGCGCCGGGAACGTATACCTGCAAGGTCACGGTGACGCCGCCTCCGCCCGCAGAACCGGTTACCGCAAACGTATCCTTTACAGTGACAGATCATACATGGGGGAACACCTGGCAGAGCGATTCGGACAGCCACTGGAAGAAATGCACCGAGTGCACAGCGACCAGTGAAAAGGTCCCCCACGATACGGACGGGAGCGTCACCGGCCGCGTAGACGCAACGTTTGACACCGATGGCTACACCGGTGACAAGCACTGTTCCGTCTGCGGCGCTGTATCGGAGAAGGGCGAGGACATCCCTGCGGGAAAATGGATCCTGGAGTCCGGCGCGACATCGGATCCTACGTATCTGAAGGCCGGCATGAGTTACGGCCAGATGACGCTCACACCGGAGCATCAGGGAAAATACACGGTCCGCATCATAAACGCCTGGGATGTCACGGGCGGCGGCAGTTTGGTGCCTGCGAACAGGATAAGTTCCACGGATACCTTTGAGGCCGGGCATGATTACACATTCGAGCTGCGTTTCGATGCCTTGGGTGATTATGAGTACTACGATAACGGGGATATGAGACATCGCTGGTCCAAGTTTACATTTAACGGGGCACCCACCAGAACAGCGGTGATGTTCGACAGTGCTACGCTCCGGTACGTTGACCTGCACTGCTTTGGCACCTACAAGCCCAGCATAGCAGATACGGTGATCAGTGTTCCCGATCAGACGTACACGGGAAACCCGATTAAACCTGCACTCACGGTTACTTATACTGACAGCAGCAATCAGGTCCACACTCTGGTCAAGGGTGTTGATTACTATGTGCTCGATTATATGGATAATACAGAGGTCGGGGAAGCCACCGTCATCATCAAGCCGGTGGTCAACGGCGCGTTTTCCGGGAGCTCAAAAACAGGAATGTTCCGCATCGTGCCGAGGAATCTCTACGAAGGCACGGCCGGCAGCACAGAGACCGTCACGTACAGCGGCGCCGGCTTCAAACCGGAACCGGTCGTGACCTGGGGCGGCGAAACCCTGACAAAGGGCGTTGATTACGACATCACTTACAGAGACAGCGGCGGCAATGAGGTCACGGCCCCCACGGATGCAGGCTGGTATACAATCATAATCTACGGGATCGGGAACTATACGGATGTACTGAACACACTTTTTGTCATCGAACCTGCGGATATCTCCGGGGCAGAAGTGAGCGGGATCGCGGCACAGACCTATACCGGGCAGGCGCTGACCCCGGCATTCACCCCGCAGTATAATGGCAGGAACCTTGTCGAAGGGACAGATTACACGGCGGATTACAGCAAGAACACGGACATTGGAACAGCCACGATCACGATTACCGGCCAGGGCAATTTCACCGGCACAAAGACCATCACCTTTAATATCCAGGAGGCGAAAACAGGATGGGTGAAGGAAGACGGCTGTTGGTACTATTACAATGCGTCCGGCGTGAAAACAACAGGCTGGCAGAAGGTAGGCGGTGTCTGGTACTACATGGACAGTGCGGGCGTGATGCAGACCGGCTGGCAGAAGGTAGGCGGTGTCTGGTACTACATGAACAGTGCAGGCGTGATGCAGACCGGCTGGGAGAAGATCGGCGGCAGATGGTGGTTCGGTGACACATCCGGATGGTATGCGAAGAACACCACGATCTGGATTGATGGATCCAAATACAGCTTCGATGCAAGCGGCTGGCTGAAATAGAAGCAACCGACATGCGGGGTGCATGAGGAGCGATTCCAAAAAAGGGTTGCAATCAAGCCATTTTGGTGCTATTATCATCGAGGATAAGTTATTGCTGAAGGGCGAACCCAAAGGTTCGCTCTTCTGTATAGTGAGCAAAAATCGCGCACGCGAACGTGGGAGGAAGAGCCTATGGCATCGAAGATCACGGACCGCATCGCCGCGTACATGGATGCGTTCCCCAAGGAAGAGGGCATCAGCCTGTACCACTGCGAATTCGTCAAAGAAGGTCCGGACCGGTATCTCAGGGTCTACATCGATGTGGACGAAGAGGGCCGTTATGTGAGCACGGATGATTGTGAGAAGGTCAGCAAGTTCCTGGATGAAAAGCTGGACGCGGACGATCCCATCGACGGGACGTACGTACTGGAAGTGTCTTCTCCCGGGATGGACAGACCGCTGATCACCGAAGCGCATTATCAGAAGTACATGGGCGCACTTGTCGACGTCAGGCTGTACAAGCCGTATGAAGGCGAAAAGCTCCTCACCGGAACGCTGGAGGGAAAGACGGAAGAAGACATCTCGATCCGCCCCGAAGGCAGCGAAGAGGTCATCACCCTGCCGCTCAAGGAAGTTGCAAAGGTGCAGCTGGCGGTAGTGCTATAAAGGAGAACAAAAGAAATGAACAAGGAATTTATCGAAGCTATTGAACAGCTGGAAAAAGAAAAGGGCATGTCCCAGGATCTGCTCTATGAGGCACTCGAGGCAGCGCTGACCAAGGCATACAAGAAGAGCGTCAGCCCCGGGGACGGCCGCAAGAAGGACAGCGACATCAATCTGGACGTTGAAGTCCGCATCGACCGCACCACCGGCGACATCGAAGTCGTCGCGATCAAGGAGGTCGTGGAGGATGATGAGCTGACCGATCCGTACAAGCAGATCGCGCTGAGCGATGCACGGATGATCGACCCCGACTACGAGATCGGTGAGTACGTCGAGTATCCGAAGACACCGGATGACTTCGGCCGCATCGCCGCACAGACAGCGAAGAACGTCCTCGTGCAGAAGATCCGTGATGCGGAGCGTGTCATGATCTACAACGAGTTCATCGACAAGAAGGGCCAGGTCCTGACCGGCCGTGTCGCAAGAAAGTACAACGACACCATCTACGTCAATCTGGGCAAGACAGAAGGCATCCTCTCCGCCAAGGAGCAGGTGCCCGGCGAGAAGTTCAACATCGACGAGCGCATCAAGGTCTACGTCATGGACGTCAAGGACCCCAACAGCGAACCGGAACCCAAGGCCGGCGAGAAGCGCAAGAAAAAGAAGAACAATGTGCCGATCGTCTTCCTGTCCCGCTCCCATCCGTACCTGGTCAAGTGCCTGTTCGCGATGGAAGTGCCGGAGATCGAAGAGGGTCTTGTGGAGATCAAGGAGATCGCCCGCGAGGCCGGCAGCCGCACCAAGATGATGGTCTACACAGAAGACGAGAACATCGATCCGGTCGGCGCCTGCGTCGGTTCGAGAGGCGCCCGCGTCCAGAACGTTGTGGATGAGCTCTTCAACGAGAAGATCGACATCATCCCCTGGAGCGCGGATCCCGTTGAGCTGGTGACCAATGCGCTGAGCCCGGCGAGAGTCGAAGAAGTGTTCCTCGACGAGGAAGCGCACATCGCGACGGTCATCGTCCCGGACTACCAGCTGTCCCTGGCGATCGGCAAGTCTGGCCAGAACGTCCGTCTGGCTGCAAAGCTCTGCAACTGGAAGATCGACATCAAGAGCCACACCCAGTACTACGGCGATGACGAGGAAGTTTACGAAGACGAGTACGAGGAGAGCTACGACGAGGCACCGGCTGAAGAAGCGGTGACCGAAGAAGCGCCGGCTGAAGAAATGGAAAGTGAAGATGCGGAAGCGCCCGAAGAGACACCTTCGGAAGAAGAGGCCGCAGAAGAGGAAGAATAAGAACGATGAAGAAAACTCCTATGAGACGATGCGTCGGTTGTATGACGTCAAAGCCGAAAAACGAACTGACGCGTATCGCCTGCTACGAAGGAGAGGTCCACGTGGATCCGACAGGCAAGGCGAAAGGGCGCGGCGTATATGTCTGCCCCAATGAAGCCTGCATCGCAAAGGCGTACAAGACAAAGGCGCTGATGCGGTCGCTCGGGATGCAGATCGAGAAGGAAACGCTGGACCGGATATTCGAGGAACTCAATGGACAGAACGAAGACGCTTAGTTATCTGGGATTTGCCAGGAAGGCGGGCAAGCTCGTGACCGGCATGGGCACGTGTGAGATCCAGCTGAAAAAAGGACAGGTCCATCTGCTGCTTCTGGCAGAGGACATGGCGCCCGGCAGCATGGAAAAAGCGCTGGCTATGGCAAAGCGTTACGATGTGCCGTATAAAATCATCGGCAGCAGCGAGGAGCTGTGCCGGATGACAGGGACTTCGGGCAGATATGTATTCGGCGTGACAGACGCACATTTCGCGGGAGTCATCGCTTCCTCAATAGAAAAAGAAAACGAATCAGCGGTCAAATAGCAAATTGGAACAAGGAGGTGTCCGGATGGCAGTAAAAGTGAATGAACTGGCCAAAGAACTGGGCAAGACAAACGAAGAGATCATGGAGGCGGCGAAAGAGCTCGGCATCACCGCCCGTACAACGAACAGTCCGATCGAAGATGAAGCGGCGCATACGATCAGAACCAGCCTCGGCGGGGGCAAAGCAGCACCTGCACGTCCCGCAGGCAAGGAGACGAAGATCGTAAAGGCGGCCGGCACGACCAAGGCGGCACCCGGCGCCACAAAAGCAGCGCCGGCAGCGACCAAGGCGGCACCCGGTGCCACAAAAACAGCACCTGCGGCGACCAAGGCGGCACCCGGCGCCACAAAAGCAGCGCCGGCAGCGACCAAGGCGGCGCCCGGTGCCACAAAAGCAGCACCGGCAGCATCCCCGATCGCAGGAGCAAGAAGACCCGCGCCGAAAGCGGCCGAACCCGAGAAGACAGAAGAAGCACCGGCAGCGGAAGAGCCGCGTGTCATGACATCTTCGGATGCAAAGGCTGCAGCGTCCCTCAACCTGGGGGCAGCGCGCCGCATCAAGAAGAAAGACATCAAGCCGCGCGAGCCGAAGAAGGAAGAGCCCGCACCGGCAGAAGAAGCATCGGCGGCGGAAGCGCCTGCAGCTGAAAAGCCTGCAGAAGAGAAGCCGGCGGCAGCACCTGCAAAGGAGCAGGCGGAAGAAAAGTCGGCAGCGGAAGCACCCGCAGCGGAGAAACCGGCCGAGGAGAAGCAGGCTGAGGAAAAACCGGCCGAAAAGCCCGCGGAAGAGAAAAAACCGGCTGAGAAGCCCGCTGCACCGAAGAAGCCGATGCACGACGACGGCCGTCAGAAGCTCAAGATCATCAGAAAAGCGAGCGAAGACGACCAGCAGCCGGCGGCCAGACCGGCCAGAACCCGCAGCAATGCGCATGGCGGCCAGAAAGCGGCAGGCGGCAGCAAGCCGGCAGCCGGCGAGAGAAGACGCCCCGGAGACCGTCCGGCAGGCGGTCAGGGTGCAGGCGGCCGCGGCGGCCAGAATGCTGCACCGGCCAGGGGCGGCGACAAGAGAAAGAAGAAGAACGACAACCGTGACAACGACCGTTACGGCAAGTTCGACCGTCAGGGCGGCGCCAACTATCCGAAGTCGCTCGAGAAGAAGGCGAAGAAGAAGCACGTCAAACAACGTCCGGATCCCGAACCCGTGGTCGAAGAGGAAATCCTGCCCGTCGGCACCAAGGTCGTCAATGTCCCGATCACCATCGCGGGCTTCTGCGAACAGGTCGGCGTCACAGTGGCGAGCGTCATCATGACCCTGCTCAAGATGGGCATGGTCGCCAACCAGAACCAGAACATCGACGAGGTCACCGTCTCCGCACTGGCGGATGAGATGGGCCTTGATATCGTCATCGGCAAGGTCGAGGAAGAAGAGGAAGAAGAAGGGCTCGAGAACTTCAAGGATGCCGAGAAGGATCTGCAGCCCCGCGCCCCGATCATCACGGTCATGGGTCACGTCGACCATGGTAAGACCTCCCTGCTGGATGCGATCCGTAACACGAACGTCACGGCAGGCGAGTCCGGCGGCATCACCCAGCACATCGGTGCGAGTGAAGTCACCATCAACGGTCAGAAGATCGTCTTCCTGGATACCCCGGGCCATGAGGCATTCACAGCCATGCGTGCCCGCGGTGCGGACATCACCGACATCGCGGTCCTGGTCGTCGCAGCGGATGACAGTGTCAAGCCGCAGACGGTCGAGTCCATCAGCCATGCGAAGGCTGCCGGTGTCCCGATCATCGTAGCGATCAACAAAATGGATAAACCCGGTGCGAACCCGGATATCGTCAAGAAAGACCTGGCGGACCACGGCGTTCTGGTCGAAGACTGGGGCGGCGACGTCATCAGCGTACCGGTCTCCGCGAAGACCGGTGACGGCATCGTCAACCTGCTGGAGATGATCCTCCTGCAGGCGGAAGTCCTGGAACTCAAGGCCAATCCGAACAGACTGGCGCTTGGTACCGTCATCGAAGCGCGTCTTGACAAGGCGAAGGGCCCTGTTGCGACACTGCTCGTTGCGAACGGCACCCTGCGCGCCGGCCAGAGCGTGGTCGCGGGTACGTGCGCAGGCAGGATCCGTCTGATGACCAACTACAAGGGCGAGAAGATCCACAAGGCCGGTCCGGCAACGGCGGTCGAGATCCTCGGTCTCAACGACGTTCCGGCGGCAGGCGACAAGTTCAATGCGGTCGGCGATGACCATCTGGCCAAGGAGATCGCAGAAAAGAGAAAGCAGAAGCAGCGTGAGGAGATCATGGCGAGAAAGTCTGGCATGACCCTCGAAGAGCTGTTCAGCTCCGCTGCGGAAGGCGAAGTCAAGGAACTCAACCTCATCGTCAAGGGCGACGTCATGGGTTCTGTCGGCGCTGTCGTCAGCTCGCTTGAAAAACTGTCTAACGACGAAGTCAAGGTCAAGATCGTTCACTCCGGCGTCGGCGCGATCAACGAGTCCGACGTCATCCTGGCAGGCACTGCCGGGGCGGTCATCATCGGCTTCAACGTCCGTCCGAGCTCTGCTGTACAGACAGCGGCAGAACGCGAGAACGTCCAGATCCGTACCTACCGCGTAATCTACGACATCATCGATGATGTAGAGGCAGCGATGAAGGGCATGCTGGATCCGGAGTTCAAGGAAGAGGTCCTCGGCGAGATCGAAGTCCGCGATACCTTCAAGGTACCGGGTGTCGGCATCATCGCCGGCGGCTATGTCATGAAGGGCAAGATCGTCCGCAACGCCAGCGCGAGACTGGTCCGCGAGGGTATCGTCATCCACGAGGGCAACATCTCCTCGCTCAAGCGCTTTAAGGACGACGCCAAGGAAGTGGCACAGGGCTTTGAGTGCGGTATCGGACTTGAGAACTACAACGACATCAAGGTCGGCGATGTGATCGAATGCTATCACATGGTCGAAGTGGAAAGGGAAGCCTAAGTCATGAGAAGAGGCTACAGACAGGAGCGCATCGGTGTAGAGATCAAAAAGATCATCAGCGATATGCTGCTCCGCGAGATCAAAGACCCGCGTCTTGCTGACGGCATGGTCAGCATCACGGACGTCGAGGTCACAAGAGACGGCAGCTACGCCAAGGTATTCCTCACGGTCTATGCGAACGAAGAGGATACCGAGGCGAAGGCGCGCGCCCTCGAAGGCCTGGAGCACTGCAAAGGTCTCATCAAGCGTGAGATCGGCCAGCGCATGGATCTTCGCCGCGTGCCGGAGCTGCTCTTCGAGATCGATAATTCTTTTGAGTACGGCCAGCGTATGGATGCGCTGATCGAAAAGGCGGTAAAAAACGATGAGAAATGACCCGCTTGCAAATATCGCGCAGGAACTGCAGGAGGCGGATTCTGTCCTGATCTTCCCGCATATCCTGATGGACGGCGATGCGATGGGCTCTGCGGCGGCGCTGTGCAAAGCGCTGCGCGGCATGGGCAAAGATGCGTATATCGTCATTGAAGATAAGATCCCGGATTACCTGATGTTCCTCGACCGCGGATACACCGTGGACATCGAGCACATCGGCGCTGCGGATATCGGCGACATCGACGTATCGATCTGCGTGGACTGCGGCGAGAAGACCAGATTCCCCAAACGCGCGGAGCTGTTCTATCACGGCGAAACCAAGATCTGCATCGACCACCACGTCTCGTCGGTGGGGATCGGCGATTACAACTACATCGATCCCGAGGCGGCGGCGACCGGCGAGATCATCTTTGATCTGCTGGTGGAGCTCGGCGTCGACATCGATCAGGAGATGGCAGAATCGCTCTTTGCGGCGATCACAACGGATACCGGCAACTTCCAGTATTCCAACACCACAGCGCATACGCACGAGATCGTCATCGCGCTTTACGACTGCGGGCTCAACAGCAACAAGGTCAGCGTCGCACTCTACGAGAACGAATCGTTCGCCAAGATGCAGCTGCACAGCAAACTGATCGAAAGCGCGCAGATGTTTGCGGACGGCGAGGGGGTCCTCGCGGTCTGCACGCAGAAGATGCTCAAGGAGACGGGCACCCTGATGGAAGATACCGAAGGGGTCGTCAGCTCGCTGCGCAGCATCCACGGGGTGCAGGTGGCGGCGTTCATCAAGGAACAGCCGGACGGCAGCGTGAAGGTCAGTCTGCGCTCCAAGGAGCGCGGGGATGTGGCGGCGATCTCCCAGCGTCACGGCGGGGGAGGCCATGTCCGGGCAGCAGGATTTAACCTCGAAGGCGTCAGCCTGGAAGAGACCGTTGCGCTTGTCATCGACGAGGTAACAGCATGTCTTTAAAAGGCATTATCAATATCGACAAACCACAGAATTATACGTCCTTTGACTGCGTGGCCATCCTGCGCCGCGCAGCGGGGACAAAGAAGGTCGGGCATACCGGGACCCTCGATCCGATGGCGACCGGCGTGCTCGCATGCTGTATAGGCCCTGCGACCAGGATCCTCGAATACCTTGAAGAGGATATCAAGGAATACTGCGGAACGCTGAAGCTGGGCATCGAGACGGATACCTGCGATATCTGGGGCAGCGCGACGGCGCTGCAGGATGTGCAGATCATGGACGGGGAAACGGCCGGCAGTAATGACGGCCAGGTTGCTGCAGATGATCCTGCGGACGGGACTCGTTTCGTGACTGTACCCGAAATCCGGGAAGCCTTTGCGGCTTTTGAAGGCGATATCGAGCAGATCCCGCCGCAGTACGCCGCCATCAAGGTGGACGGGCGGAAGCTGTACGAATATGCCAGAGAGGGCAGGCATGTGGAGGTGCCGGCAAGGCCGGTGACCATCCACGAACTGGAGATCCTGGACATCCGTGAGGACGAAGTGGATTTCCGTGTAGTTTGCAGTAAAGGGACTTATGGCACGCGCACCGGGATGTGCACGATCGCAGACAGTCTGCCGATCGAAGCCGTCAAGGAGATGGATGCGGCGGAGCTGGAAAAGTACATCGTCCCGATGGAAAAAGCGCTGGCCGCCTACCCGCGCATTGACCTCGACAGGCAGCGCGGCATGGACTTTCTGAACGGCAAGACGCTGGCGGATGTGCCGGCGCCGTACACAGAAGAAGGGCTGGCGGAGTGCGCAGAAGCGGACAGCGCAGGCAGCACGGGATACCGTGTGCGGGTGTTCGGGGATGGGCGATTCCTCGGCATGGCACTGTACGACCCGGCCGAAAAGACCGTAAAGCCGCACAAAGTGCTGGCGCCCGAGATCAGAGAAGAATGGCTGGGCGAAGCAGCAAACGGAAGAATATGAGAATATTTCACGACCTGAAAGACATCGACATAAAGAAGCCGACCTCGATCGCGCTGGGCAACTTCGACGGCGTCCACAAAGGCCATCAGGAACTGATGCGCCGGGCGGTCGCCGCGGGCAAAGAAAAGGGCCTGACCAGCGCTGTCTTTACGTTCTCCAACCACCCGCGCAATCTGATTGCGGGCGAGGATGTGGTCAAGAACATCCTGTATCCGGAGGAAAAGCAGCGCATCATCGAGTCGATGGGCGTCGAGGTGCTGTTCGATATCCCGTTCACCTGGGACATCTGCGGCATGGAGCCGGTGCGCTATATCGAGGAGCTGCTGTTCGGTGCGTTCAAGGCGCAGGAGATTTTCTGCGGGTTCAACTACACGTTCGGCTACAAGGCCGGCGGCGATGTGACCCTGCTGCGGGAGGAAGGGGCGCGCTGCGGCAAGTCCGTCAACGTGCTCGATCCGGTGATGGTGGACGGCAAGATCGTCAGCTCGACGCTGATCCGCTCATGCATCGCCGAAGGGAAGATCGAAGCCTGCGACACGTACCTGGGGCGTCCGTATACGCTGAACGGGACGGTCGTGCACGGCAATGAGATCGGCAGGACCATCGGGTTTCCGACCTGCAACCTGCTCGTGGATGAGACCATGGTGACGCCGCCCAACGGCGTGTATGTGACCAACTGCATCATCCGGCGCGTGCAGAACGGTGCTGTCAAAGAGGAGAAGCATCCGGCGGTGACCAACATCGGCGTGAAGCCCACGATCGGGACCTTTGCCAAGAACGTGGAAACACATATCTTTGATTTTAACGAGGATCTGTACGATCAGGACATCCGGGTCGAATTCCTGAAGATGACCCGTCCTGAGGTGCGTTTTGACGGTCTTGAGGCGTTAAAGGAGCAGATCGCCAGGGACTGCGCGCAGGCACGGGCGTATCACGGCATCTAGGAATCGCTCAGCTCCGGCAGGGCGATCTCCGCATCACTTCAAAAAAATGTATTCCGCCCGCACTTGTTGCGGGTTTTTGCATTGAAAAAATGGGTGGCTGGGGGTATCCTAAGAACAGTGGATTTGCGTCTGAAAAACTGTGCATACGTGCGAGTTTTCAGACACGAATATCCCCGCGAATTAATCAATATTGTTGTTATAAGGAGTAGTCATGAGTAAGAACAACGAGATCATTCAGGTCGACGAACGAGTGCCTCTCGGAAAGGGGATTCCCCTCAGTATCCAGCACACGTTCGCCATGTTCAGTGCGTCCGTACTCGTCCCGTACCTGCTCGGGATCAGCCCCGCTATCGCGCTGCTGATGAACGGCATCGGCACACTGATCTTCATCTTTGTCACCAAGGGCAAGAGCCCGGCGTACCTTGGCTCCAGCTTCGCCTTCATCAGTCCGGCGCTGCTGGTCATCAACGATCCGAACCTCGGGTATCAATACGCGTTAGGCGGGTTCGTCATCACCGGCTGCATATTCATGGCGGTCGCGGTGCTGATCAAGTTCGTCGGCGTCCACTGGATCGACATCGTCCTGCCGCCCGCAGCCATGGGCCCGATCGTCGCACTGATCGGTCTGGAGCTCGCAGGCAGTGCGGCCAGCAACGGCGGCATCATCCTCAATGAGGCATCCGGGTATGATCACATCGATCCCAAACTGGTCATCGTTTTCATCGTCACACTGCTGCTGGCGGTCTTCGGCCAGATCCTCTACAGAGGATTTGCGGCAGCCATCGCGATCCTGATTTCCATCGTTGTCGGCTATTTCGTAGCATTGGCGCTCGGCATCGTCGACTTCTCGTCGGTGCATAACGCAACATGGCTCGCGATGCCCAACATCCTGCATCCGAAGTTCAGCCTCGATGCGATCCTGATCATCATCCCGGCTTCGCTCGTCGTCATCTCCGAGCACATCGGCCACCAGGTCGTCACCTCCGAGATCGTCGGCCGCGACCTGCTGAAGGATCCGGGCCTGCACAGATCCCTGATCTCCGACGGTATCTCCACGACACTGTCCGGTCTCATGGGCTCCGTCCCGACCACGACCTACGGCGAGAACATCGGCGTCATGGCCATCACCAAGGTCTACAGCGTCTGGGTCATCGGCGGCGCTGCGGTCTTCTCGATCGTGCTGTCCTTCATCGGCAAGGCGTCCGGCCTCATCATGAGCATCCCGGCACCGGTCATGGGCGGCGTCAGCTTCCTGCTGTACGGCATGATCGCCGCATCCGGTCTGCGTCTGCTTGTTGACGAAAAGGTTGACTACTCCAAGGCGAGAAACCTCGCGCTGTCCTCGGTCGTCTTCATCACCGGTCTTTCCGGGGCGTTCGTCCAGATCGGCAACGTCAAGCTGACAGGTATGTGCCTGGCGACCATCGTCGGCATGATCCTTGGTCTGGTGTTCTACATTTTGGACAAGGCCAAGTTAACGAATGACTCCGACGACTAGGAGGCAGGGCGATTCCTTAAAGAATCGCACACGGCGCATAAAAAGAATGCTGCACGGGGGAAAGAAAAAGGTTGCTTTCCCCCGTGTTTCATGGTAAATTAAGTCGTTAGCGTAATTACCTGTACCTGGTCTTACGACACTCCGGCGGAGACTCAGTACAGGCGTATGAAGAAAAGGAGAAAAAGACATGATCGATCAGGCTAAAAAAGCAGAAATCATCAAAGAGTACGGCCTCAAAGAAGGCGACACCGGTTCCCCGGAAGTCCAGGTTGCGATCCTGACCTACAGAATCAACGACCTGAACGAACATCTCAAGGTCCACAAGAAGGACCATCACTCCAGAAGAGGTCTTCTGAAGATGGTTGGTCAGAGAAAGAACCTGCTCAACTATCTGAAGGAAAAGGATCTGGAAAGATACAGAACTCTCATCGCCAGACTCGGCCTGAGAAAATAAGACTGGTGATAAAGCGAGGCGTGAACCGCTTCGCTTTTCATATATACGGCCGGATGAGCCGGCACGTAAGAGAAGGATTTTAACAGGAGGTAGTTGTTAAAATGAAGTTTGAAGATTACAAGACATTTCGCACCGCAGTAGGCGGCAAGCTCCTCGAGCTGGAGATCGGCAAGGTCTGCGAGCAGACCAACGGTCAGGTATGGGTCCGTTACGGCGAGACAGTGGTCAACGTTACCGTCGTCGCTTCCAAGGAGCCGCGCCCGGACATCGATTTCTTCCCGCTGTCCTGCAACTATGAAGAGAAGATGTACGCAGTCGGCCGCATCCCCGGCGGATTCCTCAAGAGAGAGGGACGTCCGAGTGAGCAGGCGATCCTGTTCTCCCGTCTAATGGACCGCCCGCTGCGTCCGCTGTTCCCGAAGGGGTACTACAATGACGTGCAGGTCGTCGCGACCGTCATGAGCATGGATCACGACGCACCGAGCGAGATCGCTGCGATGATCGGCAGCTCCTGCGCGATCGCGATCTCCGACATCCCGTGGGATGGCCCGACCGGTGCTGTCCTCGTCGGCAGAGTCGACGGCGAGTTCGTCATCAACCCGGACAGCGAGCAGAGAGCCAAGAGCGACCTGTCCCTGTACGTGGCAGGTACCGACAACGCTGTCATGATGGTCGAAGCCGGTGCACAGGAAGTGCCGGAAGATGTCATCCTCGACGCGATCCTCTTCGGTCATCAGGAGATCAAGAAGATCGTTGCTTTCATCAACGAGATCGTTGCTGAGGTCGGCAAACCCAAGCAGGAAGTCGATCTGCACAAGGTTCCGGAAGACATCGACAACGCTGTCCGCGAGTTCGCGACAGACAAGATGCGTGATGCAGTCATGACGCAGGAAAAGCTGGCGCGTTTTGAGAACATGGACGCTGTCGAAGCGGAGACCAAAGAGCACTTTGAGGAGATCTACCCGGAGAACGCGGCTGATATCGATGCGGTTCTCTACAACATCACCAAAGAGCAGGTCCGCGGCATGATCCTCGATCACAACATCCGCCCGGACAACCGTACACCAAAGGAAATCCGTCCCGTCTGGTGCGACACCGGTGTTCTCCCGAGAGCACACGGCACAGGCCTGTTCAAGAGAGGCCAGACCCAGGCGCTGTCTGTCTGCACACTGGCTCCGGTCGGTGACGGCCAGAGAATCGACGGCATCGGCGAACAGACTGAAAAGAGATACATCCACCACTACAACTTCCCGCCGTATTCCGTCGGTGAGGCGAAGCCCATCCGCAGCCCGGGAAGACGTGAGATCGGTCACGGCGCACTCGCTGAAAGAGCGCTCCTGCCGGTACTCCCGAGCGTAGAGGAATTCCCGTATGCGATCCGCGTGGTCTCCGAGATCCTGTCCTCCAACGGCAGCTCCTCCATGGCCAGCACCTGCGGCAGCACCATGGCTCTGATGGATGCCGGTGTTCCGATCAAGGCGCCTGTCAGCGGCATCGCGATGGGCCTGATTACAAGAGAAGAGGAAGACGGCTCCAGAAAGACCGTCATCCTGTCCGATATCCAGGGCATGGAAGACTTCCTCGGCGACATGGACTTCAAGGTCACTGGTACCGCAAAGGGTGTCACCGCTGTCCAGATGGACATCAAGATCCACGGCATCGACCGCGAGATCCTGTCCGCTGCACTGTCGCAGGCAAGAGAAGGCCGCATGCACATCATGAACGAAATGCTGGCTGAGATCCCGGCACCGAGAGCAGAGCTGTCCAAGTACGCACCGCGCATCCTGACCCTGCAGGTGGATCCGGACAAAGTCCGCATCATCATCGGCCCGGGCGGCAAGACCATCAACGGCATCATCGACAAGACCGGCGTCAAGATCGACATCAACGACGACGGCACCGTCTTCGTCGCATCGCCTGACATGGAAGCTGCGAACGCTGCGATCAGAGAGATCGAGCTGCTGGTCAAGGAAGTCGAAGTCGGCGAGACCTACGACGGCGAAGTCAAGCGCATCATGAACTTCGGTGCATTCATCGAAGTCCTGCCGGGCAAGGAAGGCCTGCTCCACATCTCCAAGATGGCGAAGGGCAGAGTCGAGAAGGTCGAAGATGTTATGAACATCGGCGATCATGTCCGCGTCAAGGTCTACGAGATCGACAGCCAGGGCCGCATCAACCTGCTTAGAGCAGACGACTAGTCCGGGGCATGGCGATTCCCGCATAAGGAATCGTAAAAACAATACTGCTGACAGAAAGCGAGTCACCACCGCGGCGGCTCGCTTTTTTCGTGACAAAAACGCGATGCGGTGATAATATGAAACACGGGGTTAGCAATTGCTAACCAAATGGAGCAATGAAAGGAAAGAGATATATGAAAGCGGATTATAAGAACTGGGTGCCAAAGGGCATGGCTGTCGGATTTCTGGCAGGTGCTGGGGTGCTGACAGCTGGTGCCGCGCTGGCTGGCGTGCTGGTACATCCAGAGAAGAAGGATGGCACGGAGCGCAAATGGATCAAGCGAGCTGTTGTCGGCACACTGGCTGCCAGTGCTGCCGGCATGGGCGCATTCGGTGCATGGTGTGTTTATGCGCGACGCATGTTCTCGTACGAAGGGGACCGCCAGCTTTCCAGGCAGATCGTGGAAGGGACAGCGGAGCGCGTGAAGATCCCGGCGGGCGGGGTCGGCCTTGATGTCGGCTGCGGCAGCGGCGCATTGACGATCGCTGTGGCTAAGCGAAACCCGGATGCCAAAGTGATCGGTATCGATCCGTGGGGACCGGAATATGCCTCGTTCAACAAGGAACGCTGTGAAGAAAACGCCGCTGCAGAAGGCGTAGAGAATGTGCGATTCCAGAATGGGAATGCCATCAATCTGGACTTCCCGGACGAGACCTTCGATGCTGTGACAAGCAATTATGTTTACCACAACATTATGGGCAAGAACAGACAGGAACTGCTCAGAGAATCCCTCCGCGTTCTCAAAAAGGGCGGCACGTTCGCGCTGCATGACATCATGTCCAAAGCCCGGTACGGCGATATGGAAGCCTTTGCGCAGAGCCTGCGCGACGAAGGATATGAAAAGGTCGACCTGATCGAGACGGACAGCGGCCTGTTCATGAGCCAGAATGAGGCACGGCTACTGTTCCTGCAGGGTAGCAAGCTGCTGACAGGCATTAAATAATAGCAGGCCGGGAGCGCGAACATCGGCTGAAAGGGTAAGCCATGACTGAAAACAAAAACCAACTTCATATCGAACATAACACTGTTCAGGAAACGCTCGTCATCCCACTCTATGCACGCAAGGTCTGCAGCGACCGGTATCCGCAGTTCTTCCGCGACGAAGAGGCGGAGCGGCTGATCTCGATGCTGGATTATGACTTTGCGGAAAAAGGCGCAAAGATGCAGAGCTTTGCCGGCAATTTCGGCGCGCTCGAGGTGGCACAGCGGCAGTATGATCTGTCCTGCGAAGTGGAAGCATATCTGAAAGAGCATCCCAAGGCGGCGGTCGTGAACCTCGGCTGCGGGCTGGATACGACGTTCAGCCGGGTGGACAACGGGCAGTGCCGCGGGTACAATCTGGACCTGCCCGGTGTCATCGAGGTGCGCGAGCAGCTCCTGCCATCTTCGGAGCGGGAGAAGAACATCGCATGCGACCTCAATGACTTTGCATGGTTTGATGCAGTCGACCCGGATGGAGCACTCGCAAAGAGTCCGCAGGAAGGCGGCGACGGCGCCGTATTCTTTGCGGCAGGTGTGTTTTATTACTTCAGGACAGAGGAAGTGCAGGCGTTGATCGCCGCGATGGCAGAGCGATTCCCCGGGGCGGTCATCGTCTTTGACGCCTGCAATGAGCGCGGGCTGAAGATGATGCTCAAGACCTGGGTGAAAGAAGCCGGCATCACGGAGGTGGGTGCGTTCTTCAGCGTGCGGGATGCGAAGGCGGAGCTCGCAGGCTGGTCGGACAGGTTCGCGTCGGTCACCAGCCGCGGCTACATGAAGGGGTACCGCGATCTTGGAAAAGCGATCCCCTGGCTGTACCGCAGGATGTGCAGCCTGTGCGACGGCTTCATCAGCATGCAGATCGTACGGATCGCATTTGCGGAATAGTTTCGGACAGACAAGACTTTGCCATCTGCGCCGGAAATGCGTATAATCAAAAGCGATTCACAAGCAGGAGGAATCGCTTCATGGAATTTAAACGACTGAAAAACACCCGTGATCTTGGCGGGCTGGTTATGAAAGACGGTAGAAAGATCCGCCCGGGCATGCTCATCAGAAGCAGCTACCTGGCGGTCGCACCGGCGCACGATCTCGCTATTCTGCAGAATACGGTGAGTGATATCGTTGATTTCAGGACGGAAAAGGAGCGGCAAGAAAGGCCCGATCCGGAAATGGCTGGCATTACATACCACGCGCAGCCGGTGCTCGCGGATATGACGGCCGGCATCACAAGGGAAGAAGAGGCGGACAAGAACGAGATCGAGACGTATCTGCTGGACCCGGACGGCGCCCGGCAGCATATGCTGGAAAACTATCATCTGTTTGTGACGGCGCCGCATGCGCAGCAGTGCTACAGCGATTTCGTGAAGCTGCTCGCTGCCCCCCGTGACAAGGCGCTTCTCTGGCACTGCACAGCGGGTAAGGACAGAGCCGGTTTTGCAGCAGCGATCGTCCTTTCGATCCTTGGTGCAGACCGGGAGACGATCCTCACAGACTACATGAAGACTAATGCGGGGCTGGCGCGTGAGATCCAGTGGATCTACCCGATGATCGAAAAACAGGCCGGCATCTTGACCGCGACCATGCGCGAAGCGCTTGATTATATGTTCCTGGCGCGGGAGGAGTACCTGCTCGAAGCGTTCCGAACGGCAGAAGAAAAGCACGGCAGCATGGATGCATATCTCATAGAATCGCTGGGTGTGGACGATGCGATGCGAAAGGCGTTGCAAGACAGATATTTGCAGGATTGACAGCGGATCATGCAGCAACTGGCCAAAAGCGCATACTTCATGGCAAATGACCATAAACAAAACGCAGCACCAGGCAGGGGGGTGCTGCGTTTTTCGTGTGCCGGGTCAGGAAGGAGCTCATCACCGGCCGGTGCCCGCTTGCTGCTTGCTACAGGCTATTGAAAACGCCTGCCGGCAAATGGACGGTCCGCCAGAGAGCGAGACGGAACGCGCGTCTGTCGGCTTCGTTCTCAAAGTAAGGGTGTGTAGGGTACACGGTAATCGGTTGATAACTTTTCGTGTGCTTTCTCATGGGGGGGTATTCCTTTCTTTTCTTTTTTTCACAGATCATATTGGGAAGGCCTGCCGAACGCGTTTCAGACACGTGTCTGAATATTTGCTTGCGTTCCTCTTTTTGATGCCACTATAATATAGAAAACCGGACAATGCCAGCATCATGGCCGGCGATGCGTTCGGATCTGGACACATCCGTAAAAGTGTCCGGAAGAGCCGGAAAAAGCGATTCCATGAGAGGAGATACACCATGAAACTCGACCCGTCAAAGCCGCTGACCATCGGCGCGAGAAGAACGCTCAAGGCACTTGTGGAAGCCATGGAGCAGATGCTCGCAAAGAAGGACTTTGAGCAGATCCAGATCAAGGAGATCTGCGACATGAGCATGATCCCAAGGGCAACGTTCTATAACTATTTTGAAGATAAATATGATCTTCTGGACTACGTGTTCCAAGTGGAGATCACGCCGCTGCTGCAGGGGGCTGCAGGCGGGGCGGCAGGCACGGCATTCGGGGCCGGCGCAGAGGAAGGCAGCAGCTCTTACGATCCGCTCTGTGATCATATGCAGGTCATCGATGCACTGCTTGGCAGCGCGGAAGAGCATCGCGAAGAACTCGCCGCCATCCTGCGGAAAAACCCCGTGGGAGGGGCGTTCGTGCGCATCTACGAGGCATATTTCCGCAGAGCCGTCTATCAGTACATTTATGCCTGCGGGATTTACGAAGGCTATGATATCCCGCGCGAGCTCATGGCGCAGGTCACCGCCGATGTGATACTCGACGTCTATGAGTGGGTCTATATCAAAGGGAACGAAACGCCGCGTGAGGAGATCGACCGGTATATCAGCAAGATGCTGATTCGTTAGGCGGTCTTGTATACTTGGCAAGTATTGCTGAAATGCTTGACATTCCAACGGTTCGCCCATATAATAATCGCATGTGTGCGCTATGCACGCAGACAATCGCATAACGTGGCGGGCGATGACGGACTTAATCAACCCCGAGCCTGCATCTAAATGAGCGGCAGCGATTACAGAGAACGATCGCTTGCAAGCAGGGTGGTACCGCGGTCAAGAATGATCGTCCCTGATCTGAAACAGTATTCGGATCGGGGGCTTTTTTGTGAGTTGGACCTATAAGGGCGGCTGACAGAGCGATTCCCTGATGCGGAAAAACCCGCGGCAATGCCGCAGAAAGGAAAGACACAGCATTATGTACAAGAACTTATCGGATCTGCCCGTCGCAGAGGTACAGAACGAACAGGTCAGAAAGTGGAAGGAAGAGGATCTTCTCAGCAAGTGCGTCACAGCCAGAGAAGGCCAGCCGACCTTCATCTTCTATGAAGGGCCGCCCACAGCGAACGGCAAACCGGGCATCCACCACGTCATCGCGCGTACGCTGAAAGACAGCGTCTGCCGCTACAAGACCATGCAGGGCTACAAGGTCAACCGTAAGGCCGGCTGGGACACCCACGGTCTGCCAGTCGAGATCGAAGTCGAAAAGCAGCTCGGCATGAGCGGCAAGCAGGACATCGAAAAGTACGGCATCGAGGCGTTCAACAAGAAGTGCAAGGAGTCCGTCTTCACCTATGAAGGAATGTGGCGCAACATGTCCGAGCGCATGGGCTTCCTCGTCGATATGGACGATCCGTACATCACACTCAACAACGACTACATCGAGTCCGTCTGGTGGGTCATCGACCAGTTCTTCAAGGCCGGTCTGATCTACGAAGGGCACAAGATCCTGCCGTACTGCCCGCGCTGCGGTACGGGCCTGGCTTCCCACGAAGTCGCGCAGGGTTACAAAGAAGTCAACGTCCAGACGCTGACCTGCAAATTCAAGAAAAAGGGCACAGATAACGAGTACTTCCTCGCATGGACCACAACGGCGTGGACACTCGCATCCAACGTCGCGCTGACCGTCGGTCCCGACTTCGACTACATCAAGGCGAAGATGACCGAAGGCGATGAGGAAGGCAACTACTTCTACGTCGCAAAGGCGCTGGCTGACAAGGTCCTCGGCGAAGGCAAGTACGAGATCGTCGAAGAGATGAAGGGCAAAGACCTCGAGTACATGGAATACGAACAGTACATGGACTACGTCAAGGTCGACGGCAAAGCGTTCTACGTGACCTGCATGGATTACGTCAGCATGGAAGATGGTACCGGCATCGTCCATACCGCTCCGGCATTCGGTGAAGACGACTACAACTGCGGCAAGCAGTACGGCCTGCCGGTCGTCAACCCGGTCGACGAGCAGGGCAAGTTCATCGGCACACCCTGGGATGGCCGCTTCATCATGGAAGACGGTCTTGACATCGAGATCATCAAGACGCTGGCCGCGGAGAACAAGCTGTTCGCCCGCCAGAAGATCGCCCATAACTATCCGCACTGCTGGCGCTGCGGCACACCGCTCGTCTACTATGCGAAGCCCAGCTGGTACATCGAGATGACCAAGCTCAAGGATCAGCTCGTTGCCAACAACAACACCGTCAAATGGCATCCGGACTTCGTCGGCGAAAAGCGCTTTGGCAACTGGATCGCGGACGTCAAGGACTGGGCGATCTCCCGTAACCGTTACTGGGGCACCCCGATCCCGATCTGGCGCTGCGAGTGCGGCAATGTCGAGTGTGTCGGCTCCCGTCAGGAACTGGCGGACCGCGCGCAGGAAGACATCACCAGCGACATCGAGCTCCATCGTCCGTACGTGGATGACGTCCATCTGACCTGCAGCAAGTGCGGCGGCACGATGACACGTATCCCCGAGGTCATGGACTGCTGGTTTGACTCCGGCTCCATGCCGTATGCGCAGTGGCACTATCCATTTGAACACAAAGACGACTTTGATCAGCTGTTCCCGGCTGACTTCATCTGCGAGGGCATCGACCAGACACGCGGCTGGTTCTACTCGCTGATGGCCATCTCCACCTTCATCATGGGCAAGGCGCCTTACAAGAACGTCCTGGTCAACGACCTGATCCTGGACAAGGAAGGCAAGAAGATGTCCAAGCACGTCGGCAACACGATCAATCCGTTCGACATGTTTGACAAGTACGGCGCAGACGCCACCAGATGGTATCTGCTGTACACCTCGCCGGCATGGTCGCCGACCAAGTTCGACGAAGACGGTCTGATCGAGATCGTCGGCAAGTTCTTCGGTACCCTGAAGAACGTCTATAACTTCTTCGTGCTGTACGCCAACCAGGACGGCGTCGACGCGGCAGCTCTGACCGTAGACGGCGAGCGTCCGGAACTCGACCGCTGGATCCTGAGCAAGTACAACAGCCTTATCAAAGAGGTCACCGAAGAGATGGACAACTACGACCACATGAAGGCCGTCAGAAAGATCCAGAACTTCGTCGTCGAGGATCTGTCCAACTGGTACATCCGCCGTGCGCGCAGAAGATTCTGGGGCGAGGAGATGGACGACGACAAGAAGTCCGTCTACAAGACGACCTACGAAGTGCTGACCGGCGTTGCGAAGCTGATGGCACCGTTCGCACCGTTCCTGTCCGCAGAGATCTACGAGAACCTGACAGGCGAAGAAGTCCACATCGCGTACTATCCGAAGGCAGATGAGTCCATGATCGACGCGAAGGTCGAAGAGAGAATGGACCTCGTCCGCACGCTGACCGGCCTCGGCCGCGGCGTCCGCGAGAAGGAAAAGATCAAGGTCCGCCAGCCGCTCTCCGAAGCACTGGTCGACGGCAAATACAAGGATCTCATCGAAGACCTGGCTCCGCTGGTCATGGAAGAACTCAACATCAAGAAGGTCGAGTTCGCGGATGACCTGGGCGCTTACATGAACTTCAGCCTCAAGCCGAACTTCAAGGTCGCAGGGCCTGTCCTGGGCGGCAAGATCAAGGAATTCGCTGGCATGCTCGCCAAGGCGAACCCGGCTGACTTCATGGGCAAAGAGTCCTACGAAGTCGAACTCTCCGGCGAAAAGGTCGAAGTCACCAACGACATGCTCGATGTCCGTATCGACGCGAAGGAAGGCTTCTCCGTCGCCATGGAGAACAACGTCTTCATCATCCTCGACACCACGCTCACCGAAGACCTCGTCAACGAAGGTCTGGCGCGCGAAGTCGTCAGCAAGGTCCAGCAGCTCAGAAAGCAGAAGGACTTCGATATGATGGACAACATCACCATCTATCTGCATGCGGATGACGAAGTCGCCAAGGCAGTCGAGATGCACAAAGACTACATCATGAAGGAGACGCTGGCAGTCGCGATCGAAGATAAGGAGGACGCACAGACCTTCAAGATCAACGGCCACGTGACCGGCATCGACGTCGAGAAGATGTAGCGCGGCATTGTGCAGCTACACGGCATTGTGCGGCGGCTAAGCTGTGGCTGCGTGCTGCAAAACCCGTGCAAGAAAGCAAATGAAGACCTGCGACCCTCTGGGGAGCAGGTCTTTTCTTATGAGGGGGTGGTTTTTTCTTCTGAGAGATGGGTCTTTCCTCTGAGAGAAGAGTGCGCCGGAAAGAGATGTGACCGGCGCGGTGCAGAGCTGGCATGAGATGTGTCTGGCGCGGTGCAGGGCGGCATCTTCACCCCTTTTGCATCTTTTGATAAAGAACAGTTCAAAAGACGTAATAATTTCAACATTTCTATCGTGTTTGCTCTTGAAAGACATCGATGGATAATGACTGTAGGGCATAAACGTTGAAAAAATTGCGTTTTTATGTTGAAAAATGATCAAAAGACGCAAAGAAACGATGAAAATGGTAATAAATGGGTGTTGAAGAAAGTCCCTCGGGCAGGATGATTATGATGTATAATCAATGAGTGAATGCATTGGTGCGTACGATAATAATCCAATGGAGATCAAATAATCCGGTAGAAATCATATGAAGAACACAATTGACCTTTACGGACTGACAGAAAAAGAGATGCGCGAGGCGTTCAAGGCGCAGGGGTATCCTGCCTTCCGCGGGAGCCAGGTCTTTAAGCACCTGTATGAGCCGCAGACCGCGGAATCGCATAGCGCGGCGCCTGCGTCCGTATTCGCGGATATGACCGATCTGCCGAAAGCGATGCGCGAAGAGCTGACAGAAGACAGCCGCATCAGCGCCGAGCTGCCGCAGATCCTGGAGCGGCAGGTCGCCAAAGACGGCACCTGCAAGTATCTGTTCGGTCTGGCGGACGGCGAAGCGATCGAGGCCGTCTTCATGAAGTATGAATACGGCAATTCGCTGTGCGTCTCGAGCCAGGTCGGCTGCCGGATGGGCTGCCGCTTCTGCGCGTCGACGCGGCGCGGGCTGGTGCGCGACCTGACCGCCGCCGAGATGGTGGGGCAGGTGCTGGCCGCGGAGCGCGACCGGGGCGAGCCTGTGGGGCATATCGTCATCATGGGCATCGGCGAGCCGTTCGACAACTATGAGAACGTAGGGCGATTCCTCGACGTGCTGCACGAGCCCAAGGGCAAGAACATGAGCTACCGCAACATGACGGTCTCCACGTGCGGGCTGATCGAGAAGATCCGCGCGTTCGGGGACGATCACCCGACGGTCAATCTGGCGATCTCGCTCCATGCACCGAACGATGAATTGAGAAAGAAGACCATGCCGGTGGCGAACCGCTACACGGTCGCGGAGATCGTGGAGGCCTGCAAGGCGCATGCGGAGAAGACCGGCCGGCGCGTGACATACGAATACGCGCTGATCAAAGACGTAAATGCGACAAAGGAGGCTGTCAGCGAGCTGGCAGACCTTCTGCGCGGCACACTTTGCCATGTCAATCTGATCCCGCTCAACGAGGTCGAGGAGAGCGAATTCCACGGCATCACGCGGCAGGAGGCCGAGGACATCGCGGCGTACCTGACGGCGCACGGCGTGCCGGCAACGGTGCGCAGGAGCCTCGGAAGAGACATCGATGCGGCGTGCGGGCAGCTGCGGTCAAAGGCGGAGCTGCGGTAAGACGAAGAGGACTCAGGACATATGGAAGATATCATGACAGCCGGCATGTACGAACGGCAGTATCTGGAGCAGCTCTATCACCAGCTTTACCAGGCGATGATGGACAAGGACGAAGCGGTGCTCGGCCGCGTGCTGGCAGACGATTTTGTGCTCTATCACATGACCGGCATGGAGCAGACCAAAGAGGAATTCATCGCGGCGGTCATGGACGGCACGCTCAATTATTACGCGGAAATGACGCAGAGCATCGCGATCACGCCGTTTGAGGACCATGCGGAGATCCTCGGCAGGAGCAGGGTCGTGGCGGCGGTGTTCGGCGGCGGGCGTACCCCCTGGGATCTGCAGCTGAAGTGCGAACTGATCCGCGGGCGCACGGGCTGGCAGTTCCGGACGGCGAAGGCGTCGACATTCTGAGGGAGCCGCTTTGGCGCACAGGGCATCATGGAATCGCATTTTTCGGAGGCGATTCCGAAAAAAGGGTGTGAATCAGACCCATCTTCATGTATAATTAGAACACAACCAATAACGTACAAGCACAAGCAAAAAGGAGGAACTCGCCATGGTGAAATTGCTCGTGGGTCATAAAGGCAGCGGTAAGACAAAGCAGATGATCGAGATGGCCAATGATCAGATGGCTACAAGCGACGGCCACATCATTTTTATCAACAAAGAATATCGGTCGTCCTATGATCTGAGCCACGATATCCGCGTGATCTTTATGGATGATTTTCCCCACATCACCAACAGCGATGAGTATATCGGATTTATCTACGGCATCATCAGCAGCGACCACGACATCGACACGATCTATGTAGACGGCCTGCTCAAGCATGCGGACGTCTCCCTTGGCAACCTGCCCGAATTCATCGAGCGCATCAAGAAGATCTCCGAGCATTACGGCCCGAACTTCGTTGTCAGCCTGTCTGCAGCGAAGGAAGAGATGATCGGCGTTGATTTCTCCGGCTGCGAAGTCGTCGAGTAAACGGATCTGAAGAAGCAGTGTCAATGCGCTGCTTCTTTTGCAATGCAGAAAGATATCGTATAGAATAAGCGGGTACAGTCAAGGCTGTACCTGCTTTTATGAGAAGACCCCGGCGCGGTGCCTGGAGGAAGATAGAAAAGATAAGGAGACTGAATGAGTAATAAGGACAACCAGGAAATCGGACATACCAGCGCGGCTGCAGGCAATGCGGCCGCCAATAAAGCGGGCGGCGGGAAGGTCATCGCCGGCATTCTCATCGCAGCACTCGCATTCGCGACGATGGAGGCTGTGTTAAAGCTGGCTTCGGCAGGTCTCGATAACCTGCAGCTGACGGCTGTGAGATTTTTCATCGGCGGCCTGATCCTGCTGCCGTTCGGTCTGGCCGCAAAGAAGAGGGACAATGTCACACTGTCGGTAAAAGATCACCTCTGGCTCCTGCTTCTTGGCACCGTCTGCATCCCGGTCAGCATGATGCTGTTCCAGGTCGGCGTCGTGCACAGCAACGCTTCGACAGCCTCCGTCCTGTTCTGCATCAACCCGCTGTTCACCATGGTGCTGGCGCATTTCTTTGCGAACGAGCCGATGACTAAGAAGAAGGGGATCGCCTTTGGGATCAGCCTCGGGGGCATCTTCATGATGATCCGCCCCTGGGATATCCAGGAGGGCAACACGGCGTTCGGTCTGACCCTGATGCTGCTGGCAGCCCTGACATTCAGTATCTATACGATCATGGGCAAGCGCACACTCGCGCGCATCGGCAACACCCTGCAGACGAGCCTCTCGTTCCTGTACGGTGCGGCGGTACTGTTCGTCATCATGCTCTTTATGAAGCGCCCGATTCTGACAGGGCTTGCCGAGAACTGGCTCGCGGTCCTGTACATCGGCGTCGTCGTCACTGGCATCGGCTACCTGGCGTACTTCAAGGCAATCGAGTATTCGGATGCCACGACGGGCTCCATCACGTTCCTGATCAAACCGGCGATCGCACCGTTCATCGCGATGATCCTGCTGGTCGAGCATATGCTGTGGAACAGCTATGCCGGCCTGATCCTGATCCTGGCGGCGTCGCTGCTCAATCTGTTTGAAAACCGTGCGCAGCACAGGCAGGCGCTGATGGAAGAAAAGCGCATCCATTCGTAAATACCCTGATTACTGCATAGCCAGAGGGAGATACCGTATCGTGACTCAGATGGATCTCATCCGCAGCACCTATCACGGCCGTACGCCCGGACCGATCAACAAGGTCCACCGTTTTGCCGTGCTCATCCCGCTGATCGAGCGGGAGGACGGCAATGTTGACGTGCTGTTTGAGACGCGTGCGCAGGAGCTCGACGCGCAGCCGGGGGAGATCTGTTTCCCGGGTGGTGCGATGGAGGACGAGGAATCGCCTCTTGAGACGGCTCTGCGCGAGACGTGCGAGGAGATCGGCATAGCGGCGGATGATATCGAGATCATCGGGCAGATGGACTCGCTCAACAACGCTGGCCTGCAGATCGACGTGTTCGTCGGACTTCTGAAAGGCGTCACCGTCAGGGGAGAAGACCGGCCGGCAAATGGAGATGACAGTCTGGCTAACGGGCAGACACAGCGATTCTCCGGTCTTACGCTCAGCGATGCGGAAGTGGAGGATGTGTTCACGATCCCGCTCACATTTTTCCTCGAGAACGATCCGGAAGTCCACTACGTCCGCATGGTGCCGGATGTGCCCGCAGATTTCCCGTACGAGAAGGTCGGGCAGGGGCCAGACTACCCGTGGCGCGAGAGCCGCTACAGCGTGCTGATCTACGACTGGCCAGGCAGGTATCTGTGGGGCATGACCGCCAAAATTGTAGAGCGGTTTGCAGCGATGCTGCAGGAATAGTAAAATACACCTATGAATGACTTTCTGCCGGTGACAAGAGCGGATATGGAAAAACGCGGCTGGGACGAGGTCGACTTCGTTCTGGTGACGGGGGATGCCTACGTGGATCACCCGTCTTTTGGTACGGCCATCATCAGCCGCCTGCTGGAGCGCTACGGTTATAAAGTGGCGATCCTCCCGCAGCCGGACTGGCACACCGCCAGAGACTTCAAACGGTTTGGAAGACCCAGGCTCGGCTTTCTGATCAACGGCGGTAACGTCGACAGCATGGTCAACAATTACTCGGTCTTCAAGCACCGCCGCGCCAAAGACATTTACAGCGCCGGCGGCAAGAACGGCCGCCGGCCGGACCGGGCAGTCATCGTGTACTGCAACCGTGCCAGAGAAGCGTATAAAGACGTACCCATCATGATCGGCGGTCTGGAAGCGAGTCTTCGCCGCCTCGGTCATTACGACTACTGGGAAGATAAAGTGCGCCGCTCCGTCCTGCTAGATGCAAGAGCGGATATTCTGATGTACGGCATGGGTGAGCGGGCGGTCCTCGATATCGCAGAATCGCTCAATGCGGGCATTGCCGCAAAGGACATCACCTGGATCCCCGGCACGTGCGTACGCGTCGACGAGATCCCGGCAGGAGACGACATCGAGGTCCTGCCGTCCTTTGAGACCATCGCGGCGGATAAAGACGCGTATGCGAAGAGTTTTGCGATCCAGTACGCCAATCACGACGGCCTTTCCGCAAGCCGTCTGCTGGAGCCGTATGGGAAGAAGGATGCGGACGGCACGCCGGCGTACTACGTCCTGCAGAACATCCCGGCGCTGCCTCTTGAGCGGGACGAACTCGACGACCTGTACGATCTGCCGTTCATGCGGACCTATCATCCG
>CADATO010000003.1 GCA_902790905.1 uncultured Eubacteriales bacterium
CTGCTTATTCATTGCATTACAAAAGCCCTGTCCGATACAGGATTGAACAGGGCTTCGGTTAGGTTTTTTAGTCTGTCTACTTTCGCTTGACTAGTTCAGGAAAGTCTGCCGGGTTTTCTCGTACAGGCGATGCGCGGCAGGGGATTCAAAAGACACACGTTTTTGGCAGGCTGGCTGGAATGAAAATAAATTCGAATTATTTTAGCACTCACCGCTTGACAGTGCTAACAACAAGTGCTAGGATAGCATTGTCGGAAGGGAACAGAGCCCAGTGCCCCGGGAAACAAGAAAGGCCCGACGAGGGCGAAGCGGAGCCAACAGAGCGATTCTCCGGTCCGGCAAATGTGAATGAGAAAGGCGGCAGCGGCAAAGATTCGGCCGCAGCGACCAACCAAACAACAACAGCTCAAGCGAGCGAGACAAAAGGCCTGGCGGAGCGATTCCGCGGAAGGCACGACAAGCAGCCCCAGAGGGCAAGGAGGTACATCATGTTAATGCCTACACTGTTCAGAAACGATTGGTTTGATGATTTTATGGATGGTTTTCCGACAGAGCTGACCCGCACAGCAGGTGCGCGCGACAACGGCCTGATGAAGACCGACGTCAAGGAAAACGCTGACACGTTCGTGATCGACATGGATCTGCCGGGCTTCAACAAAGAAGACGTTAAGGCGCAGGTCAAGGATGGCTACCTGGTCATCGAGGCCGTCAAGAACGCGGACAAGGAAGACAAGGACGAAGATGGCAAGTACATCAGACGCGAAAGATTCTACGGCACCTGCAAGCGCAGCTTCTATGTCGGCGAACAGGTCACCGAGGAAGATATCAAGGCGAAGTTCGAGAACGGCGTCCTGACCCTGACCATTCCGAAGGAAGCTAAGAAGGAAGTCGAAGCGCCGAAGTACATCGCAATCGAAGGCTAACGCCTGAGATACCAGCGGACCGCAGCCGGCAAGTCCGGCGCGGCACCGCAGACAGCGGGGAAGGCCGCTGACCAATAGTACTCTATTTACTCCTGAATGAACATAAAGAAAGCCCCGGTCATGCAGATGGCCGGGGTTTTCTCGACAAATTATAGAATCAAGTATATTATAATAACTGACAGAAAAATGCATAATACGCAAGGGAACGATTGTGAAATTAAGAGAACTGGTAATCATTCTGACATTCATACTTGTCTTGACCTATCCTTTTTTGGTTGACGTTTTTGCTGAAAGCGGGGAAGACGGGGAACTTTTGCTGGAACAGGAAACGGAGGCAATAGAAGAGGAACCGGCAGAAGAGATCCCTGATGAGAATATTGCAGCAGAAGTCACGGATGATGCAGCAGACGGCGAAGAGGCCCCGGAGCAGGATGTCTGCACGGCAGGGGACTCCGGGCTTGCACCCGGCAACAGAGTCTGGTTCTACAATATCGCGGGGGGCACTCCCACGAACAGCGATATGATTCTTATAGAGTCCAATGGCAGATATGGGCTGATTGATGCGGGGAACCGCTATCAGGACACGATCGAGGATGCAGACGGCACAGTGTATTCTGTTCCGGAGATGTATCCGGATGGAACGTATGCGGGGCTGTCATCACAAAGGGAAGGGAAGAATGGCCGGGATGCGGCGATCTATATGATCGAAACACTTGGCGTGGACCATTTGGATTTCATCATTGGCACACATGCGCATTCCGATCATATGGGCGGTATACCCGAGATAGCAGATCTTTTGGTCAATGCACAGGATGGCAGCACGCATTATCTGATCGATGATACAACAGTATTTCTGTATAAGGGATATACACATATCAGCAGTAAAGAAGATGATCTGGAGGGAAGTTCAGACCAGTCCTGGCACAATCAGGCGTTCGTAAATCAGGCAGTGTCGGCAGTTGAAAACCGCGGAGGAAAGGCCGTGGACATCAGCTGCGGGATCAATGTGCGGGAAGGGGAATCGATCCAGGCAGACTTTACGGGCATATTGCAGGCAATCCAGCAAACGGGAGCTTTTCAGCAGGTATCCTATGAATCCCGCGTTGATACGAATCCGTATGATGACAGATTATCGCTGGTGTTCCAGCAGATGAAGCTGGATCTTTACAATCTGTTCTCCGTAAAGGATGCCATTAATGAAAATGCAAATTCTATTGTCACAGTCGTCACAGACGGAGATCATAAAGTATACCTTGGCGGGGATATCGATACGCAGTATCAGATAGAACAGAAAGTGGCTGCAGCTATATCAGACGACCATGGTCATATTGATGTGGTAAAGGCTTCTCACCACGGCAGGGACGGATCAAATTCAAAAGCGTTGATTGACAGCATTCAACCTTCTGTTATTATTTGCCCCGGGGTGCAGACTGCAGCGTCCACCGTATCGCCGTCACAGGGGTACACGGCGATGATGTATTACGCAGCATCCAATTATGCGACAAGGTTTTATCAAGTCGGGGCTGCGGCGAAGTTTCTGGTTGTGGATTTCAGCCTTGCAGATGGTCCTGTTTATGAATTTATCGACGAAGAGGACGGATGCAGGCTGGGGACTGCTGACGGGTGCCTGGACCCGGCGTATTATCTTAGCGATGGATGGGCACATTGGGATGTTGCGATCGCCGGAAATACGAGCAGGGAGTATTATTACTTCGAGAATGGCGCCCCTGTCACCGGGTGGAAGCAGATCGATGGCGAGGAATATTATTTTGATGCAGATGGCTTCATGCGGCGAGGCTGGCTTACTGAAAACGGCAAAACGTATTATCTAAAGAATAGCGGCAGCATGGCAACAGGCTGGTGCCGGATAGATGAAACCTGGTACTACTTTGGCTCCAATGGAGCCATGGTGCAAAACGGCTGGGGCAAAGACGCGACCGGATGGTTCTGGACAGACAGCAGCGGCCGGATGGCGGCGAGCAAATGGATTCATGACAAGGGTAACTGGTACTATGTCGGGCCGAACGGGTATATGGTAACAGGCACCCGCGTCATCGGGAACAGAACCTACCGCTTTGATAGTTCAGGCAAATGGATCAGATGACTGGACGCTGCGAATACACGGATACTTGACAATAATCCCGGAAACATGTATAAATGAAAAAGGAACATACCGTTCCTTTTTTAAAGACGCTGTGTTCACGAAAATAAGTATCATGTGTTTCATGAACACAATGCAGCGGAGTTTATTGAGGTATGAAAGAAGTGAAAGAAACAACGGTTGATAACAATCGCAGTCTGACGATACAGGAAGCGGATATTCTACTGGCATTGCAGGGGCAAGGCTGCACCACGCAGCGCGCGTTGGCAGAAGCAGCCGGGTACAGCCTGGGGGCAGTCAACAACAGCCTGAACGGGTTGCTGAAAAAGGGATATCTAAATGATTCGAGAGACATTACGGATGCGGCGAAGAAGGTCATGGAGGAGCGTGCACCCCGCAATGCGATTATCCTTGCTGCAGGCATGGGTATGAGGATGGTGCCGATCAACCAGTCTTTCCCCAAAGCGTTTGTTGAGATCGAGGGGGAGCGGCTTATCGAGCGGCAGATTAAGCAGCTGCGTGAAGCGGGTGTTTACGACATCACGATCGTTGTCGGTTTCATGAAGGACAGTTTTGAGTATTTGATTGATAAATACGGTGTTGCGCTCGTCTATAATCAGGACTATGCCATTAAAAACAACTTGTATTCACTTCGCAGCGTACTCGACAGACTTGGCAACACCTATATTGTTCCGTGCGATATCTGGTGCGCGGAGAATCCGTTTTCGATGCGGGAAATGTATTCCTGGTATATGGTGAGTACCCGGCAGGACATTGATAGTGCGGTCAGGGTGAACCGTAAAAAAGAACTTGTAAGGGTGGCGGAACACGCTTGCGGAAACAAGATGATCGGGATTTCTTATCTCATGAAACCTGAGGCAGACAGGATCGCCGGGCAAATCGAGAAGATGACTGCGGAAGGCAGGCACGAGGGCGACTTTTGGGAAGCGGCGTTGTTTGACGGGGACCGGATGTTTGTGAACGCGCGCGTTGCCAGTGAAGAGGATGTTGTTGAGATCAATACATACGAACAGCTCCGCGAGTTGGACGCCGATTCAAGCCAGCTGCAGTCTGACGCCATTCGTTCGATCATGCGGGCGCTGGAGTGCCGGCATGATGAGATCAAAGACATTGCGGTGCTGAAGAAGGGGATGACGAACCGGTCGTTTGTTTTCACGGTCAGAGGCGATAAGTATATTATGAGGATTCCCGGAGAAGGGACCAACCGGCTTATTGACCGCAAACAGGAAGCGGATGTTTTTAAAGCGATATCCGGTCTGGGATTGTGTGACGATCCGGTCTATATCAAGCCGGAAAAGGGATATAAAATCACAAAATATCTGGAGGGAATCCGGGCATGCGATCCGGAAAGCGAATCCGATCTGCAGCGCTGTATGAAAAAACTGCGCCGTTTTCACAGTCTGAAGCTGAAGGTGGATCATGAGTTTGATCTGTTTGGCCATATTGAATTCTATGAAACACTGTGGCACGGTGCACCGTCGATTTACCAGGACTATCGGACAACGAAAGAGAATGTCATGAGCCTGCGCCGGTATATCGAAGAGGCTGACAAGGACTGGTGTCTGACGCATATTGATGCGGTGCCGGATAATTTCCTGTTTTACCGCACGGCGGACAGTACGGAGGAACACCTGCAGCTGACCGACTGGGAGTATTCGGGTATGCAGGATCCGCATGTCGATCTCGCAATGTTCTGCATCTACAGCTTATATGACCGGGAACAATGCGATCACCTTATAGATATCTACTTTGAGAATCGGTGTGACAGGTCAACAAGGGTGAAAATCTACTGCTATATTGCGGTTTGCGGATTGCTTTGGTCAAACTGGTGTGAGTTTAAACGTCAATTGGGCGTAGAATTCGGGGAATATAGCTTACGGCAGTACCACTATGCAAAAGAGTTTTACAGGTATGCGAAAGAGTTGATGGCGTAACAGCGGATCGAGAAGAAAGGAGGAGATGCCGACCGGGCGGGAGGCATTGATTAAGAAATGGATAGCAAAGAGACAGTAAAAACACTCGACACAAGCCGGGTGGACTGGATGGTCACCTTGGTGCCATTCTTTTCCGTCATGGCGCTTGCTGTATATTTGTTTGTATTTCCGGATCAGGCAAATGACGCCATTATGAAAGTCAGGTTTTTCTTCGGAGATACCTGCGGCGTCTTTTATCTGATCATGGGGTTGGGGACGCTTCTTATATCTCTTTATCTTGCTTTCTCAAAATACGGAGATATCGTGCTCGGCGGACCGGATGAAAAGCCGAAGTACTCCTTCTTTACCTGGGGAAGCATGATGTTTACCTGCGGTCTTGCAGCTGACATTCTGTTTTACTCGTTCTCGGAATGGGTGATGTATGCTACCAATCCGCACATCGCGGAGATGGGGAGCATTGAAGAATGGGCGGGGGTATTTCCTTTGTTCCATTGGAGTTTTATCCCCTGGGCGTTTTATCTTGTATTGGCCGTCGCATTTGGCTTTATGGTGCACGTGCGGAAAAGAAACCGTCAGCGGTATTCCGAAGCCTGCCGTCCGCTGATCGGGGATAAACATGCCAACGGAATGCTCGGAAGAGTCATTGACCTCTTCGCGCTTTTTGCATTGCTGGCAGGCACGGCGACAACATTTTCGGTTGCTACGCCGCTGCTGGCAAGCATCATAGTGAAACTGTTCGGGATGGAGCTCAGCCGCACGGCCGTTACCATCATCATTCTGGTGATCACCTGTGCGGTGTATACCTATGCTGTTCTGCACGGATTTAAAGGAATCAGTTTCCTGGCGAAACTGTGCATTTACCTGTTCTTCGGCCTGTTGATTCTCGTCGTTCTGATCGGCGGGCAGGGGCGTTTCATCATCGAAAACGGGTTCCAGAGTTTTGGCCTCATGGTCCAGCATTTCTTCGAACTCAGCACGTATACGGATCCTTCAAGAAGCAACAATTTCCCGCAGGATTGGACGATCTACTACTGGGCCTACTGGATGGTCTGGTGTATTGCAGCCCCCTTCTTTATCGGAAATATCAGCCGGGGACGGACGATCAGACAGACGATTCTCCACGGGTATGTGTTCGGCGTTGGCAGTACGATCGTCAGCTTCATTGTGTTGAACAACTACGGTCTCGGACTGCAGATCGAGGGGAAAGCGGATTTTATTGCACAGTACGAAGTGGATGGTGATCTTTATCAGCTGATCCTTGATATTATCGACACCCTGCCGGGGAGCAGTATTATTCTCGTGTGGATCCTGTTGTGCATGATCGCTTTTTATGCGACGAGTTTTGATTCGATCGCGTATACGGCTGCATGCTACAGCTATAAAAAGATCGAGGAAAACGAACGCCCGCACACCATGATCGTACTGCTCTGGTGCCTGCTGCTTATCGTGCTGCCTATCGCACTGGTGTTCTCCGAGAGCAGTATGAGCAATATCCAGAGTATATCGATTATCAGTGCATTCCCGATCGGCATCATCATGATCCTCATGATAAGTGCGTTTGTTAAAGATGCGAAAAAATATCTTGGAGAGTCCGCGGTGCTGAAAGAGCGCTCCCTGCCGCACGGCGAAAAGGAAGGACAGAACGGGCATGCATAAAGTGGATAATGCGGTTATTCTCGCCGCCGGAACATCTTCGAGATTTGCACCGCTGTCGTATGAAATGCCGAAGGGGCTGATATCCGTAAGAGGGGAAGTTCTTATCGAGCGGCAGATACGGCAGCTGAAGGAAGTAGGTATCGACCAGATTGTTGTGGTCACAGGGTACTTAAAGGAACAGTTTGAGTATCTTGCGAAAGAGTATGGTGTGATACTGATCAATAATGATGAGTATTGCACGCGCAACAATAACAGCAGCATCTGGGCTGCCCGGGACTATCTGAGAAACAGTTATATCTGTTCTTCCGATAATTATTTCACATCAAACCCATTCGAAAGTGCTGTGGAGGATGCGTATTATTCGGCCATCTACTCCGAGGGCTATACGAAAGAATGGTGCCTGCGTGTTGATGACGACGGCAATATAAATAAAGTCAGCATCGGGGGCAGGGATGCCTGGTATATGCTGGGGCAGGTCTTTTGGACCAGAGAGTTCAGTGCGCAGTTCCTGCGTATTCTCGAAGCCGAGTATGATTTGCCGGCGACCAGAGACAAGCTTTGGGAAAGCATTTTTATGGAGCATCTGGACACCTTGAAAATGAAGGTGCGCAAATACACAGCGGATAGTATTTTTGAGTTTGATACGCTGGATGAACTAAGAGAGTTTGATCCGACCTTCTGCAAACACTCCGGTTCGAGAATTATGGAAGAGGTCGCAGAAACACTGGGCGGAACAGAAGAGGAAATGTCCGGGATCGAAGTCATTAAGGGGCCGGATGGAGAGGCGGCAGGTTTTTCATTCCTTTTCAGATCAGAGCAGTATCAGTATTGTTACAGAACGAAGAAGCTGAACAGATGTTAAATCGCTCTTGCGATCGGGGGAAGCTTCCGGATGATTAAAAAAGGCCGATGCATCAGCATCGGCTTTATTATCGGTAACTGTCATAGAGCGGCCGACGTTGCTCATACAGTTTCATATATTTCGCTCTGGCGGCGTCTTTGTCCGGATCGAGCAGGAACGCGTAGTGGATCGAGTCGTCATCCGGTGCCTGCGCAATGGCGCGCTCGAACATAGTGTCGGCGGGTTCGTCGGCGATGATGACTCTCCCGGTGCGCACCAGATCGGCGCTCATCGGGTCGAGGATCGTGTCATCGCCGCAGCAGATGACCGCCGAGTACGCTGCTGTTTGGCCTGCTGCGCCGGCCGGCGCGTTGCCGCGGCTGCAGATCGGTGCCGGATCCGGCTCCGTCGGTTCGCCCAGCTCCTGCAGGATCGCCGTCAATGTTTCGTATTCTTTGTTGCGCAGCTCGTGCTCGCCCATGGTGATGACCATGCGGCGGATGCTGCGGCCGTCGCGTTCCTTGATCTCCGCGTTGAGATCGTAGAGCGGAATGCCGTATTTTTCGCTGGCAGCGCGGGCGACAGCCATGCGATCACTGCCTATAAAACCAATTACATAGATAACCATGTACGTAGTATAACATGAAAGCCGCCGTTGCGGCCGGTTTTGACGCTGTATGTAAAACAGACTATAATTAAAATGGATAGGGAGGACCTTTATATGAATATCACACCGATCAAAGAACCGACTCTCATCATCATGGCCGCGGGCATGGGCAGCCGTTACGGCGGGCTCAAGCAGATCGATCCGGTCACGGACAAGGGCGAGATCATCATGGACTTCTCCCTGTTCGACGCAAAGCGCGCCGGCTTCAAGAAAGTCGTGTTTGTTATAAAGGAAGAAATGGAAGAAGCATTCCGCGCCCTGATGGATGAGCGTGTCGGAAAGCACATGGACGTGCAGTACGCGTTCCAGAAGCTGGACGATCTGCCGGACGGCTATGCGATTCCGGAAGGACGCGAAAAGCCCTGGGGCACCGGGCATGCGATCCTCGCGGCACGCCACCTCGTGGACGGCAACTTCGCGGTCATCAACGCGGACGATTACTACGGCCCCAACGGATTTAAGCTCATGTACGACTTCCTGACCCGCAAGGCCGGCCCCGCCGACTTCTGCATGATCAGCTACGAACTCTGCAAGACAGTCACGGAGAACGGCAGCGTTTCCCGCGGCGTCTGCAACATCTCGAAGAATGGCTACCTCAACCACATCGTCGAGCGCACCCGCATCGAGCACGTGGGCGACAAGATCTGCTACACCGAAGACGACGGCGAAAGCTGGACCGAGCTCGCGCCGCACACCCCTGTTTCGATGAACTTCTGGGGCTACACGCATATGATGATGGAGGAACTGGAATCGCAATTCCCCGCCTTCCTCGACGAAGCGATGAAAGAAAACCCGATGAAGGGCGAATATCAGATCCCGAGAGTCACCGACGGCCTGATCAAATCCGGCCAGGCGGACGTCACCGTTCTGCAGAGCGCAGACCGCTGGTACGGCGTGACATATAAGGAAGACAAACAGAGCGTCGTCGAAGCCATGCAGGCGATGAAGGACAGCGGTCTGTACCCGGAGGTTCTGTGGGGTTAGAAGGAAAACAGCCATGAAGAAACAGACAGCAAAAAAGATCGCGATCGTCACCGGCGCCTCGAGCGGACTGGGACGGGAATTCGTCAAACAGATCGCAAAGAGCCGGCAGCTCGATGAGATCTGGGTCATCGCGCGCCGCAGAGACCGGCTTGAAGAGGTGCGCCGCCTGAGCAAAGTGGCGCTCCGCACGATCCCGCTCGATCTGACCGAGAAGAGCGCTTTTGATGTGCTGCGCCATGCCCTCGAGGAATCGCACCCTGACGTGCGCATGCTCGTCAATGCCGCCGGCGTCGGCAAGATCGGCATGACCACAGAGCTCTCCCTGCAGGAGAACGACCAGATGATCGATCTCAACTGCCGGGCGGCTGTCGATATGTGTCTGACAGTACTGCCTCACATGAGCCGCAGCAGTGAACTGATCAATATCTGTTCGGTGGCGGGGTTCCAGCCGCTGACCGGCCTCAATACCTACGCGGCGACAAAAGCATTCCTGCTCAGCTGGACCAAAGCGCTGCACCACGAACTGCTGCTGAAGGGCATCAAGGTCACGGCGCTGTGCCCGTACTGGGTCAAGGACACGGAATTCATCCCGGTTGCCAAGGAGACTGACTATGCGCCGATCGCCAAAGAGGGCGACAAAAGTGCGATTAAAAACTTCTGGTTTGCCGGGCATGCAAAGTACATCGTCCGTCAGGCGCTGCGTGCAAGCCGGCTCAACCTGTGGGTCTGCTCGCCCGGCCCCGTGGCAAAGGCGGAGCGGCTGGTCAGCTGGGTGCTTCCGGACTGTGTGATAATCCCTGTGTGGGATATCCTGAGGAGACTGTGAAACGTTCTCTGGTATCTGCACGGAGCTGCACGTTCTTGAAACCCCGTAGTATAAACGATATAATAAACTGATACTCGCAGAAAAGGATACGCAATGGAAAATGAAAAGACGGAAAAGCGAATACAGCATGCGCATATCATCATGCTGTATTTGATTATATATGATGCTATCGCTGTCAGCGTTTCTTATTTTACAGCGCTTTGGCTGCGTTTTGATTTGCGGTTCTCAGCGATTCCACCCTGGTATCTGGAAGCGTGGAAGAGTTTTGCTCTGATCTACGTAGTCTTTTGTATTGTCGTATTCTGGTTTTTCAGGCTTTACAAGAGCATTTGGAGATTCGCCAGCTTTAAGGAACTGGAGCGCATTTCCGTTGCGACGCTCATTACAACGGTTTCTCATATCGTGCTGATCACCATTCTCTTCCAGAGAATGCCCATTTCTTATTATCTGATGGGTGCGTGTCTGCAGTTCCTGCTGGTTACCGGGATCCGATTCTCATATCGGTTCATTTTACTTTTGCGTTCTACTGAGCGGATGAAAACAGCAAACAACTGTATGCTGATTGGAGCCGGCGCAGCCGGGGCGGTCATACTGAGAGAACTGGAACGCAGCAAAGAGCTGGAGGATAAGATCGTCTGCATCATAGACGATAACCGCAATAAATGGAACAGGTATATCGAGGGCATTCCGGTTATCGGGGGGCGTGACAAGATCCTTAGCGCAGTCAAGGAATATGGCATTAAGAAAATATACCTGGCGATTCCCAGCCTTTCCGGAAAAGAGCGGAAGCAGATTCTGGATATTTGCAAAGAAACGGAATGTGAACTGCACACCCTTCCCGGAATGTATCAGTTGATGCTTGGAAAAGTGACGGTCAACTCCCTGCGGAAAGTCAAGGTAGAAGATCTGCTTGGCCGTGAACCCGTGAAAATGGATTCCCGTGAACGCCGTACATTCCTGAGCGGAAAGACTGTTCTGATTACCGGGGGCGGCGGCAGCATCGGCAGCGAACTGTGCCGGCAGGTGGCGTCGATCCGGTCGTTGAAGCGGTTGATTATTTTTGATATTTATGAGAATAACGCACATGCGATTCGTTTAGAGCTTGAGGATAAGTATCCGGATATTGATCTGGTTGTCCTGATTGGGTCTGTACGTAACAGCCGCAGACTCATGCAGGTTTTTGAAGAATACCGGCCGGATATCGTTTTCCATGCAGCCGCGCACAAGCATGTGCCTCTGATGGAAGACAGCCCCTGCGAATCCATCAAGAATAATGTCATAGGAACATACTACACAGCGTATGCAGCGATGGCATATGACTGTGAAAAGTTTGTGCTGATCTCGACGGACAAAGCCGTCAATCCGGTCAATATTATGGGCGCCAGCAAGCGTCTTTGCGAGATGGTCGTGCAGACGTTTGCAAAAAAGATCAGTGCCGGTAAAGCGAGTGACTTGCCCTCCCTGCACGGGAAGATTCCTTACGGAAAGAGCAGATTCGACGAAGTTCAGGTGGTAGCAAAGCCGCGGACGGAGTTCGTTGCAGTACGTTTCGGGAATGTTCTTGGCAGCAATGGTTCTGTCATTCCGCGGTTCAAAGAGCAGATTGAGGCCGGCGGACCGGTAACGGTCACGCATCCGGATATCATCCGGTACTTCATGACGATCCCTGAGGCAGCCTCCCTTGTCATCGAAGCAGCGACATTCGGCGGGGGCGGACGGATCTTTGTCCTTGACATGGGCACTCCGGTAAAAATTGTGGATCTGGCCAGGAACATGATACAGTTATCCGGCCTGAAGCCAGATGAAGATATCAAAATTGTTTACACGGGGCTGAGACCGGGCGAAAAACTGTACGAAGAGAGGCTCATGGACGAAGAGGGTCTGCAGACAACTTCGAATGAACTGATCAGTATCGGGAAGCCCATCGAATTTGATGAAGACAGGTTTTTGAAGCAGCTTCAGGAGCTTATGGTTGCTGCCTATGAAGATCGCGCGGATATACGCGATCGGGTGGCGGAAATGGTCCCCACCTATCACATCATCGGTTAGTTTAGTAAGGAAAGGGTGCTGAGAGAGGTTTTCAAATGGCATTTAACAAACAGAATACAATGAAACCGTTCAATGAAAAAATCTGGCTTTCTTCTCCGACGATGCATGGGGAAGAGCTGGTCTATATGCAAGAGGCCTACGAGACCAACTGGATGTCTACCCTCGGCAAAAATATCAATGAGACAGAACGGATCACCTGTGAGAAGATCGGCTGCAAGCATGCGGTTGCGCTGTCTTCCGGGACCGCAGCCATGCATCTTGCGATCAAACTGGCAGGGGAACGGCTGTATGGGCAGCCTGCTGTAGGCCATGGCGTATTGGAAGGCCGGAAGGTTTTCTGTTCAGACATGACATTCGATGCGACCATTAATCCAGTCGCCTATGAAGGCGGGGAAGCTGTTTTTATCGACTCGGAATACGATACCTGGAATATGGATCCAGTCGCATTGGAAAAAGCGTTTGAGCTTTATCCGGATGTGCGGCTCGTTGTTGTTGTGCATCTCTACGGGACACCGTGCAAGATGGATGAATTGCGCGCTGTCTGCGAGAAGCACGGGGCACTGATTGTGGAGGATGCCGCAGAATCCATGGGGGCAACGTATAAAGGCCGTCAGACAGGGGTGCTGGGAGATGTCGGTGTTGTTTCATTCAACGGGAACAAAATCATCACTGGTTCATCCGGCGGTATGCTGCTGACCGATGACGGGGAAGCGGCGGAGAAGGTCCGGAAATGGAGCACGCAGAGCCGTGAGGATGCTGCCTGGTACCAGCATGAAGAACTCGGCTATAACTACCGGATGAGCAACGTCATCGCCGGCGTTGTACGCGGCCAGTATCCGCATCTGGAAGAGCACATCGCTCAGAAAAAGGCGATTTATGAGCGTTATGCAGAAAACCTGGCAGGACTTCCCGTCAGCATGAATCCATACCAGAAAGATGTCGCAGAGCCGAATTACTGGCTGTCCTGCCTGCTCATCGATAAAGAAGCAATGTGCCGTCAGGTTCGTGGTGATAAAGAAGCGCTTTATGTTGCCGAGGCGGGGAAAAGCTGCCCGACGGAAATCCTTGAGGCGATCGCATCCATCAACGCCGAGGGGCGCCCGATCTGGAAACCGATGCATATGCAGCCAATTTACCGCAGCCATGCGTTCGTAACGGCTGCCGGTAACGGACGTGCGCGAAGCAATGCATATATTGAGAGTGCAGGATTTGTTGATGTCGGCGCTGATATCTTTGCAAGGGGGCTGTGCCTGCCGAGCGATAACAAGATGACACTGGAGCAGGTGGGCATTGTCTGCGAAGTCATCAGAAAGTGCTTTGAATAGGATACACATACATGGGTATAGTTAAAAAAACGGGAAAAGTTTTATCGGCAGCTGCTTTGGCTATGACAGCAGGCGTGGCGGTGAAAAACGCGCTCGCTGCTGTACCGGATGAAGAAGCCGGACATAGACAGGGCTTTTACGAGAAGTACGTCAAGAGGCCGCAGGATTTCCTCTGCGCGTTGTCGGCTTCGGTTGTGCTGTCACCGGTCATGGCGGCGACAGCAATACTGGTGCGGATCAATCTCGGCAGTCCGGTCCTGTTTGTACAGGAACGGCCGGGAAAGGGCGGCAAGCCTTTTAAACTTTACAAATTCAGAACGATGCTTCCGCCTAAAGAGGGTGTGATAGATCCGACCCAGGACGGGGCGAGACTGACACCGTTCGGGAAAAAACTCAGAAGTACCAGTCTTGATGAATTGCCCGAATTATTCAATATGCTGAAGGGCGATATGTCGGTTGTGGGGCCAAGACCGCTTCTTATGCAGTACATGGGCCGGTATGATGAACATCAGATTCGCCGCCACGAAGTGCTGCCCGGTTTTACCGGACTGGCACAGGTCAACGGGCGCAACGCGATCAGCTGGGAAGATAAGTTTGATTGGGATGTGAAGTATGTCGACAACATCACATTCAGCGGAGACTGGAAGATCATTTTCGAGACGGTCAGAACGGTTTTGAAGAGAGAGGGCATCAGCAGCGCCGGAGAGGCGACAATGGCAGAGTTTATGGGATCCTCTTCGAAAGGAACAGAATAATGAAGATTCTTATTACTGGCGTGGGCAGAAGGATAGAACTGATCCAGGCATTTCGTAACGCAGCGCTTGTTCTAAACAAAGAATTGAAGATCTACGGCGCGGATATGGCGGGGACGGCGCCGGCATTGGCGTACTGCGATTACACAAGAACTGTGGTAGCGATGAAAGACCCCGGGTATATAGATGATTTGCTTCGGATTTGCCGTGCGGAGCAGATCGATCTTTTGATTCCTACGATCGACACAGACCTTCTGGTGCTGTCGGAAAACAAGGCGCGGTTTGACGCGATCGGCACACGGGTGATGATCAGCGCACCGGAGAGTATAAGGATCTGCAGAGACAAGAATCTGACATCTGATTTCTTTGTCGACTGCGGCCTGCATGCTCCTATGCCCGTGAATGATTGGACGATGTACGATGCCGGATACCCGGCTTTCATTAAACCGAAAGACGGCAGCAGTTCGATCAACGCTTTCAAGGTCGAGAATGCAGAAGAACTGGAGGTTTATGCCGGTCAGGTGGAGGATTATATCGTCCAGCCCTTTGTGTCCGGGCGGGAGTATACGATAGATGTCTTTTGTGATTGGGATGGAGAGCCTGTCAGCATTGTGCCAAGAGAACGCATGCAGATAAGGGCTGGAGAAGTTCTGAAAACGCGGATCTGCATGGATCCGGTCATGATCGAGGAGGCAAAGGCGCTTTGCAAGGCATTCCGCCCGTGCGGCCCGATGACCGTACAGCTGATTCGTGACGGGAAAGGCGTCGACTGGTTTATAGAAATCAATCCGCGTTACGGCGGGGGTGCTCCGCTATCCATGAAAGCCGGCGCAAGAAGTGCTGAGACGGTGTTGAAGATGCTGGACGGCGAAGCTGTCGAACGTATGCCGGAAATTGCAGACAAGGCCATTTATAGCCGTTTTGATCAGTCGGTTTGCATCGAGGAAGGCCGCAGTAAGGTCTGCGGGGTGGTTTTTGACCTCGATGATACGCTCTACAGTGAAAAGGATTATGTCAGATCCGGGTTCAAAGCAGTCTCTGATTATCTTGGCGGAGGCTATGAAGAATCGCTGTGGCATTCGTTCGAAGAAGGGAAGCCGGCGATCGATGAGCTTCTTTGCAAACTTGGAAGAGAAGAGGAAAAAGAAGCTGTTCTGGATCGGTATCGGACACACGCGCCCCGGATCGAACTCTATGATGGCGTGAAGGAGCTTCTGCAGAAGCTCCGTGAACAGGGACGCAAGATCGGCATCATCACGGATGGCAGACCGGAGGGACAGAAGAATAAAATTGCTGCATTGGGACTGGATCAGCTGGTGGACGACATCCTGATCACGGACGAACTTGGCGGTGTGCAGTTCCGCAAACCCTGCGATATCGCATTCCGCATCATGCAGACAAAGTGGCGGCTCCCGGCTGGCGAAATGGTGTATATTGCGGATAATCCGGACAAGGATTTTCAGGCTCCGAAACAGCTTGGCATGCGGTGCATCATGATTGACAATGCGGACGGACTGTATACCGGTGAGCATGCCGTAAAGAATGTGGTGTATGCAGGCAGGAAAGGCTGGACCGAACAGCTGCTTGAGCTGTTGCCGGGCGAGTGCTAAACGGAGGATACAGGTGTGACAACATTTGAAGAATATAAAGCGAAACAACTGGAGATCCTGCATGAACTGGACAGGGTCTGCAAACTGGCAGGCATCCAGTATTTTCTGGCGTATGGGACCTGCCTCGGGGCGGTAAGACACAAGGGGTTTATTCCCTGGGATGATGACATCGATATCTTCCTGCCGTGTCAGGAAATGCAGAAGCTTCTGGATAACCGGCATCTGTTCAAAGAGCAGTATTTTGTTCAGACAAGAGAGACTGACCCCGGATACACGAACATGAAGGTCTCGCTCAGAGACTCTTCTACGTCGTATTTTGGTGATGAGAACGACGATCAGGATATCAACCATGGCATGTCGATCGATTTGTACAATCTGTATCCGTATCCGGACCGGTTTCTGACTGCCCATAAGCTGATCATTGATTCGTACGTGCTGCGGATTCTCTATATGAAAACACCGCCCCGGCATCACGGCAAGAAAGGCAAACTTGTCTACGGACTCATCCATGGACTGTATGCCGGAAAGCGCGCTGAAAAGAAGATTCGGAAGATCGAGGCAAAGCTTGCGAACAACGGCGGTTCAAAGTATTATGCGTCCTTCTTTGGCGATGATATCACGCCGGTTTCCTGTTTCAAGTTCCCGCGCAAAAACTTTGAGAGCTGCAAGGAATTGATGTTTGAGGACTATATGGCACCTTGTCCTGCGGATCCCGAGCAGATTTGCGAGCTGACATATGGGAAAACATACATGGAGTATCCGCCCGAGGAGGAACGGGTTCCCAGACATCAGGTACTGTTCATGAGCTGTGATGAGCCGTACACCGACTATAAAGGCGTCTATTACTGCAAATGAGGTGCGGGCATTGAGAGTAGATAGAGCATATTGCTGCGATTCCCCGTTTCAGGTATTCACGTGCATCCATATGGAACTGCATCAGCATACCTGTTCGGATATGTATATATTGGATGCTTTTAAGGACGCCGGCCGCATTGTCGGGGAACTGCGCAAGCGCGGTCTGTTCAGAAAGGTCGTCCTGATCGGCACGGAACGCGTGTACAACAAGAATAAGACTGTCAATAAGCGGACGCTGAAAAGCAGTCTTGGTACATTTGGAACATATTTTGATGTCAGAGAGATCGTAGAGGGCTATATTGAAAAAGACGCTGTCTATGACGAGATGTACTTTTCCTGCAATCAGCTGAGCTTCAGACTTGCGAGGTTTTATTTCATCAAAAAAGGATATCCGACCAGATTCGTTATGTATGATGAGGGGGCAGGGTCTTACGACGGGCACTTTGAACGGGTGAAGTTCACGGACGCCTTCGTGCGGAGGATTCTGTTCGGGAAAAGAGCCGGGAACAGCGGGCTGGATCTGTACCTGTATCAGCCGGAACTGTACTTTGCTTATGAGAAGGAAAAGCACCGGCTGCACAAAATCTGCCCGTTCGATGAAACGGACAAGGCCTATCTGGACGATTATAATGCGATCTTCAACAGTATTGCCGTTGAAACGGCCGGAAAACATATCTATTTCGATACGCTCCGGGAAGAAGTCGTAGTGACTGAGGAAGCGCTCGTCAGCATGCAGCAATGGTATGATATGATAGAAGATGCGCTGGGAGCGGAAAACATCCTGGTCAAACCGCATCCGCGGGCGTTCCGGAAATACCCGCACAATGCAGAGGATTTTGCGGCATCGGATTGTCCGATGGAGATCAATTATTTATCCATGGATCTGGACGATCTTGGGCTGATCTCCCTGCTTTCGACAGCGGCGATCTCGCCAAAACTGATTTATGACAAAGAGCCGCGGGTATTGATCCTTTGTAATGTAGATAAGAATGTGTATAAGGCGAATGAGGATTTGCTCGCCTTTTACCGTTCAGTCAAAGCATTGTACCGGGATCCGGACAGATTCATGATCCCGGAAAACATGGAAGAACTGAAAGAGTGTCTGAAAGTGATCGCTGCAGATAGTAAAAGAGGAAAGGGAGAACAGAATGCTTAATTTTACGGTGGGACCGGTAATGTCCAGCGAAGCGGTACGGGCAATTGGTGCAGAACAGGTGCCCTACTTCCGTACATCTGAGTTTTCAGAGCTGATGCTGGAAAACGAAAGGATGATGCTTGCGTTTACCAAAGCCGGAAAAAACGCCAGAGCCGTATTCATGACGGGGTCCGGCACAGCCTCTATGGAAGCGGCAGTGATCAACTGCTTCACAAAAGAGGATCGGGTGCTGGTGGTTGATGGCGGCAGCTTCGGACATAGGTTTGTTGAGATCCTGGAGATCTATGAGATTCCTCATACTGCCATTAAACCGGCATTCGGCTGCGGAGTCACTGCGGAAGATCTTGCTCCTTATGAAGGAAAGGGCTATACAGGGTTTCTGGTCAATCTTGACGAGACGTCCATCGGCGTCCTTTATGACATTGAACTGATCAGCGACTTTTGCCGCCGGAACGGCATTTTTCTGATCGTGGATTCTATCAGTTCTTTCCTGTGCGACCCCTTTGATATGGAGAAGTATGGCGTTCAGGTCATGATCACAGGGTCCCAGAAGGCACTTGCGTGCCCGCCCGGCGTTTCGATCATTGTACTTTCCGGGGAGGCGGTAGAGAGAGTTTACAGCAATCACCCGAAGACGGTCTATCTTGATCTGAAATCCGCGCTGACGAACGGGGAGCGCGGGCAGACACCGTTCACCTGTGCAGTGGGGATCCTTCGCCAGATCCATGCGCGGCTTGCAGAGATCCAGGAGGCCGGCGGGGTCGAATCAGAAATCAGCAGAATCGCAGGGCTGGCCGCATATTTCCGTCGAAGAATCAAAGAAGAGAATCTTCCTTTCAGTATCGTATCGCAGTCTCTGTCGAATGCGGTAACGCCGCTGAGCCCGACGAACGGAACATCGGCAAATGACATCTTTCTGACTTTGAAGGATGAGTATGGAATCTGGATCTGCCCGAACGGCGGAGCACTTAAAGACACGGTCTTCCGGGTCGGCCACATCGGTGCTCTCACAGAAGCGGATTATGACACACTGATCGCGGCATTCCTGGATATGGCAGCGAAGGGGAAACTGTGATATTAGCAGATCGTTTCGGAGAGAGAAAATGGTTAAAGTAATAACATACGGAACATACGATATGCTTCACTACGGGCATATCCGGTTGCTGGAAAGAGCAAAGGCGCTGGGTGATTATCTGATTGTCGGGGTAACATCAGACGATTACGACAAGACGCGCGGCAAGATCAACATACAGCAGCCTCTGGAAGAGCGCATAGAAGCGATTCGGAAAACAGGACTGGCTGACAAGATTGTCGTAGAGGAGTACGAAGGCCAGAAAATCGATGATATCAAGCGGTACGGGGTCGATATATTTGCAATCGGATCTGACTGGAGAGGATATTTCGATTATATCGGGGAGTATTGCGAAGTCGTTTATCTGGAGAGGACACAGGGAATCTCCAGTTCTGAGATCCGGTCCGAAAAAAGACGGGTGCGCCTTGGTCTGGCGGGCACCCGTGAGGAAAACATCTTATATAAGCATTACCAGGAAAGCGGATATGTAGATGGTCTGGATGTGACAGCGATCTGCACAGGCAACGAGCGATTCTATGAAGAGTTCCGCGTGGACGGCGTGAGCAAATGCCAATCCTACGAAGAATTGCTGGATGAGTGTGATGCCGTCTACCTGCTGTCTCATCCCAAGACTCACTACCGGGAGATCCGCGAAGCGCTGGAGAAAGGGAAGCATGTTCTTTGTGAGGCTCCGCTGTGCATCGGCGGTGCGGAAGAGTGTAAAGAATTGCTGTCCCTTGCAAAGCAGAAGGGTCTCGTCCTTATGCCGGGAATCAAAACCGCGTATTCCACTGCTTACAGCAGAATGCTCCTGCAGCTGAAGGCGGGAAAGATCGGCAGGGTTGTTTCTGTTGATGCGACATGTACCAGCATGCTGCCCTATGAACTGCAAAAGAAAGATATCGGAGCCGCCTGGGACAGCATCTGCGCCTGGGGCCCGACGGCCATGCTGCCGGTATTTGATATCCTTGGCACGGATTATAAGAACTTCGACATCCACAGTCTGATTTATGAGGACACGGACTTCGATCTGTTTTCAAAAGTTGATTTTGCCTACGATAATGGTGTCGGGACGATCAAAGTAGGCAGAGGAGTAAAATCCGAAGGGGAACTGATCGTGAGCGGAACGAAGGGATATATTTACGTCCCTGCGCCCTGGTGGAAAATGGACTATTTTGAACTTCGGGCGGAGAACCCCGCGGATAACAAAAGGTTCTTCTACCAGCTTGACGGAGAGGGAATCCGGCATCAGCTGGTCGCGTTCACAAAACAGATCAACGATCCGGAGAACGACGTGATTTCTCATGTTGATGAAGCAGTCACCATGGCGATTCATCAAATTATAGGCAGTTATTATAAGGGCGACCGTAATCAGATATGATATTTGACAGACCAATCATAAAAGGGGAGCCGGGAAAAATCTCGGTGCAGGAACTGTCGGTCTATTTGTATTTTATTTCGATCCTGATACTGACATATCAGGATAATACATTGACGACGCTCCTGTATTATGGTGCGGCGTTTGCATGCCTTGTATCTCTTAAACTCATCAAAAAAAGAACAGAACCGATCGTGATTGCCCTCCTGCTCACGGGGTTGGCGTTCGGTATGCTGAATATCGGGCTGGTCGGAAATCTGAATCCCATCCTTCTGTTCATCTTTTTGATGAGTGTTTACAGTGCGCAGCTTTTCATGCATGAAAGCGTCCCTGCAAAGGTTTTCCTGAATATTTTATGGGTGTGGGTCATCTATATTCTTTTGATGATAGCACTGAAAGGACTTGGGAACCCGGTCTTTACATATGTTTCGAATAACTACATCTCTGTATATCTGTTCTCGCCAACAGTCCTGTACTATATCAAAAGCGAGATGGATCATGAAGAGATCAGAATCTTTCCGGCGGCAGTTGTCTGGGTGATGTGCGTCCTGGGCACAAGCCGTTCGGGGCTGATTACAGCGACTCTGATGCTGGGGGCTCTGCTTGTCTACAAGTATTACATGGGACAGGGGAGTCATAGAAAGATCCTTCTTCTGGGCGCAGCGTTTTTCGGTTGTGTGCTGGCGGTCGCGGTCCTGCTGCCGTTAGTTTTTGAACGGTTTTCAGACTACTATATCGTAGACAGATTCCTTTCCATGGGATTGACCAGCAATGCCAGACTGCGCATGTGGAGTGAGTATATCGCGCTGCTGGATGACAAGACGTATCTCCTGTTCGGTGGGCCGATGGATCAGGTGTACTGGGCGGCACGGTTTTATGAGGGGAATCTGCACAATTCGTTCTTCTTCGTGCATGCCTATCTGGGAATCGTCGGCTTTGTCGGCATGGTGCTGCTCATGGCATACAGCGCGGCTGTTGCGTGGAAAAAAAGAAACTGGGTGTTCCTGATCATGTTTGGGACGTTCTGTCTCAGGGCATTCACAGACCATGTGTTTGGATGCAATCGCCTCACCCCGGTTTTCCTGTGCATGCTGCTGTACCCGTTTCTTTACAAATGGAAAGAAGATAGAAGCGAGATAGATACGACGGCTGATCAATAGGAGATATATATGGACAATGGTTCAAAAGCCCTGAAATCAGGTTTGTGGTATTTTATCGCAAACTTTGTAGTGAAAGGAATGGCGCTCATCACGACGCCGATTTTTACGCGTCTGATGACCAAATCGGCTTTTGGCGATTACAGCAATTTCTTTTCCTGGGCAAGCATCGCGGCTATTGTGATCACAATGAGCATGGAGTCCAGTCTGATCAGCGCTAAATTTGATTATGAAAAGAGATTGGATCAGTACAATCTGTCGCTCGTCGGTCTGGCATTCGCATCAACAGCCGTCTGGGCAGTTGTCATCAATGTTTTCTCCGGTTTCTTCTGTGATCTGCTGCATTTGCGGCTGTTCTACATCAATCTTATTCTGGTTTACAGCTTCTTCGGTGCGATCGTGAATGTGTATCAGATGCATGAGCGATTTCAGTACCGCTACAAGGCAGCTGTTTTTGTTGCTTTGCTGGTAGCGGTGACTACAGCCGCTCTTTCAGTCGGGCTGGTTGTAGGTATGGAGGATACACTGACAGGCCGGGTGATTGGGACAGTGGTTCCAACGCTTGCTGTCGGACTTGCGCTCATGGTCCCGCTCACAAAGAAGGGAAAGCGGGTGGACGTTGGCACGTGGCCGTATGTTCTGAAAATCTGTATTCCTTATGTGCCGCATCTGCTATCCCTGACAGTGCTCAATTCTGTGGACAGGATCATGATCACCAGGATCTGCGGGTCAACAGACAATGCTCTGTATTCTGTTGCGTATACCTGCGGGCATATGGTGACGATCCTGATGATCGCTATGAATGGCGCTTTTGCCCCGTGGCTCGGGGATAAACTGCACGAAAAGGCGTTTGATCAGATCAGGAAGATTTCGAAGTATTATATTCTGGGTTTCTGTGTTCTGGCTGTATTAATGATGCTGCTGGCTCCCGAGATCCTTTTGATACTGGGTGGTAAATCCTACATGGAAGCGCAGTTCGTCATAGCGCCTGTTGCTATGGGGTGTGTGTGCCAGTTCCTGTATACCTTGTTCGTCAATGTGGAACAGTACGAGAAAAAAACCGTAGGGATGGCATTTGCCAGCGTCGCTGCGGCGGTGCTGAACTTTTTCCTGAATGCGGTATTCATTCCGAAGTTCGGATATATAGCAGCTGCGTATACGACACTTGCAGGATATCTGTTCCTGCTGGCTGTTCATATGCTGCTTGTTAAAAGAATGGGTTTTGGAAAGGCGTTCAGTTACGGATATGTCGCAGGGACTGTAGCAGTCATGATGGCGGTCACTTTGCTGGTCAATTATCTGTACACGAACATCATGGTGCGGATCATCGTGTTCGGCGTGCTGATTGCTGCGCTGCTGGTTGCCATGTATATCAAGCGGGATGTTATGAAGCCGCTCGTCCGGAAGGTAATAAAGTAAGAAGCCGGGCAGGCAGCCGCTTTTCACCGAATATAATATACATTGGTATTGATATAAGAACAGACAGGACAATCCCGGCCGTAAACATTAAATAGGTGTTCTGCCAAATCCCGGCTGATGCAATTAGATCGATGATGCTGTAATGCAGCATATACAGCATAAAGGTGGTCTTTGCCAGGAAAGAGAGAAGACCATTTCTTTTTGCGGTACATTCCCCACCTGGTTTCTCGCGGAGAGCACTCAGCCCCAGGCACAGGATAAACCACATTATGATGAAAGACTTGATTGTATAGGCATCTTTATAATAGGCACCATAACCGATATAAATAAAGATGGACAGAACAAACAGGGCCGGAGTGATCTTAGAATCGATCTTATCGTAAATATAATAAGCAAGAAAGCCCATCCCAAGGACGAACCCGAGGCCGCAGCCTCTCCCTCCCAGAATGTATTCAGAGGGTACCCAAAGGAAAAAACTCAGCAGCAGGATCCGTTTCAGATCAATCGGCTCCTGTTTTTTTACGATCAAATAAAACCAGGTGAGCGGGAAGTATGACCAGTACTCCAGAGACAGTGTCCAGAGAGGACGACCGGACCCGAACGGGATGCATTCAAAATTGGGAATGATCCGGTTGATTGCCATCCCCTGCAGCATGCCGGCATTCCCAAGAAACTGTTGGATGCTGAACGCATCATAATAGGAATACGCGTTCTCGTTCAGCTATATAGACAAAGCATCCAGCAGAGCAATAAGAATCAATGCGGGGATGTACTCCCTGAAAATGCGCCGTGTTTTGTGGCTGGCAAAAGCAGCGATTGTATAATCGCCGCTTTGACTCTTTCCGTCAAGGGAATAGGCTAACAGAAACCCTGATTTAGAAAAGTAAGTCCATATACAGAGAAACTGTGTCCGAAAAGGACAAACAGTGCCGCTGTAACTCGGAAGATATCTAAAAAAGTTTGTTGCCGTCCGTTTAATGCTGTATGTCGATTACTCACAATTGCCTTTTGTATAAAAACTAGTTGAAATAATGGCGCTTGAATGTTCTGTATTCAAGTTGGATTTCCGAGGGAGAATAACTGGGTTGTCATCCTGCGGTAATCATTTAATATTGTCTTTTAACTCTTTAAATGAGGGGTACTCTTCGAAGAGGTACTTCGCAATCACTTCCATGAGTTCAAAATCATTTTCATGATCCAGATCAAGGATACCGGTGTCATACATTTCTATGATCTCACAGTGCCCATCCAGTACTCCTTTCCCGGAAGCAAGATACTTCGGGGAATATGCGTAAAGAGATGCATTCATGTCGTATACGACCGGTGCCTGCTGTCTGGCTGTGAGCGAGGATTCGATGACCCGCCGTACGCCCTTGTCGGAGCGCATGACCTGATTGAAATAGGGATTTCTTCTTGCCGGTGTCACAGATGTGGTGACGTCCGGGTGTTTTTCGGCGTGCACTTTCAGAAGGGCCTCTATATCAGAGACCGTGCGCAGCGGTGAGGTGATATCGAGATCTACGATGACGTCGTAATGGGTACCTGTCCGGTTTTCCATCTCTGTAAGGCAGTTGTTGATCACCGCGATCTTCCCCACGGAATCCCCTGCCAGATCAGGAGAGCGCCTGATCAGATGAACCGGCCGGAACGGGTTGTTGTTCATCATTTCCAGCAACTCCTCGCTGTCGGAATTGATGACAATGTCGTATTCTACGGAAGGGTTTCTTTTCAGAAACAGATCAAGTGCAGAAAGTGTGTAGTAGGGAAGGGGAACGCCAAGGAAATCACGGATATTTTTGTTCTTGATGCCCTTTGAACCGGCACGTCCGCAGATAGTAAATAAGACATTCATAAGCATAGCCTTTCTGTTATTTCTCTAATATTCCCTGTGTGAGTTTGAGAACTTTCACCGCATGGGGAAGTTCTTCCTGCAGTTTATCGCCAGACGTCACAGCATCGAGAAAGAATTCCAGCTCCCGCGTCTGATAGGCATCTCTTTCGTCACCGAAATCGATCACTTTTCCCGACTTTGTCCAGGAAACCGTTCCTGCGAGAAGATCTCCGATAATAGTATCTGTATCTGTGAACAATGTAATTGTCCGCATGCTTTTTCTGCCGAAATAGTCAAGATGCAGTTCGCAGATCCGCTCGTTCCCGTACCGGGCGATATAGACGGCATAGTCGTTGCTGTCTATGTCCAGCTGTGAGACCTTTCCGGTAAAGGAGTGCACCTCCGACGGCATCCCGAAAAGATAGGTGAGATAATCCCACTCGTGGATGAGATCAATATCAACACCGCCGCCCAGTTCTTTATGAGCACTGTATGTCGATCGATAATCCGTACCGGGCCTCCATTCGGGCAGGTAACTGGATGAAATGCTTCTGACTGCCAGCACTGCTGCAGGGTCGATCTCGTTTTTCAGATACTGTATCACACCTGTATAGCGCAGGGGGCAGGCAACATAATAGACAGAATCCGGACGGAGCGGAATCTGTTCGAGTCTGTTCAGCATGCGGAGCGAGGCAACCGGCTTTTCTATAAAGAAGTGCCGTGCGTGATCATGCACATGCGCGAGCGTCTCAGCGTGATGTTCGGTGGGATTTGTGAGAAAGATTATATCGTAATCCCAGGGCAGTTCGTCTACAGAAGTGAAAACCTGTTCGATGCCTTCCGGGAATCCATCTCCGCGCACAGCATTACGGCGCAGGGCATCGATATGAAGTTCGATTTGCCGCTCTTTGCAGATTTTTGTCAGGTTCCGGATATGCCGCTTAGCGATGGATCCGATCCCTACAAAACATACCTTCATTTCTTCCCTCCGGCTTCGATGCTGTCTATGAGTTTCAGAATCTCCAGATCTTCTTCAAAGGTGTATTCGGCAGCCCCTTCTCCTTTGACTTGCGCGATGAAAGATTCCAGTTCACTGCGGTAGGCGTTTTCGATGACGAAAGAGGCATACCCGTCCTGTTTATCAACGGAATCGTACAGATCGATGTCTCTGTCAACGCCTGCTTCTATATCATACTCCCGCAGTCCTGAGGGGGTACCGTTCCAGGTCACATACAGCGATTCGTTATAGACTTCCAGATTTCGGACCGCCTTTCTCGATACAACATCTATGCCCAACACGCCCTTGTTGCCGTTGACGTGCTTGATCAGCAGAAGAAAGTTGTCGTGATACTGGATCGGCAGATCCGTGCATTTGCCGGACAGAACTTCGTAAGATTCGATTTCCCCGAACACTTTTGTCAGCCAGGGGAGTTCGATCGCAAACAGCTCTCTGCATCCGTTGGTCCGTTTGTCGCTGACGAAGTAATCGCCGATGGATTCCCAGGGGTGCCAATCGGGAAGGTACTGCCCGACATGGTAGTTGTAATTGAGATTGCCGTCTGTGGCAGCTATCCTGTCCCGGATATACCGGATTTCATCTCTGTACAGGAAAGTAGAGGACAGGAATAAAACGAGCCCCTTTTCTTTTGCCGCGGCAATATTGGAAAGATACCCGTCGTCTACCAGATTCAATTCGGTAAACACATGGCATCCACCTGCAAGACATGTCTCTATGATAGGTGCATGGGACAGCGGAGAAGTGGAAATAACAGCACAATCAGGATGGAACGTCTGCAAAGCAGCGGCCAGATCGCCGGCCGTCTGAATCGAAAACTCTTCCTCGGCAATCCTGCGCCGCTCCGGGTTGGTATCCACCCCGGTTATGGCAAAATCGCCGGAGATCTGCTGCAACAGTCGTATTCTTCTGCGTCCCATCGAGCCGAGCCCGACCACAATGAACTTCATCCGGAGCCTCCTTCATCTAGCCTGGAAATACTGGATGTTATGCACATCCATTATACTATAACAAATAGAGAAGAACAGTGCAGTGAAAAAAATGTGGTTTGTATGCTTTTATGATATAATAATAAGCAAGTTTATTTTGCGGAGAAAGAATGCTGAAAAGGCGGGTAATTAAAATGTTCAATCTGGATTTGTTTATTGCAGAGCACGTCATAAAGCGCCCTTCGTCCATGTTTGTTCCGGATATCCAAGCGAACAAAAGCGAACTGACCGAAAAAATAGAGGGCAAATCGGTTTTGGTCATTGGCGGGGCCGGATCGATCGGGTCTTCATTCATCAAAGCGCTTCTGCCCTTCAAACCGGCGGCGCTGGTCGTTGTTGATACGAATGAAAACGCACTGGCGGAACTGACGCGGGACCTGCGCTCAACGAAGGGGATGTACGTTCCGGACGACTATATCCCGTATCCGATGGATTTTGCTTCTCCTGTCTTTGAAAAAATGCTTAGAGAACGGGGCGGGTTTGATATTGTCGGCAACTTCTCTGCGCATAAGCATGTCAGGTCCGAAAAGGATATTTATTCGGTGGAGGCGCTTCTTCGGAACAATGTTCTGAACGCGAAAAAACTGCTGGATCTGCTGGCGGAGTACCCGCCGGAAGAGTATTTCTGCGTTTCCACAGATAAAGCGGCGAATCCGGTTAACATTATGGGGGCGTCAAAGCGCATTATGGAGGATGTTATTTTCAGCTATTCCGACAGATTCCCCGTCAAAACTGCGCGGTTTGCCAATGTTGCATTTTCGAATGGTTCGCTGCCCGCCGGATTCCTCAACCGGATTCAGAAACTGCAGCCGCTGTCCGCTCCGTCGGATGTCAGACGGTTCTTTGTCTCGCCGGAAGAATCCGGGCAGATTTGCCTTCTCTCGTGTATTCTGGGCGAAAACCGCGCGATCTTCTTCCCCAAGCTGGAAGAAGCGCAAATGATGACCTTTGACGCGATCGGGACGGAACTCCTGAAGGCGCAGGGCTATCAGGTGCTGGAATGCGAATCCGACGAGGAAGCGATCGATAAGGCAGAAGCCTTGAAACAGGGCAGCAGCCTGTATCCCGTTCACTATTCCGGCTCCGACACTTCCGGGGAGAAACCGTTTGAGGAATTTGTGACCGACACTGAGACGGCGGACATGCAGCGTTTTGGTTCTCTGGGCGTGATCACGGGAAAGGCGATTCCGGACAAGGAAAGGATTGCTGTGCTGTTTGAACAGCTCGGCGCTGCCTTTGAAAAAGAAAAGACCGAGAAAGAAGAAATCGTCCAGATCATCAAGTCCTATCTGCCGAATTTCGATCACATTGAAACCGGCAAGTCTCTGGACAGCAAAATGTAAGTCAGAAAGAAGGTTTAATATGGGCAAGTTCATTCCTCTGTCGATTCCGAATTTTGAGGGGAACGAAAGAAAGTATGTTGATGATGCACTGGACCAGGGGTGGGTATCCACGGGCGGTGCGTATATTACCAGACTCGAGGAAGACCTGGCGGCTTTCCTGCACACGAAAAACGTGGCTGCTGTGCAGAGCGGAACTTCAGCGCTGCACCTTTCTCTGGTAGAAGCCGGCGTTCAGCCGGGCGATATCGTGCTTGTGCCGCCGCTTACGTTCATAGCGGCAGTCAATCCCGTTAAGTACCAGTTTGCATCGCCGGTTTTCATCGACTGCGATGACAGCTTCTGTATGGATCCGGTCAAGCTGCGTTCTTTCTGCAAAGAGGAATGTGAGTTTGACGGCACTGCATTGAGCCATAACGGGAAAGTCGTCAAGGCGGTCCTGGTCGTCCATGTTTTCGGGAACATGGCGGATATGGAAGCAATCATGGAAATCGCAGAAGAATACCATCTGAAAGTGATTGAAGATGCGACGGAAGCGCTTGGGACCTTCTACACGGAAGGGAAATACGCAGGGAAGTATGCCGGCACGATCGGCCATTTTGGCGCATTCAGTTTCAATGGCAACAAAATCATCACAACCGGCGGCGGCGGAGCGGTCACTGCCAATGACCCGGCCGTTGTAGATCACATCCGTTTTCTTTCCACACAGGCAAAAACAGATCCGCACTATTATCTCCATGACGAGGTCGGATACAACTACAGGATGACAAATCTGCAGGCTGCGCTGGGTGTGGCGCAAATGGAGGAACTCCCGGAATTCCTCCGCAGAAAACAAAAGAATTTTGAGCAGTATGAGGAAGAGTTCAGGGACTTTGCGTACGGGACTATCATGCCGTTCCGCGAAGGGACCAGCTCTAACAAGTGGTTCTATTCTCTCAATATTGACAAGGAGCATGTTCATGCATCCATGCGGGAGATTATTCTGGCACTGCAGGAAAAAGGTGTTCAGACGAGACCGATCTGGGGCCTGATCAACGAGCAGAAGCCGTATTTGAACGAGGAAACATATCAGATGGAAAAAGCGCCGTATTATGCAGAGCGCATACTGAATATTCCTTCCAGTACGCAGATTACCCGGGAGGAGATTTCATATGTGGTGAGCACGATCAAACAGGTGCTTGAGGAGATTGCGGAATGAAAAGGCCGTCAGCAGAGAAATATATAGGGCGTGACACACTATCCGTTGCAGAGGCAATGCAGATCATCGACAGAAATGTCGGCGGTATAGTTATTCTTGTGGGAGAGAACGGAACGCTGACCGGAACACTGACAGACGGGGATATACGAAGATTCCTTCTGGCAGGGGGAAAGCTGGACGAACGTTCCAAACTGGCGGCAAACCCGCACCCGCGTTATGCGTTTACGACAGAGGATGCAGAAAAGCTGTATCACAAGAAGAACTTCACCGCGATTCCGATTATCGATGAGGAAAACGTGGTCGTCGATGTCTATATCGGGGAACAGAAAACGCAGGAGTATCCCGCATTGAATATCCCGGTTGTGATCAACGCCGGCGGAAAAGGGACGCGGCTGGATCCGTTTACCCGCGTGCTTCCCAAGCCTCTTATTCCCGTGGGCGATCTGCCCATCATCGAGCATATCATGAATCTGTTCTCGAAGTACGGATGCACGGAGTTCCACGTGATCGTCAACTACAAGAAAGAGTTGATGAAGGCATACTTTGCCGATAACGACAATGATTACAATATTACGTGGTACGACGAGGAAACCCCACTCGGGACAGGGGGCGGTCTGAGCCTGCTCAGGGGAAAACTAAACCGGACTTTCTTCTTCACCAACTGTGACACGCTGATCCAGACGAATTACGAAAGCCTGCTGGACTTCCATGTGGACAGCGAGAACGTGATCACGATGGTCTGCGCACATAAGAACCTGACGATCCCGTACGGTGTCATAGAGATGGGCGAGAACGGGGTCATCGACGGGTTTAGAGAAAAACCTATGCTGTCTTTCCTCACCAACACCGGCATGTATCTTGTCGAGCCGGAAGTGCTTGATCAGGTGGAGGACAACGTGCCCGTCGGATTCCCTGATGTTGTTGAGCGCGTGCGCCAGCTTGGAAAGAACGTGGCTGTTTATCCGATCAGCGAGAGTGAATGGATGGACATGGGGCAGCTGTCTGAACTCGAAAAAATGAGAAAGCGGTTATACGGAGAATAATCTGGAGGAATGCAGTGAACAGAAGACTATTGCTTCTCGGAGGCGGTGGCCATTGCCGTTCGGTCGTAGACAGTGCGCTGTCTTTGAACATATACGACGAAATAGGGATCGTTGATTTTAAGGACAGCTCCTGCCTCGGCATCCCGGTCGTGGGAACGGATGATGACCTCCCGGCACTGTACAGCAAGGGATGGACAGACGCTTTCATCACGTTGGGGAGCATCGGGAATACAACCGTCAGGAGAAAACTGTTCCAGCTGATAAACAGTATCGGGCTGATGGTGCCTGCGATCATTGATCCTTCGGCTGCGGTGGCCGCCGGGACAGAGATAGGGCGGGGCGTCTTCATTGGAAAAAACGCGGTGCTCAATACCGGCGCCAGTGTTGGAGACTGCGCCATCATCAATACCGGTGCTGTGGTGGAGCATGATTGCTCCGTGGGCGCATTTGCCCATGTCAGCCCCGGCGCGGTCCTGTGCGGAGAAGTGACAGTCGGAGCGGATGCACATGTTGGTGCCGGCGCTGTCGTCAGGCAACAGTTAGTCATCGGAGAGCACGCCCTGATCGGGGCGGGCAGTGTCGTACTGCGGGAGATACCGGCTCATGCGAAGGCATACGGGAATCCGTGCAGGGTGGTGGAATAAATGAGTGTATATATTATCGCGGAAGCCGGCGTCAACCATAACGGCAGTTTTGAGCTGGCTTGCAGACTGGTCGATGCCGCGAAAGAGGCAGGCGCAGACTGCATTAAATTTCAGACGTTTAAGGCGGAAAAGCTCGTATCGAAGGACGCTGGAAAAGCGGCGTATCAGCAGGAAATGACGGGCGGCGGTTCGCAGCAGGACATGCTCAGGAAACTGGAGCTCTCTTTTGATGAGTTCCTGCGCTTGAAAGAGTACTGTGAGAAGAAAGAGATCCGCTTTTTATCCACGCCGTTTGATTTCGAAAGCATCCGGTTTCTGGAATCGCTGGATATGCCGTTCTGGAAAATCCCCTCCGGAGAGGTGACAAATCTTCCGTATCTGGTCGCTTTGGCCAAAACCGGGAAGCCGGTCATCCTTTCAACGGGGATGTGCACGATGAAAGAAATTGAGGCAGCGATACAGGTACTCAAAGAAAACGGAACGGAGGATATCCGCCTGCTGCACTGCAACACGGAGTACCCGACCCCGTTTGAGGATGTCAATCTGAACGCCATGAAGACCATGAGGGAAGCGTTCGGTTGCGAGGTGGGATATTCTGATCACACCAGGGGAATCGAGGTGCCAATCGCGGCAGCTGCGCTTGGCGCAACGGTGATCGAGAAGCACTTTACACTTGACCGGACGATGGAAGGGCCGGACCACAAGGCGAGTCTGGAACCGGATGAGCTGGCTGCTATGGTGCAGGGGATCCGGCATATCGAAAAAGCACTCGGCAGCGGGATCAAGGAACCGTCGCCGTCCGAAAAAAAGAACATCGCAGTTGCCAGAAAGAGCATCGTTGCCGGCAGACCAATAAGGCAGGGAGAAGTATTCAGTGAAGAGAATCTCGCTGTCAAGCGCCCGGGAACCGGCATCAGTCCGATGAAATGGAATGATGTGCTTGGAAACCGCGCAAAGCGGGACTTTGAAGAGGATGAACTGATCGAACTATGAAGAAGATAGGTGTTGTTACTTCGACAAGAGCAGAATACGGACTCCTGTCCCCAGTCATTCAGGAATTGCGGAAGAAAGAGTCGGAAGCGCTGCGGATTGATCTGATCGTTACCGGCACGCATTTGAGCGACCAGTACGGCATGACGATCCGGGAGATTGAAGCGACGGGGGACAGGATTGACCATACGATTCCAATCCCTGTTGACTCCCGCGACGAGCTGGATATCTCCCGCAACCAGGCGGACGCACTCGTCAGGTTTACCGAATTGTTCTGCCGTGAAAAGTACGATGCGGTAATGCTGCTGGGAGACCGGTATGAGATACTGGCCGTCGCTGTTGCGGCGGGGAATACACGGACCCCGGTGTTCCACCTGTGCGGCGGAGATACAACGGAGGGGGCACTGGATGAGTGGGTGCGCCATTCGATTACGAAGATCAGCTACCTGCACTTTGTAACGAACGAAGAAAGCTGCAGACGGGTGATCCAGCTTGGGGAAGATCCGTCCAGAGTCTTTGATTTCGGATCGACGAGCATCGACAATATCCTTCGTGTGGCGGATATGCCGCGGGCGGAAGCGCTGGAGAGCATCGGCATGCCGGAATGCCGGTATGCACTCTGCACGTATCATCCTGTCACCATGGAGCGCGGCGGCTTGCAGGCGCAGATGGACGAATTGCTCGGTGCGGTAAGATCTTTTCCGGATATCCAGTTCATTGTTACGAAGTCAAATGCAGATCAGGGCGGCGCAAGGATCAACGCGATTCTTGACGATGCGGAAAAAGAGATCAGTAACCTGCACGTTTTTACATCGCTGGGAGTCAGACGGTACCTGTCTTTGATGAAGTATGCTGCGTTTGTGCTCGGCAACTCCTCGAGCGGGATCATTGAGACGCCTGCATTCGGGATTCCGACAGTGAATATCGGAGACCGGCAGCGGGGGAGACTGCAGTCTGAAAGCATTGTCAACTGCAGCCCGGACCGGGACAGCATCGTCGGGGCGATCAGGATCGCGCTCAGCGAAGAGCACAGGGCAATAAGCAGAAAGGTCAACAGCCCGTATGGAGATGGCCGTGCTGCCGGCAGGATTGCAGAAAAAGCGATTGAAACGGTCATGGCGGAAACGATCGATCTGAAAAAGACTTTTTACGATCTTCAGACAGGCGGGAAGCCATATTAAAGTGAACGAGGCAGAGAACAGATATGATAGATGTAGAAAACCAATACGGAACAAAAGAGCGGCAGATTGAACTGCTGGAGATGATTCGGGATATAGACAGCATCCTGCGCAGCCACGGAATCTCGTACAGCCTTTGCGGCGGAACATTGATCGGAGCTGTCCGGGAGAAGGGGTTTATCCCCTGGGATGATGACATCGATATCATGGTTGACCGTGCAAATTTTGACAGAATCTGTGCGCTGTTCCGTGCAGAGAAGGACTTGCCTTATGTATTGAACGATTATCTGTGGGTGCGGCGCATCCAGAAGAAGAACGACTCGCGGAAAGGTCTTCAGGCTGCCACGGTGGATGTTTTTGTAATGGATAATTGCCCGAACAACCCGTTGGTGCAAAAGAGCAAGGTTGCATTGATCAAAACACTGCAGGGTATGATGAAAGAAGAGATAGACCTTTCGCAGGTGTCGCTGGTCTATAAAGTCTGCCTGATTGCTACCGCTCTGGCCGGGAGATGTTTCTCCTACCGGAAGAAGCTCCATTGGTACGACAAAGTTTCAATGATCGGGAACAAAAGACAGACCGCATGGCTTGGCATGTATAATGATCTGTTTAAAAATCTGTCATTAAAATACGATAGAGATACATTTGCAAAATACCAGGATGCGACATTTGAAGGTGTCACATTGCCGATTACTGCAAAGTACGACAGTTATCTTACTACCGTGTATGGCAACTATCTGACACCGCCTGCAGAGGAAGAGCGCAAACCGGAACACATGTAATCCTGACTGTAAGACTTGTCAAATCCATAGGTAACTGGGATAATAGGGTTTGCATCAGGAACCGCAAAAGGGAAATCAAGTAAAAGGGGACATTTATGGAATATAATCTGAATCTGTATGACATGATTACAATCATCAGGAACTCATGGAAGAGGATCCTGGCGGTTGCTTTGGTATGTGCTGTTCTCGCCTGCGCTGCCGGCGCTGTTAAGGCAATGGGCATCGGACAGGCCTCATCGGGAGGGGCAACGGAAGAGCAGTCCGGAGTCGATGTATATGATCTTTGGGTATCCTCCAAGGCGGAAGAATCCGAGGGGCTGACCGACCAGGTCATGCAGGCTTATGATACGGCACTCAATGCGCCTTTGATGCAGATTGATCCGTATAATTGTGTCTACCGGCAGCTCGTGTTCACTTTGGAAGATGCGTATGTCATCAGGAAGGATACATTTGAGTCCTGGGTTTCGGAGAAATTCACCGATCAGACGACCGGAGAAAGGAAATACATCCTTGATGTTCGAGGCAATGTCGGCGAGGTTGTGATCACGATCTGGGACAGCGAAGGGTACGATGTGGATGCGGCTGCAGAAGAGGTGCAGGCGTATGTTGTTCAGAAGGCAAAAGAAAACAATATCTCCATCATCGCCATGAACAATACCAGAGAGCAGGGATTGAGCCAGATAATGTTCGAAAAACAGGATGTGATCCGGAACAATATCCTGCGGCTTCAGAATGAAAAGGGGTACTTTGACGGCAGTACGGTCATTGGCAGATCTGCCAACAGCGAGCCGGCCGGGATGAGCAAGCGCGATCTCATCAAGCTGGCCATTCTCGGATTTGCAGGGGGCCTTGTGCTCGGCGTACTTCTTGCACTGTACCGCGTTGTGAGAAGGGGAATTCTTCTTTCTGCAGCACAGGTCAGGGACTTCTTCGGGCTCACAGAGATTGGTGTCTATGAGCCGGGCAACGGGGAGCAGGGCAAAACGCTCTCTGCCGTTGTTTCTGCACTGGCGGAAAAGTGTGAGAGCATCCTCGTTTTTGATGATCATGATCCGGAAATCATCAGCGCCCTTGCGCAGACGCTGAACGACAGCAGTGATAAGGAATTCAAGTGCGGAAAAGGTCTGTCGGAGGAGGCAACCGGTGTAGAGGGATTGCTTTATGCCGATGGATCGATCATTCCGGTAGCCCTTGGGAAGTCGACTTTCAAGGATGTACAAAGATATATCCGCTGGGCACAGCAGTTCAAGAAAGAAACAGTTGGATTTATTGTTATTGAAGGGTGATACCGCAGGCAATCGCTGAAGGGCGGATATAGAATCCGAAATGCAGGCGTGGCGCACGGGCTTTCCGTGAGCCGCGTTTTTCGTTGCGGGTGCTGAAATTCTGCGATTTTATACTTGCAATCGCGCAGAAAACCGCTATAATTAAAAGGCACGCAGTCTGCGTGTTTATACACAACAGAATACGTGCGCCCTGCGTAAGCACGAGGCTTACGCCATCTTAGTCCATAGGGAGGAAACAAAAATGATCAATTACGAAACCCTGTTTATTCTTGACCCCGCTCTCGAGGATGAGAAGAAAGATGCAGCGATCGAAATGGTCAAAGGCGTCATCAGCGCTGACGGCGAAGTCGGCGAAGTCGATGTCTGGGGCCTGAAGAAGCTGGCGTATCCCATCCAGAAGAAGAACGAGGGTTATTATGTTGTGATCGAATTCCAGGCAAATCCTGAACTGCCGAAGGAACTCGACAGAAGGATGCGCATCAGCGATGCCTTCATGCGTCACATCATCGTCAACAAGGAAGAAGAACTGAAGAACGCGCCGAAAGCGGCTCCGAAGGCTGCAAAGGAAGAAGCTCCGAAGGCGGAAGCGCCCAAGGAAGAAGCTCCTGCAGAGGAAGCTCCGGCAGAAGCACCCGCAGCTGAAGAAGCACCGGTAGAAGAATAAGAGGTGGCTCATGAACAGCGTAGCATTGATCGGAAGATTGACAAGAGACCCGGAGATCCGGTACACAGGTGACCAGATGGCCATCGCGACCTTCTCGATCGCTATCGACCGGCCTCCGAGAAGAGATGGTACCAGAGAGACAGATTTCCCGCGCATCACGGTCTTCGGCCGTCAGGCGGAGAACTGCGAAAAGTACCTGAAGAAGGGCCGGATGGTAGGTGTTACCGGAAGGATCCAGACCGGCAGCTACACCAACAAGAACGGCGACAAAGTCTACACCACCGACATCGTGGCGGACAGAGTCGAGTTCCTCGAGTGGGGCGACCGTGAAGGCGGACAGAACCAGGGCGGTTACGGCAGCCAGGGCGGCTATGGCCAGCAGGGCCAGGGCGGTTACGGCGGTCAGAGCAGCTACGGACAGTCCGGCGGATCCTATGGCGGCCAGAACAACTACGGCCAGAGCCAGAATTCGTATGGCCAGCAGAGCCAGGGCGGTTACAGCCAGGGCGGCTACGGACAGGGCGGTTACGGCCAGCAGAGCCAGAGCGGCTTTGGCGGTCAGGACAGCTTCGGTCAGAGCCAGCAGTCCCAGGCACCTTCGATGCCCCAGGGCTTTGAAGCCATCGACGACGATGATATTCCCTTCTAGAGGGTGATAACCCTTTGCAGTTGATAAAGGAGATTAACAATGGAAAGAAGAAAAGGCGGATTCAGAAGAAAGAAAGTTTGCCAGTTCTGCGCAGAGAAGGTGGACTTCGTAGATTATAAGGATACCGAGACGCTGAAGAAGTACATCACCGAGAGAGGCAAGATCCTTCCCAAGCGCATCACCGGTACCTGCGCGATCCATCAGAGAGCGGTCACCACGGCTGTCAAGAGAGCCCGCACCGTCGCTCTGCTGCCCTACGTGGCTGACTAATTCGCGAGTAACGAATGACAGGGAGCCGTCCTCCGGGGCGGCTCTTTTGATTTCGCGTAATCGCACAGCCTGCCCGGCCGTCCCCGCGCGGAAAACAGATACAAACAGACCGATCTGTGGTATACTTACTCTGTATTTGTATACCCAGAATGGGGGAATAGCGGGCAAACCATAAAAGTGAGCCGCGGACACAGCCGCAGCCCGGCAGACACGGCCCGCCAGTCCCGATACATGCGGTATTCCGCGCAGCACCGCGGGGTGATGATCTATGGAAAGAGAACAAATCAAAGAATACATGCAGAGCATACCGGTCCCGATGTGCGTCCTCGATGAAAAGGGCGACGTTATCGCGGCCAGTCCCGGTATGGCGGATGTCTTCCTGTATGACGGCCTGACGGGCAGCAACATCTTTGCCCTGACCGGCATCAAGTACCAGGACATCGTAGCGCGCTACGAACGCAGAGACAGCGCCAAGTTCAGCAGCAACGGCAAATACTTCCGCGTGCAGGTCGGCGCACTGCCTGGCTCGCCGCTTTACCTGACCCTGACGTTCACCGACGTAACGGAGTTCGAAAACCTCAAAGTCCGCTACATCAACGAGCGCGCCTACACGGTCATCGTGGATGTGGACAACTTCACGGAGCTGCTGCACCGCACCGAGGACGCCAACCGGCAGGTCCTCTCCGGTGAGATCGACCGCAAAGTCCGGCAGTGGGGGTCGCAGATGTATGCGAGCGTCACGCAGGTCCGGCAGGGACGGTATCTGCTGATCGTAGAAAAGAAATATATCAACGAGCAGGAACGCGCCAAGTTCAACATCCTGAACGAAATGCGCGAGATCCCGACCGAAGCGGACTTCCCCGTGACGGTCAGCATCGGCATCGGCGCAGCGGGGGACAACCCCGGGCAGGACGAGAAATTCGCCAGACAGGCGCTCGACATGGCCAAGGGCCGCGGCGGCGACCAGGTCGTCATCAAGCTGGATGACAGCCTGACCTACTACGGCGGCACCGCCAGATCCGTCGAAAAGCGCAGCAAAGGCAAATCCCGCGTCATCGGCTACGCGCTCGAGAGCCTCATCGACAGCGCGAGCAACGTCCTGATCATGGGCCACAAAAACCCGGACATGGACGCGTTCGGCTCGGCGCTCGGCGTGTACTGCCTGGCCAGACAGCGCGGCAAGCGGGCGTATATCGTGATCGATCAGATCACGGAAGCGCTGACGCTCCTTTATAACGAGATCCTTGAAGAGGGCCGCCATGAGATCATCACCGGCGAAAAGGCCCTGGAGGTCCTCGACGAAAAGAGCGTGCTGATCATGGTCGACACCCACCGTCCGAGCATCAGCGAATGCCCCGAACTCTGGGAGAAGGCCATCCGGACCGTGATCATCGATCACCACAGAAAGTCCGATGAACAGACCAAGACCCCGACCCTGAGCTATATGGAAAGCTACGCCTCCAGCGCGTCGGAACTCGTCACCGAGATCCTGCAGTACACCGTGGAGAGAAGGGACATCCTCAAGAGCGAAGCGAACGCGCTGCTCGCCGGCATCATGGTCGACACGAACAGCTTCTCGGTGAAGTCCGGGATCCGTACGTTCGAGGCGGCGGCCTGGCTCAAGCGCATCGGCGCGGACAGCGAGCAGGTCAAGAAACTGTTCCAGATCAGCTACGAGATGTTCAAACTCAAAGCAGACTGTTACAACGCCGCGGTGATCGACGACAAAGGCATGGCGTTCACCGTCTACAACGGCGCTTCCGAGAACGCGCAGATCATCAACGCGCAGGTTGCGGACGAACTGCTGACCATCCAGGGCGTCAAGGCGAGCTTTGTTGCTTCACGCGATCTGATGGGCCGCACGTACATCAGCGCCAGATCGCTGGGCGAGATCAACGTGCAGGTCATCATGGAGCAGTTTGGCGGCGGCGGGCACCTCAATACCGCAGGCGCACAGCTGCGCATGAGCCCGGAAGAAGCTATCGAACAGATCAAAGCCTACCTCGCGGCAGAGGGGCTGGAATAAAGGAAGCGGCTGCGCGGAATAAAAACAGGACAGTCAATCAGATATTCTTAACAGACAGGAGATAAAGCAATGATCGTAATCTTACTCAAAGACGTCAAAGGCACCGGTAAAGCAGGCGAGATCGTCAAAGTCAGCGACGGCTATGCGCGCAACATGCTGATCCCCCGCGGGATGGCCAAGGAAGCGACAGACGGCAACGTCCGCAGCCTCGAGAAGGCCAAGGCGGTGCAGGCGCAGAAAGATGCCGATGCAAAGGCGGCGGCGGAGAAGCTGGCGGAAGAACTCAAAGACAAGGAGATCGTCATCCGCACCAAGGGCGGCGAAGGCGGCAAGCTCTTCGGCAGCATCACCACCAAGGACATCGAGGCGGCCGTTAAGGACCAGCTCGGTGTGAAGATCGACAAGAAAAAGATGCAGATGGAATCGCCCATCAAGCACATCGGCTCGCACGAAGTGGCAGTGAAACTGGCGGGCGGCGTGGCAGCCGTCATCCGCGTCAAGGTCGAGGCCGAATAAGAAAGGAAACGAGCAATGGCAGGTGAGAGGATCCCTCCGCACAATATGGAAGCCGAACAGTCCGTCCTCGGGGCATGCATGCTCTCGAAGGATGCGCTGTACGACGTGCTGGAAAAAGTGCGTGAAGAGGACTTTTACAATAAGAATCACGGCGAGATCTTTGCCGCCATCAAGGCGCTCGAGAAAAAGGGCTCCCCGGTGGACGTGCTGACGGTCTCGGATGAGCTCGCGCGGCGCAACTCGCTCGACATGGTCGGCGGGCGTGCGTACGTGGCGACGCTGTCTGCGAATGTCCCCTCGACATCCAATGCGGGGCAGTACGCGTCCATCGTCACGGACAGCGCGGAGATGCGCCGGCTGATCGAAACAGCGGCCGACATCATGGAGCAGGGGTACAGCAGCGAACTGCCGGCCTCGACCATCCTCGACCACGCGGAGCAGCAGATCTTTGAGATCGCGCAGAGCCGCAACACCAGAGACATGGCCAAGCTCAAGGACGTCCTCGCGGACAACATGGCGCTGATCAACGAACTCGCCGACAAGAAAGGCGAGATCATCGGCGTGCCGACCGGGTTCATCGACCTTGACAAGATGATCAGCGGCATGCAGAAGTCCGACCTCATCATCCTCGCGGCGCGCCCGTCCATGGGTAAGACGGCGTTCGCCCTGTGCGTGGCACGCAACGCGGCGCTCAAAGGGTACAAGGTCGCGATCTTCTCGCTCGAAATGGGCAAGATGCAGCTCTCCCAGAGACTGCTGTCCATGGAGGCGGGCGTCGACGCCAACCGACTGCGTACCGGACGCCTCGAGAGCAATGACTGGATGAAGATGTCGGCGGTCATGGACCGTCTCTCGGAGGCGGACATCCGCATCGACGATACCCCCGGCATGACGGTCATGGGCATCAAGAACAAGTGCCGCCGCATGAAGGCGGAGGCGGGGCTCGACCTCGTCGTCATCGACTACCTGCAGCTCATGTCGGCGGACGGCAGGGCCGAAAGCCGCCAGCAGGAAGTCTCCAACCTGTCGCGTAACTTAAAGCAGCTCGCCAGAGAACTCGACTGCCCGGTGCTGGTGCTTTCCCAGCTGTCCCGTGCCGTCGAGAGCCGCAGCGACCACAGACCGCAGCTCGCGGACCTGCGTGAGTCCGGCTCCATCGAGCAGGACGCGGACGTTGTGCTGTTCCTCTACCGCGACGAAGTCTACGACAAGGAGACAGACCGTCCGGGCGAGTGCGAAGTGCACGTATCCAAACAAAGAAACGGCCCGATCGGCGTCGTCGACGTCCTGTGGCAGGGCCGCTACACCAGATTTGTCAACAAGCAGCAGGGTTCCTGATGCGCAGACAGTCCGGCTCTGATGCACCGGCAGCAGAGTCGGCAAAGCGCGGCCGGATCCGCCGGCTGCGAACCCTAACGGAGAAAACATACCGCACATGTTCAGGAAAGAACCGAAAACAACTGTATATCTGTACGACACGCCCATCGAGAACATCTTTCTCGCGGAGTACATGCCGGAGATCCCGGGCGACTATCTGAAGGTGTATCTGTATGCCCAGATGCTCGCAAGTTCCGGGGAGACCGCGGAATCGCCTATTTACGATGCCGCAGCACCGGCGCAGTCCGGCGCGGCCGGGCAGGCGGCGGGCGGACTCGGCCTTGCCGGCGGATCGCTGGCGGCCGGCTACCGTAAGATCGCCAAGGCGCTGCGCATGGAGCCTGTCGATGTGGAGAAGGCGTTCCTGTACCTGTCCGAACTCGGACTGGCTGAAAAGCGCGCCGGCAGATGGGTCTTTCCTGTCATGAAGGAAAAACTGTACGGCAGTCCGAATACGAGACGGCGCACCCCGGAGAACACGGGCGCCGGAACTGCGGCCGGCACCACGAACGGGGCAGCCGGGGCTGCGCAGAACGGACAGCCCGGCGCGGCAGGGCAGAGCACACAGAACGGCAGCCTTGCCGGCGGCGCGGACCAGACCGCGTACCGGCGCCTCCTCAACAACAGGCCGATCGCGGACATGACCGCGAAGGTGCAGGAGATCGTGGGGCGATTCCTGCTCCCGGAAGAGACGCAGGCCATCATGGACTGGATCACCGAACTCGGCGCGGACCCGGACCTCATCGTGCGCGCGTACGAATACGCCAGACAGCGCGGGGCGACGAGCCACCGCTACGTCAGCAAGGTCCTGATCGGCTGGGCGGAGAACGGCATCCACACCAGACAGGATGCGGACGAATACCTGGCGGAGCGCGACGAACGGCACTTCGTGTACCGGCGCATCATGCAGGCGCTTGGATTCAGCCGCAATGTCACGGAAGAGGAAGCGCGTCTCATCGACGAATGGGTCGACGAACTGGACTGCTCGATGCAGCAGATCATGGATGCCTGTGCGAAGACAGCGGGCATCGGCAATCCGAATATCAAGTACGTCGATGCGGTCCTGAGAAATCAGAAGGCCGGCAAAGGCGGACAGGGCGGACAGAGCGGTCAGCAGGAAGTTTCGCGCAACCGCGTGCTCGCATACTACGCACATTTGCGTGAAGAGGCGGAAGAACGCGCGGAACAGGCGCGGCTCGACGTCTACAGAAGAGTGCCGGAAATCCGGCAGATGGATGAACAGATCGCGGCAGCCAGCCGTGAGATGACCAATGTGATGGTGCAGGGCGGCGCAGACAAGATCGAGCGCATTCAGGCGCTCCGCAGCCGTCTGCAGCAGACGGAACAGGCAAAGACCCGGCTCATGACCGAGCGCGGGATCCCGATCGATATTATGAACATCCGCTACCGCTGTCCGCGGTGCGGGGATACGGGCGTACTCGACAACGGCGCCCGCTGTGACTGCTATCTGGAGGTCGTGAAAGAAGCGGCCGATTGGCATGAAGAAGAAAAGTAAAGGACGAGTCAAAAAATTTGAGCAGGAAAACAACATCCTGCAGTTCCCCGGGGACGCGGCGCGTTCCTACAGCGAGCGGGACGACGAGGCAGGCGTGAGCCAGACCCGGTACAATACGCAGGATCTGTACGACACCCCGCTGTACGGGAATGAGGAATACGACGATCCGGACTACGCGCCGGGCGCTGATTTTACGCGCAATGAAAGCTATGAGCCTTCTTCGCGGTTTGACCTCGATGCCTTTATGGAAGAAGGATGGGAGAACATCCGGCAGCAGGCGGCGGCCGATATCAGCCGCGGAGACTACGGGAGCAGCCGGTACGGCGCAGAGAGCAGCGATTATGGCAGCCGCACCAGCACAGACGCGGCAGGCAGCGCGCAGAAGCCGCACTTCACGGCGGCGGACGCCTACGGCAGAGAAGCCGACGAGGGCGCCGGTCCGACGTCCGACCCGATGATCCACCGGCCTAAGCAGGAGAGCAAGGACGAGCGCAAGAAAAAGCGTGTCAGCGCGCAGAAACGCAGACGCCGCCTGATCTATTTCGCGGTGTTCGCCGTTGCGCTGGTCGTGATCTTCTTCACCATCCAGAACGTGATCAGCCTCAAGATGGAAGAGCGCGAACTCCTCCAGCAGCAGCGCGAGCTCGAAGCGCGCAAGGCGGAACTTGAAGAGGAACTCACACAGGTCGACGAGACCGACTATATCGAGCAGCAGGCAAGGGAGCAGCTGCATATGATCAAACCGGGCGAGATCCTGTATCTGCTGCCCGATCACGACGACAAGGAATAACCATGGCACAGGACTTTCCCGTCATTGCGGAGACCATCATCGTAGAGGGCCGCGATGACACCAACAGCATCAAACGGGCCGTTGCGGCCGAGACGATAGAGACACATGGATTTGGCATCCGCAGGGAGACCTGGGAGCTGATCGACAAAGCGTACCGGACGACGGGCATCATCGTGTTCACCGATCCGGACCACGCGGGGGAGACGATCAGAAAACGCATTCTGGACAAATACCCGGATGCGCTCGAGGCATTCCTCGATCAGGAATCCGCACGCGCCGGCGACGACATCGGCATCGAGAACGCGGCGCCGGATGCGGTCCGTGAGGCACTGGCAAAAGTGCACCGCGCAGCGTCTGCAGAAGGCGGCGCCGGAAGTACAGACAGTGCGGCCGGCGGCGCAGACAGTGCGGCAGATGATGCTGCGGCTGAGCGATTCTCCATGGCGGACCTGCAGGAGGCAGGGCTCATCGGCACAGAGAGTGCTCAGGCAGGCAGACAGGCCGTGGGCAAGGCGCTCGGCATCGGCTACGGCAACGCCAAGGCGTTTCTGAGAAAACTCAACCATTACGGGATCAGCAGAGAAGACTTCGCGCAGGCGGTCAGCACCTGGCAGGCGAAGTAACCAAGCGATATGACACACAAAAAAGGCAGACAACCGTATACTTCCGACAAAGTCCGTCCGATCAAGAGCCTCGGGCAGAATTTCCTGCGCGACCAGAACGTTGTGGCGGCGATCGTGGACGGGGCGGAGCTCGGTGAGGATGATCTCTGTATCGAGATCGGTCCGGGCACAGGCGCTCTGACCGGCATGGCGGCCAAGCGGGCGCGCCATCTGGTTGCGATCGAGCTCGACCGGCATGTGCTCGGGCATCTGCGCAGGGAACTCGCGCGGCAGGGGCTGTCCATGTATGTGGATGAACCGGCGGCCGCGGCGCCGCAGGGCGAAGAGGCCGGGGCTGCAAGTGAAGAAGCCGGCGCAGATCCGACATATACGGAAGCCGGCGCGGCGTTCGATGCAGCGCTTGCCACAAAAGCGGACGTTGAGGTGGTGCTTGCAGACATCCTGAAAGTCGACCTCACCGCGCTCATCAACGAACAGAAAGAGAAAGATCCGCAGATCACCGGTGCAGCGCTCATCGGCAATCTGCCCTACTATATCACGACCCCGATCATCATGAAGGTGCTGGAAGAGGCGGTGCCCGTGCGCAGCCTGACCGTCATGATGCAGAAGGAAGTCGCAGACCGCATCCTGGCAAAGCCGGGCACCAAGGCGTACGGCGCACTCAGCGTCGCGGTGCAGTACTACTGCACGGTGGAGAAGGTCGCGGACGCGCCGCGGCAGTGTTTCCATCCGCAGCCGAAGGTGGACAGCGTGGTCCTGCGGCTCGACAGAAGAGAGGAGAAGGCGGCGGCGCCAATCGACGAATCGCTCTTCTTCCTCTGCATCCGCGCGGGGTTTTCCAAGCGGCGCAAGACGCTGCTCAACTGTTTCACAGGCATGTTCGGTATGGACAAGGAAGAGATCGCTCATGAACTGACCGCAGCGGGCATCGACCCGTCGCGGCGCGGCGAGACGCTGACAATCGAAGAATATGCAGCGCTCGCAGATCATTTTGCAGCTCTGAAGGACTGAGCTAATGAAGAAGGATAAGTACAGAAAAATGGCGGTGGCCGCTGACGAGATCAACACGCCGGCTGCAGAAGAGAACAAAGCGGCTGCCGAAGCCGTCACAGGGGCGGACAGCATCAGCGATTACGCGGCGGAAGAGGTGGCGGCAGCCACAGCAGCGAAGGGCCGCGAGCGTTTTGGTGCGCTGAAAAGAGCCCGCCGCGCAAAGGCGCGCCGCGGGGACAGAAAGCCGAGCCGGGCGGTCCGCAAAAGGGCGCGGCGCATCCATTCGTTCAGAGAACCGCGGACGGCGGCCGGGCGATTCTTCTACAGAAGAGTGCACAACTTCCTCGGGGTCTCGTTCGCAACGGCATTCCTGATCGTGCTCCTGACCGAAACGCTGGCCAGGCAGACGGTCTACGGCGGCGTGGCGTTCCTTGTGATGCATCCGCTGGTCTTCCTGATCAACGTGCTGATCGTGTTCACGACGATCTCGCTGGCGATGTTCTTCCGGCGCAAGATGTTCTTCTACATCGTACTGTCGGCGCTCTGGACCGGCTTTGGCATCGTGAACGGCATCATCCTCTCGCAGCGCATGACGCCTCTTACGACGCACGATGTCACGGAACTGCGGGATGGCCTTTCGATCGCAACAAACTATTTCTCGACGAAGCAGCTCGTGATGCTGGGGGCAGGGGCGGCGCTGCTGGTGCTGATCCTGCTGGTTCTGTTCATCAGGCTGCCGAAGGTGCACGAGAAGATCCACTATCAGCGGGCACTGGTCACGTATCTGATCATCTTTGTCATCGGATTTGGCAGCGTGCTCGGCGGCATGCGGGTCGGCATCCTCGACACGTTCTTCCCGAACCTGGCGTACGGCTACCGGGACAATGGATTTAACTACTGCTTCCTTGCGACCTGGCTCGACCAGGGCATCCGCAAGCCCAGCCATTATTCGGCGCATTCGATCAACAACATCTTTACGATCGACGAGCGCAACACGACGGTGCCGGGCAGACTGCCGGCGTATTCGGTAGACGGGACGCCGCTGACCGGAACAGAAGACGGGGCAGCGGTCACAACGGACGGCGCTGCGGCCACCACGACGGCGGCACAGCCCGCACAGAGCGATTCCGGGAAGTACCCGAACATTATCGTCGTACAGCTCGAGTCCTTCATGGACCCGACGATCATCAAGGGGCTGAAGTGCTCGCAGGACCCGATGCCCAACTTCCGCAGATTGTCGGAACAATACTCTTCCGGCAGACTGCAGGTGCCCGCGATGGGGGCAGGCACGGCGAACACGGAGCTCGAGCTCATGACGGGCCTCAGCGTCAAGTTCTTCGGACCGGGCGAATACCCGCACAAGACGATCCTGCGCGAGGAGACCTGCGAGTCGATCCCGTACGATCTCAAACTTTACGGTTACACCAGCCACGCGATCCACAACCACCGCGGGGCGTTCTACGGGCGCAACAAAGTCTATCCCAACCTCGGCTTTGACACCTTCACGAGCCTCGAGTACATGAACGGCATCACCAAAACGCCGAAAAACTGGGCGAAGGACGACGTGCTGCCGGAGCAGATCTTCAACGCGCTCAATTCGACGGAGGGGCAGGACTATGTCTTCTGCATTTCGGTGCAGGGGCACGGCAAGTACCCGACGATGCGGCTTCTGTCCGACCCGAACATCTTTGTCAGCGGCATCGCGGATGAAGAACTCCGCCTCCAGTGGGAGTACTTCGCCAACCAGGTCTACGAGATGGACCAGTTCGTCGGGGCGCTGACCGATCAGCTGCGCGACTTCGACGAAGACACGATCGTCATCTTCTACGGTGATCACATGCCGGCGCTGACCAACATCTCCGAGGAAACGCTCTCCGACGGCCGCAACATCTACCAGACCGACTACGTCATCTGGAGCAACTTCGATATGCCGGAAGAGGATATGGATCTGTACGCCTATCAGGCGGGGGCGGTCATGCTGGACCGCATCGGGCTGCACAACGGCACGCTGGTGACGTTCCACCAGAACCACCGCGAGGATGCGAACTACCTCGACGAGCTCAAGGCGCTGCAGTACGACATGCTCTACGGCAAGCGGTTCATCTACGACGGGGAATCGCCCTTCTACCCGACCACGCTCAAGATGGGCGTCAAGGACATCAGGATCCTTAGCGTTGAGAAGATCGGCGACAAGCACTACATCAAGGGCGAGAACTTCACCGAATACAGCAAGGTCAACCTCGACGGGGAGATCCTGGACACGAAATATGTCAGTCCCTCACTGCTCGAACTGAATGAAGAAGTGGATCCATCAGCGGTCGCACGCATGAAGATCAGCCAGGTGGAGAAGAACAACGAGATCCTGAGTACAACGGAGTAATACTATGCCCGGACGCATTGAAACCGACAGACTGATACTCGAAACATGGACGCCCAAGGACGCCCCAGCGCTCTACGCGTACGCAAAGAACCCGAACGTCGGGCCTAACGCCGGCTGGAAACCGCACGCGGACGTCCGTGAGTCAAAGCGCATCATCAAGACGATCTTCAGCGCGAAAGACACCTGGAAGATCGTATGGAAAGAGAACGGCGAGGTCATCGGCAGCATCGGTCTGGATGACGACCGGCGCCGTCCCGGCATCCCCTCGCGCGAACTCGGGTACTCTCTGGCGGAACCCTACTGGGGCCGCGGCATCATGACCGAGGCCGGCAAGGCGGTGCTGCGGTACGGATTTGAGAATCTGCACCTTGCGATCATCTCGATCCAGACCGCTGTGTCGAATGTGCGCTCGCAGAGCGTCATCCGCAAGCTGGGCTTCCATCCCGAAGGCATGGAACGCATGTGCTACCGCATCTACGACGGCACGACCGTGGACGAGTACGTGTTCTCGATGCTCCGCTCCGAATGGGAGTCTCTCTATCTCGATCCGGACGCTACTTCAGAATGCTGAACGGTACCGTATCGAAAGCGATCGGCGTATAGAACGCCTTCTTGAACTCTTCGCGCGGAAGGTCAAGCCCAAGCAGCCACATCAGTTTTGTGACGGCTGCTTCTGTTGTCATATCATAAGCCTGCAGCAGATCGTAGCGCTCCATCGCTTCGTGGCCGACTTCGTACGTCGCCAGGTCGCTGCCCTCCATCGCCACCTGCGTGGAGATGACGACGATGCAGCCTTTGTTCGCGAGGGTTTGCATACGGTCCATGAAGTTCCGGTGCTCCGGGAAGGGCAGGCCGCCCACGCCGTATGTCTCGATGACAACGGCTTTGTAATGATCCGCGACGTAGTCCAGCACGCCCGGATCCATCCCGGGAATCAGCTTGAGCAGGAAGACTTCCGGCACCATCTTGTCGTAGAACTTAAGCGGTGCCATGGAGGGCTCCGGAACAACGTACCGCAGGACGCGGCCGCCGTCGATCGAAGCGACTTCCGGATAGTTGATGCTCGAAAACGCATAGTAACTCTTGGATCTTGTCTTGCGGGCGCGGGTGCCGACGATCGCGCTGCCGGAGAATACCAGGAACACACCGCGCACACCGTCTTCGCAGGCGAAGCGGATGCTGTCGAGCAGGTTTTTCTTCGCGTCGGTGACTTCATCCATCAGCGGCTTCTGCGAACCGGTCAGCACGATCGGCTTGTCCGGATTCTGGATGAGGTAGGAAAGCGCCGATGACGTGTACGCCATGGTGTCCGTCCCATGGGTGATGACAAACCCGTCGTAATCGTGATAGTGCTCCTTGATCGTTTTCGCCATCAGCAGCCAGTGCTCGGGCTGCATGTTGGTGCTGTCAAGACGCAGCAGCTCCATGCAGTCGATGGTGCAGAATCCGATCAGGTCCGTCATGCTGCCGAGGATATCTTCCGGCGAGACGGAAGGCGCCAGGCCATTGCCAGTGTTCTTGCTGGCGATGGTGCCGCCGGTGGTGATGAGTAACAGTTTCTTTTTCATAGCATCGCTCTTTCGTGTTCCTGCCTGCAGTTTTTTATCATTATACATGATTGGCGGGCTTGCAGAAAGCAAGATGTATGCCGCACAGAAATGTGGTAGAATGCAGGCGTTGGATAGGATGCAAAAAGAATGACTGCAGAAAGAAAGCGCGAAAAGAGAAATACCGAAGAGAGACTGCCGCACCGCACGGCCGGGCAGCTTGCAGGTATCTCTTTGCGTATCCTGCGGGCGCAGATTGTCGTGACGTTCGGGCTGACGCTGGTGTATCTGGCGAACCTTGGCGTTGCGCCGTGGGACATGCTGGCGATCGGCATCTCTTATCACACGCCGCTGCAGTACGGCACGGCGCTGAATGTGGTCGGGATCTGTGTCATCCTGGCGGATGTGTTCCTGCGCGAGAAGATCGGCCTGTCGACGATTCAGGATGTGCTGCTCAGCGGTTGGATCATTGATCTGTGGACATTCCTGTTCCGGCGGATCGGTGTGGCCGATGTCCTGCTGGGTATCAGCGGGAACGCCGACGCGGCCGGCGGGTTTGCTGCGTGGTTTACTGACCTTCCGGATGCCGGCGCCATTGCGCTGCGCATCGGACTCTTCGTTGCCGGTATTCTGATCTTCTGTCTGGGTCAGCTGATGGTTCAGAGCATGGCCATGGGTGCCGGTCCGCGCGATACACTCGTGCTGGGGCTCGGCCGCAAAGTGCCGAAGGTGCCGATCGGCGCGGTGACGTGGGGGATGCTCGCGCTCGTATTCGCCATCGGGCTGCTGCTCGGCGGTCCGGTGGGCCTCGGGACGATCGGTGCGGTCTTCGGGATGAGCCTCGGGCAGCAGCTGATGTGCCGGATTTTTCATTTCGAACCGCGCGCCGTGCGGCACGAGAATGCCATTGAAACACTGCATAGCGTGCGGGGAACCGGAGATGAAAGAACAGCAATGTGACGCTGTCTGGAATTTCTTATATGCAAGTTCACAATCTGATAGTAGAATGACTATGATAGGTTAATCATCGACAGAGAGGAAACGCAAAGGATATGTGGAATCAAAGAAAAAGATGGGGTGTTGTAATAGCAGCGATTCTTCTGGCAGTTGTGTTGACGGGGCCGGATGTATACGCGGCGTCAGATGAGACTTCAGCGGATGTTGCCGCTGTACCGATTGGAAACGGAGCAAGAATGGTAACAGAAGAAGGTTACCTGAAATTGCACCCGCCTGTTGTTTATAACCCTCTGACGGGTATTGAAGGGTACAACGAAGCAGCTGTTGGCAAGAGGCCGATCGCGCTTGTTGTTGAGAATGATCCAAAAGCGAGACCGCAATGGGGAATTGATGATCCGGAAAAATCACCGGACATTATTCTGGAGGGAGAGATGGAAGGCGGTGAAACCAGAACACTTTGGTTTTACGCAGATATGAATTCTCTTCCGTCTCAAGTCGGACCCTTGAGGAGCGCCAGACCGCCTTATGTCCGTTTTTCAGAACTGTTTGATGCTATCTTCGTTCACTGTGGATTCAGCCGAACGACCTGGGACTATACAGGGGCAGATACTGTTTTTGAGGAAGATCAGGTGGACCATATCGATATGCTCCATTATGATAATGCAACAGGCGTATTTGACCGGGATTACACCAGGACAAGTATGCTGGAACATACGGCATTCCTGCGGGGAGAACGAGTTGCGGATACAGTTGCAGCTTTTGGCTTCCGTACGGATGCAGATCTTTCCCGTTACACGGTTTTTGAGTTCCGGCGGAATGAGGAACCGGCCGAACCGGAAACTTTTGCCGGCTTAGCCGGGGCTGCAAATGCAGCGGTTGCTGCTTACCTGGCACCACCGGAAGAGCCTGAGGAACCGGCGGGCACGCCCTGCCGGACTATCGACTGTACGTTCTCTTCAGCGACTGACACACGACATTTTGAGTATTCCGAAGCAGACGGAATGTATCATACACAGGACTACTATACAGATGTCGCGCGGACAAATGTACTGATCCTGTTTGATACAACCCAGTATATCAGTAAGGCGGATTACTGGGGCGCAGGACAGGAAGAACTGTATTGCGATTATCTGTTTACGGGCGGAACCGGGAAGCTTGCCAGCGCCGGGAAGGTAGAGGATATTACCTGGGCCGTAGAGAACGGAAAAATCGTGCTCAGGAATCAGGACGGCGAGCCGGCTCTGCTGACGCCCGGGAAGACATGGATTGGTTGGTGCTCCGGGAATAAAGGCGGGAGTGCGACGACAGCGGAATAGCAAAAAAGTGCTTGCGGCTTGAAAGGAATGGCAATCATTATTCAAATGTGCTAATATAATTAGTTGGAGAAGTGTTCCCTGTATAATTACTAGTTCTTTGGCCAGAATAAAGAGAGGTGCAAACAATTGTTAAAACAGATAGGGTTGAAATCGAGTGCAGTCAGAGTACTTCTGGTATTAGTCCTTTCCATCTGTGTGTTGGCGATGGCAGACGTGAAATCCGTTTACGCGGACAGTGAGACTCTGGACCAGCAGCCCGTTTCGTGGACGGAGGAAGAACCGGGGGAGGATGAGCCGGCGGTCAGTATCAGCGATGCTGAAATCACAGGGATTCTCGCCAGTTATGACTACACGGGCAGCGCAATCACTCCGGAACCGACAGTCAAGATCGGAACAACCGTACTGGCGAAGGATACCGACTATAATGTTTCTTACAGCAATAACACAGAAGCAGGCACAGCAACGGTTACGATCACGGGTATCGGGGCTTATGAAGGAACGAAGTCGGTTGATTTTCAGATTGTTCCAAAAGGCTGGTACTGGAGCAGCAAGGATAGCGAATGGTATTATTACCGCGATGGGTCTGCTGTTACAGATACATGGATAAAGGCCAAAAGTGGCGGGTGCTGGATGGATGGAAGCGGTAAACTCACCAGGAACAGGTGGATCCAATCCGGCGGTGCCTGGTATTACCTGAATGCAGATGGCTATATGGCTGCAAACCAATGGGTTAAAACCAGCGGCGTCTGGTATTTTGTAGATGCAAACGGCAAAATGCAGACCAACCAGTGGAAAAAGAGCAATGGGAAATGGTACTACCTGAAGAACACCGGCGCCATGGCTGCAAACCAGTGGATCAAGGCATCCGGCGGTTGGTGCTGGATGGGATCAGATGGTGTCATGGCAGCTAATAAGTGGATCAAAACCGGCGGTGCGTGGTATTACCTCAAGTCAGACGGCTACATGGCTGCCAATCAGTGGGTCAAAGCAAAAGGCGGCTGGTGCTGGATGAGCGGCAGCGGCGCCATGGTAGCTAATAAGTGGATCAAAACTGGCGGCGCATGGTATTACCTCAAATCGGACGGCTATATGGCCGCAGGGCAGTGGGCTAAGTCGAACGGAAAATGGTGCTATTTACAGGGCACCGGGAAGATGGCTGCGGACAAGTGGCTCAAGACCGGGGGGCACTGGTATTATCTTGACTCGAACGGTTATATGCGGACCGATCCGTATATTTTCATCAGTATCGATGAGCAGACTCTGTATTATTACAAAGATGGAAGCTGCTATCTCAAGACCCCGGTTGTCACTGGCAAACTGTATGGCATCAAGTATCACGGGACTCCGACCGGCAACTACAGGATTCTGTCCAAACAGCGGAATACACATTTGAAAGGCGTGGAGGATGACGGAAAAACGAAATATGATTCGTTCGTCAGATACTGGATGCCTTTCAGAGGTGATGGGTATGGGTTGCATGATGCTGATTGGAGAGGGTCTTTCGGCGGAACGATCTATAAGTATTCCGGTTCTCACGGATGTGTCAACATGCCGGTGAGTGCTGCGGGCAAACTGTACAACCTCATTACTGTCGGCACGTTTGTTCGCATCCAGTAATAGGAAAGAACTGAGAGTTTAATGGTTTTGAAAGTAGACATGCATACCGCATGTCTACTTTTTTAGGACAGCGAAAGAACTTGACGCGTCATTGTATTGTTGGGTAAAATAATAATGAACTGGTCCACTCTTTGTTTTTGTAGAAAAAACAAAGAGGACCGGTTTTTTGGTAAGGAGAAGTACAGAAGATATGTCAGTTTTGTCTAGTCGTAAGAGAGCAGTCATTATATTTGCAGTGGTTCTTCTGTTGCTTGGAATCATGGCAATGCAGCCGCCTGTAGACAGCTATGCAGCGCCTACGCGGTTCACTCTGTCTCAGGCTACCTACCCTACTGCGCTTAAACAGGGGACTTCATTCAGCCTTCGCGGTACTCTCACCGGGGTGAATACGATCACGAAGGTAGAGGTGGGAGTCGCTGCCTCTTCGTCCGGAGCTTATCTGAACGGGTTTTATTATGTTAAATCCGGATTGAACGGGAAGAGTTTTAGCATATCGAATGCGGACAGTTCATTGAAATTCGGGAACCTGTCTCCCGGCAGTTACTACTACCGGATAACCGCCTATGACGGCCAGGGCAGTGAAGTGGTACTCAACCAGCCGTTTACGGTTTCGGGCACACAGACCACAGCGGCAACAGGAACGTGGAAGAGAGAAGACGGGGCATGGTACTACTATTATCAGAATGGCTCGAAAGCAACAAACGGCTGGGTGCATGACGGCAAAGGATGGTGCTGGCTGGATGGCGACGGAAAACTCGTCACCAACCGGTGGTTCATGTATAAAGATGTGTGGTATTACCTGAAATCCAGCGGCTATATGGCAGCAAATGAATGGGCGAAAGCCAGCAAGGGATGGTGCTGGATGAACAGCGATGGCAGGCTTGCTGTCAGCAAGTGGGTCTGGTACAAAGATTTCTGGTATTTCATCAAAGATGATGGATACATGGCTGCCGATGGATGGGCAAATGATGGAAAAGGTTGGTTTTGGACAGATAGCGAAGGCAGACTGCAAACCAGCGCATGGGTCAAATCCAATGGGGCCTGGTATTATATGCAGCCCAGCGGGTATATGGCTGCAAACAGGTGGATCAATGACGGCCGCGGCTGGTGCTGGATGGAAAAAAGCGGACGGATGGCCGCAAACAGATGGGTCAAAACAGGCGGTCAGTGGTATTATCTGAAGTCCAGCGGTTATATGGCTGTTGGGCAGTGGTTTCATGATGGGGTAGGTTGGTGCTGCGCAGATAATGATGGCTTGCTGATGACAAACTGCTGGTTTAAATCCAACGGAGTCTGGTACTATTTTAAATCCAGCGGATACATGGCAGCCAATGAGTGGATCAAGGACAATGCAGGCTGGTGGTACTGGATAGACGCAGAGGGGCATTATATAACAAATGCCTGGATTGGCAATGCGGATGAGTGGTATTATATGGGGTCGAATGGGCATATTGCAAAAGGCCCGTTGGGATTCGACGACTATCTCGACCAGGCAGGATTTCCGGACAGTTACAAACCGGCGCTGCAGCAACTTCATAAGACACACCCGAAATGGGTTTTTTATGCCGATGCGACGGGTGTTTCATGGAATGATCTGATGACAAAACAAAAGGTTGTAGGGCGGAATCTTGTTGAGCCTACAAGCAGCGCTTCATATATCAACCAGGCATATGTCGGCAGTTCGTTTGACGGCCGGTGGAAACAGGCTTCCGATGCGGCAATCGCCTACTATCTGGATCCCCGGAATTTCCTGACGGAGAGCGGAATATTTCAGTTCCTCGACCAGCGAAGTGCGTACAACCCCGGGACAAAAGAGCAGATTGAAACATTGGTGTCATCAAATAGCTGCTTTATGAACACGGATGACTATATTTCCTGGATATACAATGCCGGGAAAAATTCCGGCGTGAACCCCTGCGTATTAACAGCCATGGTCATTATGGAACAGGGTTGGCGGGGAACCAGTGATCTGATCAGTGGAACGAACAGCAGTTATCCGGGCATCTACAATCATTTCAATGTCGGCGCCTATACAGCCGGCGGAATGAATGCGATTACACGCGGCCTCTGGTGGGCGAGCGGGGCAGGTTCCGGCGCCACTTCTTTCGGACGCCCGTGGAACACCGTCGAAAAGTCTCTGACCGGTGGGGCAGCACATTATAAATCTGGATATATCGATAATAACCAGTACACATATTACACCAAAAAATTCAATGTCATGAACGGCACATCCGAGGTTGGTACACACCAGTACATGACAAACGTAGATGGTGCCTATTATGAAGGGGCGATTGCAAAAGGTGCTTATGTGAATGACAATACGAGGGTTGTTTTCCGTATTCCGGTGTTTAATAACCTGCCATCTAAGGCCTGCCCGAAACCGTAGAGGGATGGCTGGCAAGAAGCTTTCCGGCAATATGTGATTGGAGATTTGAAATGGGATATGCAGTGAGGGATAAAAAAGAAATACTAAAGATCCGCTGGTTACTGGCTGTAATCATCCCGGTCATTTGGTTATTTGGTTACATGCAGTCCGCCTATGCCGTCGATGCATACATTGATGCACAGCCGGCAGATGTCGAAATCGGACAGGATGTTGAAGTGACCGTTGTCTTCAGCGGCGACAATGTGGGGCGTGTCAGAGCAGTACTGGAATATGATCCGAACGTGCTGAGTTACCAGGGCGATGGAGATGACAGCGGGACGGTTTCTCTGTCTATGGCAGGAACGGGGGATAGTATTGTTTATCAGCTCCCATTTAAAGCTGTGGGCGCAGGCGATTCCACGCTGAGCATGACACCGCTGGATGCCTACGATTTGGATGAAATGAACGTGCCGCTTCCGGAGCAGCAGACAATGTCGGTCAAAGTATCGGCCCCGGAAGGAGCGAAGCCGGATACTGCGGCGCAGACCGAAAAAACCGAGCAGCCGGATCCGGATGTGCAGGAAACGCAAAAGCCGGCGACGGATACTGACAATGCCGGGAAAACTGATAAGGAAGACAAAGAAGAGCACACCCGTTCAAATCTGACCATTTGGCTGCTTGGAGGAGTGGTACTGGTTTTGGGTGTTGTATTAGCGGTGCTCGTTGCACGCAGAAGGAACTGAGCAGTCATTAAGCCGGGGTAATCATATGAGTGATAATAACAGTAGAAAAAGCAACGCGGGAAAAAGGCGGGTTAAAAAATGGCAGAAGATCCTGATTGCGGTCTTATCGGTATTACTGATTGCCGCAGGAAGTGCTTATGGTTTTGTCATGCACAAACTGAACCAGATTGAAAGAGATCCGGATCTTGACCTAAGCGCACTGAAGACGGTCGAGGTGCCTGACTACCGCAACATTCTGCTTTTGGGCATAGACACCCGAAATATGGATGTTGCAGATGGTTCGCGTTCTGACGCGATTATGATTGCAAGCATTAACGAGAGCAGCAAGGAGGTCAGAGTCACCTCCATTTATCGGGATACACTGCTGAAGATGGGGGATTGGGACAGTTACGAGAAGGTCACGCACGCGCATGCCTATGGCGGTGTAGAAATGACGCTCCAAACGCTGAATCAGGCACTCGATCTGGATATGACCGAGTATGTGGAATTCAATTTCAAGGCTGTAGCGGATGCGGTGGATGCAGTCGGCGGTATCACAGTTGATGTGAAAGAAAGGGAAATCGAGCAACTCAATAAATACACGATCGAGTCGGCTAACAGTATAGGAAAAACCGACTACCATCTCGTGGAGGAACCGGGAGAGCAGGTTCTGGACGGTGCACAGGCGGTATCTTATGGCCGGATCCGCAAGGGTGTGGGTGATGATTATAAGCGAACCGAACGGATGCGGATCGTGATGGAACTGCTGCTGGAAAAAGTCAAGCAGATGAGTGTGAGCGAGATTAACGATCTGCTGTCAATTGTTCTTCCGCAAATCAAAACAAACTTGACAAATACACAGATTCTAGATTTAATGGCTGATGTGAATAAGTACGAGGTTACTGACAGTATCGGGTTCCCATTCCAGAAATACGGGACCTATATTGACGGTGTCTCGGTAGTAGTGCCGCTTGACTGGGAAGCAGATGTCAGTCGTTGGCATGAGAAGATGTTCGGTCAGACGGGGTACGAAGTCAGCCCGCAGGCCAAAGAAATCAGCGACCATATCAAGGCAGAAATGCTTGATGAGGCCAGGCCGGACGAGGACTACGAATACTAGACGGCAGAGGATCGTCCGGGCATTCAGGAAAACCGTTAAAACATAATATTCAGATCAAAAGCAACCAAAGTTCATTCTCAAGAGATTGATCTGTTTTATTGGGGGCTTTTGATTGTGAATTCATTAGATCAGAATATTTGGGTGTATCGGGCAACACCGATGTTCAGTAAAGAGAACCGGGACTGGTCAGTTGACCTGCTCCGCGTGTTTTCGTGCTTTATGGTCTGCATTGTGCATGCGGCCGGAAGAACATTGCCCGGCTACTATGATTCCGTCGTGCTTGGTTCAACGGATTGGCTGTTCGTCACATTGTACCGTGGAATATTTGCTTCAGGCACGGTGCTGTTTGTCATGATCAGCGGGATCTTTTTTCTGTCGCCGGAAAGAAATGTGACAGCAAAAAAGTCTGGACTAAAAATGTGCCCAAAATGGCTGCCGCCTATATTGGCTGGAGTTTTCTCTACGCATTCTATGAAATACGGCCCCACAGTCTAAATGAGATCATGTCGGGTACGTTTATCCGGCAGTGGCTGGAACAACCGGATCATATGTGGTACATCCCGATGATCATCTCTCTCTACATCATTGTTCCGCTTTTGCGTTACATCACGGCGTCGCAGGATGAGAAACTGTTCAGGTATATTGTGATCATTTTCATCGCAGGAATCGCAATTCATACAGTTTTTGATTTCCCGGAGCTGCCGGCAATGCAGAAATGGACGCAGAATTACATCTATCCGGCTCTGTGGGCAACTCCTTATTCGATCGTTTGCCAGTATATGTTCTGGATGTTGTTCGGGTATATTGCGTATACATACAGGCCGCGAAAACAGGTCCGGCTGGTACTGTATGGCCTGGGGCTGCTCTCTGTAGTTCTCTTTGAAATCATCAATTATGTGTATTTCACTGAAACCGGAGCCGCATCGGCATCTAATCTGGTACAGAAATTCAATTTGCTCATGTTCTTTAAGAACGTGTCAATTTTCTACATTTTCATATGCGGTTTTGAGGATATTACTTTTTCAGATAGAGCAAAAAAGTGGATTGCAAAAATGTCCAGTGCAACGTTGGTCATCTATCTAGCACACTGGCTGATCCACTCGATTCTGTTTGATCACGGATTCCTTTATACAGGGAAAATGTGTTTGCCCATCACTGCAGCGGCATGGGTGTATGCGATCATTTCATTCGTGGTGGGACTGGTTCTTGCAGAACTGACACATCTTGTGCCTTGGAAGAAGGCCTGGATAAAGGTGAGAGGTTTATAAAAAAAGATGCCGCAAGCGGCATCTTTTTTATGTCACAGCTGTTTCAGCCCGTACATTTCACGAAGCTGCGGGGTGACGTCCTTGACCATGTTGGAGTCCGTGTCGTCGCCCGCGTCTTCGGCCATTTTGGCGTTCATGCGGTCGCAGAGTTCCTGGGCGGCGTTGTAGCCCATGTATTTGGCGCGCGCGTTGACGGCGGCGCCCTCCACGATGATGGCGACGTTGCGGCCGGGGCGGATCGGGATGGTGTGGCTGACGACACTGATGCCCAGGAAATCAGTGTGCTGTTCGTCGAGCCCGAGGCGGTCGTAGGAGTCGTCCTTGTCGTATTCCTGCAGGGTGATGGCAAGGTCGATATTCATGGTGTCCTTGACGCTCTCCACGCCGAACATGTTCTTGATATTGAGGATGCCGATGCCGCGCAGCTCAAGCAGGTGTCGCGTGAGCTCCGGCGCGTAGCCGACCAGGGTCGCATCGGAGACTTTGCGGATCTCGACGATGTCGTCCGAAACGAGTCTGTGGCCGCGGCGGATGAGCTCCAGGGCTACCTCCGACTTACCGATGCCGCTGTCTCCCATGATGAGCACGCCGATGCCGTATACATCGACAAGGACGCCGTGCACGGTCACGCGCTCTGCGAGCTGGACTTTGAGCCAGCGGGTGAGCTCGGCGGTGAGGCTGGTGGTCGTCTTCTTCGACACGAGCAGCGGGATTTGGTTGCGGTGGCAGGCGGTGATCATGCCGATGGCGGGTTTGTTGTTATTGGCGTAGATGAGGCAGGGCAGGTTGTGCGATGTGAATTCATCGTACGCGGCCCGTTCCTTCTCACTGTCGAGGCTCTTCACGTAGGCGGACTCGACGTTGCCCAGGACCTGGACGCGGCCCTCGTCGAAGTCGTAGTACCAGCCGGTGAGCTGCAGGGCGGGGCGGTTGATCTCCCAGGTCTCGATATATCTGTCATCGGTGGGGATCTCCGGAGTGAGGTTCTCAAGGCCTTCTTTTTCGATGAGATCGGTGACGGAGATCTTGACGTTGTTTGCCATGGCGATTCCTTTCTGGTATGCCGGCAGGGCCGGCTGACGTCCGCACAGATTGCTGGTGCGGAGCGATGCTTGTATCTTCAGTATAGGAGCAACGGCGGCGGAATTCAATTGCAAAGCGTATGAAAAAGACCAGCCCCGACGGAGCTGGTCTTTGTGGTTGGTGTGATATCGCTGCGCTGCAGGATGCAGTATGCGCAGATGCGGCGATCAGTGGCCGTACCGGACGAACAGCATGATCATCGAGATCGCGATGACGATGATCGTAGCAGGAGCACTGTACTTGCAGTATTCGCCCCAGCCGATCGGACGGTCGTTCTCCGAGGAGACGGAGCAGCCGACGACGTTCGCGGATGCACCGATCGGGGTCGCGCTGCCGCCGATGTCGGTACCCATGGACAGTGTCCATGCCAGCGTGGAGAGGTCGAAGCCTTCGACCATGGCGAGGTCCTTGATGATCGGGACCATGGTCGCTGCGAACGGGATGTTGTCGACGAACGCACTGGCGATCGCGGATACCCAGAGGATGATCGCGATGGTGATCAGCAGGTTGCCGCCGCTGACCTTCGCAATGAAGTTCGCGATGAGTTCGAGGATGCCTGTCTGCTCGAGGCCGCCGACGACGATGAAGAGGCCGACGAAGAACAGCAGGGTCTTGTAGTCCACGCCAGCCATGATGTCCTTGAGCGCTTTCGCGTAGACGATCGCGGTGACGATGGCGACGCCGATGCCGATGGTGGCAACGGTGAGGCCGGTCTGTGCGTGGGTGACGAGCAGGACGACTGCGATCGCGAAGATGATGACGCTGGCGAAGAAGTCGCGCTTGCTCTGGATGACTTCATTCGGTTCCGGATACTCGAGCAGGGACGGGTCTTTGACTTCGCTGCGGACCTTCTTGTGCATGACGATGTAGAAGTAGACCAGCGTGAAGATAAGACCGACGCCTGCGATCGGACCGGTGTTGGTGATGAAGTCGCCGAACGAGTAGTGCAGCGAGGTACCGATGATGATGTTCGGCGGGTCACCGCACATGGTGGCCGAGCCACCGAGGTTGGCGCAGAAGACTTCTGCAATGATCATCGGGCCCGGATCGAACCGCAGGAGTCTGGCCAGCTCGATGGTGGCGCGGGCCAGGAACAGGATGACCGTGATGCTGTCGATGAACATCGCCAGCGCCGCGGACAGTGTCATGAATGCGACGAGGATCTTGACCGGGTCGTATTTGACGGCCTTGGCGAGGGTCAGGCAGAGCCATTTGAAGAAGCCTGCATGTCCCATGCCTTCGATCATGACCATCATACCGCCGATGAACAGGATCGTAGCCCAGTTGATACCGCTCGATTCTTCGGTGGCTTCGTGTGCCGCATACCAGAACGACGGATGGAAAATGTTCTTGAATGCCAGTGTGTCAATGATCGCCTGCGGGCTGCGCATGCAGACGCCGAAGACGAGAACGATCATCAGAAGACCGGCGCCGAGGGTGATCAGGTGCCGCGGGATCTTCTCCATGACGATCATCACGAACATGACGATGAAGATACTGACTGCGAGGATTTGCGTAATCAAAGCGTCCTCCTTCGAATGATTAGTAATGGCTGTCTTTCACTCATGTGTGAATCGGAATCGCACAGCAACCTGCCCGGCTGCCTGTGCGGGCATCGATGTTTCGCAAAAAAACATAAGGATGCACATAAATTATAGCAGTTACCGTGACAGATTGTAAAGTTCCTCGAGTGTTGATTTTTCAATATTTATTGTCAAAGATTTATCAAAAGAGCACAGATATCGCACAGAGCGATTCCATGTGAAAAAACTGGACCAGAACGTGCGAAAATAAAATAAGAGCCCTGCGGACAGGGCTCTTGCAGGCGCCTCTTAGACGAGGGTGCCCAGGTGTTTCATGGTGCGGATGAGCTGGCTGACGTAGCTCATCTCGTTGTCGTACCACGCGACGATGCGGACTTCGTAGATGTGGGTGCCGCACTTTTCGGCCAGGGTCTGGGTCGCGTCGAACAGCGAGCCGTAGCTGATGCCGATGATGTCGCTGGAGACGAGTTCTTCTTCGGTGTAGCCGAAGGATTCGCTCTGCGCCGCCTTCATGGCTTCGTTGATGCCCTCGACACTGACGCTGTCGGTCATGTCTTTGAGGGTCGCGTCCAGGATGGTGATGGAGCCGGACGGCACGGGCACGCGCTGCGCACTGCCGATGAGTTTGCCGTCGAGTTCCGGGATGACCAGGCCGATCGCCTTGGCTGCGCCGGTAGAATTCGGAACGATGTTGATCGCGCCGGCTCTTGCGCGGCGGAGGTCGCCCTTTCTGTGCGGGCCGTCGAGGATCATCTGGTCGCCGGTGTAGGCATGGATGGTGGTCATGAAGCCGGTACGGACTTCTCTGTAGTTCGCCAGAACTTTGGCCATCGGGGCGAGGCAGTTGGTGGTGCAGCTCGCGCCGCTGACGATGTTGTCGTCCTTGGTCAGGGTCTCGTGGTTGACGCCGTAGACGATGGTCGGCAGGTCATTGCCGGCAGGCGCGGAGATCAGGACCTTCTTGGCGCCCGCGTCGATGTGCGCCTGGGACTTCTCTTTGGACGTGTAGAAGCCGGTGCACTCGAGGACGATGTCGACGTCGAGTTCCTTCCAGGGCAGGTTCTTTGCATCGGGTTCTTTGTAGATGGGAATGTCGCGGTCGTCGACCTGGATGCTGTCCCCGTCCGAGGAAATGTCATGGAAATCCGCATAGCGGCCCTGCACAGAGTCATACTTGAGCAGGTGCGCGAGCATCTTCGGATCGGTCAGGTCGTTGATCGCAACGATGTCGATGTCCTTGTCCTCGTGCATCTTGCGGAAGGCCAGGCGTCCGATGCGGCCGAAGCCGTTGATTGCAACTCTTGTCATGTTTTCCACCTCCATGGTATAGCAGTGTTGATTGTGTACGTTTGTTTATTGAGACCGGGTCGTATGCCGTTCGAGGAATCGCTCAGTTTGCGCATTCAGCGCAGCGTTCCCGCTAAACGGTCATGATGGTCAGGTCGCTGAATGCCCTGCCCGGATCTTTGTCTGTGAGGATGAGCCCGCAGTCCGCGCCGGCGAAGGACACCGGGCCGACTTTGCCGAACTTGGTGTGGTCCACCAGGATGTAGACGCGGGATGCGTTGTCGACCGCCGCCGCCTTGACCAGGGACTCGTCGATGTCGTTCGTGGTCAGGCCGTGCGCGATGTCGATGGCGGTCGCACCGATGAAGCACTTGGTGAAGTTGTATTTGCGGATGTTCTCCACGGTATCGTGCCCGACGATGGACTCGGTCGACGTCTTGACATGCCCGGCCGTCGTGTAGACGGTCAGCCCGCGCGCGGCGAGCCGGTAGGCGTGCTTGATGCCGTTGGTGACGTAGGTCGCCTTCGCGTTCGTCAGGAAATCGATCATCGCGCCGGTCGTGGTGCCCGCGTCGATGAAGACGAGATCGCCGTCCTGCACAAGGGAAGCGGCATACGCGGCGATGCGCTGCTTTTCTTCGGGCAGCAGGTTGTGCTTGATCGAGATGTCCACGTCGGCCGCCGGGGTGGTGGCTGTCTGCGGGATCGCGATCGCGCCGCCGAACACTCTGCGCAGACGGCCTGCCTTGTCGAGGGCGGCGATGTCGCGCCGGACAGTCGCATCGCTCACGCCAAGCGCGGGTGCCAGTTCGGTCACCCGTACGGAGTTCTGCTGCTGCAGCTTGTTCATGATGGCTTCAAATCGTTCGTATTGGAGCATTTTGAAATACCTGTGAAAGGGGGGCTTGGGGCCTGATGCTGGGCGATTCCACGGAATCGCCAAACGTCTTCATTTACAATATCATGCAAATTGCGCAAGGTCAATCTAAAATGAACAAAAACGAACATTTGTAGCAAAACACACGCAGATGTGATATATTGCAGGCAGGTCTTATCCGGCCGGGCCATACGCAGGCAGAAATGCGCAAGGATACAAAACGTGTCCCTGCGCTTTTTTTGTTCTCCGGGTGCAGCGACTTACCGGAAGAGGAGAGCGTTGACAGGAAGGAGGCATAATTATAAAATAATTATGGGAGACATCAGATTTGAATGGGACCTGAACAAAGCGGAAAGTAATCAGGTCAAACACGGCATCTCATTCGAGGAGGCAGTAACGGTGTTCTACGATGACTTTGCCTTGATGTTCGATGATCCCGAACATTCTGTTACGGAGGAACGGTTTATGATCATAGGGATGACTTCAGAAGCGAACATATGCGTCGTGAGCCATTGCTATAGAGAGCAGAATGTGATCCGGATCATCTCTGCCAGACGGGCAGCAAGGAAAGAGCAGGACACGTATTTCAGACACAGAAACAGACGAGGAGGTGGTATTCAATGAGAGATGAGTATGACATTGAGAATCTGAATCCGCGTCCCAATCCGTACGCGGCGAAGCTGAAGAAGCAGATCACGATCAACATCAACAGCACGACGATCACCTATTTCCGCGAGTTGGCGGAGGAGACCGGCATCCCGTACCAGACGCTGATCAATCTGTATCTGACCGACTGCGCGCAGAAGAAGCGCAAGATCGATCTGTCCTGGCATTCCGAGGACGAAAAGTAAAGGCTTCGGATTGACTTCACTAAAAAACCCGGCGGCTGTGATGGCTGCCGGGTTTTGAGTTGGTTGTGTTGATGTTCTGCGCGATGCGATTCCTTGCGCCGCTGGACTAGTACTGCTGGCCGGGGATGCCGCCGCTGAAGGCCGGGCGGTCTTCGAACGCTGCGCTGACGACGGACTCGTCCGCGATCTTGATCAGCGTGGTGTGGCCGTTGACCTCGAACAGCAGGTCGCGGTAGCCGTTCTCGTCCGGTTCGCGGATCTCGAGCAGGGTGATGGTCAGCTCCTGGTCGTCCGAGACTTTGACCTGGCAGGTCTCACCCAGAGACAGACCGTAGAAGTAGATATCCGAACCCATTCTCGAGAGGTCGCCGTCCTGCTTGAGGTCGCGCATGTATTCCTCAAATACCTGCGGATACATCGCGTAGCCGATGATCTCACGGCCGGTGCCGGCAAGACCGAAGTACTTGCGCAGACCGCTCTTGATGTGCTCGAAGTCTTCAGGCGGCAGGACTTCGCCGGGACGCACGTCGATCGGCTGGACATCCTTGAGGACGACCTTTCTGAGGTCTTCCGGGAATCCGCCCATCGGCTGGCCCATCATGCCCTGGAAGAAGTCCACGACAGGCTGCGGGAAGGCGAGGGTCTGTCCCTTCTCGAGGATGTTCTCCGGGGTCAGGCCGTTGCTGACCATGAAGATCGCGAGGCTTGCGACCATGCCGGAGGACGGGGTGACCTTGATGATGTCGCCGAGCATCTCGCCCGCCGTCTTGTACATCTCTTTGACCTTGGTGAACTCGTGGCTCAGCAGGCCCGCTTCCTCCGCCTGCTCGCGCAGGTAGTAGTAGAGGTCGCAAGGGATGCCGTACTTGTAGATCTCTTCGCTGACTGCCTCCTGGTTGGTCTCGAAGTCTTTGTAGACCGGACGCACGTCTGCCCAGTAATCGCTGATCACCTGCATGCCTTCCACATCGATGCCGGTGTCGCGCGGGGTGTTGCGCATCGCCGCGATGATGGTGTTGAGCGCCGGATCGGAAACGCCGCCCGCCATGCTGTTGATCGCCAGATCCAGGATGTCGACGCCGGCGTTCGCCGCGATGAGTGCGGTCGCAACGCCGTTGCCGCTGATGTCGTGTGTGTGGAGATGGATCGGGGTGTTGAGCTCATTCTTGAGTGTCGAGATGAGCGTGGTCGCCGCCATCGGGTTGAGGACGCCGGCCATGTCTTCGATGCCGATGATGTGGGCACCGAGCGATTCCAGTTGCTTGGCCAGATCCACGTAGTACTGCAGATTGTACTTGCAGTTCGGGTCGAGGATGTCGCCGCTGTAGCAGATGGACGCTTCGGCGATCTTGTTCTGCTTTCTGACTTCGTCGATCGCGACTTCCATGCCGGGCACCCAGTTCATGCTGTCGAAGATGCGGAACACGTCGATGCCGCCCTCCGCCGCCTGCTTGATCAGCTCGCGGACTTCATTGTCCGGTGCATACTTGTAGCCGAGGCCGTTGCTGCCGCGCATGAGCATCTGCAGCATGACGTTCGGGATCTTCTTGCGCAGGGCGTCGAGGCGCTTCCACGGGTCTTCGGTGAGCTTTCTGTATGCGGTGCCGAAGGTGCTGCCGCCCCACATCTCAACGGAGAACAGGTCTTTGCCGTAGGTGGCGACCGCCGGGGCGATCTTGGTCATGTCGACCGTACGCATCATGCCGGCCATCAGGGTCTGCTGGGCGCTGCGCATGGTGGTGTCGGTGATGAGCAGTTTCTGCTGGTCGAGGATCCACTGCTTGACGTAGTCCGGGCCGTGCTCGTCGAGCATCTGCTTGGTGCCGGTGAGCTGGTCGAGGTCTTCCTGCGGGATGCGCGGGAAGGCCGGAACGTTGAACTGGGGTTTGGCGCCCTTGTTGTGGTTGATGGTGATGTTGCCGATGTGCTTGAGGATCATGCGCTCGGCGTCGCTGCCCGGGGTGCTCTTAACGAGTTCGGGATGCTTTTCGATGAAGCCGGTGTCGCAGACACCGTCCTTGAAGTTCGGATGGTGCAGGACGTTGAGCAGGAAACCGACGTTGGTCTTAACGCCCGCGATCTGCGTTTCTCTCAGGGCACGGATGGCCTTGCGGCGTGCGCCGTCGAAGGTCAGGGCATAGGAGCTGACTTTGACGAGCAGGCTGTCGTAGTACGGGGTGATCTCACTGCCGGTGAAGCCGTTGCCGCCGTCCAGACGGATGCCGAAGCCGCCGGAGCTTCTGTACAGGCTCAGTTTGCCGGTGTCGGGGAAGAAGTTGTTCGCCGGGTCCTCGGTCGTGATGCGGCACTGGATGGCGTAGCCTCTTCTCGTAATCGCTTCCTGGTTCGGGATCCCGACTTCTTCGCTGTCGAGCGGATAGCCCTCTGCGACCAGGATCTGGGACTGCACGAGGTCGACGCCGGTGATCAGTTCACTGACGGTGTGCTCGACCTGGATGCGCGGGTTCATTTCGATGAAGTAGTGGTCGCCGGACTGGTCCACAAGGAACTCGACGGTGCCGGCGCTGCGGTAGTTGACCGCCTTCGCGATCTTGATGGCGTCCGCGCAGATGGCCTGCCGCTGCTCTTCAGTGAGCATGAGCGACGGGGTGAACTCGATGACCTTCTGGTGGCGGCGCTGGATGGAGCAGTCGCGCTCGAACAGATGCACGATGTTGCCGTATTTGTCGCCGAGCAGCTGGACTTCGATGTGCTTCGGGTTCTCGATGTACTTCTCGATGAACATCGTGTCGTTGCCGAATGCCTTGCCCGCTTCGCTCTTGGCGCGCTTGTATTCGTCGATCAGTTTGCCTTCCTCACGGACGACACGCATGCCGCGTCCGCCGCCGCCGGCTGCTGCCTTCAGCATGACCGGGTAGCCGATCTGGGCTGCGATCTCGAGCGCTTCCTGCTCGGACTCGATGGCTTTCTCGACGCCCGGGATGGTGGGTACGTTCACGGACTCCGCGACGATCTTGGACTGGATCTTGTCGCCGAGGCTGTTCATCATGTCGCCGGTCGGGCCGATGAACTCGATGCCGTTCTCCGCGCACATGTCCGCAAAGTCCGCGTTCTCCGCCAGAAATCCGTAGCCCGGATGGATGGCGTCGACGCCCTTGGCCTTGGCCAGTTTGATGATCTCTTCCATATCAAGATAGGCGCCGACCGGGGTCTTGCCCTTGCCGATCAGATACGCTTCGTCCGCCTTGGTGCGGAAGAGCGATTCCTTATCCTGTTCGGAATAGATCGCAACGGTGCGGATGCCGAGCTCTTTGCAGGCACGGAACACACGGATGGCGATCTCGCCGCGGTTTGCTACCAGGACGCGTTTAAATCTCTGAATCTCAGCCATGATTTTCTCCTTCTTTTACTGTAACGGGATGGTTGCCGCTGTCTTAAGGCATTGCGTGATGCCCGCGGGCATATGGCTATGCATTGGGTTTGAAAAAAGAGTGCAGTTTTCTGCACTCTTTTATTTTAGCACGAAACATGGGTGATGGATGCAGGAATTGCTTTCACTATTTATAAACTACAGATATACGGTTTTTGATGGAATTGCAGTTACTTTGCCGCTTCCCGGACGCGGCGCTTTTCTTCCAGACGCGCGGCCCAGAGCTCCTCGGCTTTCGGCTCCCAGTGGTCCGCATAAGAGACGGTCTTAGAGGTTAGGTGCTCGGCGGTCTCCGGGGATTGCAGATCGGTGGAATGTGCGCCTGAAAGGTTGACCATTCTGGGCAGCTCGTCCGGGTTCTCTAACATCGGGCAGGGCTGCATCATGTTGTCGTTGAAAGGCATATTGTCGTGGTATGCCATGAAGAGCGGACTGCGCAGGCAATCCAACAGGGACTTTTCCCGGATATTGGAGTCGGAGTAGTGGATGAACGCGCATGGATCGACGTCCCCGTTCGCGTTGATGTGCAGGTAGCGTCTACCGCCTGCAATGCAACCGCCAACGTATTCGGCGTCGTTCTGGAAATCCATCACGAAGAGCGGCTTTGTCTGCCGGTATTCCCGGATGCGGCGGTAGACGAGTTCCCGCTGCTCGGGGGTGGGCAAAAGCTCCGGGGCTGCATCATTGCCGACGGGCATGTAGTGGAAGTACCAGATGAAGTAGGCACCCATCTCGATCAGCTTGTCATAGAATGCCTCCGAGGTGATCGAGTTGTAGTTGACGCTGGTGTAGCAGGATGAGATCCCGTAGGGCAGTTTGCGTTCGTGCAGGATCTGCATGGCGTGCACGACTTTCTGGTAGACACCGTCGCCGCGGCGGGAGTCGGTCGCTTCCTCAAAGCCCTCCAGCGAGATGGCGGGGATGAAGTTTTTGACGCGCAGCATCTCATCCGCGAAGGCCTCATCGATGAGGGTGCCGTTTGTGAAAGAAGAAAAAACGCAGTCGTTGTGCTTTTCGCAGAGCGCGATGATGTCATCCTTGCGCACGAGGGGCTCGCCGCCGGTATACAGATACATATACACCCCGAGTTCCTTTCCCTGTGTGATGATGCTGTCCAGTTCATCAAAACTCAGGTTGAGCTTGTTGCCGTACTCCGCAGCCCAGCAGCCGGTGCAGTGCAGGTTGCAGGCGCTGGTGGGATCCAGCAGGATCGCCCAGGGAATATTGCAGTTGTACTTCTCCCGCAGTTCCTGCTGGATGGGCCAGCCGACAAGATTGGCATTGATAAAAAAGTTCTCCGAGATCTTGGTCATAACGCTCACATCGATGTCATTGAACATGTGCAGGATGTAGGCGTGGTATGGATGGTTTTCATCTTCTATGATGCGCCTGATCAGTGCCCGCTGTGCCGGGAAGGAGCCATTTGCAAAACTGTCGCCCCAGTCCATCAGTTTCCTGAGGTTCGTCTCCGGGTCCTTGTATACATATTTAAAGGTCTGCTCAATGCCGAATTTCTTCATACTGTTGGTCAGATTCATTGCTGGTTGCCTCCTGACTTGGTGATCACTGTGTGCGTGAGCTGTGCGAACGCACCGAAATAGGATTTATTATCTTTAATTCCAACATAAAAAAGCCTGCGAAAATACAGGCAGAGAGAGGGCAGTGTCTGAATGGCGGCAGGCTCAGTGGGCGCCTTTCGCTTTCTCTTCCAGCTCTTTCAGTTCGAGTTCAAGGTGTCTTTGGAGCAGTTCACAGATCCGGTGCACATCCTGCCGGGCGAGCGGGTCAAGCCCCTGCTGGAGCCAGTCCATGGTCATACCGAAAAGGACGCTGCGCTGATAGTTCTGCAGGAAGGCACGGTCATCCGGCAGGATTGTCCGGTCTTTGAGGATCGCGTTCAGGAATTGCCCTACAACATGTTGTGAAATGCGCCACATTGACAGTTCAAACCGCTCCCGGTTGGCGGAATGATAGATCTTCAGTGCCGCTTGGCGGTGTTCCAGCGTGCGGGAGATGACCGCATTGAGGGTGTCTTCGACAGTGTTGTGAGACAGCGATTCTTCGGGTAAAGGCAGAAATTCTTCCTCAGCAACCGCCTCCGCCAGTGCTGCCATGTCCTGAAAATAGTAATAAAAAGTATTGCGGTTGATCGCACAGCGCTCCACAATGTCTTTCACAGTGATATGACTGAAAGGGCTTTCTTCCAGCAGTTCCAGGAAGCACCCTTTGATGTTCTCTCTGGTGTTGGTTTTCATGATGGATCTCCGTATAACATGGATCGCGTCACCATATGGCTGGTCATATAATTCCCCAATATTAACGTAGCAAGGGTGGGCTTTCAAAACAATAGACAAACGGGGCGAAATGTCTGATAGTTGAAATCGTCCTCTCGCATGGAGTATTATACAGACAGTGGCAAAAAGCCATTTCCGCGGGCATCCGGCCGGCGGAGGAAATGCACGGCGTTCCCGGCTTTCCGGATCTGCGGGAACATCGATGGAAACAGAAAAGAAAATGGATAAGAAACCAAGAACCGGGCTGTGGAGCAGCCACAACCTCAAGGGAGAATCGCTCACCGACGCGCAGCGGGACTTCCTGATGACCTGTTTTGAACAAAACCTGGAACATGCGCGCCACGTAGAGAACGAACGCCTGACGTTCAACTCAATCTACATGGCTCTGGTAGGCGGCGTTCTGGCCTTTGTGTACAGCACGGAGGTCAAGTACGTCATGTTCTCGGTCGGCGTCACGGTCCTGCTAATCATCACAGGGTTCATCGCGATGCTGCTCACAAAGCGCTGGGACAATACGTTCGACCGGCACATCGAATACGCCAAGGGGTGCTACCGCCTCGTGCACGAGTCTCTCTTCCCCGACGACCTCGATGAGGAGGATGAGAACAACGAAGATGCTGCCGCCAGTGAATGGATCAACGGCATCAACGGGCTGCCGGCATACGCCTTCCGCCCGCAGAATCCGTCAAGCAAACACGAGAGCGGCGCGGCTGCGGCGGTCGCCAACTATGTCTACAGAACCTTCCGGACGCGGCGGCTGTTCAAATACTTCTACTGGCTGATCCAGCTGGTGCTGATCGCGTCGATGGTGTATTTCCTGACGCAGATGTAGAGAAAGGAACTTGCATGATCAGACTGATCGCAACAGATCTTGATAATACATTGCTGAATAAAGATGGAAGGGTGCCGCCCGAGACAGTGGCGGCGCTCTCCAAAGCAGAGAAAAAAGGCGTCACCGTGACCGTGGCCACGGGGCGCTCCTTTGCGTCGGCCCGCGGGGTCGCGGAGATGATCGGCGGCAATGGGCTCGCGATCTGCTACAACGGGTCGCAGATCCGCCGGCTCGCGGACGGGCTGGTGCTGTACAGCGGCTGCGTGGACAAGGACGTGCAACGCGGCATCATCGAGTTCGTGCATGAACGCGGGCTGTATCTGCAGATGTACGACCGCGACGAGATCGTCGTGGAAACGCTCCGTCTCGACAAGCACAACGACCCGGACCTGCATTTTGCGTCGCACCGTGAAGTCGGCGACTTTCTGAAAGACCCGCTCTTTGATACGCCGAAGATGATGATCGCGGCGGACCCGAAAGAGGTGCCGGCGCTGCAGGCAGAACTCGAAGAGATGTTCGAAGGCCGCATCTTCTGCGCGCAGTCCGAACCGCATCTGATCGAGATCATGCCGGCGTCGGTCAACAAGGGGACGGCACTCGTGGCGCTCTGCCTGGAGATGGGGATCCGGCGTGAAGAGGTCATGGCGCTCGGCGACAACACCAACGACATGCATCTGCTGCAGGCGGCCGGACTTGCCGTCGCGGTGGGCAATGCCGTGCCCGCGCTGAAGGAATATGCGGATTATGTCTGCGAAGGCAAACGCAGCGCCGGCTTCCGTGAGGCGCTGGAGAAATTCGTGCTCGCACCCGATGCGGAGATGGCGCTCGCGGAGTGGGAAAACCGCGTCGCGCCGCGGATGTAAGGTCGTCGCACTGCGGATGTGATACGTAAGTCATGTGAAAAAAGCTGCCCGGACTGGGCAGCTCTTTTGTTACGCTTAGAGGTTTGTGTTGCCTGTCGGCTAGTCCTGCTTGGGGTAGCGGATCGCCTTGACGATCTGGATGATGAGGCTCGGCAGGAACGACAGGATCCAGACGATCAGCAGGAGGTGCGGGTTGAGCAGCGAGACGCCGAACGCGCCGCTGAAGAACCGCATCAGCAGGATGCAGTGCAGCAGCACTGCGCCCAGGACGAACGCACCGATCGTCCACATGTTGCTGAACAGGCCGAGGCGGAAGATGTGCTCTCTGCCGCGGCAGTTGAAGCCGTGCCACAGGCGCGCCAGGCACAGTGTGGCGAATGCCATGGTGCTTGCGCAGACCGGGCTGAAGAAGACGTTGCCTTCCTCGACCATCGCGCCGATCGCGGGGATGCCGGTGATATCGATCTTGCCGAGGCCGACCATAAAGGCCGTGCCGGTGGCCAGTGCGATGAGGATGCCGTAGAACAGCACCTCCTGCACGGTCGGCTTGTTGAGCACGGACTCGGTGCGCGGACGCGGCTTGTCGTGGATGAGCTCCGGATTGGACGGCTCCATGCTGATCGCGAGCGCCGGGAGGCTGTCTGTGATCAGGTTGATGAACAGGAGCTGGACTGCGGTGAACGGCATCGAGAGACCTGCCAGGGAGGCGAACAGGACGACAAAGATCGCGGCCAGATTGCCCGAGAGCAGGTACTTGATGGCGTTCTTGATGTTGTTGTAGATATTGCGGCCGTTGAGGACGGACTTGATGATCGTGGCGAAGTTGTCGTCGGTGAGGATCATCGCGGCGCTGTCCTTGGCGACTTCCGTGCCGGTGATGCCCATGGCGACGCCCACGTCGGCGCTCTTGAGCGCCGGGCCGTCGTTGACGCCGTCCCCGGTCATGGCGACGATGTGGCCTCTGTCCTGCCAGGCGCGTACGATGCGGATCTTGTTGTCCGGGGACACGCGGGCGTAGACGGAGATGTGCGGGAGTTTCTCCTGCAGTTCTTCTTCGCTCATCTCATCGATCTCGGGACCGGTGAAAGCGAGGTCGCCTTCGTGCATGATGCCGATGCGGCGCGCGATGGCGGAAGCGGTGATCTTGTGGTCACCGGTGATCATGATCGGCTTGATGCCGGCCGCGATGCAGTCCGCGACAGCCTGGGCGGATTCTTCGCGGGGCGGGTCGACTTCCGCGAGCAGACCGATGTACTCGAGGTCGTATTCGCTGTCTGTGTCGATGGTGACCTGGGTGTTGTAATACTTGCGCGCAAAGGCGAGCACGCGCAGGCCGCTGTTGGAGAGGTCGAAGTTCTCCTGCCGGATGGCCAGCTTCTGCTCTTCGGAGAGGTTGGCGGCGCGTGCCAGGATCACGTCGAGGGCGCCCTTGGTGTACATGACGAACCGGTCGCCTTCCGCGTGCAGGGTGCTCATGAGCTTTCTGTCGCTGTCGAAGGGGACTTCGTCCAGGCGCGGGTTGGCGGCGAGCATGGCGTTCAGCGATTCCTCGCCCTTTTCTTTCACGTAATAATCGAAGTAAGCCGTTTCGGTCGGATCGCCCAGCAGCTTGCCGTCGATGCGGCGGGTGTCGTTGCACAGGATGCTTGCGAGAAGCATCTCGTCGCGGCAGCCGTCCATGCTGCTCTCGTGCTCGACGGTCATCTTGTTCTGTGTCAGGGTGCCGGTCTTGTCGGAGCAGATGATGCTTACGCAGCCGAGGCCTTCCACGGCGTTGAGGTCTTTGACGATGGCGTTCTCTTCGGCCATGCGGGAGGTACCGATGGCCAGCGAGATCGTGATGATGGAAGACAGCGCTTCCGGAATCGCCGCTACCGCCAGCGCCACCGCGAACAGCAGCGCATCCAGCACCGGCATGTGCCGCAGCATCGCCAGTCCGAAGACGACGGCGCAGATGATCATGATCGCCACGGACAGCTTTTTGCTGAAGTTGTCCATCGTGATCTGCAGCGGGGTCTTGCGGTCTCTGGTGTCGCTCATCAGCTCCGCGATGCGGCCGAGTTCGGTGTCCTTGCCGACGGCGGTCACGACGCAGGTCGCGCGGCCGTAGGTGACGAGGCTGCCGGAGAAGACCATGTTCTTCTGGTCGCCGAGGGCGACGGTCTTCGGGGCGGCTTTGATCTCGATCGTGGTCTCGCTCTCCGCTGCGGCGCGGTCGCCGGGCTCCGCTGCGCCGGGCATGATGATCTTTTCGGTTTTTTCAACGCTCTCCGACTCGCCGGTCAGGGAGCTTTCATTGACTTTGAGGGAGAAGCACTCCAGAATGCGGGCGTCGCCGGGGATGATGTCGCCGGCTTCGAGGGTGATGATGTCGCCGCAGACGAGGTCCTCTGCCGGAATGACCGCCTGCACGCCGTCGCGGATGACTTTCGCTTCGGGCGAAGACAGTTTTTTCAGGCTCTCGAGCGACCGTTCCGCCTTGAAGTACTGGATGGTCCCGAGGATCGCGTTCATGATCAGCACTGTGATGATGACGATGGTGCTGGCGCGCTCGCCCGTGAGGAACGAGATCAGCGCGGCGGCGATCAGGATGATGACCAGCAGATCTTTAAACTGGTCTGCGAAGACTGCCAGCAGCCCTTTGCGCTGCGCTTCCTGCAGCTTGTTCTTGCCGAACTTCTCGCGGTTGGCCGCGACTTCATCCTCGCTGCGGAGTCCCTCGCGGCGCGATCCGAAGTCGTGCAGCGTTTCGACGGGGGTTTTGTCGTAATACGTTTTTTTGGCGCCGTTCTCCGTCCCGGCGTTGTCCCGGGCGGACGGGGCGATTCCCTGTTCCTGCATATTGCTTTCTCCTGTGATTCTAAAAAAGACCCTCAAGACGGCAAACACCGTCTTAAAAGTCTCGCTGTTTCAAGTGACGCGGATCCGCCGGGCTATGCTGCCTTTATGGATCGTACTGACGCGTTTCACTACAGGCGGGGGCGTAAGCCCGGGCGCCTGCCGCTACTCCCTTTTAATCTACCTATGAAAATTACCATATTTCAAAGGAATGCACAATGTCTTTTTTGTAAAACTTACGTAAGATTTGGCGGGTTGCTTGCTATAATATCTGCAGAGTATCATTGCAACAAAGGAGAAAAAAATGAAGGACTATCTGGAAATACTCGATACATATAAGGAAGAAATGGTGGAGACGCTGCGCGAGCTGTGCCGGTTCCCGAGCGTGGCGGAGGAGACCGATCCATCCGCGGAATCGCCATTCGGGTCCGCCGTGCAGGGCGCGCTCGATTACATGCTCGGCAAGGCGGCGCGCGACGGTTTTGCCGTGAAGAACGTCGATAACTACGGCGGGCACATTGATTTTCCCGGCAAGAACGCAACAGCCGAGGACCCGGGCGACATCGTGGCGCTGGTCGGGCACCTTGATGTGGTGCCGGTGGGCGATCTTTCGCAGTGGGAGAGCGATCCGTTCGAAATGGAGATCCGCGATGGAAAGATGTACGGCCGCGGCACGGTCGACGACAAGGGCCCGCTGCTCGCCGCGTACTTTGCGGTGCGCGCGCTCAAAGAGGCCGGCTTCGTCCCGGAGAAGACCATCCGCATCATGCTCGGCTGCGACGAGGAGACCAACTGGGACGGCATGACGTATTACATGGAACACGAAAAGGTCACGCCCGTGTCCGGCTTTTCGCCCGATGCGATGTTCCCGGTGCTGTACGCGGAGAAGGGGTGCCTGGCATTTGCGGTCGAAGGGACCTTCAAGGAATCGCCCAGTGGCGGCCTGCGCCTCGTTTCTGTCAAGGGCGGCAGCGTGGTGAACGCGGTGCCGGACAAAGCGGAAGCTGTCATCGAGGGCACCCCTGCAGAACTGTCTGCGGTGCACCTTGCGGCAGCGACATTCAAGGCCGTGCACCCGGATTTCGGGGACGATGCCGTTACCATCACCGAACTGCCTGCGGAAGAGGCGGCGCCGGCAGAAGACAGCGCTGCAGCGGCGAACACCAGAAAAAGACTGCAGCTCACCTTCAAAGGCATCCCGGCCCATGCGGCGTTCCCGGAGACCGGCAGAAGCGCCGTCGCCATGCTGTGCGAATGCTTCAGCGGCCTGCCGTTCGCGTCGAAGGATGTGAACCGGGCTGTGCGATTCTTTAACGACCACATCGGCTACGACTACAACGGCCAGCGGATCGGCCTCGCCATGGCGGACGCGCCGTCCGGCAAGCTGACCTTCAATGCGGGGCTCATCGAGATGGACGAGGCACACGTCAAATGGACGATCGATGTGCGCCACCCGGTCACGACCAAAGCAGAGGACGTGCTGGCGAAGCTGCAGGCGGCGGTCGCGGAGGGGAGCGGCGAAGGCGATTACACGGTGACGCTGCTCCGCAACGAACTGCCGCTCTACAAGCCGGCGGACGACCCGATGATCACGGCGCTGCTGGAGAGCTACAAGGAATTCACAGGCGACACCGCGGCAAAGCCCATCGCCATCGGCGGGGCGACGTACGCCAGAGCGGTACCGAACACGGTCGGCTTCGGACCGATCATGCCGGACGAGCCGGACATGTGCCACCAGGCGAACGAGTTCTTCTCGCTGGACGGCTACTACACGAGCGCGAAGATCTACGCGGCGGCCGTAAAAAAGCTGGCGGAGTAGGCGGCTTTGTTGCGGATAGGTCCATGCGGAATATATAATATGTACAAGTTTAAGGGGATTTCTCAGGAAGGAATGTGAAGAGGTGAACTGCGATGAAAAAGAAAACGATCGCGCTGTCTGCCGCTGCGGCACTGGCAGCCATACCCGCTGCTGCTGTGTCCATCGGTGCCATCAGCAATCTGCACCCGCCGGTAAAGCCGGAAGAAGGCAAGATCAGAGTCGCCTGTGTTGGCGATAGCATCACGTACGGGTTCCTGGTCGCGGGCCAGCCGTTCAACAACTACCCGGCGCAGCTCGAAAAGCTGTTGGGTGAGGCGTACACGGTCGGCAACTTCGGCTACACGGACCGCACCGCGCAGAAGGACGCCGATCGCCCCTATATCAAGGAATCGCTCTTTGAGAAGAGCATCGCTTACACACCGGACATCGTCGTGCTGATGCTCGGCACCAACGACACCAAACCGGCCAACTGGGATGCGGCCGCCTACGAGCGAGACCTCGCTGATCTGGTCCGCTGCTACAAGGCGCTGCCGTCTTCTCCGGCTGTCTATCTGCTCACCCCGCCGCCGCTGTTCCAGATCGGAGAAAAGGTGTGGGGGCTGCAGGCGGACGTGCTCGAAGAGGAGGTTCTGCCGGCTGTGGCGCGTGTTGCGGAGGCGGAAGAGGTCCCGTGCATTGACGTGCATACGGTCTTTGCAGGGCACCAGGAATACTTCCCGGACGGCTGCCACCTGAATGCCAAGGGTGCGACGCTGCTTGCGCAGACCGTGGCCAGCCGGATCCTGCGGGACGCACTCTAGCGGGCTGAGCGATTCTTAGAAAGAGAGACCACAATGGAAAGCATTTTCAACACGAAAAAACTCGGCTTCGGCCTGATGCGCCTGCCCAAGGACGGCGACCAGATCGACATCGAACAGACAAAGAAAATGGTCGACATGTTCATGGAGGCCGGCTTCAACTATTTTGACACGGCCTGGGCGTACACCGGCAGTGAAGAGGCAATCCGCCAGGCGCTCGTGGAACGGTATCCGCGCGAGAGCTACACACTGGCCACCAAGATGGCGGCGTGGATCAAGTGCGAGACAAGAGAGGACGCCATCGCGCAGTTCGATCTGTCGCTGGAGCGTTCCGGCGCCGGCTATTTTGACTACTACCTGCTGCACAACCTGGGCGAACACCGCACGCACTTCTTTGAGGATTTCGACCTCTGGAACTGGGCGCTCGAGCAGAAAGCGGCCGGCAGGATCAGGCACGTCGGCTTCTCGTTTCACTCCACGGCGGAGGAACTCGACGAGATCCTGACAAAGCACCCCGAGGCGGAGTTCGTGCAGCTGCAGATCAACTACGCCGACTGGGAGGACCACGCGATCCAGTCCCGCAAAGTCTATGAGGTCGCGCAGAAGCATGGCAAACCGGTCATCGTCATGGAGCCGGTCAAGGGCGGCATGCTGGCCAACCCGCCGGACACCGTGCAGGAGATCTTCAGGGCGGCGGAGCCAGGCAGCTCGTTCGCATCCTGGGCCGTCCGTTTTGCGGCCAATCTACCGGGCGTGGCGGTCGTCCTCTCCGGCATGAGCAACGTGGAGCAGATGGCGGACAATCTGTCGTATATGAAAGACTTTAATGCACTCACGGCATCGCAGATGCAGACGATCGCAGCCGCACAGGAGGCGCTGGCGAAGATCCCGCTCATCCCGTGCACGTCGTGTGATTACTGTGCGAAAGTGTGCCCGATGGAGATCGGCATCTCCGGCACCTTCACCGCGATGAACGTCGAGACACTCTACCGTGACCACGAAGCTGCCAAAGGCAGACTGAACTGGCTCGTCGGCGGGCACGGACGCAAGACAGCGGACGAGTGCATCCAGTGCGGGGCCTGTGAAGAGGTCTGCCCGCAGCACATCAGCATCCGCGAGCACCTGCAGGAAGCCGTCGAACTGTTCAAAGAATAATACCCGGAGAGAAAGCATGAAACTCAGCCGCGAACAAGTCAAAGAGGTACTGCCCCACCGCGCCCCGCTGCTCCTCGTCGATGAAGCACCGGCTGTCGAGCCGGGCGTGCGCGCAGCAGCCAGTCTGTATGTCGACCCGAACTGGGATATTTTCCGCGGTCATTTTCCGGGCGCGCCTGTTCTTCCCGGGATCTACTCGATCGAGGCGATGGCGCAGACCACCGATCTGGTGCTCCTGACCCTGCCGGAGTATGCGGGCAAAGAGCCGCTGCTGCTCGGCGCGGACAAGGCGAAGTTTTACAGAAAAATAGTTCCCGGCGATACGCTCGCGATCAGCGCGGAGCTGGTCAGCGAACGCAAAGAGAAGGCCATCGGCACCTGCCGGTGCGAGATCCATGTGGACAGGGAACTCATGGCGGCGGTCGAGATCACGATCGCGGTCCGCTGATGCCTGTAGATAGCGCAGCGGGTGCCTTCTGAAAACGATGAAAAAAGCGCCGGTCACTTGAGGACCGGCGCTACTTCTTCTTCAAAGATCCGCGCAGCCCCCGCCAGATGCGGCAGCAGGGCTTTGTTGCGGTGCAGGACGAACTGCACGGTCTGCGAGAGTTCGAGCCAGGGCAGCGGCAGTTCTGCCAGTTCGCCCGCCTCCAGCGATTCCCTGACGGCGTAGTACGGGAGCACCGACAGGTACGGCCCCGCCACGGTCAGCTGGCGCGCCATCTCGGAACTCTGCAGGATGAGGAACGGCTCGAGCTCCACGCCCATCCGGTACAGGTCTTCCCGCATGCGGATATTATAAGGAACGTTGTTTTCCATCAGGATGAGCTCCTGTCCCGCGAGATCGGCGGGCAGGATCTTTTTCTTTCCGGCGAGCGGGTGCGCGGGATTGGCGACCGCTACAACGCGGGAGTCTGCGCTGTAGAGGACCTGCCACGACTCGTCGGTCAGCGGGTCGTCGATGATGGTGCAGGCGGCATCGAGCGTGCCCTGCGTCAGGTACTCCTTAAGTGTGACGCCGGCGTCGACGGTCATCTCAACGAGCACCTTCGGGAACGCCTTGTGGAAGGCCAGGATCCACGATTTGCCGACGGAGTGGAAGAGGGACTCGATCATCCCGATCCTGAGCGTGCCGGTGACCTCTTCGTCCGGCTTGAAGAGGTTCTCCATCTGCGCGGCGCTGTTGATGATGGCGCGGGCGTGCGGGAGGAGCGCTTCGGCGTACTGGGTCGGGGCGACGCCGCGGCCGATGCGGTCGAACAGCGGAGCGCCGACTTCCTCTTCGAGTTGTTTGATCTGCGCGCTGACGTTGGCCTGGGAGTAGCCGAGCTCTCTGGCTGCGGCGGTGAAGTTGCGCAGGGCGGCGACGCGCAGGAATGTTTTCAGGTTGCGGATTTCCATGGTTTGCTCCTTCTTAATTCGGAATCGCTCTGCCGGCTCTGCCGGCACTTTCATCATAGCGATTCCGCATGCATAAATCAATCATATTTATTTATGGAAACCAGAAAATCCATTTGTTTTACAAATGCGGTATCGCGCGGTACAGTACAGAAAAAGAACCCCCGCGATATGCTATGTGAACACGAAGGAGTACGACCATGAAGCGCAACGATTTCCCGACCCTGTGGTTCCCGCCGCTTACCTATTATAAAGAAGAAGGTAGGATCGATTTTGAAAAGATGGAGCAGGAGCTCGCAAAGATCTATCCGTACAGCCAGGGCGTTCTGATCCCGGGCTCGACCGGGGATGCCTGGGTGCTCGATGACGCACGCCAGGAGGAGATCGTCCGGTTTTTCCTGAAAGGGTTTTCGTTCGGCCGCTTCGCGGTGATGCTCGGGGCGCTCAAGCCGACCGCTGAAGAAACGCTCGCATCCATCGCCCGCTGGTGCGAGGTGCTCTGCGAGATGGCGGAAACAACAGACAGCAAGGCTGCGATGGCAGCGCTCGGCGTCAAGGCGTTCGTATTCTGTGTGCCGAACGGGATGACCGACCCGGTGGAGCAGAAGGCAGCGATGTCCCGCATCCTCGCATGCGGCCTGCCGATGGCGTTCTACCAGCTGCCCGGTGTGACGGGCGTGACCGTGGCGCCGGAACTCATCAGTGAACTGGCGGATGCATTCAGCAACCTCATCGTCGCGAAGGACAGCGGCGGCAAGGATGAGATGGCGAAATCCGGCCTTCTGAACGATAAACTGATGCTGCTGCGCGGCGCGGAAGGCGATCCGTCTGCACTGGTGCATGGGGACAGCGCGTGCTACGACGGTCTGCTGCTGTCGACGGTCAACTGCTTCGCAGCCGAGTACGATGCATTTATGAAGGAAGAGAAGACATACGCAGGCTTCGGCGATGTCATCACGGAGACTTTTGAAGAGGCGGCCAAGGCACCGGTGTCCAACGCCTTTTCGGACGCGGTGCGGGCGATCTGCCACGCAAAGGAATACGGCGAAGAGGCCGCTGAAAAAGACTGTTACTGCTATGAGGGCAGCCAGCTGCCCGTGAGACTGATCCGTCTGGCACAGGAGAGCCTGGCGGCGCATTGCGAATAAAAGAGAACAAATAAAAGCGCAGCAGGCGATCTGCCACGCTTTTTGAATTTGCGCCGGATCGGGTTACCGGTTGGGATCGAACTCCTTCAGGGAATTGATGAAGATCTCGCCCATGTCGGACAGGGACTGGCCTTTTTTCAGGAGGTACCCGATCTCCATGTACTCCGGCTCGTCGAGCGGCATGGAGATGACCCGGGATCTACTGAACTGCTCGGGGTGGATGCCGCTGCAGATGGTGTAGCCGTCCAGTGCGAACATGAAGTCCTCCAGCGCTGCGGAGTCGCTGACGAGCAGCTGCTTGGAGGCGGGGGCGGTCCGGAACAGCTCCTCCGAGAAGGAGGGCGATTCATAGGCACCCTGGATATAATTCAGTCTTGGATAAGGCGCAAGGTCCGCGAAGCGGATCGTTTTTTTATTGCAGAGAGGATGACCCTCGCGCACGAACACGTGCGGCTTGGTGGTGAAGAGCGGCGTGAACACCAGATCCATGTCCTTGAAGGCTTTGGTGAGCACGGCCCTGTTCGCGTAACACAGATACAGAAGACCGAGATCGCAGAACTGGTTCTGCACGTCCTTCAGGATCTGGTACGTCTGAGTCTCGTTGAAGATGAATTCGTATTCGCCCTGCCCGTAGTGCTCCGCCATGCTGACGAAGGCGTTCCGGGAGAAGGTGTAGTGCTGGGTCGACACGCAGAACTGCGTCTTGGGCTCGACCTGCTCGATATAGTGGTCGACGAGCATCTGCATCGGTTCTGTGACCTGCCGGGCATATCCCAGGAATTCCATGCCCTCGGTCGTGATCGAGATGCCGGACCGGTTGCGGTTGAAAATCTTGATGCCGACTTCCTTCTCAAGGTCGCGGATCGCGGTGGACAGGCTGGGCTGCGACAGATGCAGCTCTTTGGCGGCTTCTGTGATGGAGCCGAGTTCGGCTACGGCGATGGCATAGCGCAGCTGCTGGACAGTCATGAGATCACCTCCTCAAGGCCATTGTAAAAGCCGCGGAATCGCCAGTCAATCAGATATATAGTTTTTTCCTATGCGAAACCATCGAAAATAAGTACTACCATATAAAACAGGGATTGTTATAATTAAAACAGGCAAAATGTCAGAATCCTCTTATTTGTTTTGACAACTAGTTACTAAACGACAACGTGTAGTAAGCCGATTCCGGCATTCTTTATTCACTAGGTTTTGGATCTATTATCACTATATATGAAGGAGGAAGAGATATGGCTTTAAAATCCGGTGCGCAGTATCTGGAAGAGATGAAGGCAATGCGCCCCAATGTGTACAAATACGGAAAGCTCATTGAAGACCTGACAACAGATCCGATCACAAAGGCGCATCTGCGGCAGGTAGCGATGTGGTATGACAGATCCCTCGACCCCGAGTATGAGGGTATTTATACTACAACTTCTCATCTGACCGGCGAGAAGGCGCACCGCTGGAACACCATCATGATGGAGATGGAAGATCTGGTCGGCAACGCAAAGATGAAGCGCGAACAGTTCAGAACCGTCGGGCAGTGCCCGGGTCCGGTCTGCGCAGGCTGGGCGATCATGAACGCACTGTGGTCCGTCACCTATGACATGGATGCAGAGTACGGCACTGACTACCATGAAAGACTGAAGAACTTCGCGATGTTTGCAGAGGAAAAGGCGCTGGCGATGGCCGGTGCGATCACGGACGCAAAGGGCAGCCGCGGCAAGACAGCCGGCGGCCAGGTCGATCCGGATCTGTATCTGCATGTTAAGGAAAAGAGAGAAGACGGCATCGTCCTCAGCGGGTTCAAAAACATGATCGTCGGCACTGCCGGTGCGCAGTACGTCATGGTCATCCCGACTGCGGGCATGAAGGAAGGCGAAGAGGCTTACGCTGTCGCAGCGGCGGTTCCGCGCGATGCAGAAGGCCTGACCATCGTCGAGGCGAGAAGCCCCTCTGATGAGCGCCGTGACAGAGAAGAAGGCTGGGATGCGATCTATTCCGGTCCGTCTTCGGCATACCTGATCTTCAACGACGTATTCGTTCCGAATGAACACGTCTTCATGTGCGGTGAGACCAAGTTCTCCGGCAAGCCGATCGGCAACTTCGCGACGATCTACCGCGCCTGCATCGGCGCCTGCGTCGCGGGCCAGGGCGATGTCATCGTTGGTGCAACGGTCGCAATGGCGAGACTGAACGGCCTTTCCATGAAGGCGTTCAACGATAAACTCGTTCAGATGGTCATCAACAACGAGACCACCTATGGCATGGGCCTCGGTGCGATCCTCGAAGGCAAGAAGCATCCGTCCGGCGCGTTCTATCCGAATGCGAAACTTGCGCATGCGAACAAAGTCCACGTCGGCACACTGCCGTTCGAGACCAAGCGCCTCGCGCAGGAGATCGGCGGCGGCATCGTCGAGAACGGCTGCATGCCGTCCTATGATGACTTCATGAGCGAAGAGTACGGCGAAAAGCTCCTGTCCTCTCTGCAGGGCGCTGACAATACCAAACCGGAAGACCGTATCCGGATGGCAAGACTGCTTGAGTGGCTGACCATCGGTACAGGTGTCCCGGGCTGCATGCACGGCGGCGGTTCCCCGGATACCGGCAGACTGGTTGTCAGACTGACTACCAAGTGGGACGAGCTCGTCGATCTGGCCAGAAATCTGGCGGTTGTCGAGAACCCGCTCAGAGAAGAGAAGAAAAAGTAAGAGCAGCACCGATACTGAGGAGAAAGCAATCATGAAAGAAATCAGATGGCATGGCAGAGGCGGCAACGGCGCCTTCACTGCCGCAAAACTTCTGGGTCATGCAGCTTCTGTATACGGTAACAAATACGCGCAGGCGTTCCCGTCGTTCGGCCCCGAACGGCGCGGCGCCCCCGTCAGAGGGTTTACCCGTATCGATGACGAAGTGATCACAGACCACAGCCAGGTCTACACCTGCGACGCGGTCCTCGTCCTGGACGAGACGCTGTGCGAGGTGGGCGGCGTATTCGAAGGCCTCAAGGACGACACGGTCCTTGTGATGAACACGACGAAGACGCCGGAAGAGGTCAAGGAAGCGTACGCATCCATGTCCGATGAACTGGCGAAGATCAGAGTGTATACGCTGGACGCGACACAGATGGCGCTGGATATCCTGGGCCGTCCGATCGTGAACACGATCCTGCTTGGCGCAGGCGTGGCGGCGACGGGCATCGTGGAACTCGAGGACGTGCTGAAGGCGGTCGACGACATGATGGGCGGCGGCCTT
>CADATO010000004.1 GCA_902790905.1 uncultured Eubacteriales bacterium
GTAGAGCGATGAAGCTCTCCCCAGACAATGGCATCGCCCCACATCGGGATCGTGTCAGCCCGTTGTTCCTGGATCGTCATCCTCTTGTAAAGATCAGCGATACTCTGGTCGGTTGGCATCGTCTTGAGTATCTCAGAAGCAGAAAGCGGTCTCGGTGAGTGCATGTAGCACCACCAGAAGACCGCTTTTATTCGTCTCTCAACAGAAAGCCCGCGGTGGTTGCGGAGCATCTCTCTAAGGCCGGCATTGGTCCCGCCTTCGATCCGGTTGTTTGTAGACGGCACCTTGCCGATCTCTGCCTGCAAAGATCCGTCCAGATAAGTGAACATCGTTCCTTCTTTCAGCAGCTTCACAAGAGACCGCTGCGCTTTAATGAGCCTTTCGTGGGTCGGTCTGCTGTTGCCGAATTCGTCATAACTTAACTGGCTCAGGAACCGGTTATATCTGCTCATCCAATGGATGAATCGCTCTGTCCATTCGTCTGCTTCCACTTTGGTCTCAAGATGTAATAGTTCCTTCGCAAGGCCATATAATTCAACCCCTGCCGCTGTTTTTGGCCGGCTCGTCGTATAGCGCTTCACCTGCGAAAAGACATGGAACAAACACCTCTGGTGCCTGGCATGAGGCCAGGTTTTCCTCAATGCTTTCGCAAAGCCTGTCCCGCCATCCGAAACAACGACCTTAGGTTCGGCGATCCGCGACATGAGTGCGCTCCAGGCACCCGCATGTTCATACCGGCAAAGATACCAGCCGAGGACATGCTTTTCATCCCGGCAGATCAATACGCAGGCCTTGCGGGCAAGATAGATCCCATCCAGATACAGTACATCCCTCCAATAACAGGAGGCAGTGTCCATATATCCCAGAACTTTGATGTCTTCCTCCGGAAAGTACGTCCTTCTCCGGGCAGATCGCTTTGCGTCTGCCTACTGAACAGCCACTTAAGAAAGACCTTGAGTTGTTTTGCTTCGTTATTGATTTTAGGCGAAAAGGCCAGGTTGCATCCCTTACAAAACCATCTCTGTGTACCAGCATTTGTCTTGCCATGCTTTGTGCAGACACTTCCGCAAATCGGACAAATAACGTGCTTCATGATACCTTCCTCCAAACAAACTGTTTCTAAGGAAGATATAACCCCATTCAGCGTTGAAATTTCAACATATTCCGAGGATTTTACCAACACGTTTTGTCCAACGTATATCTTCTCTGAAAAAAGATATAACCGCTGCATCCATTGAAATTTCAATAGTTGCAGCGGTTTTTACCAACACGTTTTGTCCTATAACCCAATAAAGAATCCCGGCTGTAAAGGCCGGGATTCTTGTGTATCGGATGTAATCGCTCTATACGTTGAAGAGGAAGTGCATGACATCGCCGTCCTTGACGATGTAGTCCTTACCTTCAGAGCGGATGAAGCCTTTTTCTTTGGCTGCAGCGGTCTTGCCGCCGCATTCCATCAGCTTGTCGTAGGCGATGGTCTCCGCACGGATAAAGCCCTTCTCGAAGTCGGTGTGGATCTTGCCGGCGGCCTGCGGCGCCTTCATGCCGTTCGTGATCGTCCATGCACGGGTCTCGTCTTCCCCGGTGGTGAGGAACGAAATCAGATTGAGCAGGGCGTACGAGGACTTGATCAACTTGTCGAGGCCGGATTCGGTGATGCCCATCTCCTCGAGGAACATGGCTTTTTCCTCATCGTCCAGTTCGGACAGTTCCGCTTCGATCTTGGCGCAGATCACGACGACCTGCGAGCCTTCCTCCGCGGCGTACTGGCGGACGGCGTTGACGTATTCGTTGTCCGCAGCCGCTTCATCAGACGCGCTGTCTTCATCGACGTTCGCAGCGTAGATGATGGGCTTGTAGGAGAGCAGGTCGAGGGACTTGACGAAGAGCGATTCCTCGTCATCGAGGTCCATCGAGCGGGCGGACTTGCCTTCGCCGAGGTGGGCCTGGATCTTCTTCAGCAGGTCGATCTCTTTCTGCAGGCTCTTGTCGCCCTTGAGCATCTTGGTCTGCTTGGTGATGCGGCGTTCGATGACTTCCATGTCGGAGAGGATCAGCTCGAGGTTGATCGTCTCGATGTCGGACAGGGGGTCGACTTTGCCGTCGACGTGCACGACGTTCGGGTCGTCAAAGCAGCGCACGACGTGGACGATGGCGGCGGACTCGCGGATGTTGCCGAGGAACTTGTTGCCTAGGCCTTCGCCGCGGCTTGCGCCTTTCACCAGACCCGCGATGTCGCAGAACTCGATCGTCGCGTAGATGGTTTTCTTCGAATGATAGATGTCGGACAGGGTCGTGACGCGCTCATCCGGCACGGTGACGATGCCCACGTTGGGCTCGATGGTGCAGAAAGGGTAGTTGGCAGCCTCTGCGCCAGCCTTTGTGATGGCGTTGAAGAGAGTGCTCTTGCCGACGTTCGGAAGTCCGACGATACCTAATTTCATATTTGTAAACTCCTTTGATTTTTGAATGCTGCTGCAGGCGCGTTGCCCGCGTATGGCATTATATCACAGAATGAGGATGTATGGAAAAGGGAGTATCTTCCTGGTCCACAGGAATGACTGATCAGCAGTACTTCTCTGGTAGGCATCATTGCCCGATCCGTATAGATATTCAAATTCTATGGGCGTGTATCCACGCGAGGATATCCTCATATCCGGCGCTGCCACCCGCTGCGGCAAGCCCCAACGCAGCCACTTCATCGTTCTCCGCTTCGATCCGGATGCCATTCAGTTCAAGGAAAGATAACATGACATATATGCCGATTCTTTTATTGCCGTCCACAAAGGCGTGATTTGCAATCAGCGAAAAGCCGAGACGGGCTGCTTTTTCTTCCTTGGTGGGATACAGTTCCGCTCCGTCAAAAGTGGCATATGCATTCTCTATGGCTGATTCCAGCAGTGCTTCATCACGTATCCCAACATCACCGCCGGTCGCCTCTGCCATTAGTTGATGCAGCAGCAGTACTTTATCTTTGCCTATCTTGATCATTTTGCCAGCTCCTGAAATGCCGGCAGATACTTTTTCAGAATCCGCCGCGCCACGATATCGATTTTTTCATCGTCGGATAGTTCGTAATAGGCCAGGTTGTCTTCGATATCAATCAGTACGTACTTAGGTCTGTTGTTTTTGAAAATCACAATATCTCCCAGCCGGTCAGCGAGTCTGGCAACAGAAGAGAAATTCTGGTTTGCCTGTGTCATGGAGACGATTTTGTCTGTGTTGATGAGCATTGTTCACCTCAAAAAATAGGTTAAATATATCCTATATTTATTATACTAGACCGATGAGTTCTGTCAATTAAACAGATCGGCAGTGAGGCAGCTGATGGGGGTGCCAGCCCGAAATGCGTCTGTTCGGGCTCGAAAGATGCCGGCTCATTTTGTACACTGGTGCTGACAAGGAGAGGAGGAATCGCTATGAAACAGCACAAATTCTGGGCATGGGCTACGGTCTGTTGTTTTCTGATGACCATGTGTACAGGCTACCGGAAGAAATAGAGACAGGCATGCATATTGAGCCTGTGCAGACCATGCGGAAAGAGCTTTCTCCGGGAGGCTCTTTTTTGATGGTTGTGGTAGAATAGGTAAATAGGATAAGATGCACTCGTTACAGTGATCACAGGAGTAAGATATGAGCGCAAAGATCATCCGGATGATCCCGCCGGAAGAACGCCCCTATGAATGGGCAAGAAAAGAGATGGAAAAGTATTTTCCGAACCCGGATCGCTTCCGGCTCACCAACCTGGATAAACGGACAGACGAACCGAATACGCAGGTGTCACTATTCCGGAAAGGCGCCGAAGACCCCGTGATCCTTCGGGTTTACTGGTTCGATACAAATTCCGTCAAGTACAGCATCATTGTGAACTACGATGAACTGTACGCCGAGCATCCGGTGCTGGTCGACCAGCTGTTTCGCAACGGCATAGCCGCGTACGAGGCATTTGAAAAAGCAGACCCGCACTATGTGAACAGCATTCTGTACGGCAGGCAGTAGGCATCAGCAAAAGGGAATCGCGCTACCATTTGGTTAGCAAACGCTAACTATAAGCGGTGCTGCCTTGTAAAGCGGCACTACCTGAATGAGAGAATCCAATATGCTTTTAACCATTTTTCTGTCAATCGTTTTCTGCGCATCGATGGCCATGATGCTGTTCTCGTGCGTTGCGTTTATTCAGGACAATAAGCTTTTTGCGTCCGCCCCGGAGGAAGCGAAAGCTTCTGGCAGATGTTCGTGATCCTCGAAATCATGAATCTGATCGACCGGTTTCTGATTGACGGGTACTGGGTCGGACACACAAACGCCTGGGTGATTCCCGGGACCGAGGATTTGCGGCCTTATATCACAACGGCGGATAAGATCAAAAAATGGGTTTTCGGAACGGTAGGGATGGCGATTATTGCCGCTGTGCTGTCTGGCTTCCTGTGGCGCTGATTGCTTCACACGGGTCAGAAGAGCCTGCGGGCTCTTTTTGTTTGCTCTTGAGGCGACGCGGCTGTTTGGAGTATGATGAGAGAAACTGGACTGCAGAGGATACGCGCGGGGAGGTACACGCATGGGAGGACTGTTTGGCGGCGGCAGCAAAACTGTCGGAAAAGAGATCCGCGAATCGGATATCACCGAGTTTTATTACACCCTGTCCGGGCCGACGAACCCGCCGCACTACCAGCGGTATCACTTTAATACCGAAGGCGGGAGGGTCTGGTTTTATCACGAGAAAAGAGAAGGCACCCGCTGGCCGCTTCAGGAAGAGGACATCACGCGGTCCGGTAAAAAGGAACTGGATGAGAAGCAGAAAGGGACGCTGTTTGCCTGCCTGAAGGGCGGCACCGTGAAAGCACGGTCGGAGGATCTCACAAGCGGCGGCGACGGCCCCTGGCTGTACCTGTACTGGAAGGGGGACCGCGGCGATGTGCAGGCGTTTTCCTTCGCATCCTATGAGCAGCGGCTGGCGTTTGAGAAGTTCTGCGGCAGTCTGCTCAGCAGTACAGCGTACAAGGAATCGCTTCCCGTGCCTGTCTACTATGTGCAGAGCCAGCAGGACAGTACGGTCCTCGTTGGAGTGCACGTGCGCATCCTGCATAGCGCGGACGGCACGGCCCTGGTGACATGGTGGGATCCGTCACACGAGCGCAGAATGACAGCACAGGAAATCCGGAAAGGCGGCGACAGCTTTTCGTTCACCCGCATAGCAAAAGAGGGCGGACAGATTTACCGGTTCGTTCCTATGACACTGGAACTCTACCGCCGGAATGTAAAAGACCATTTGATCGGCAAGCGGGATTTTGATGACGAACAGAGTATGATAGATGCGTTCTTATCAGAAGGAGAATAGCAAAGTGGCTGAAGCAGGACAGTCGCTCTTCGGTGCTGGTGATGGATGAAGCGGGCGTCGAGATCGACAAAGAAGACGGGCTCATCATCTCCGTCGACGCCAGGTTCCAGCAGGAGATCTATCCGTATCTGAAAGAAAACCAGATCGATGTCTATATTGTATAAGGAGTGGAGAAACCGGGATGCCCAAGCAATCACGTCACACAAATAGAAAAGGCCGTCCGCCGCGCAAAGGCGGCACGCAGGGAAAAGGGGCAGTGCGCCGTGAAAAACCGGTAGCAGAGCCGGCTGTGCAGATGACCGGCGGGAAGACCGCTTTTCCCAAGCCCGGCAATATGCTCTATCCGCTGCCCGCGGTGATGGTCAGCTGCCAGGATGAAGAGGGCAACCCGAACATCATCACCGTCGCATGGGCAGGCACGATCTGCTCGGACCCGCCGATGCTGTCGATCTCGGTGCGCAAAGAGCGGTATTCGTATGACATCATCCGCCGGACCGGCGAATTCACAGTCAACCTGACAACCGAAGCGCTGGCGCGTGTGACCGACTGGTGCGGGGTGCGCTCCGGCCGTGACTATGATAAGTTCAAAGAAACCGGCCTGACCCCGGTGCCCGGCGAGGCGGTGGGTTGTCCGTCCATTCAGGAATCGCCGGTCAGTCTGGAATGCAAAGTCGAACAGGTACTGGAACTTGGGACGCACGACATGTTCGTCGCCCGCGTTGTCAATGTACTGGCGGACGAGTCTCTCATGGATGAGAAAGGGCGGTTCCGTCTCGACAAAGCGGACCTGATCTGCTACTCCCACGGTGAGTACTTCACCCTCGGCAAAAAGTGCGGCTCGTTCGGGTTCTCCGTGCGCCGGAAAAGATAGGATAAAGATACGAATAAGAAAGAATGAAATACATCATCGGCATGCTGGTACTGGGCTATATCGCATTCACCGCGGCGGGCGTCAAAACAGGACACCCGCTTGCTGAGGTGGTCCGGATGAGCGGCCGTGGGGTGAAAAGGACCCTTCCGCTCATCGCCATCCTGCTGCTGATCGGGATGATGACCGGCCTGTGGCGGGACTGCGGGACGATCGTTACCTTTGTCTACTACGGCGTGCAGTTCATCCGCCCGCAGCTGTTCCTGCTGGTCACCTTCCTTTTGACGTGCCTTCTGAGCTACGCGCTCGGGACGTCCTTCGGCGTGGCCGGGACGGCCGGCGTGATCTTCATGGTGCTGGCCCGGAGCGGCGGGGTGGACCCGGTCATCACAGCCGGCGTGATCCTGTCCGGCATCTACTTCGGAGACCGTTCCTCTCCGGCGTCCTCGACGGCGCTCACCGTCGCACAGATCACGGATACAGATCTTTATACCAATGTGCGCAACATGTTCCGGACCGGCTCCCTCCCGTGGCTGCTCTGTCTGGCGGTATACGGTTACCTGTCCGTGCGCCATCCGATCCATCAGATCGACGCGTCGGTGCTGGATGCGTTTTCGAGTCACTTCTCGATGTCGATGTGGTGTTTCCTGCCGGCTGTGTTCCTGCTGGTCATGCCGCTCCTCAAGGTGCCGATCCAGTGGACGCTCTGCGCGGGGATCGTCTCCGCAGGGCTGGTGGCGGTCTTTGTGCAGGGACACGACGTGCTGTCCGTGGTATTGTCGTCGCTGCGCGGGTATGTCCCCGAGGCGGAATCGCTGAAGGACATTCTCTCCGGCGGCGGGATGAGCTCCATGGCAACGACCGTCATCATCATCGCCATCGCCTGCAGCTATACCGGTATCATGGACGGCACGGGCTGGATCGTTCCCATCCAGAACCGCATCGACCGTCTGGCGGTCAGGATCGGTCTGTTCCCGAGCATGCTCCTCATCACGCTCTGTTCGGCCGCTATCTTCTGCAATCAGATCATCGGGATCATGATGAGCCACGACCTTCTGGCGAAGAGCTATGAGCTGCGGGGCAGAAATCCCGAAGAGCTCGCCATCGATATCGAAAACTGCGCGATCACACTGCCGGCGCTCGTGCCCTGGTGCATCCTCATCACGGTGCCGCTGGCGATCCTGGGCGTGGGCCATCTGGCAGTACTGTACGGGGTCTATATCTATGCAGTTCCTCTGATCACACTGATCGGGAAAGGCTTAAAGAGAAAGGAAAGCAAATGAACATTACAATAAGACCGGCACAGGCGGAAGATATGGCGTTTGTTCTGGCACTCAATGAAACAAATGTGGAGGTGCTCTCGCCGATGGATGAGGCGCGGTTTGCGTACTTCATGCAGGTGAGTGATCTGTTCCAGATCGCAGAGGTGGACGGCAAGCCGGCGGCGTTTCTGATCGCCCTGCGGGAAGGGGTCGACGATTATACCAGCGAGAATTACATCTGGTTCTCTAAAGCGTACGAGCAATTCCTCTATGTCGACCGCATTGTGATCGATGAGGCATACCGGGGTCTTGGCCTCGGGCGCCGGCTCTACTGGGGCGTCTTTGACAGGGCGGTATTCTGCAGGGTCGATACGGTCACCGCGGAGATAGATACCGTGCCATATAATGAGACGAGCCTGGCTTTCCATCAAGCGATGGGCTTTGAGGAAGTGGGCGAGCAGGTGATCCGCGGCGGGGCGGTGAAAGTATCGCTGCAGGCGCGGAGATTGGATAAGGAATCGCTGTCATGAAGAAGAGAAAGCAAGTGGATGAAGACAAAAGAAAACTGACTGCCGCGGAGCAGCGCCGTCTCGCCCATCTGGAAGAGATCAGCGAAAGGCTGCTCGCGCAAGGATACCGCCGGGTGGAACTGACCATCGGGATCGTCCGGGCGAACGTCATCGTTCTGGCGGCGATGATCCCTGTGTTTGCAGCGGGCATCGCACTGTTCGTGCTGTGCAACCAGCCGCTCAGTATCACGTTCCAGCCGTTGGGGTTCATCTGGTTCCTGCTGCTTTATTTCGCGCTGATCGTGGTGCACGAACTGGTGCACGGAATCACCTGGGGCATCTTTGCAGCGCATCATTTCAAGGACATTGAGTTCGGCGTGATGTGGCAGCTTCTGACGCCGTACTGCACATGCACCGTGCCTCTTACAAAGAGGCAGTACATTCTTGGCGGTCTCATGCCGCTGATCGTTCTCGGTATTATACCGACGGCGATTGCGATCGCAGCTGGTTCGTTCTTCTGGCTGATCATCGGGCTGGTGATGATCCTCTCGGCAGGCGGTGACATTCTCCTTGTATGGAAGCTGATCCGGTATAAAACGGATAAGCAGGATGTATTGATCTACGATCATCCGACGAAAGCAGGCAGTATCGTGTTTGAAAAGTGAAGGCGCTGTCATTGCACCGGGCAGCCGTTTTTCTGCCGGAAGAAAGCAATCAATACAATCTGACAACTTCAAGGTGTTGTGGCTTCTGCCAAATTATGAAATAACAGGTGTTTGCTGGCTGACAGCGGGCATTTTATAATGATATTGGTCCATAAAATTTGGGTTCTTCTGCGTATTGGAGGGCTCAGGTGTTTTTTATGCGAACGAGCTTATATTGTTTTTATTCCCTGTAAATAGGCTATTTGATGGAATCATGAAGGGGGATCGATCTGTATGAAAAACAGAAAACTGGCACTGGCACTGACATTGTTCATGCTGCTTTCCCTGTTCTCCGTAGGTACGTTTGGCGTCTTTGCCGATGAAACGGCAGAGGGCATCGAACAGACTCCGGCGGAGACGGCTGTGGAAGAAACCACCGGCGAAGCGGAAGGTACAGGCGATGCAGTGACTGCCGCACCGGAAGAGATGCCTGGTGAAGAAGCGCCGGCGCAGGACAGCACCGAACCGGAGGAGGAAACCCTGCAACTTGCTGAAGAAGCCGCGGCGGTGCCTGCGGAAGAGGAAGAGACTGAAGCAGGGCAGACACAGGAGGGAAATCCGCCTGCCACGGTGTCTACCGTTGACAGCCGGGCGGAGGGGATCACGCTCAATCTGTTCGATTACGATCTGACCGATGACAGCAATGCCGGCGACGCATGGAACAATTCCCCGACCAGCCAGTTTGTAAACTACTGGCCGATGGCCGGCATCAATGCTGACCACAATCTGAAATTCTTCGGGCACGGCGGCGATCCTGCTCTGGAAGGCAATACCAACAGATATACCGGAACGGCGACAGCGCGGCAGGGCATCGTGCAGCCGACGCTCGGCGAATCCGGATACCCGGTCATGACCGAGTTCGGCGGACAGGACCTCAGCTATCTGTTTGCTCCGGAAAGCAGCGATTACAAGACGGCTTACACGGACGTCAACCATCTGTTCCAGCTCGACGGGCAGGGGAACTATGTGTTCGACAGCGACAGTAATTATGCCTATTATGACCCAGCGCAGGGAAGCGGCGGCGATTACAAGGTGTATGAAGGCACCTATAACGTAAAAGAGACAAGCTACGACGGCTCGGACACGGGCAACACAATGCCGGTCGGGTATTTCCCCTTTGATGACTGGGACGAAACCAAGCAGGACGTCGGACCGGCGATTGATGCTGTGGCACGCGGTGAGAAACCGTACAACCACCAGCACGGTCTGAGCATGGAGTGTGATTTCTATATTCCGGCATCCGGCAAGGTCGACGGAGATGACCTGGTGTTCCACTTCAGCGGCGACGATGACGCCTGGCTGTTTATCGATGATGTGCTGGTCATGGATATCGGCGGTCTGCATCTGCCGACCGGCGGTGACGTCAACTTCACGACCGGCGAAGTGACGACAGACGATGCTGTGGATGTTGTTCCGTATGACAGCAGCACAGTCATTCCGCAGACGATTGGTACGCAGAACACGCTGTCCGAGATCTTCGCGGCAGCCGGCAAGGAGTGGGATCCCTCCAAACCGCATCATATGAAGTTCTTCTATCTGGAGCGCGGCGGCTGCTACTCCAACCTGGCGCTTGCGACGAACATCTGGAAAGCGACCGGCATGCGTTTCAGCGTGGAGAAGGTCTGGGCGGACGAAGAAGACCATTCCGGAGATGAAGTGATCGTCGATCTGTACGCGGATGGAGAACTCGTCGAAGGAAAAACGCTGACTCTGAACGACAACAATAACTGGAAAGATACATTCAATAATCTGCCGATGTACAACGAGGATGGCGAAGCCATCACCTACACGGTCAAGGAGGAGAACGTGGACGACTACATCGCCTCTTACGAGAAGGGCGGAGAAGTCGTCAAGGAGAAGACCTACTGGGTACCGATTGACGCTGCTGACCTGGAAGACGGGGAGACCTATGCGATCACCGCGCCGGACTGGCAGAGCGGGAATACGCCGCGGATCTTTGAAGGAACAGACGGCCTCATCGAGACAGTCGATACCGTGATCGAAGACCAGGCGGTCCCGGGCGAGAACCAGCAGCTCGTCGATGACGAGGGCTCGTATGAGCAGGTGCTCAAGAATGAGCCTTCCGAAGCGCAGCTGTTCACGGCGACCAAACTGGACAGCGACGGTCAGCAGAGCGGCACCTTCTGGCAGCTCAGCAACGGCAGCGGCAATCTGGCGCTGGTTGGACATCAGGAATGGCAGTGGTGGCAGCGGACCATCACTTACTGGTATACGATGACCAGTAAGAACGGCTGGGTCCAGGAGGAAATGAGCAATTACCACAATGCTCTCACGATCGAGCCGGAAGACGACGGCAAAGCCATGATCTATGCGGCGCAGTACATCGATAATCCGCTGGTCAGACAGCCGGACCAGTATCTGTATCTCAATAACGGCACCCATCCGGATCCGACGGATCACAGAGAATGGAGCGCGCACGTGACGTTCTGGAAACAGGTGACGGTCGAAGAGACGACACCGCTTCCGGACGACTGGACAATCACCAACTCGCCGGCGGGCGACCTGACGGTGACAAAGACGGTCAAGGGAACGGATGCGCAGAAGAAGCAGGCGTTCACCTTTGTCGTCAAACTGGACGATACGGAGATCAGCGGCGAGTTCGGCGATATGACATTCAGCAACGGCATCGCGATGTTCACCCTGAAAGACGGGGAGAGCATCACGGCGGAGGATCTGCCGGCCGGTGTCGGGTATGAAGTGATCGAGGCGGCCGGACCCGACTATACAGCGGAGATCACCGGTGACAAGGGAACCATCGAAGCGAAAACCGATGCGGAAGCTGCTTTCACGAACACGTTCAAAGAAGAGCAGAAGGCAGCGCCTGTTTCTCCGGCGGGCACATCTGCACCTGACAGCAAAACACAGACCGGGGATCCCGCAACGATGGCCCTGGTCCTGCTGGCACTGGTGATCAGCGGCAGCCTGATGGCTCTGATGGCAAAGCGCAGCAGACAGCACTAAGCATGGATTGACAAAAACCGGGCTGAAAAAGCAGCCCGGTTTTTTGTATGTAATGCGCCGGAAGGGTGTCGCACAGAGCGATTCTCTGATAAGATAGAAACGATAGAGATTCTCTATCGTTTTCTTGTCAAAATTGTATTGGAATCGTCAGATTTCTGATTTTATAATCATTTTGGCAAAGGGCGGGAATCTGCCCGAAAGAAGAGATTGTCCAGGTAAAGCAACCATACTGATAACCAGGAGGAATCTAACATGGTCAAGTATTTAGAGCAGGGCACGCAATGGATCAACGGCGCCCCGCAGAAAGCCGCAGAAAGTGTTGATAAGAATGCCGGCCGGAACGGCACGATCGCGTATCAGATCATGAACGCTCATCGTGACGCTACCGAAGACGGCATTTTTCATATCCGCTTTAATGCGCTTGTTTCCCACGATATCACTTATGTCGGGATCATCCAGACCGCAAGAGCGAGCGGCCTGAAGGAATTCCCCATCCCGTATGCGATGACCAACTGCCACAACAGCCTGTGCGCAGTCGGAGGCACCATCAATGAAGACGACCACGTATTCGGTCTCTCCGCTGCCAAGAAATACGGCGGCATCTACGTGCCGGCCAACCAGAGCGTCATCCACTCCTATGCAAGAGAAGAGCTGGCTGCGTGCGGCAACATGATCCTCGGATCCGACAGCCACACCCGTTACGGCGCGCTCGGCACGATGGGCGTCGGCGAAGGCGGCCCCGAACTCGTCAAGCAGCTCCTGAAGAACACCTATGACGTAGCACCGCCGGAAGTTGTGCTCTGCTATGTCACAGGCGCACCGAAGAAGGGCGTCGGCCCGCACGACGTGGCGATCGCACTGGTCAAAGAGACATTCGGCAAAGGCCTTGTCAAGAACAAGGTCCTTGAGTTCGCAGGCCCCGGCCTTGCTTCCCTGCCGTACGACTTCCGCAGTGGCATCGACGTCATGACGACCGAGACGACCTGCCTGTCCTCCATCTGGGCGACCGACGAGGAGATCGAAAAGTACTACAACGACTACAAGCGCCCCGAGTGCTTCAAGAAGCTGGAGCCCAAAGAAGGCGCGTACTACGATGCGATCATCAACATCGAACTCGACAAGGTCGAGCCGATGATCGCGCTGCCGTTCCATCCGTCCAACGCGTACACCATCCACGAGTTCCTCGAGAACGCGGATGAGATCCTGGCGGGTGTTGAAGAAGAAGCGAAGAAGAAGTTCCCGAAGGCGCACCTCGACCTGCGTTCCAAGGTCAGCGAAAAGGGTGTCCTGGCAGACCAGGGTGTCATCGCGGGCTGCTCCGGCGGTCTGTTCGACAACATCGTCGAGGCGGCGGACATCATGGCGGGCGGCAGCACCGGCAACGGCTACTTCTCGCTCAACGTCTATCCGACCAGCGTTCCGACCAGCCTGGCGCTGACCAAGGCGGGCAAGACCATGAACCTGCTCGAGGCGGGCGCGGTCATCAAGCCCTCGTTCTGCGGTCCGTGCTTCGGCGCCGGCGATGTTCCGGCCAACAACGGCCTGTCCCTGCGTCACACCACGAGAAACTTCCCGAACAGAGAAGGTTCCAAGCCGGGTGAAGGCCAGATCAGTGCTGTCGCGCTGATGGATGCGCGTTCGATCGCAGCCACCGCAAAGAACGGCGGTTACATCACGGCGGCGACCGATGTGGACTACGAGACAGAACATCTCCACTATGAATTCGATAACACGGTTTATAAGAATCGCTGCTACTACGGCTTTGGCAAGGCGGATCCGGATGCTGAGCTGATCCTCGGACCGAACATCACCGACTGGCCGAAAATGTATGAACTCGCAGACAACATGCTGCTCGAGCTCGATGCGGTCATCCGCGATCCGGTCACTACGACCGACGAACTGATCCCGTCCGGCGAGACCAGCTCCTACCGCAGCAACCCGCTGCGCCTGTCCGAGTTCGCGCTCTCGCGCCGCGTACCCGAATACGTCGGCCGTTCCAAGGCTGTCGCAGCGGACGAAGCAGCCAGACGCGAGGGTCAGAAGCCCGAGAAGATGGTGGCGGCACTGAGCAAGGTCGGCGATGCGGATGAGCTGATGAAGAACACCCAGTTCGGTTCCTGCGTCTTCGCCAACAAGCCCGGAGACGGCTCCGCCCGTGAACAGGCGGCATCCTGCCAGAAGGTGCTCGGCGGCTTCGCGAACATCTGCTACGAGTATGCGACCAAGCGTTACCGCAGCAACTGCATCAACTGGGGCATCCTGCCGTTCACACTCGCGGAAGGCGCAGAGTTCCCCTATGAAGACGGCGACTTCGTCTTCGTGCCCGGCGTCCGCGCTGCCATCGCATCCGGTCAGGAGGAGATCCCGGCCAAGGCGATCCGCAAGGACGGCACGGTCGAAGACCTGACCCTGTATGTCAAGGGTCTGACCGAAGACGAGAAAAAGATCATTCTTGAAGGCTGCCTGATGAACTACTACGCAGCGCAGAACAAATAAAGGAGAACCCATGGACAAGATCAAAATGACAACTCCGCTCGTCGAGATGGACGGCGACGAAATGACCAGAATCCTCTGGAAGATGATCAAAGATGAGCTCATTCTTCCGTTCGTAGATCTGAAGACCGAGTACTACGACCTCGGCCTGCCGGTCCGTGACGAGACCGGTGACCAGATCACCAAGGATGCCGGCGAGGCGATCAAGAAGTACGGCGTCGGCGTCAAATGCGCGACGATCACCCCGAACGCACAGCGCATGGAAGAGTACCATCTCCATGAGATGTGGAAGAGCCCGAACGGCACCATCCGTGCCATCCTCGACGGCACCGTCTTCCGCGCCCCGATCACCATCGACAGCATCAAGCCGGTCGTGAAGAACTGGAAGAAGCCAATCACCGTTGCCCGTCATGCGTACGGCGACCTGTACAAGGGCACCGAGTACCGCGTTCCTGAAAAGGGCAAGGCGGAGCTCGTCTTCACCGGCGAGAACGGCGATTCCTTTAGAGAGACCATCTACGACTTTGAGTGCCCGGGCATCCTGCAGGGCATCTACAACAAGGACACCTCCATTGAGTCCTTCGCGCATTCCTGCTTCAAGTATGCGATCGAGACCAAGCAGGATCTGTGGTTCTCCGCGAAAGACACCATCTCCAAGAAGTACGATATGCGTTTCCGCGACGTCTTCCAGGAGATCTACGACAAGTGCTATAAGGAAGAATTCGAGCGCCTCGGCCTCGAGTACTTCTACACACTGATCGACGATGCGATCGCGCGCGTCATCCGCAGCGAAGGCGGCTTCATCTGGGCACTGAAGAACTACGACGGCGACGTCATGAGCGACATGGTCTCCACGGCCTTCGGTTCGCTGGCGATGATGACCTCCGTTCTGTGCAGCCCGGACGGCAAGTTCGAGTATGAAGCGGCGCACGGCACCGTCACCCGCCACTACTACAAGTACCTGAACGGCGAAGAGACCTCCACCAACCCGATGGCGACGATCTACGCCTGGAGCGGTGCTCTGAAGAAGCGCGGCGAGATGGACGGCCTGACTGACCTGACCGCATTCGGCGAGAAACTGGAAGAAGCGTGCATCGACACCCTGACAGACGGCATCATGACTAAGGACCTCGTCGGTCTGGCAGAAGGCCTCGATGTCACGCCGGTGAACTCGATCGACTTCATCCGCGCCATCCGCGAGAGACTGGAAAAGAAACTCGAGGCGTAAGCGCAACAGGCTGAAACCTAGCAACAGGGAGGAGCATATAACATGAAAATCATCACAACTGCATCGGCGGGGACCATGGAGTCCAGCGACATCATCGTCCGCATCGAGCCTGCAGAAAAACCCGGCATTGAGATCCATCTGACCTCCAGCGTCATGCAGCAGTTTGGCAGACAGATCGAAGAAGCGATCCGCGGCACCCTGGGCAATCTGGGCGTCGAGGATGCGCGTGTAGAAGCTGTTGATAAGGGAGCACTGGACTGCACGATCAAGGCGCGCGTAAGCGCAGCCGCATTCAGAGCAGCAAAGCGCAATGACTATGACTGGAGGGTGAAGCAATGAGACTGCGGCGCAGCATGATGTTCGTACCGGGCAACAACCCCGGTATGATCAAGGATGCGGGCATCTTCGGTGCCGACTGCATCATGTTCGACTTGGAAGACTCCGTCGCGATGACCGAAAAAGACACCGCGCGCTTCCTGGTCTACAACGCACTGACAACACTGGACTACGGCAACATCGAGAAGGTAGTCCGTATCAATGACCTGTCCTCGGGCCTCGGCATCGAGGACCTCGAAGCGATCGTCCGCGCCAAGCCGGACGTCATCCGTCTGCCGAAGACGGAGAATGCACAGGACGTCATCGACTGCGAAGCCGAGATCGAGCGCATCGAGCGCGAGGCCGGCATCCCGGTCGGAACCACCGGCATGATGGCGGCGATCGAGACTGCGGGCGGCGTACTGAATGCGTATGAGATCGCCCATTCCTCCAAGCGCCTGATCGGTATCGCGCTTGGTGCAGAGGACTACGTCACAGACCTCAAGACCACCCGCAGCGACGACGGGACCGAGCTCTTCTTTGCAAGAGGCATGATCCTGAACGCGGCGAGAAGCGCCGGCATCGACGCACTGGATACGGTCTATTCCGACGTGAACAACGAGGAAGGCTTTATCCGCGAAGCGACCATGATCAAGAAGATGGGCTTCAGCGGCAAGAGCATCATCAACCCGCGTCAGATCGCGCCGCTGCATGAGATCTTCATGCCGCGCGAAAAAGACCTGATCAAGGCCCGTGCGGTTATGGAAGCGATCCGCGAAGCGAACGAACGCGGCAGCGGTGTTGCTTCCCTGAACGGCAAGATGATCGACCGTCCGGTCGTCATCCGCGCACGGTATCTGCTGGAACTCGCCGGGGAAAATCCTGACGGAGAAGAAGAGACGCAGGAGGTATAACGGATGGATATTTCGAAAATCAGACATATTGATGACATTGCACAGAACGGTCCGTTCCTGCCTGACGGCACAAAACAGAAGGGCAACATGGGCGACAGCGGCAAGATGCTCGAGTCGATCCATGATGCGATCGTTGCGACCGGTCTGAAAGACGGCATGACCATCTCGTTCCACCATCATTTCCGCAACGGCGACTACATCGTTAACATGGTCCTCGATGAGATCGCAAAGATGGGCATCAAGAACCTGACCGTGGCGGCCAGCTCGCTTGCCAGCTGTCATGCGCCGATGATCGAGCACATCAAGAACGGCGTTGTTACCCACATTGAAACGTCCGGTATGCGCGGCGAACTCGCAGAGCAGATCTCCCGCGGCCTGATGGATTTCCCGGTCGTATTCCGTTCGCACGGCGGCCGCGCAGCAGCCATCGCAAGAGGCGAGCTGCACATCGACGTCGCGTTCCTGGGGGCGCCTTCGTGCGACCCGCTCGGCAATGCCAACGGCTACAACCGTGACGAGGAAGGCGCGACCATGTGCGGTTCTCTCGGCTACGCCAAGGTGGATGCGGAATACGCGGACAAGGTCGTCATCATCACTGACCATGTCGTACCATATCCGAACACACCGTTCGGGATCCCGGCTGTCCAGGTCGACTACATCGTTCCGGTTGAGAACATCGGCGACCCGGCAGGCATCATGAGCGGGGCGACCCGTTTCACCAAGAACCCGAAGGAACTCCTGATCGCCAAGGCAGCGGCGGAAGTCATCATGAACTCCGGCTATTTCTACGACGGGTTCGCGATGCAGATGGGCTCCGGCGGCGCTTCGCTGGCGACAGTGCGATTCCTCAGAGAACGCATGGAGCAGGAAAACATCCACGCGCACTTCGCGCTCGGCGGCATCACCGGACAGATCGTTGAGATGCATGAAGAGGGCCTGATCGACAAGATCCTCGACGTACAGTCCTTCGACCTGCAGGCGGCACAGTCCCTGAAAGATAACAGATTCCACGCGCAGATCGACGGCTGCTTCTACGCCGGCTACGACGACAACGGTGCTGCGGTCAACGCTTTGGACTTCGTCGTCCTCTCCGCGCTGGAGATCGATACCGACTTCAACGTCAACGTCCTGACGGGCTCCGACGGCGTCATCCGCGGCGCGATCGGCGGCCATCCTGACACAGCGGCAGGCGCAGGCCTTTCCGTCGTTGTCGGCCCGCTGACAAGAGGCCGTATCCCGACGGTCGTCAAGGAAGTCAACACGGTCGTCACACCGGGCTCCATCGTCGACGTCTTCGTCACCGAGCAGGGCATCGCGGTCAACCCGAGACGCCAGGATATCATCGAGAAGATGGAAGCGGCGGGCATCGAGCTCACCGACATCGAGACCCTGCGCGAGAAGGCGGAGAAGATCGTCGGCAAACCCGACCCGATCAAGCATCTCGACAGAGTCGTCGGCGTCGTTCTCTACAGAGACAACACCGTCATCGACCAGATCAAGCAGATCGACGAGTCGGCACTGTAAAAAACCACCGCGCCGTAAGGCGGATGGGCACAGAAAAAATGAAGCGGTCCTCGCAGGAGGGCCGCTTTTTTCATGCGGTATGTCCGGGGTGCTGCAGCCCGGCTACTGGTCTATGAATGATGCAGCGGACTGTTTCGCGAACTCCCAGGCGCTCCGCACGGCGGGCGTCATCTCGTGGGAGGCGCACCGTAGCAGGCAGACGTCCATGGTCATGGACTTGTCCGCGAACGGGATGAGTTTAACGTTGAAGTTGTCGAGGATCGGCAGTTTCGGCATGATGGCGACGCCTGCGCCGGTCGTGACCGAAGCCGCGATGGAGCTGTACTCATCCGCCTCAAAGACGGTGTTCGGCGTGATGGCCGCCTTCTTGAACTGCGACTCGAGTTCGTGGTAGATGACCGCGTCGTGCGTGATGGAGATGAAATTCTCGTCGGAGATATCATTGAGTGTCACGCTGTCGCGCGCTGCCAGCCTGTGCGAGTCTGGGACGGCCAGGAACAGTTCCTGTCGGTAGATCGGGACGTAGTCGATCGAAGCGATCTCGGGCCTGCCGGCGATCAGAAGATCGAGCGACCCGTTCAGCAGCTGCTCGATGAGCTCGCCCGTCATGCCCTGACGGAAGCGGAACGCGGTCTGCTCGCTGCCCTGGTACGCGTAGAACTCGTTGACGAACGTCGGCAGGAGAGCAAAGCTGACGCTGTAGATGTAGCCGAGGTTGATGATCCCGGCGGAAGGCTGCTGCATTTCCTGCAGGTGGTCGATGCCGCTGGAGACCTCGCTCAGCGCGCGCTTGGCGTAGGGGAAGAACTCCTTGCCGTACTTGGTCAGAGAAACCTTCTTGCCGTTCTTCTCAAAGAGCGGCACCCCCAGCTCCTTCTCCAGCTTGCTGATCGCATAACTCAGGCTCGGCTGGGAGATGTAGAGCAGGTTCGCGGCCCGCGTGTAGTGCAGGACTTCCGCGGTGACGCAGAAATATCTGAGTTCCTGAAGTGTCATAGCGTGCCTCCTTCATTTGAGGTGGAATCGCTCAGCGGCAGTTCCAGTGCCGCCGAGAGACTGCGCCAGTGCTCCAGCAGGAACGCCAAAGCAAGCATATCTGCACTGCCGCCGGGGGATAAGTTGCGCAGGATCATGATGCGGTCCATCTCGGTGAGCGCTTCGGCGCGCTGGAAGATGGGCATGGATGCGATCTGTGCGGCCATCTGCTGTGTAAAGGTAAGTCCGTCTGGACCACCGCGGTGCAGAAGGTTCGTATCCTCGAGCGCCGCCATGCTGTCGCAGAAGGCGAGTGCGCCCGCATTGTCGTAGTTGTGGTCGCGGTACCAGCGGAGCCGCTCCGCGCAGAAGACTGCGTGCGGAAATCCCGCCGCCGCTTCGCCGGTCGCGCCTTTGGCGCCGTAGGCGGCGAGTACTTTGCCGCCGTTGGTGGACGGGGCTTCTTCGGATGCCTTGAGGCGTGCTTCGGCGTCCTGGGAGGCCAGTGCGGAGGCATATTGGATTGCCGCTGCGACCGGGTCCATGTTGGGATCCTCTTCGCTGTTATCGCCGGCTTCCGTGTCTGCCGCTGTCAGTGTGTGCCCCATGCCTGCGAGCAGGAGCCCCATGGAGTACACCATGCCTTTGTGCGTGTTGACGCCGCCGGTGGCGTCAAACATTTCTTTTTCACCTGCCGCGCCGCAGGTGCGCAGGGCGGCCATTTCGCAACCCTCCATGCCGAGCAGGGCGGCTTTGCGGAAATAGGGCAGCAGGCTGGCTGCGCTCTTTTCAAAGAGCGGGATATCCATATCTTTGTGGGCGCCGTTATTCGCTTTGTCCACAAGGCCCGGCTTGGGCGTGGTGTAGAGCTCGTCGAGCAGGGCGCCGTATGCAGCCTGTGCCAGGGTGTCTGCGCAGAACTCTTTCAGCAGTTTATTTGTGGCGGCCTTGATGGCGTCGAGCCCGTGGGCGCGGCTTCTGGCGCATTCCGCCGCCGGCGCATCGCAGACGAGGCATCGCCGCGGTGTGGCGCGGGAGAGCTTTTCGCCGCCCGGAATCAGCACATCAAAATCAAACAGGCGCGCGGCAGGGAGCGATTCCTCGACCTTCTCCAGCTGCGCCTTGACCTCTTTGGCATCGTCTCGGACGAGCCAGAACGCTTCGCTGCCGGTGGCTTCATCGATCTGATGCTCCTGCAGAACGGTCAGTCCGAGCGCATTGAAAGCAGCAATGCCACGCTCAAACAGCATGCGCGTCATCGGCGTCCGTTTGATCTCTCCGGCGATATTGAGCGTCAGGCAGACAAGACAGCCGGTGCTCATTCCATCGGAAGAGGACGGCTGCAGGGCCTGCAGCATGTCGTATTGTATGGTGGCACGTCTTTCGCGTGCATTAAGCATCATTTCCAGCGTGACGTAAGATGGTCTCATAAGTTGTCTCCGGTACGAGTTCTCTGGTCTTTTCGTATTCACCCGCCTGGACCAGTGCGCGTACACGGCTCGCGCTGATTTCCGCATAGCGGGGGATCTCCACAAGTTCGATGCCCTGTCCTGGCAGGAGTTCTTTCATGCGTGTGTTGTAGGCGGCTGTGACGGGGGAGAAAGGCTCCTCGCCGACAAACCGCTTTGTGATATGAAGCGCCGGGGCGATCCTGCCGGCGAAGAAGGCGATGTCGAGGTCCGCCTTGACCAGGTCCGCCCGCGTTTTGTCCTTGATGAAATACGCGGGGAACGTGGCGCGCGACACAAGGTAGAGGTCGCTGCTGAGCACGTGGCAGTTCGGCAGATCTTCGGTGCCTTTTTGGATCATTTCGAGCCGTTCCTCCGGGGAGAACATGGAGCCCTTCTCGGCTACGGCGAAGACGTACAGGTGATCGCAGTGCTGTGAGGCGTATTCAATCAGGTGCCGGTGTCCCCGTGTGAACGGGTCGCAGTTGCAGACGACCGCGCCGCATGTCCCGTCAAAGCGGGGCAGGGAGGCGATGAAGTCCGCGGCGCCGCCGGTGCGGTTTTCCATCAGGAGAGCATCCGGGATCTCCACGACGGTGTGAAAGCCCATGGAGTTCAGCATCGGCTTGTTCACCGGTTTTGTGCACACGAAGAGGCGGAAGATGTCGCGCTGGGCAGCTTCGTTGATCAGCGCGGAGAGAACGGTCGCCATCGCGCCCGTGCCTTCGATCTGCGGAGCGACCGCCACCTGCTTCAGTGTGTGGCCCGCCAGCGAGCCGCAGCCGACGAGCAGGCCGTCGTCATCGGTCATCCAGGCGACGAGATCGGCGTCCTCTTCGTCCCGCAGCCCTGCGGATGCGAGGAACGCGTCGTATTCTTGCTGTCTGCGCGCGTTGAGCGGCGTGCGGTAAATCGTGATTCCCATAAATGCCTCCAGTCCTATCAGAAAGTATACCATCTTTTGGCGTGCAGGAAACGCATTTGTATACAATTTAAAAGCAGCTGCCGTGCCGCAGCTGCTTTGCCTGTCTATAGTTCTCCATTGATGAATGCGAGGATGATCTCCGCTGTCTGTGCCTGCTGCTCCGCGGGGGAGATGGTTGCCTCGCTATCGCCCTTCTGGTCGCCGTAATCGCCGAACTGTGCGTGGTTGCCGCCTTCCAGGATGAATTCTCTGAAGAACCCGCCGTCCACCGGATCGGGAAAGTTGTCCTTGTTGGAGTCGTAGGCGTCCTGATCGAGCTTCGTATCCCGGCTGCCATAGATGGAGCAGACGGCGAGCTCGTCCGGTACATCGTCGGTGGGGTAGGCGGCAAGCAGGATGATCCCGTCGAATGCGGCGGGATTTTTGATTGCGTACGAAGAGGCGGTGACGCCGCCAAGGGAATGCCCCGCGGTATACCATGTTTCATGCGGGTAGTCCGCGAGCGCTTCCTCCGCACCGGTGGTAACGGAAAACGCCATATGAAACGGTGGTTCATACAGGTAGCAGTCCGCACCGCCTGCGGCAATGCGGGACAGAAGCGGTGCATATGCCGCAGCGTCGACCTTGGCGCCGGGCACGAAGAATACGGCGGTCTGCTCGCCGGGACCGTCAAAGTAGTAACCGTGATCCGCTTTCTCCACGCGCACGGTACCGCTGCCTGCAAGATACGCCTGCGCGCTGTCCTCTGCGGGGGCATAAGGCAGCAGGTACGCCAAAGACACCGCCGCTGCCAGCAGGAGCCCGCACAGCAGACTCAGCAGTGTGAAACGGCGGCTTTCCATCGGCGGTTTGCCGTGTTGTCTCCTATATACTTCATAAAAAGACAGGATGACCCTGCCGCCGAGAAAGCAGAGGGCCATCGCAAGTAGTGTCAGTAGAATGTATTTCATAAGTTACAATCAGCAGTCGTGTTGTATCGCAGGGGCATGTCAGTCGTCGGCTTCCGCCAGCGCTTCTTCCTTAAACCATTGCATCAGGTCGCGCAGCAGCTTGTTGTTGGCGTCGAAGGTCACATCCCTGCCGTCCATGCCGGGCTTGTCAAAGCCTGCCGCGCGGGCGACCGGAAGGACATTCGGGGAGGTGGCGGTCAGGAATGCCGCATCAAACTGGTCCAGGCAATCTGCACGCACCGTCTGTTCCACATAGGGGACATGGTGCTCCTCCAGGATCTTGAGGACCATCAGGCGGGTGATGCCGGGGAGGATCGTGTCGGACGGCGACGCATAGACGGTATCGTCCTTGATAAAGAAGAAGTTCGTGCGGCTGCCCTCGGTGATCTCTCCGTTGTGGTTGACGAGCATGACCTCGAAGAAGCCGCTATCGATGAGCGCCTGGTCCGCGCGTCCGCGCAGGGCGACATCGCTGATCTTGGCCTGCGGATTGTTGCGCTCGCCGTGCAGATACCCGACCGTGACACCGTCGCGGTAGTTTTCTGCCGTGGGGTAGTGTGTCGGGATCAGGTACATATAAATATGTTCTTTGCCGTCTTCCTCATCGACGTACTGCTCGATCCGGACGTTCTGGTCATCGACGCCGCACTTTTCGACGAGCAGCTCGATCTGGGAGCAGAACTCCTCCTCCGTGACGAGCGGCTTTCTGCCCACCAGTTCGAAGGAGTGCACAAACCGCTGGTAGTGTTCGACCGGGAAGACCGGGATGCCGCTCTTGATGCGGAGCACTTCGTAGACCTCTTTGCGGTCTTTGTCCATGATCGCATCGAGTGCGCTGCGGGGCGCGAGTGCGCCGTCCGCGATGATATAATCGTTGTTCTGATAGCCTTTGTGGTCTGGTTCTAAAATCATAGCAGGGGTTCCTTTCTTCGTACCCTTTGATGATATCTTTTACAGGGCGATTCGTCAAACGGCAGGCGTTTTTTCACGCGTTTCAACCATAAGATAAATTGATGACCAAATCGCACTTTCTTTAATTTTACAAATGGTAAACCGCTCTGTATAGTAGGGGCAGATAAAGGAAGAGAAGTTCTCTTTTCCCTGCGATTGATAAACCATGAAAAAACCATTATAGTAGGGCGCAAGGAGGAAAGACGCTATGGCTATTTACAGCAAAGAGATCATTGAAAGATTCAGAGCGGCGGCGACAGCCAGCGTGGCGGATGCCTGCGACATCGTCGTAAAGGACAAACGCTGCGTGATGGACTACGCCATGCGGCCGCGCGTCAAAGAGAGAAAGATCGTCGGACCGGCGGTCACCGTGCTCGACGGAGCGGGGACAGATCCGCAGCCGCCGACACACATCATCGACACGCTCGACAATGCAGAAGGCGGCGAGGTCATCGTCGTTTCGCTGAAGGAGAACGACCTCAACTGTGCACTGTGGGGCGGCCTCATGACAGCAGGCGCCTTCGTGAACGGTCTGGAAGGCGCGGTCCTCAACTGCGGCGTGCGCGACCTGACCGAGATCAGAAGAGACTATCCGGATTTTGAGATCTACTCGCAGTCCATCGTGCCTGTGACGATGGTCTCGAGATACGTCACGATCGATAAGAACCTGCCGGTCGAATGCGCGGGCGTCATCGTCAACCCGGGCGACCTCATCGTCGGCGACATCGACGGCGTCATCTGCATCCCGCAGGAGCACGTCGAAGAAGTCCTCGCAGTGGCAGAAGACATCGATAAGAAAGAGGCCATTCAGACAAAAGCGATCTTCGAAACGAAGTCCTTTGGTCAGGGGCTTGCGAAGTTCAACAGATTCTAAACTGCTGCGGAGCAGCAGGAGCGATTCCTTAAGGTAATGGAGGGAAACATGAAAGCAGTATTTACACTTAAAAGTGCCGAGTCCAGAAGACTCATCGCCAAGGGCCTCGTCGAGATGCCGATCGTCAAGGAAGCGTGGGAGAAGGCATACGTCCTGCTCGCAGGCGGCACCACCAACGCATACGTCGCACAGGAACTGATGGGCACGGATGAATACCGTCCGGAGCTCTGCACCGTCGGCCTGTCCACGAACGGCGTGCTGTGCAACACCCCGCTTGAGAGCCGCAAGTTCTTCCCGATGGTCTACAAGCAGGGCGTGCCGCAGGAAGACATGGCCCTGAAAGACGGCCTGTTTGATTTCTATCCGGAGACCGTCGTCATTAAGGGCGCGAACGCGATCGACCCCGAAGGCAACGTCGGCATCATCACGTCCGGTTTTGACGGCGGCACCATCCCGAACATCATCGGACCGGTCACCTCGAACGGCCTCAGATGGATCTGCCCGGTCGGCCTCGAGAAGCTCGTTCCGTCCGTCAAAGAGTCCTGCAATGCAGTCGGCGCAAAGCGCATCGACATCTCCATGGGCGCGGACTTCGGTATGTACCACATCGCCACAGCGATCCCGTTCACTGAAAAGGAAGCGCTGAAGACCCTGTTCAACCTGGAGACCACGCTCGTCGCAGCAGGCGGCATCGGCGGCAACCAGGGCAGCGTCGTACTGGCGGTCGAGGGCGAGAAGGAAGACGTCGAAGCGTGCGTCGAATTCATTGAAAAGGAAGTCAAGGGCGAGCCGGATGTCCCGGGCAACAAGGGCAACTGTGAGGTCTGCCGTTACAAGAGATGCCGTTACTGCGGCATGACGGAAGAGCAGCTGCCGGACTGGATGAAGTAGCATAAGGCTGCCGGGCGCAGCCATGACAATGTTGGAGGAAAGAAAGTGGACTTCACAAAGGCGAAGAGAAATCTGGAGAGAAACGGCTTCGAAGTGCATGTCTTCAAGACGGGCACCGAGGCGGCAGCACATCTGAATGAAGAGCTGAACGATGTGAGCATCGGCTTCGGCGGCAGCAAGACGCTGGATCAGCTGGGGCTCTACGAATCGCTCAGTGAGCACAACGACGTCTACTGGCACTGGAGGCAGGACGCGGACTATGCCAGAGAGAAGTCTATGAACACAGATATCTACATGAGTTCCGCGAACGGACTGGCAGAGACGGGCGAGATCATCTTTGTGGACGGCAACGGCAACCGCGCCGCGAGTATCCTGTGGGGACACAAGAAGCTCATCCTGGTCGTGGGCAGCAACAAGCTCGCGCCGGACTACACGATGGCCGTCGCAAGATGCCGCAACGTGGCCTGCACGATGCGCAATGCGGACTTCCCGGGCCAGCCGGCCTGCGTGAAGGCGGGCACCGTCGGCACACGATGCTTTGACTGCAAGAGCAAGAACCGCCAGTGCAAGGCGATGGTCACCCTCTGGCAGCCGATGAACGGCACGCCGTGTGAAGTGATACTGATTGACGAAGAATTGGGGTATTAAAATGGCAAAAGCAAAGATCTTTGATGTCAATGAACAGGAATGGAAACGCGACTGGGGCAACGGCCTCAGCTCCTGCGTCATGAAGCTGCCGCCGCTGGCGACACTGCAGTACTGGGAACTGCCGGCAGGCTGCGGGGCGGAGCCGCACAGCCACGAGAACATCCAGCTGACCTACGTCCAGAACGGCAAAATGCAGCTCAACGTGGACGACGAGTCCTACATCCTGAATGAAGGCTGCTTTGCGCTGATCCCGGCGAATGCAGTTCACTCCACCAAGAATGTCGGCAGCACGACGGTCGTTAACATCGACTTCTTCCTGCCGGACAGAGATGACCGCGAAGACAGCGTGAAGATCCGCGACTTCGGTCACGAGATGAAATAAGGCAGCATTCCGTTATATGGAGAAAGAAAAACCGAACCGGTTTCCGGTTCGGTTTTTTGCTGCTGTAAACAGGCGGATTGTACCGCAGGGACATTGTCCGGCAGCCGGTGCGATTACTTGACGGCGATCGCCATGCCGGCGGTGCGGAGCGTTTCCTTGTCGATCTCACCCTCGCACAGGACTTCCTTGCCATTCATGAAGACGCGTCTGATGCCGAACGGTTTGCCCTGGTCCGGTTCGGTATCGCGGATCTCGTCCTCGTCGAAGACAGTGATGTCCGCATAGCAGCCGGGCTTGATGTAGCCGCGGTTCTCCAGCATGAAGCGGTCTGCCCAGGCGCCGGACATCTTGCGGATCATCAGCGGCATGTCGCCGCCCTTGCCGGTCAGCGAGTCGTGCAGGAACTTCGGGAAGTTGTCGTAAAGAGCCGGGTTCTGTACACCGTGATCTTCGACCCAGGCATCCGTCATGAACAGGCAGTCGGGGTTCTTTTCGAAGTCCTCGATGATCTCGCGGGTCGTGTAGGGGCCCTGGTTGACGCGTCCCTTGAAATCGCTCTTCTCGCACAGTTCGAGGTACATCTCGGCGTCGGAGAGCCCGCGCTCGACCGCGTTCTCGTGGACGGTCTTGCCCTCGTATTCCTCGTATCCCGGGCCGATGTAGGCGACCTGGATATCGTCGTAGCCAAAGCCGACGAGCTTGATCTCGAGCTTTGTGAACAGGTCGAACTTGCGGAAGTTGCTCTTCTTGCGCTTTTCTTCCGGTGTCATCGACTGGTACCACGGCGGCATGATGACGGTGATGACGCTGACGCCCAGCGTTTCGTCGTAGATGTCGAACATGATATCGACACCGTCCTTTTTCAGTTCGTCAACGATCTTGAGGAATTCCTTCTGGTCCTTGAAGGTCTTGCGCCCGACGAAGATGGCATGCGAATACTGGAGCTTGAGCGGGGTGCCCTTGGCGATCTCAACGAGTTCATCCAGCGCGCGCAGCAGGTGGGAACGGCCGAAGATCTGCTTGTAGGCGCCGGAGACTTTGGACTCGGCACGCGGGTGGACCGTCAGCGGGCGGTCGTACTTGACGCACAGCGCCGCGACTTTCTTGAGCTCTTCAACATCGGCGAACAGTCCCGGGTCGTACATCATTCCGAGGGAGATGCCCGCAGCGCCCTGCTGGAGCTGCTGTTCGAGCAGATCGAGCATCTTGTTTGTCTCTTCCTCGGTCAACGGCCGGTTGACGCTGCCGCTCGCCGCTGCACGGGCTGAGCAGTGTCCCGCAAGGATCGCGAGGTTCGCCGGCGCGTTGCGGTCGACCGCCTTGAGGAAGTCCTCTGTCATGCCGTATTTGCCGGTCACATCCTTAAAGCCGAACAGCCCGCCGCCCATCAGGTCGATGTGCTCGTTGCCGTCTTCAAAACCGACGACCGAAAGACCGCAGTTGCCGGTGACGAAGGTCGTGACACCCTGCCGCAGGAACGGCTCGAAGAAGGGGAACGGATCTTTGCGGATCGCAAACCAGTCGTTGTGAGAGTGCCCATCGATAAAGCCCGGGGAGAGGGACAGACCGCCGAGGTCGATCTCTTTATCCGCTGCGGGTATTTCTGCGCCGGGTGCATCCGGAATGACCGCGACAATTTTTTCGTCTTCAATCAGTACGCTGCCGGCAAACGCATTGCTGCCGGTGCCGTCGTAGATGCGGGCGTTCTTGATCAGTGTTTTCATCCTTTTCCTCCTTCACAAGAGACGCGTTAGACGTGTTTCATTCCATGGTTCAATCAGGATTGTTTTACAACGCCATTGTAGCACCACTGCAGAAAAAGTGGTATTTTTTGCAAATAAAAACCGCACGGGAGGTGCGGTTGCCGGGCTTACAAAACCTGATCGTCAAACAGTTGCAGAAATAGACCGGGCGAGTACGCTGGTATGGGTGAAGATGCGAAGTCTTTCTCGTTGCGGGTCAGGATATATTTGATCCCTTCACGCCTGGCGCTTTCAGTCAGCACCGCATCCTCAAAGTCCTGCATGGGATTTGTAAGTGCATTTTTGATGTCATCTGCAGTTGTGTCAATCAGGGGAAAGATGCTGAGGATATTCGTCAGGGCGTCGCGAGTCCGCTGTTCATCATGGAGACTCTTCAGCATTATATAATGCAGATCTGTTATTGTGTTTGCGGCAAGAAAACCGTCAAATTCTTTGTTGATCACACCGATGGCGAGATTGCGGGCATCTTCCAGAAACGGTTCGCGACCCAGCAAAAGATCGAGAATGATATTGGTGTCGATCAGTAGCTTCATCGTTCGGCCAGCCTTTCTGCACGTGCTTCTTTGATTGTCATGTCAGCTTCGTCATTGAGGATTCCCGTAATCGCATCCAGCGCCTGCAGCTTTTCGGCAAACGGATTGACCAGTTTTGCGATTGGTTTGCGGTTTTTTGTGATGACAATGTCTTCCGTTTTTGCAAGGGCGAGATAATACCCCAGGTTTTCCTTGAACTGTGTTGCGGTAATCGTCATAGCCACATCTCCTTTCGTATCATAAGTATATTAAAATCGTACGGTTATATCAATATAATCGTACGAAATAATGTGAAATATCGTTCGAAAAATCGTTACTTGACCGATGTTGATTTACAACCATCACGCAGATCGAGGATGATCAGCCCCAGGCAGGCGAGCCGCACAGCGAATCCGAAAACGGCCGCTGGCAGGCCGAACGTGCTGTTGCATGCGAACGGCAGGAGCCGGATGATCAAGTCGGCTGCGATCAGCCCCGCAAAGACGAAGCGTGTAGTCCGGCCGCTATTATGGTTGTCCCGGAAGCAGCGGTTGCCGAGGATGCCGAGCAGCAGCGCGGCAGCGAGCAGTGCGAAATAGACGCAGATCTCGCTGCTTGTGTGCCGGTACAGCGCGGCAAGCAGGAGCGACTCTGCACGCGGCAGTGCGCTCATGCCGGCATCGAATAAGGCGGAGAAGAGGCTGCGGCTCGTCATGACCGCGGGGTACCCTGCAGCCACAAACATATAGAGGACCGGCAGCAGGGAAAGAATCTGAAAGACCCTGACATAAAGGTCTGCGCCGGACAGGGCTTTGCGGATATCGGTGCCGAAGGTGACGGGCGGGATCAGTCGCATGCCTTCACCTCCTCCAGCGTTTTGTTAAGGTATCTCTCTTCGAAGTCATCAGAAAAGGCGGACGTCCCCGGGATGCGGTGGACGATCTCGCCGCTGGATGGATCAAAGAACAGGATCTCTGCCTCTTTGCCGTCCGGATGAAGGTCTGCATCCCCCATCGCGTACAGGCGGCACAAGGCATTGCTCTCGGGATAGTTGGCGGGCAGCATAACACCGCTGACCACCACGAGTTCCCCGGAGGTGCAGCGCCCGCGCAGGACCGCGTTCGGGAAGAGGGGCGATTCCTTGAGGCCGGCAAGATCGATTTGCACCACGTCGCAGAGCGTCAGCCCGAAACTGGTCGCCCGGTACGCATTGACATAGAGCGTATCGCCTTCAGCAGCAGCGCCCCAGTCGGCGCCATAGTTGCCCTCGAGCACGAGCTCGGCGGTGTTGCTGTTGGTGCCCCTGACAATGCCGCTCTGTTCGAAGGTGGAGTAGCGGATCGCGTAGTCGGTGCCTTCGATGGGGTGGGTCTCGTTCAGGACGGACGGGTCCATGATGCGGAAGGCAGTTATGGTCGCGAAAAGATAGATCGCGGAGAACACGATCAGGATCACGAGTATGCCGTTCAGCGTCAGTTTTCTGACCTTCAAGACGGGTTCCTCCTGTCTGGCATCTTTATAGTATTATACCACAGATGCGGAAGCTACTGCACCCGGTTGTAGAGCGGAGCGACATACTTCTTTGCACCGCCGATGATCACGAGCGCCGCCAGCGCATTGAACGTCATCATGACCAGCATGATGGGACGCTCAGGCAGCCACGTTGCCAGCACGCCGGCGAGCAGTTCTCCTGCCAGTGCGCCGACCATGAACAGGAGATGGAAGACGCCGTTAAACCGTCCCTTCATTTCGTCAGGCACGTAGCTCTGGGTTGCGGACTCGCGGATGGTGTAGCTCGTCACGCCGCCGATGCCGTCCGCAAAGCAGAGGATCATCATGACGGGGATCGGCAGGAAGAGATAGACCGCCTGGAACAGCGAGATGGTAATGTAGACCGTCAGCGCGATCACATATCTGTGCGCGGCGGGGAGCACGGTCTTGTAGTGGATCATCCCGCCGATCATGCGGCCGACGACCATCATGCCGATGACGATGATGAAGACGTACTCGCCGTTGTTGTAGTGGTTTTTAAAGTACGGCAGGGTGATGACCTGCGTGACCCCGTCGCACATCGCCATGACGGCAAAGTACGCGACGACAGCCATCAGCCCTTTTTCCACCTTCAGGTAGGCAAAGCCCTCCCGGATGTCTGCTGTGAGCTGCCCGAAGCGGCCGGCATCTTTGAGCGCGGTCTCTTTCTGCGTCTCGATATACTTCTCCTCGTGGCCGATGCGCGTCTCCATGACCGCCGCGGCAAAGAAGCAGACAGCGTTGGCCGCCAGCAGCGGGGAGAGGCCGATCAGGTTGTACAGGAATGTGGAGACAGGCACCATGAAGGCGGTCGTCGTCTCCAGCACGCTGGCGATCGAGTAGGCCTTCTGGTAATTGCCTTCGGTGATCAGCAGCGGATAAAAGCTCTGGTACGCCACCTGGTAGACACTCTCGATCGAGCCGAGCAGGAAGCAGTACGCGGCGAACAGTGGGAAGGAAAACCACCCCGTTGCAAGCACACCGGCCATGATGGCATACAGCCCGGCGGAGATGAAGTCCAGTGTGTAGATCATCTTCTTGCGGGAGACGCGGTCGAGCACAGCCCCGCCAAGGATCGGCATGATCAGCTGCGGCCCGGTGTACATCATCAGGTAGATCGCGTACAGCAGCGTCGACTTGGAAATATCGAGCACCATAAGACTCATGGCAAAGCCGGACAGGGCGTTGCCGAGCATGGAGATGACGCTGCCGACGGTGATGATCGTAAAGTCGCGCGTCCATAATGGAGCTGGCAGAGTTGGTCTTTTGTCAGATTGCATGCGTGGTAACTCCTATGAGAAAGGCACCTGTCCGCGCGCAGAACAGATGCCTGTGTGTTTCTGCAGTACTAACGATGATAGCAGACTGCTTTTCTGTTTGCAAGCCGGCGCAGCGGTGTGTACGATAAGGATGTGAATAGAAAGAGGTGAACATAGTGAAGGATGCATCTATGCGGACAGAAAGGCTCATTCTGCGGCCGTTTGAAGAGGGGGACCTGGACATCCTGCATCGCCTGTACGGGGATGCGGAGGTCATGCATTATACGCCGTTCGATCCGGAATCGCTCCGGCAGTCGCAGGCGCACCTTGCGCGTGTCATCGAAGACTGGGGGAAAACGCCGCTGCTGAGCCGCGAATACGTGATCGCTGTGCGGGACGGTGAGCAGAAAATCGGGCGCTGCCACATCCTGCTCGAAGATGATGCCGGCGGGCGCGCCATGATCGGCTGGATGCTCGTGCAGGAAGCCTGGGGGAAGGGATACGCGACGGAGACCGCACAGGCGCTTATCGCGTACGGTTTTGATGTGCTTGGCCTGCGGGAAGTCTACGGGCTCTGCCATCCAGACAATGCCGCCTCCCGCTGCGTGATGGAGAAGTGCGGGATGACGCTGCACGAGTGGCGCAAAGACTATGTGGAATACAAAAAGAATGGCCGGTGTTTTCTGCAGGACGAACTGGAATACGTCCTTGCGCGGCCATCCTGTTCTGCTGTTGTGAAATAACCGGCTGTTATTCGCCGAGGTCCTCGAACTCTCCGGATGCGAAGTGGATCACGCCGTCGATCATGACGAGCTTCAGATCCCAACTCTCTGTTTCCTTGAGAATGACGCCGACGGGGACATTCTCGATGCCGGCGTCCGCCAGACCTTCTTTATACTGATTCGTGATCTCGAGCCATTGATTGACGACATCCTCCGGGTCATCGTCTTCCGAGCATTCCGCCCAGATGTAGAGGCGGCCGTCCATGATGTCGCAGAAGTCGTTTTCGCCAAGCAGGTCGTAGTAATTGCCGTCGTAGTACCAGTCGATCAGTGTGTCGTCGTCGCCGGAGGTTTCGGTATTGTCTTTGATATAGCTTTCCGCTTCGCTGTAGGAGGCGTACTCATCGAGTTCGCCGGTCTCTTCGTAGTTCTGGTTGCCGGCGTATTCGTACTCGTAGGTGAAGTCGTTGCCGAAGTCGCTGAAGATGTTCCCGACGGCTGCGATGATGGCGCTGATCATCGGAATGATCACAAAGAGGATCGCAATGGCGATGAGGCAGCCCGCCTTGCTGCCGCGCGGCCGCTGTGCCGCGATGGTCCTGCGGTTTGCTTTCTGTTTTGGTATTTTAGGCGTCTTCTGTTTGCGGACGCTGCTTTCCTGGCGGCCGCTCTGGTGCGAAGGCGACTCTGTCCATCCGTTGTTGTCGCTGCCGCCGAGAGACCACTTGGCGTTGCCGCTGCGCGGGATCTCGGAGTGGGAAGCGGCAACTGCGCGTCTTGCGCTGTCCTCGGCGCGCTTTTCTGCAATCCGCTTGCCGCGCAGGGACCACTTCCCCGACGGATTGAATCCAGGGAAGGACCAGCGGCTCTGTCCGGCGCCGTTGTTGCTGATGCGTCTGGAGCGTTCGTAGTCCTCGCGGCTCTTTCTGACCCACTCGGGCTCGTTGCGGAAAAACCGCTTTTCGTACTGTGACAGGTCCCCGTACGCGCCGGAGGCTTTTTTCGCGGCGAGTTCTTCCTGCATGCTGGGGTACTTACGGCTCATGGGTGACCTCCGGGTACTTCATTGCCTTGCGGACAGGGGTGCCGTCCTTTTTTGTCTGGAAATCCGGGTGGCCGCCTGCCAGATAGGCAGCGGTGTCGATCCTGCGCTGTCTGCGGCAATACACCATCAGGGCGATGGCCAGCAGGATGATGCAGGCGGACAGGACCTGCGCCTGCTTGAACGGGCCGATCATGAGAGAGTCGGTACGGAGCGATTCTACGAGGATCCTCTCGACCGAGTACAGGATGCCGTACCAGCAGATGGTCTGCCCGACAAAGGTGCGCCGGTTGTCGATCGCAAGCAATACGAAGAACAGCAGGAAGCACCAGATGGATTCATATAAAAACGTGGGATGCACTTTGACGCCGTCGACCGTGATCGCCCAGGGCAGATCCGTGGGACCGCCGTGCGCCTCGGAATTGAAATAGTTGCCCCAGCGCCCGATGGCCTGCGCCAGTGCGATGGTCGGCACGGTGAGGTCCAGTGCATCGAGGAAATCGAGTTTCTTGCGCCGGCAGACGAGATACGCCACGAGGAACGAGCCGATCAGTCCGCCGTGGATGGCGAGCCCGCCGCCGCGGAAGTTGAGGATCTGATCGAGGTGTTGCCCGTAATACGACCACTCGAAGATGACGTAGTAGATCCGCGCCCCGAGGATACCACCCGGGATGGCGAAGATCAGTACGTCGAGCATCTGGTCTGCGGTGAGGTTGTGTTTTGGTGCGCGCAGACAGGTGAGCGCCACCGCGATGCCGATGGCACACGCGATGAGGACCCCGTACCAGCGGATGTCAACGCCGAATATGGTGAATGCGATAGGGTCCGGAATAGGCATGTCTGCTCCTTTGCAGCTGTTACGTCGGCTGTGTCTGTGCTGTCTTGCACGTTCGTTATTATACGCTTGCTGTGCGCATTATTCAAGGAATCGCCCTGTGCCCGGCAGGCACTTTCCGAAATGCCTTGCGCCGCATTGCTGCAGTCCGTAAAATATGGGAAGAGAGAAGGAGAATGCTATGACGGACTTTACCGGAGATGAGGAATTTGCAGTCTTTGCCGAAGCACTGGAAAAGGCGGCAAAGCGCGATGCCAAGAAGCGCAAACGGGCATTGGTGAAAAAGCAGGCGGCCGCGCTGACGGAAGACTACCGGCGGGCGGCAGATGCGAAGATCGCGCAGGCGGTCATTGAGAGTGAGGCGTTCGCGAGTGCGCGGACGGTCTTCTGTTATGTTTCGGTGCGCACGGAGCCTGACACGGCCGCCATTATGGAAGCGGCCTGGCGTGCGGGCAAACGCGTCGCGGTACCGCGCTGTCTGGGGAAGGGCATCATGGAAGCGGTGCAGATCGAAAGCCGGGACGACCTCACGGCGAGCGGCTCCTTTGGAATTCCCGAACCGGCTGCCGCCCTGCCGGTCATCGCACCGGAGGAACTGGACTTTTCGGTCGTGCCCTGTGTAGCCTGTACCCGTGAAGGAGACCGGCTCGGGCACGGCATGGGATACTACGACAGATTTATGGAAGCGGCGGGCGGCCATGCAGAGGCGGCGGCTGCCGGCGAGCAGGCGGCCACGGCGGTGCTCTGTTACAAGGCGCTCCTGCAGGAGAAGATCCCTGTCGAGCCGCACGACCGGCGGCCGGATGTGGTCATAACGGAAGAGGGATGCTATCCGGTAAAGGGATGACATCCGGCGCTGCTCCATCCGCGCAGGAGGATCCTGCAAGCTGAACAGAGCAGAACAGAAATGGTGGAGAGCCCTTGCAGACGTGTTTCTGCAGGGGCTTCTTTTTTGCGTGCAGAGACACAATTTTGTGGTGTATGGGAGGTTGTTTTCCAATTTCCTCCACCTGCCCTGAAATGCCCCGGAAGGCGATGATTTCAACGCTTTTGGGGTTTTTTGAACGAACAATATTTAGTGCTGAACGCATGTTCGCTACACAATATGTTGTGGTTTGGTGCGTGGTGGAGGGAACGGGAGGGAGAAATGTGGAGAATGGTGGTCTAAATGCCCAAAAATACACGGTTTTTATTTGAAAAATGGGGCGAAGTGGAGTAAAGTGGAGATGTAACAAAGGGTGAAGCAGTATCTTCAGGTACCGATTGAGAAAGGAGGGAAGCCTGTGTTCATCGGCAGTTACAGCAATTCACTGGACGCGAAATACAGGATGATCATCCCCTCCAAGTACCGTGAGGAACTGGGCTCGAGATGCATCGTCACCATCGGGATCGACCGTTGCCTGTACATCTATCCGCTCAGCGAGTATGAGGCGCAGGCCGCCAAACTCGAGACACTCCCGAAGATGAAAGCCGACGTTCGTGACTTTGTCCGCGACTTCTACGGCAAAGCTGAGGAGTGCGAGGTCGACCGTCAGGGCCGCATCACCATTTCCGCGAAGCTGCGCGGATACGCGAAGATCGAAAAAGAGCTGGAAACAATCGGGACCGGCAAGAAGATCGAAGTCTGGTCCAGAGACGTCTACGAGAACAGCGGCGCCGGCACGATGGACGGTGCGAAGCTGGCTGAAGGGCTGGCCGAGTATGGAATTTAGCCACGTACCGGTCCTGTATCAGGAAGTCATCGAACATCTGCAGATCCGGCCGGACGGCATCTACGTCGACGGTACGCTCGGAGGCGGCGGCCATGCAGAGGCTGTTGTAAGGGCACTTGGCCCGGACGGCGTGTTTATCGGGATCGACCGCGATACAGATGCGCTGAAGGCGGCCGGGGCGAGACTGGAATCGCTCGGCGATGAAGCTCCCTGCAGAAAGATCTTCGTCCATGACAACTACGCAAACATCAAAGCGGTCCTCAGTGATCTGGGTATCGCACATATAGACGGGGCGCTGCTGGACCTGGGCGTGAGTTCGTTCCAGCTGGACAACCCCGACAGAGGCTTCTCCTACATGCAGGATGCACCGCTGGACATGCGGATGGATCAGCAGTCAAGGTTCTCCGCCTACGACGTGGTCAATGAGTATTCGGAAGAGGATCTGGCAGGCATCATCCGGCAGTACGGGGAAGAAAGATACGCAAGACGCATCGCCGCCAATGTGGTGAAGGCCAGACAGCAGGAGCCGATCACGAGGTCCGCTCAGCTGGTGGATATCATCAAGGCTTCGATACCGGCCAAGACAAGACGCGAAGGACCGCATCCGGCAAAGAGAACCTTCCAGGCGATCCGGATCGAGGTCAACGACGAACTCGGGCTGCTGGAAAGAGCAGCGGAAGATTTCCTGGATGTGCTGGGAGCCGGCGGCAGGCTCTGCGTGATCACCTTCCATTCTTTGGAGGACAGGATCATCAAGAACGTGTTCCAGAGGCGTGCCGATCCGTGCACGTGTCCGCCGGGTCTTCCGTGTGTATGCGGTAAGAAAGCGGACATCAGGAAGATCACCCGCAAGCCGGTGGAAGCCGGCGAGGCGGAACGGGAAGCAAATCCCCGGGCGCGCAGCGCAAAGCTGCGGGTTGCGGAGAAAATAGAAACAGGAGAATGAGATGCAGCAGGTAGAAAGGGGTTATGTATATCAGGATCGCAGAATGCGCGATGTTGCTGTACGTCCCCGCGTCACCAGACAACAGAGAAAAAAGGCTGAGATGACAGCCCGGGATCGCGGCAGGATCCTGATGGCTCTGTTTGTTGCGGGCATCATCGCTCTTGGCATCATCATCGCGGCAGCCTACGGGGCAGCCGTCAACTACAATAACAACAAGCTCCGCGACAGCAACGCCGCCCTGCAGGGCGAGGTGGAGATGCTCGAGATCCAGATCCAGAGCGCCAACAATATCGCGGAGATTCAGAGCCGTGCGGAGGGTGAACTTGGGATGGCGTATCCCGGCGTTGATCAGCTGGTGCTCCTGTCGCAGACAGCGGGGGAAAGCACCGTGGGTCAGTCGCTGCGGGCGACAACCAACGCCAGCCTTTAGAACGGACAGTATTACATCGTTACCAATAATTTCATAATAAGAAAAGCCGGACAACTTCATTATGGACCAGTTCAGTTGTCCGGCTTTTTCTTATGGAAAGGCCATCACTAAATGGGAAAAGTACCCACCGTCAATAAAAGCCGACTGGTTATCGCGTTCATGATCTTCTGCATCGCTCTTGTGGTGCTCTGTTTCAGGGACGGTTATATCCAGATCGTCAAGGGGGAGGAGTACACCCGCATGGCCATGGAACAGCAGACGATGGACCAGCTGGTCGAGGCCAAGCGCGGCGATATCGTCGACCGCAACGGCAACAAGATGGCGGTCAGCACGATCAAATATTCGGTCTGGATCCGCCCGGCGTCCGTCATGAACTCCGAAAGAGAGACGCAGGAAGCCAGGGATGCGGAGAACGCGGAGAAAGTCGAAACGATGGTCAATGGCCTTGCGCAGATCCTGGGCATCGACCCGCAGACAATCCGCGACGAACTCGATACCGATAAGACCCTGATCAAGATCGCCAAATACCAGGAGCGCGACACGGCGGACGCCATCCGCGCATGGGCGGCGGAAGAAAACGTCTCCGGCGTTTCGATCAGCGAAGAGACCAAACGCTATTATCCGATGGAGACGATGGCGGCACAGGTGCTGGGCAGCGTGACAGATGACAACAATGGTCTGTCCGGCCTGGAACTGTACTACAACAGCTATCTGAAGGGCGTGCCCGGCAGATGGATCCAGAATAAAGACGCCAGCGGCAGATCACTGTCGTACGGCGACAGCAGATACTACGACGCGGAAGACGGCGCGACGCTCGTGCTGACGATCGATGTCGCGGTCCAGACATACGCGGAAGAAGCGTGCAAGACGGCTTATACGGAACGGAAAGCGGAGCGTACGAGCTGTATTGTCATGGATACCCGGAGCGGAGAGATCCTCGCCATGGCGAGCTATCCCAGCTTCGACCCGAACAACCCGCGCGTGCCCGGCAACGAAAAGGATGTCGACAAGTTCAACGCCATGTCCGAGGAGGATCAGATCAACTACCTCAACCAGATGTGGCGCAACCCGCTCGTCAATGACACTTACGTCCCCGGGTCGACGATGAAGCTGGTCACCACCAGTGCGGCGCTGGAGGAGGATCTGACCAATCCGGAGGAGCCTTTCTACGACAGTGGCAGCATCGATGTCTACGGCACGGAGCTGAAGTGCTGGCGGTGGAAAGAGCCGCACGGGGATGAAACGCTCACCGAGGCGGTGCGCAACTCCTGCAACCCGATATTCGTACAGCTTGCACAGCGCATCGGAACGGAAAACTTCTATGCTTATCTGGCACTGTTCGGTCTGACACAGCCGACCGGGATCGACTATCCCGGCGAGGCGACGTCCCAGGTGCAGGATATCAAGACGGCCGGCCCGGTCGGTCTGGCGACCATGGCCTACGGGCAGGGCATCGCCGTTACACCGATCCAGCAGATCACCGCGGTGAACGCGATCGCCAATGACGGCAAGCTGGTGCAGCCGCATCTGGTCAAGGAGATCCGCAGCGCGGACGGCGAGGTGGTCGAGTCGTTTGACCCGGTCGTCGTCAGACAGACGATCTCGCAGAGCACGGCGACGCAGGTGCGCAACATCATGCAGTTCGTCGTCGATGACGGAGGTGCGGGGCAGACCAAGGTCGACGGCTGGAATGTCGGCGGCAAGACAGGAACGTCCAATATCGAGGCAGAGAGCAACAAGATCATCGCTTCGTTCGTCGGCGTGGCGCCGATCGAGGACCCGGAGATCACGGTGCTCTTCATCGTACGCGACCCGACCGGCGAGATCTACGGCAGTACGGTCGCAGCGCCGTACGGCATGCAGGTGATCGAGAATACGATGAAATACAGGACGGTGGAGTCCATCGGGGAAAAGGGTAAACAATGAGACTGAAGTGGCAGGAGATCGCGGAAGCGACAGGCGGGCAGATCCTTCGGGGGCTGCCTGAAAAGGAAGTGCAGGGGTATGCGCAGGACTCGCGGCTGGTGCAGCCGGGGGACCTGTTTTTCCCTATTATCGGCCCCAACCGCGACGGGCATGACTTCCTGGAAGATGTCGCTGCAAAAGGCTGCCGCAGCTTTCTGATCTCGCACCCGGAAGCGCTGGAGCGCCTGGAGAAGGCTGCAGCAGCGGATGCGGATCATCAGGGCGATGAGCTGGCGGTGATCCTGGTGCCGGATACGGAGAAGGCGCTCGAGGATCTTGCACGGTATGCGCTCGCACGGATCGGATGCCGCATCGTCGGCGTGACCGGCAGCACCGGCAAGACCTCTACCAGAGATATGACGGCCTGCGTGATGGCGGGCAGATATAAGACAGGCGTGACAAAGGGGAACTTCAACACGCCGATCGGGCTGTCCCTGACGGTGCTCGGGTTTGATGAGGATACGGAAGTGGGCGTGCTCGAGATGGGCATGGACCATTTTGGTGAGATCGAACACCTGGTGTCGATCGCTTCTCCGGAAGCGGCGCTGATCACCAACATCGGGATTTCCCATATGGAAAACCTTGGCTCGCGGGACGGGATCTTCCGTGCTAAAATGGAAATCACCGCAGCGATGACGGGCACGCAGACGCTGCTCGTCAGTGAAAGCGAAGACTATCTGAACGCATCGCGCATCGGTGCGGACTACGGGACGGAACGGTTTCGGCTGGCCGTCACGGGGACCGGAGCTGCCTGTGCGCTGCGGATCGATAATATAGAAGAAAAAGGCATCGAGGGCATTGATTTTGACCTCGTGCAGACACCATCCACCCCGGCGGAGGGAGAAGCGGCTGTGCAGGCCGAAAAGCGCGTCCGCTTTTGCCTGCCTGTTCCCGGCCGTCACAATGCGCTGAATGCGGCGCTGGCGGCAGGCGCGGGGCTCGTGTTCGGCATTCCGCTCGAAGCGTCTGCTGCGCAGCTGGCGGCACTGACGCTCACGGGCGGCAGACTGACCGTGGAAAACGCGGGCGGCCTGCGGCTCATCGACGACGCCTATAACGCCAGCCCTGACTCGGTGCGCGCAGCCCTGGATGTACTGGCGTCCGTCCGCGGCGGCCGCCGCTATGCGGTGCTCGGGGATATGCTCGAACTCGGTGCGGGGGAGAGAGAAGAACACTACCGCATCGGCGTCTACGCACGCGAAAAACAGATCGACGGTGTCTTCACCTTTGGTCCGCTGTCGCTGGAGACCGCCAGAGGCGCCGGCGAAGAGGACAGGCATTTTGAGGACAAGGCGCAGCTGGCAGATGCTCTGTACCAGACGATCAGCCCTGGCGATGTGATCCTTTTCAAGGCATCGCACAGCATGGGCGCGGATACGGTACTTGCAGACATCCGCTGCCGTATGATAAAACAGGACTGCGCAGATAATAAGAAGGAGCAATAAAGGAGTTATTCACTCATGGCAGATATCAAATGGACATCCATTATATGTGTGGTGGCTGTTGCCTTTGCTGCGGCTGCTGTTCTGACCCGGATCCTGATCCCGTACCTGCGCAAGTGGGCGGGGCAGAACATCCGTGAAGAAGGACCGAAGGCACACCTTTCCAAACAGGGCACGCCCTCCATGGGCGGTATTGCGATCGTGACCGCGATCCTGATCGGCAGTGCGTTCGGCGGATTCTTCGGGCATGCCATGATCATCATGGACATCGGCATGCTGATCTTCGCAGCGGTCGGCTTTCTCGATGACTACCTCAAGGTCATTAAGAAGGAGAATGAAGGTCTGAAGGTCAAGCCCAAGTTCGCGTTCCAGTTCATCGGGGCGCTTGCGATCGCGGTGTATATCGCTTATTTCTCCGGATTTGGCACCGGGATGTATATCCCGTTCTTCAAGGTGACGGTGGACCTCGGCATCTGGTATGTCCCGTTCATCGTGTTCACCATTCTGGCTATGGTCAATGCAGTCAACCTGACAGACGGTCTGGACGGCCTTGCGTCCGGCACCACGGCGATCGTCAGCCTCTTCCTGATGCTGGTGGCGCTCAAAGCCGGCGCGGCGGGGTCGGTCGGATTCTGTGCGGCGATCCTCGGCGCATGCCTGGGATTTCTGGTGTGGAATCATCATCCGGCCAAGGTCTTTATGGGCGATACCGGCTCGCTGGCACTCGGCGGGGCGGTCACCATGGCGGCGGTCGCGATGGGGATGGAGCTCTTCCTGCCTCTGATGGGGCTGATCTATGTTGCGGAAGCGCTCTCCGTCATCATTCAGGTACTGTATTTCAAGAAAACCGGCGGCAAGCGGTTTTTCCGCATGGCGCCGCTGCACCATCACTTTGAACTCGGCGGCATGAAGGAAACCAGAGTGGCTCTGCTGTTCTGGAGTCTGACGCTGCTGTTCTGCCTGATCGGATACTTTGCAGGTATCTGATGTTGCACAGAGCAGGACTATTAAAAAATAGGAAGAGAGGCATTCGAAGATGGATTTCAAAGATAAAAAGATCACTGTTGTCGGCATGGGCAGATCCGGTATGGCAGCCGTGCGCGTGCTGCACCGGATGGGCGCAGAGGTGACCGCGAACGACAGCAAGAGCGCGGAGATGCTGGATGCGGACTGGGTGCGATTCCTTGAAGAAGAGGGCATCGGGACAGAGTTCGGCACAGCGCCTTCGCTCGAGGGCACAGAAATGCTGGTGCTCTCCCCCGGCGTACCGACATCCCTGCCGTTCGTCGAAGAAGCGCAGAGCCAGGGTGTTGAGATCGTCGGCGAGATGGAGCTCGCTTACCGTCTGGCGGACCCGGACAGCGTCTTCCTCGGCATCACCGGCACCAACGGCAAGACCACAACGACCAGCCTCGTCGGCGAGATCGTGAAGGCGGCCGGCAAACCGACCTGCGTGGTCGGCAACATCGGCATCCCGGCGATCGAGGAAGTTGCTGGCGCGGAGAAGGGAACCTGGTTCGTGACAGAGGTCAGCAGTTTCCAGCTGGAGACCATCCGCGACTTCAAACCGCTGGTCGGGGCGCTGCTCAACGTGACGCCGGATCATCTGGACCGGCACAAGACATTTGAAAACTACGCAGCTGTCAAAGGCAGGATCTTCGAGAATCAGGATAAGGACTGCTATGCGGTCGTCAACTTCGATGACAAGATCGCGCTGAGCGAATCTACGCATACAGAGGCGACGGTCGTTCCGTTCAGCCGTGTGGAAGAGATGAAATTCGGCGCCTGTGTCAAGAATGACCGTATCGTCGTGATTGACAGCGACGAGCACGATCACGATATCTGCGGTGTGGAGGAACTGAAGATCCCCGGCTCGCACAATCTGGAGAATGCGCTGGCGGCAGCAGCAATCACCTTCTTTGCAGGCATTGATCCGGCCGTGATCGGAGATGCCATGCGGGCATTCGGCGGGGTCGAACACCGCATCGAGCCGTGCGGCACGATCCGCGGCGTGCAGTACTTCAACGACAGCAAAGGCACCAATCCGGATGCGGCGATCAAAGCGATCGAAGCGATGAAGGGGGACACCGTCATCATCGCGGGCGGCTACGACAAAGGTGCGGATTATCATGAATTCCTGCAGGCGTTTGCCGGGAAGGTCTACTACGCGGTGCTCATCGGCAGCACAGCGGTGAAGATCAAGGGGCAGGCGGAAGAAGTTGGATTTACGAATACGATCCTGGTCGAGAACATGGAACAGGCAGTTGCCGAGGCGGCGCGCGTGGCCAAACCGGGCGACAATGTCCTGCTCTCGCCTGCGTGTGCCAGCTGGGATATGTACAGCAGCTACGAAGAACGCGGCAGACATTTCAAAGCATGCGTGGCAGCGCTGCAGGAAGCCGAAAAAGAATAGTCAACAAGAAACAGGTTACAGTAAATGGAAGCAACGGCGGGGAAGGTCAGAAAACCGGCTAAAAAAAGAAAAAAGAGAATGGGATCAGCAGACTTTGCACTGGTGGCGCTCACCTGCGCCCTGGTGATCTTCGGCGTGATCATGGTGTTCTCTGCCAGTTACTACTGGTCGATCGACAAGGTGGGCAACCCGTACAATTTCCTGATCAAGGATCTGTTCTGGGCGGGGACCGGCTTTTTCATCATGATCGTGACCACCGCGCTCGACTACCACGTCTACAAGAAATGGGCGCCGTGGCTGATGGGCGGCGGGCTCCTTCTGCTGGTGGCCGTTCTGTTCATCGGTGCCACGATCAACAATGCGCAGCGGTGGATCATGATCGGCCCAATCACGATCATGCCGGGCGAGATCTGCAAGATCTGCGTGATCATATTCACGGCCTGGTTCCTGTGCCGCGACGCTTCCAGAGTCAACAACTTCACAAAAGGCATTCTTCCGCTGCTCGCACTGGCGGGGGTCTGCGGCCTGCTGATCATGAAGCAGCCCAACATGTCCACGGCGATCACCGTCGTCGGGATCATCTTCGCCATGATGTTCGTGGCAGGGCTCCATCTGCGGTATGTCGGCGCCATGTTCATCATGGGCGTTTCCGGCATCCTGATGCTGATCATCAAGGGCGGCGGCTACCGGATGCAGCGGCTGGTCAGTTTTCTGGATCCGTTCGCGGATCCGCTCGGAGACGGGTATCAGGTCTGCCAGGGTCTGCTGGCACTTGGCTCCGGCGGGCTCCGGGGGCTGGGGCTTGGCAAGAGCATCCAGAAAAACCTCTACCTGCCTGAACCGCAGAACGACTTTATCCTTGCGATCATCGGCGAGGAACTCGGCTACATCGGCGTGCTGGTGCTGATGCTGGTCTATCTGATCCTGATCTACAGAGGGATCCGGATCGTCCTGCAGGCGCCCGACCGCTTTGGCATGCTCCTGGGCAGCGGCATCGTCATGATGATCGGCATCCAGGTCCTGCTGAATGTGGCGGTCGTAACGAGCAGCATGCCGCCGACCGGCATCACGCTGCCGTTCGTCAGTTACGGCGGCAATGCGCTGTGGCTGTTCATGGGCAGTATGGGCATCCTGCTGAACATATCCAGGCAAATCAAAAAAGACGACAACGGTAAAATACCGCAGGCGGCTCCCGGTCCGCGCAGGGATCCGCTGATCCACCAGAGCGCGGTGGAAAGGGATCTGAACAAGATCCGCAACTACTAGGGGAACAGGCAGAGCAGCCCGAGAAAGGACACCACCAAATGAGAGTTATCATGACAGGCGGCGGCACCGGCGGACACATCTATCCGGCGATCGCCATCGCAAACAAGATCATGGAACGCACCAACGACAGCGAGATCCTGTTTGTCGGCACACGGCGCGGCATGGAGAGCCGTCTCGTGCCGGAGAACGGCTATGAGATCCGGTACATTACGGTCTCCGGTCTCAACCGCAAGAACATGATCAAGAACATCAAGGTCTTCCGCGACTACCGCAAGGGCAAAGCCCAGGCGCGGGCAATCATCGAGGAATTCAAACCGGATGTCGTCATCGGCACCGGCGGCTATGTCAGCGGCCCGGTCGTCAGGACAGCGGCGGCGATGGGGATCCGCTGCTTCCTGCAGGAGCAGAATGCTGTGGCAGGGGTGGCCAACCGCATGCTGGAACGGTATGTCGAAAAGATCTTCCTCGGGTTTGAAGAAGGCGGCAAGTACTTCAAGCACAAGGATAAGCTGGTCGTCAGCGGCAACCCGGTCCGCAGCGAGTTCTTCAACGCCGACCCGAAAGCGGCGCGGGAAAAACTCGGCATCGATCCGGACAAGTTCGTCGTGCTGAGCTTTGGCGGCAGCCTCGGCGCCGGCAAGATCAACAGGGCGATGATGGATGTCGTGAAGGCCTACAACGGCAAAGAGGGGATCGAGGTGTTCTTCGGGACCGGCAAGTCCTACTATGCGCCGATCATGACAGAACTGCACGATATGGGGGAAGATCCGAAGGACAACGTTCACGTGCTGGAATACATCAACAACATGCAGGACGTGCTCGCTGCATGCGACCTGGTCATCTCCCGGAGCGGCGCGCTGACCGTATCGGAGATCTCCCTGTGCGGCAAGCCGTCGATCCTGATCCCGTCTCCGAATGTGACGGGCGACCACCAGACATTCAATGCGCGCGCGATTTCCGACAAGGGCGGGGCGATCCTGCTGGAGGAGAAAAACCTCACGGAAGGCGTCCTGCTGGAGGAGATCGAACGCCTCCGCAGCAATCCCGCCTTCATGGAGGGCATGGCGGAGCAGACAAAGCGGTGTGCGCCGCTGGATGCGACCGATATTATCTTTTACAGTATTACCGACCGCGGATAGGAGACTATGCTTTTTCGCAGGAGAAAGACTCAGGAACTGAACATACCGGATATCGAAGAAGCTGCTGCGGAAACGGCCGAAGACGGCGCCGCGGAGGACTATTACGAAGCGGAAGAGGCGTATGAGGACCCGGACGGGGAAGAAGATCTTTACGGCGAGCCCGAAGAAGATCTCTACGATGACCCGGAAGAGGATCTCTACGACGAGCCGGCGGAGACGTACTATGACGAGCCCGCAGAGGAGGCGTACGACGAAGAAGAGGCTTCGTCCTCTTATGATGCCGGCAGGGAGCCCGGTCCGCACGAGAAGCAGTCTCCCGTTGAGACCGGTGCCTGGGAATACATCCACGGAGAGCCCAACGAGGACTATCTGACCGATACGGGCAATTTCCGCTATGACCTGGACGGCCCGGAAGGCGGCGTGTTCCTTCCTGAAAAGGATGCGGACAAAGAGAAAAAGCCCCGCGTCATCCACGTGCGCAGAAAGCACAAGAAGCATCATTATCTGCTCAAGTTCACCACGTTCTGCGTGCTGATGGGCCTGCTCATCACGTTCATGATGAGCAGTTATTTCAATATCGACGAGATCCGCGTGGAGGGCATGACGCTCTATACGGCGGAGCAGATCCTTGACCTCAGCAAACTGTCTCTTGGCGAGAACATCTTCAAGACCAGGACCGGCAAGGCGGAGGACCGGATCAAAAAAGACCCGCACATCGCTAAGGTCAACATCAAGCGGGATCTGCCGGATACGCTGATCATCACGGTGGAGGAGCGGCTTCCTGCAGCGCAGATCGCATTCGGCCCGGAGGACCAGGTGCAGTATGCGGTGATCGATGCGAACGGCTATGTCCTGAGCGTCGGCGAAGCGGACGGGACAGCTGCGGTGCTGACCGGCATCACCGTCAAGGACGGCACGGCAGAGGCCGGCACGGACCTGCAGGTCGAGGAGGGGGCGGTCTACGATGAAACGCTCAGCCTCATGAAAACGGCGGCTGCGCAGGGGATCACCTTCACAAAGATGGATATGACGGAGAAGATCGTCAAGCTGTATTTTACAGACAGCCTGCTCATCAAAGGCAAGCCGGCGATGATCCTTGAACACATCGAGAACGGCGATGTCACGCTGATCCTGAAAGATCTGGCGGCCAAGGAGATCACCGAAGGCACGATCAACGCCGCCAGCGAGGGCAGTTTCACGTTCAGCCCCGAGGTTGAGTAGCGCTGCACCGCTGCGGCGGAGCGATTCCTTATCACGGAATCGCCAATAACTGAAAAAAGTTGCTAAAAAGCGGAAAATTGCCTGCCCAATATAGTAGGCAAATCTTTTCGTATGTGCTATACTTCTACTGTATATAGTATCTAGCATTCTGTAGACCCACTAATTGGGCCATAAATATATTCAGGAGGAATACCTTAAATGCTGCAGTTTGAGATGAGTGAAAAAACCAGCGCCAGAATTGTCGTCATCGGTGTCGGCGGCGGCGGCGGCAACGCCGTCAACAGAATGATCGACGCGGAGCTCGAGGGTGTCGAGTTCCTGGCTGTCAACACAGATAAGCAGGCGCTCTCCAAGTGTAAGGCGGAGAACAAGCTGCAGATCGGTGAGAAGCTCACCAAAGGCCTCGGCGCAGGCGGCAACCCGGAGGTTGGCCAGAGATCCGCTGAGGAAAGCATGGAAGAGATCGCGCAGACCGTGACCGGCGCGGACATGGTCTTCGTCACAGCCGGCATGGGCGGCGGTACCGGTACCGGTGCGGCGCCTGTTGTCGCCAAGATCAGTAAGGACCTCGGCATCCTGACCGTCGCAGTCGTCACAAAGCCCTTCAAGTTCGAGGGCCGCAAGAGAAGCGAACACGCGGAGCAGGGCATCAAGTTCCTGAAGCAGTACGTAGACTCCATCGTCATCGTCCCGAACGACAAGCTCCTCGAGACGAGCGATGCGAATACCACCATCATGGATGCCTTCAGCATGGCGGACGAAGTCCTCAAGCAGGGTGTCCAGGGCATCACCGACCTGATCAAGAACCCGGGCGTCATCAACCTCGACTTTGCAGATGTTGAGACCGTCATGAGAGACCGCGGCGTTGCGCACATGGGCATCGGCTTCGGCAAGGGCGAAGACAGAGTCAAGACAGCAGTTACAAGAGCTATCGAGAGCCCGCTGCTCGAGACGACCGTGGCGGGTGCAAAGGCGATCCTGCTCAACGTCACCGGCGGCTACGACCTCGGCATGATGGAGGCTGCGGAGGCAGCGAACCAGATCGAAAGCATCGCCGACAAGGATGCAATCATCATCTTCGGTACCGCCATCAAGGAGGAAATGCAGGAAGAGATCAGCATCACCGTCATCGCGACAGGCTTCGAGAACAGCCGCGGCAACTACATGCAGGCTGAGCAGCCGGCCAGCGATCTGGAAGAACAGGTTGCTGCAGACGCGGCGGAGACTGCGCAGAACGGCAGACAGACGATGAGCGACATTCTTAAGAAGATGGATGAGGATTCCTCCCCGTCCAAGTTTAACATCCCTTCCTTCCTCAAGTAGGCGAAGGGTGACCAGCGATGGATCAGCCGGCGCCTTAAGCCGGCTTTTCTGATATTAGGCATAACCATGAAAGTGATCGGCAGCAGCGACAACAAAATATACAAGCGTGTCCGGTCTCTCCAGCAGAAGAAATACCGCGACAGGCTGTCCCGGTACCTGGTGGAGGGGGAGAACCTTGTCGAGGAATCGCTCTCCGAGGGCCTGGCGGCCACGGTGCTCATCCGTGACGACCGGCAGGATCTGTACGACCGGTTTGCGGAGAAAGACGCCTATTCAGTCTTTATGACGGGCGATCTTTTCCGGAAGGTCGCCCAGACAGAGACCAGCCAGGGCATTCTGGCGGAGGTCGAAAAGCGTACGTACGACGAGACCGCATTCATGCAGGCGGCGCAGGGCAACATCCTCGTGCTCGACGGTCTGCAGGATCCCGGCAACCTGGGGACCATCCTCAGGACGGCGGCAGCGGCAGGCTACGGCGGCGCGGTGATCCTGAAGGGGACCGCCGACGTGTACGCGCCGAAAGTCACCAGAGCTGCGGCAGGGGCACTGTTCCGGCTCCCGCTGTTCTTCGCGGAGAACGCGGCGGAGGCGGCAGCGATTCTAAGACAGATGGGCAAGACCATCGTCGGCACCACCCCGCGCGGCGGCATCCCGTACCTCGACGCAGACCTCACAAAGGACATTGCGCTTGTCATCGGCAACGAAGGCAACGGCATGAGCGAAGAGGCACTGGCGGTCACAGACCAGAATGTGTTTATCCCGATGCACACCGGCATGGAGTCGCTGAATGCGGCGGTCGCGGCGGGCATCCTGATGTATAAAAGTGTAGAAAGGTAGTTATAACATGCAAGAAAGAATCCAGGAGATCCTGAACGAGGCGAAGGAAAAGATCGCGCAGGCAGCCACGCCGGAAGATGTGGAACAGCTGCGTGTCGGATTCCTTGGTAAAAAGGGCAAGATCACAGATATTTTCAAGATGATGGGCAAGCTGGACAAGGAAGAAAAGAAGACCATCGGTCCGGCAGCCAACAAAGTGAAGAACGAAGTCGACGCCCTGATCAACGAGAAGATGGCCGAACTGAAGGAAAAGGCCAAGCAGGCGCGCTTTAAGATGGAGAGCATCGACGTCACCGAGCCCGGCAAAGGCTACAAAGTCGGCGTCAAGCATCCGCTCACCATCACCATGGAAGAGGTGTCCCGCATCTTTATGTCCATGGGCTACAGCATCGCGGAAGGCCCGCAGGTCGAGACCGTCTTCAACGTCTTTGACGGCCTGAATTCCCCGCCCAACCACCCGAGCCGGGATCTGACGGATACGTTCTATATCACGGAGGATACGGTCCTGCGTCCCCACACCTCGTCCGTACAGGTGCGCACGCTCAAGACCAAGAAGCCCCCGATCAAAGTCATCTCCCCGGGACGCTGCTTCCGCTGCGATACCCCGGACGCGACCCACAGCCCGATGTTCCATCAGATCGAGGGCCTGGTCGTCGATGAAGGCATCACCATGGCGGACCTCAAGGGCACGCTCGACAGCATGGCCAAGCAGCTGTTCGGCAGCAATACCCGCACCAAGTTCCGTCCGCATCACTTCCCGTTCACAGAGCCTTCTGCAGAGATGGACGTCAGCTGCTTCGTCTGTGGCGGCAAGGGCTGCAGAGTCTGCGGCGGCAACGGCTGGATCGAGATCCTCGGCTGCGGCATGGTCCATCCCAACGTCCTCGAAGTCGGCGACATCGACACCGAAAAGTACACAGGCTTCGCCTTTGGTATGGGTGTCGAACGTATCGCGATGCTCAAGTACGGCGTCAGCGATATCCGTCTGTTCTACGAGAACGACAAGCGGTTCATTGAGCAGTTCAAATAGGGAGGTCCGAGAATGTTAGTACCCATTGCATGGTTGAAAGATTATACAGATGTCCAGGTGGGGACCGACGAGTACGTGTCCAAGATGGTCATGTCCGGCTCCAACCTGGAAGAAGTCGACTACACCGGCCGCGGCATCGAAGGCGTTGTCGTCGGTGAAGTCGTAGAGTGCGGCAAGCATCCCGAAGCGGACAGACTGTCTGTCTGCATGGTGGATGTCGGCAAGGAATCGCCAATCCAGATCGTCTGCGGCGCCCCGAACGTCAAGGCGGGCATCAAAGTTCCCGTTGCGCTCGACGGCAGCCACGTCCCCGGCCCGCTGCACGGCCAGCCCAAGGTCGAAGGCGGCGTCACGATCCACAAGGGCGCGCTGCGCGGCGTGGAGTCCAACGGCATGATCTGCTCCTGCGGCGAACTCGGTTTTGACGACAAAGTTGTCCCGATCGCACACAGAGACGGCATCTGGATCCTGCCGGATGACGCGAAAGTCGGCGAACCCGTAGAGAAAGAACTCGATATCTATCAGGATATCATCGATTTTGAGATCACCCCGAACAGACCGGACTGCCTGTCCATGCTCGGCATGGCCAGAGAGACCGCGGCGACCTTCGAGACCGGCTTCACCTATCCGGATGTGGCCGTCGAGGAGAAGGGCGAAGAGAACGCCAGCGACTACATCGACGTCGAGATCAAAGCGACCGACGCCTGCAAGCGCTACGTTGCCCGCGTCGTCAAGGACGTCAAGATCGAGCAGTCCCCGTGGTGGATGCAGAAGAGACTGATGCTGGCGGGCATGCGTCCGATCAACAACATCGTCGACATCACCAACTTCGTTATGCTCGAACTGGGGCATCCGATCCACGCATTTGATATCCGCCAGATCGAAGGCGGCAAGATCATCGTCGAGAAGGCGGCGCCGGGCGAGACCTTCGTCACCCTCGATGAACAGGAAAGAAAACTGGACGAGAGCATGCTGCTCATCAAGGACGCGAAGAAGGGCGTTGCCCTTGCCGGTGTCATGGGCGGCCTCAACTCCGAGATCGAGGCGGACACCACCACGATCCTCATCGAAGCGGCGAACTTCGATCCGGACAACATCCGCCTGACCAGCAAGGCACTCGGCCTGCGCACCGAGGCGTCCGCGCGTTACGAAAAGGGCGTTGACCCCAACCTCGCGCGCTACGCCAACGACCGCGTCTGCCGTCTGATCGAGCTGCTCGGCGCCGGCACTGTCCTGAAGGGCGCAGTGGACTGCTATCCGGTCCCGAAGGCTCCCTGGAGCGTCGAAGTCCGTCCGGAAAGAATGAACAAACTGCTCGGCACCAGCTTCACCACAGAGGAAATGATCCACATGCTGGAGCGCCTCGAGATCGGTGTCGAAGAAAAAGAAGGCAGACTCATCTGCACACCGCCCACGGTGCGCCTCGACCTCGAGACAGAAGTCGACTTCTCCGAGGAGATCGCGCGTATGTACGGCTACGACCGCCTGCCGGTCACCCTGCCCAAGGGCAACAACGAGAGTTCCCTCGGCCGTCCCGAGACGCTGCGCCGCATGGCCAGAACAGCCCTCGCAGCGATGGGCGCCGATGAGATCCAGACATACTCCTTCGTCAGCCCGAAGGATGCGGACAAGATCGGCCTCGCAGAGGACAGCGTCCTGCGCGACGTCGTACCGCTCATCAACCCGCTCGGCGAAGACACCTCCGTCATGCGCACCATGATGCTGCCGGAGATGCTGGAGACGCTCGGCCGCAACTACAGCCGCGGCAATGCAGAGGTCAAGTTCTACGAGATCGGCAACACCTTCCGCAAGATCAGCGAGGACCTCAACGTCCTGCCCATGGAGGCGGATGCCATGACCCTCGGCATGTACGGCGGCGATGCGGACTTCTTCGCACTGAAGGGCATGATCACCGAGATGCTCGTGAACATGGGCATCACCGGTGTGACATTCGTCAAACAGGAAGAGAACAAGACCTTCCATCCGGGCCGCTGCGCAGATGTCTTCATCCCGCGCACAGCCGGTGAAGGCGAGGATCCGATCTACATCGGCACGATGGGCGAGATCTATCCGGATATCGCAGATGCGTACGGCATCGGCACCAGAGTCTATGCGGCAGAGCTGTTCTTCGCTCTGATCGGTGAACAGGCCAGCATCGATATCCATTACGAGCCGCTGCCCAAGTATCCGTCGACCGAACGCGACATCGCCCTGGTCGTCGATGAGAAGGTCACCGTCGGTGAGGTCGAGGAGCTGATCCTGGCCAACGGCGGCGAGATCCTCGAGTCCGTCAAGCTGTTCGATATCTTCCGCGGCGTACAGGTCGGCCCGGGCAAGAAGAGCCTGGCGTTCAATCTGGTCTACCGCAGCAAGGAAGGCACGCTCACCGATGAGGAAGTCGCCCCGGTCCACGACAAGGTGGTCGAGGTGCTGGAGAAGACCCTCAACGCAAATCTGCGTGCGATGTAAGTATGTAACGCCGGCGGCACTGCCCGAAGCACGCCGCCGGCCTGATCACAGCAAACAGCAGGATGCATCCTGCAGAGCGATTCCCTGAAGGGAGAGGTAATAAAATGAACAAGGTCGAAGTCAACATTTACGGCAAGGATTACACGGTCGTCGGCGACCAGAATCCGGAACACATCGCCCGCGTTGCGGCGCATGTGGACAGCAAAATGAAAGAGACCGCCGAGGCAGCCCCTGCGGCACCTCTCTCTGCGGTCGCCGTCCTGTCCGCCATGAACATCGCGGACGAGCTCTTCGAGGTCAAGGAACGGACCCAGGAGATGCTGCGTCTCAACGAGCAGTACGAAGCGGACACCCAGCACTACATGCAGCTCTGGGAAGAAGCCAAGAACAGCTTCATGGACTACAAAAAGGACAGCCAGCAGGAACTCGCTGATGCGAGAGCCGAAGCCGACCAGATCCGCGAACAGCTCATGGCCAAGCAGCGCGAGGTGGACGATCTCATGAGAAACCGTGAGAGCGACCGCGCCCAGGCCAGCCAGGAAAGCGCAATGGCAGTCGAAGAAGTGGAGCAGAAATACTCCGATCTCGAGAACAGCTACTTCGACCTGCAGATGGAGAATATCCGCCTGAAGAGCGAAATGGAGAAGCTCAAGGGGCGCATGGATTGGGAGAATCGCTAATCGCGCACTGATCTGATACTAAGGATGCGGCTGTCATGCAGCCCGGTTTACTGCAACTGAAAACGTTGCAGTAAACCTGGCATGCATGCGCCGCATCTCTCATTATACGATGCAGTACTGCGATAAGCTTATTCTAGTGGTGAGCTTCGCAACGATACGGAAAAGCAGGATGTCTGCGCCGCGCTGTTTATTTCACGATGCGGATGCGATTCCAATAATTTGAGGGATTCTCTGACACTTTTTCTCTCTGAGAAGAAAAGTTGGAACAAATTTCAACGATTGCAGCATTTGCTGGCTGCGATTCGCGATGGATGGCGTTTTAAACTCCGAAAACGTTGCAAATACTTCCACTTTTTTCGGCTACAAGAAAAAGGAGTCAGGAACACGCAAACCATATGGAATGCGGGTTGGATGCGGCGATTCTCGGACTTCGATCGGCAGGTTATCGTCTTTTTGCAAAAAAATGTGCAAAAGACGTAAAAAACTCAACGTTTTCGAGGGGATGGCAGCAAAAGCAGCAGGAGCCGCAACTCGGAAATGGCGCTAACGTTGAAAAAAGTGCGTCTTTTTGCCAAAAACGGGCAAAAGATGCAAAGTAGGGCAGGAAATACCAGAAAATGGCAATCTCGGCAGCGAAACTGCGGACTGCCGAGACGGTACAGACAATATAGAAGAAAGACTATGAACCAGAAAACATTGCAAGTTCTTGAATACGGAAAGATCATCGACATGCTTCAGGAGGAGGCAGGGTCGGAGTTGACGCGTGCGCGCATCGCCGAACTTTCGCCCATGACGGATCCGTACGACATCCGGGACGGGCTGGACGAGACGGGCGAAGCGGTGCAGCTCATCACAATGAAGGGGCCGCTGCCGGTCGGAAACTTCTATGATATTTCCGGCTCGCTGAACATGGCGAAGAAGGGCGGCACGCTCACGATGGCGGAGCTGCTCCGGATCATGTACAACCTCACAGCGGCGCGCAATGTGGCGCAGTTTTTGAAGCACGACGTGCCGGAGATCCCGCTCATCCAGAGCATGGGCGAGGTCATCGGGGTGTTCCGCGGACTCGAAGATGAGATCGACCGTTGCATCCTGTCCGAGGATGAGATGAGCGACACGGCGAGTCCGGAGCTCCGTGATATCCGCCGCAAGATCGCCCAGAAGAACGAAGCGATCAAGGTCCGCATGGACCATCTCGTCAACAGCCAGCAGACCCGTGCGTACCTGCAGGACGCCATCGTCACGATGCGCGACGGCAGATATGTCGTGCCGGTCAAGGCGGAGTGCAAGGGGCAGATCCCCGGCATTGTCCACGACCAGAGCGCGAGCGGGCAGACGCTGTTCATCGAGCCGCAGGCGGTCGTCGTGCTGAACAACGACCTGCGCCAGCTCGAAGTGGATGAGCAGACAGAGATCACCAGGATCCTGCAGGAACTCTCGAGCCGCGCGGCAGAGCACTATGCGGGCATCATGAACAACCAGGAACTGCTCGTCAAACTCGACTTTATCAATGCAAAGGGCAGACTGGCGCTGCGCATGGGCGCCGAAAAGCCGACGATCTCGACGGGGCTTCCCGGCAGCGCGGCAGGAAACGGCAGTGCGTCAGGAAGCGGCAGCGCCGGCGGCAGTGGCGTGCTGCAGCTGAGAAAAGCGCGCCATCCGCTGATCGACCCGAAGAAGGTCGTGCCGATCGACATCACGATCGGGCAGAAAGAGGACGACCCGGCCGGGAGCGGCTGGAATGCCCTGATCATCACCGGCCCGAACACCGGCGGCAAGACTGTCACGCTGAAGACCTGCGGCCTGCTCGCCATGATGGCCCAGACCGGCCTGCACATCCCGGCGATGGAAGGCAGCCTCGTGCCGATCTACGAAGACATCTTCGCGGACATCGGCGACGAGCAGAGCATCGAGCAGAGCCTGTCGACCTTCTCGTCCCACATGACCAACATCGTCCACATCTGCGAAGAAGCACGCCCCGGCACCCTCGTGCTGGTGGATGAGCTCGGCGCCGGCACGGACCCCCTCGAAGGGGCGGCGCTGGCGATCTCGATCCTGGAGGACCTGATCGACAAAGGCGCGCAGGTGCTCGCGACGACGCACTATACAGAACTGAAAAAGTACGCACTGACCAAACCCGGCGTCCAGAACGCCAGCATGCAGTTTGACGTGGAAACGCTCAGTCCCACCTACAAGCTGATCGTCGGCATTCCCGGCCGTTCCAACGCGTTTGAGATCTCGAAGAAACTCGGTCTCGCACCGGAGCTGATCGACAAGGCCCGCACGCTCATGGAGAGCGGCGAGATGGAATTTGAGGACGTCATCGGCGCGATCGAGGCGGACAGAAAGGCCGCCGAGGCGGAGCGCGATGAGGCGGCGCTGCTCAACGTGGAGATGAAAAAGCTCCGCGAGGAAGCGGCCGCCGAGAGAAAGCGCATCGACAAGGAACGCGACCGCATTCTCAATGAAGCGCGCGCGGAGGCAAGAGCCATGGTCGAGGAAGCGGAGGACTTCTCGCAGGATATCCGCGAGGAGCTCAAGGAACTCGCCAAGCTGGAGTCGATGGGCGAGCGCACCAGAAAGTTCGATAACAGCCGCCGCAAGATCAAGGATGCGGCCGGCCGCTACAAAGACAAATACACCAAGGAAATCAACGACAACCCGGTCCGGATCGAAGATGTCAAGGTCGGCGACTGGGTCAAGGTCGTCAGCATGCAGCAGAACGGCGAAGTGCAGAGCCTGCCGGACAACAAGGGGGACCTCACCGTCAAGATCGGCAACCTGAAGGTCAAGGTCAAGGCGGAGGATCTCATGATCCTGCCGGACGGCCGCGCCAAGAAGAAGGCGGCGAAGCTCGACAACGCCAAGAAGAACAAGAGCCAGTACGGCAGCCTGTACCGCAGCAAGTCGCAGAGCGTCAGCGTGCAGACCGATGTGCGCGGGCAGCAGGCCGAGGAAGCGCTCGATCATGTGACCAAGTACATCGACGACGCATTCATGGCGGGACTCAAGGAAGTCACCATCGTCCACGGCCGCGGCGAAGGAATCCTGATGAAGGTGATCCGCGACGAACTCAAGCGCAACAAGCACGTGAAAAGCTTCCGCCGCGGAGGCTATAATGAAGGCGGCGACGGCGTGACGATTGTTGCATTAAAATAGCGGCATCGCATAGGAATAGCGGTCACCGAGTTGGTATATGGAGAAGCAGCGTTCCCGGCGCAGATGTCGTTCCCTGAACGCATCGTTGCGAGTGAACGGAAGAATCGCCACGCAGCAGAGCTGCTGCGATTCCCGTATGGGCTCTGCGCGCCGTATCAAGATACGGGCAGAGCCGCAAGCGAGCACAGATGCGTGAAGGGAATGCATCTGACAGCCGGGAACTGATTACAGATACAATGAGGAGAACATCGGTATGGATATTTTCAATGGAGCGAAGAAACTCGGCTTTGGCCTGATGCGTCTGCCGCTCACCAACCCGAACGACGAGGGCAGCATCGACATCGAGCTGGCAAAGAAGATGGTGGACGCCTTCATCGAGCAGGGGTTCACGTATTTCGATACCGCGTGGATGTACCACGATTTCAAGAGCGAAGAAGCAGCCAAAGAGATCCTCACGAGCCGCTACCCGCGCGAGGCGTACACACTTGCGACGAAGCTGCACGCGGGCTTTATCAGCAGCAAGGAGGACCGCGAAAAGGTCTTCCAGGAACAGCTGCGCAAGACGGGCGCGGAGTATTTTGATTACTATCTGCTGCACGACGTCGGGGCGGAGCGGTATCCGAAGTATGAAGAGCTCGACTGCTTCGGTTTCATGATGGAGAAGAAAGCGCAGGGGCTGGTGAAGCATATCGGTTTTTCGATGCACGACAGCCCGGAGATGCTGGACAAGGTCCTGACGGAACATCCGGAAGTGGAGTTCGTGCAGCTGCAGGTCAACTGGATTGACTGGGACAGCCCGGGCATCCGCGCAGGGGAGGCCTGTGCCGTCGCGGAGAAACACGGCGTACCGGTCATCGTCATGGAGCCTGTCAAAGGCGGCACCCTTGCGCAGCGCGTGCCGGCGGAAGTGGAATCCGCATTCAAGGCGTATCATCCGGACATGTCCGTTCCCTCGTGGGCGATCCGGTTCGCAGCCAGCGCCTCGCCGGTCGGCATGGTGCTCTCCGGCATGAGCAACATGGAGCAGCTGCTGGACAACACCGGCTATATGAAGGAGTTCCAGCCGCTGAATGAAGAGGAAATGGCGGTGATCAAAAGCGCGGTCGATATCATGAACGCGTCGATTGCGATTCCGTGCACGGGGTGCTCGTACTGCACCAACGGATGCCCGATGAACATCGCGATCCCGAAATACTTCTCGCTCTACAACGCCGACCAGCAGGAGCGCGAGGACAAGGACTGGATGCCGCAGGAGGAATACTACAGCCGCCTGACGAGCGTCTTCGGCAAGGCCAGCGAGTGCATCGCGTGCGGCCAGTGCGAAGAGGTCTGCCCGCAGCATCTGCCGATCATCGAAAACCTCAAGACGGTCGCGGAGCATTTTGAGGGCTGAATGCCGCGCTGCCGGCGCAAAGTGCCGCTTAGCCTTAAAATAAAATAAGGAAAAATAAGGAAAGCGATAAGACAATCCAAAAGAACTCTTTAGAGGCTTGCACGATAATAAATGATGTCTCAGGCCGTTTACGGCGGCCTGCGGATAGACATCTGTGCAGGGAATTCTGGGGAGAATTATGGATTTACAAAAGAAAAGAGACTATTCATTTGATGCTGTACGCGGGTTCTGCATGTTCCTGATCCCGCTGCAGCATTTTCTTGCGGCTGACAAGCCGTTCGTGTATGGGTCGGTGGGGGGATATCTCTATCTTGTCATCGACCTGTTTGTGATGCAGGTGTTTTTCTTTTTGTCCGGCTATTTCTCCAAAAATGCAGCGCGCGGCCGCCAGATCGCGGCTGGTTCGCTTCTCTGGCCCGTGATCGTCATGTGGCTGGCGTGCGGACTTGTGCGCGTTGCCGGCTTTGCGATTCCCATAAGACTGTACCGCCCGCCGTATGCGATGTGGTTCCTTCTTTGCCTGTTTTATTACAGGATGTTCCAGACGGCGTACCTGAAGATCCCGCATCTTGCCGGCGTTGTCTTTGTGCTTGGACTTCTTATCGGACTCGTGCCTTTTATCGGCCGTGATTTCGCACTGGCACGGGCAATCAACTGGATGCCGTACTTTCTGCTTGGCTATTATTGTCAGCCCGCTCATATCAGCAGGCTCCGGTCGCTCAAAGGCTGGCAGACTGCGGGGCTTCTGGCGGTGCTGCTCGGAGGCATATGGCTGTTCCTGCGGTATGCGGCGTTTGATGCCTATAAAGCTGTGCAGATGGCGGATTCGTATGCAGGGATGCATGTGACGGTCTGGCAGGGAATCGCTCTTCACATTGTGGTTTTCTTTACAGGAATCGCTTTTCTTGTCGTTCTGCTCAATTTGTTTAAAGGCAGGCAGGACCGGCCCGGACTATGGTCCTGGATCGGGCAGCACACCATGCCGGTCTATATTTTCCATCTGCCTGTCAAATATCTGCTGTATCGCTTCGGCATTGGATTCGGGGTCTTGCAGTTTTCTGCCGGAAGTCTGCCCGCGTGCATGTGCGTCGCGGCGCTCGCTTTTGTTGTGACGGTAGTTCTTGCTACGCCGCCATTCAACTGGCTGTACGATCTGCTTTTTGTGCGATCCCTTGCGGCATTAAAATGGTGCGCCGGGCATATGCTTGTGCCGGCCGGGGCAGTTGTGCAGAAGGTCTTTGACCGCGGCCTGAAGCTGCTGCGTTTGACGTGATGAATAAAGATCTATCGGGGAGGCCGCTGCGGCGGTCTCTTTTGCTGTGTGGATAGTTTGGCGGTCAGGCAACGCCATTTGTGGTATAGTAATACAGTTATGAGTAAGACTGACGGAGTTGAGACAGAAAAGCTAAACAACGAAAAGCCGGACAATGCCGGCAGATTGGAGACCGGGCAGGCAAAAAAAGAAGATAAGAGACTCTATACGCTGCGTGAGCAGACGCCGGCGAAGGCGGTCGTCTCAATGGGCGTGCCGCTCATCGCGGGCATGTGCATCATGGTGCTGTACAACCTGGTCGATACGTTTTTCATAGGCCTTTTGCACGACGACTACCAGCTCGCGGCGGTGAACCTCGCCTATCCGGTGATGATGGTGATGATCGCCGTCTCGAACATGGTCGGGGCCGGCTGCTCGTCGCTCATCGCCAGGAGCATGGGCGCGGGCGATATGGACAAGGCGTGCCACACGCTCACGACCGGCTTTGTGCTCACGGTGATCAACAGCGCCATCGTGGCCGGGGCGGGCCTTCTTTTGCTGCCGCAGATCGCGGCGGGGCTCGGCGCGAAGGAAAACACGATGGCCTTCACGCAGCAGTACACCGGCATTCTGCTGGCCGGCGCGCTGTTCACAATGGGCAATTACACGATCGGGCAGCTTTTGCGCAGCGAGGGCTCGGCGAAGTATTCGATCGTCGGGATGGTGCTCGGCACAGTGGTCAACATCGTGCTCGATCCGCTGTTCATTTTCACCTTTGGCATGGAGATCCGCGGGGCGGCCATCGCGACGGTCCTCGGCAACACGGCGGGTCTTGGCGTGTCGCTGCTGCTGTATGCGCGCGGAAAGACGCTGCTGCGGCCGGCCGGGCGATTCCTTAAGCCAACGGAAGACATCCTCCGCGAAGTCTACTGGGTCGGCGTGCCTGCATCTTTGGAAACGCTCCTTACCTCGGCGGCCTACATCGTCAACAACCACCTCGCCGTCTCGTACGGGGAACTGACCGTGGCGGCCATGGGTGTGGCGCAGAAGATCCTCTCGCTCGGGAACTACATCTACCAGGGGTTTGCGGCGGGGACGCAGCCGATCATGGGCTACAACTACGGAGCCGGGAACTTTCGCCGGATGCTCGCGGTGCTGAAGGCGGGCGTACTCGTTGTCAGCGGCACGGAACTGTGCGTCATGCTCATCTACGGGCTCTTTGCGCCGTTCTGGATCGGGCTGTTCTCGCAGACGCCGGAGGTCATCGCGACAGGAGCGAAAGTGCTGCGGGCGGTGATGTGGATCCTGCCGTTCGTCGGGGCGGTGTCGATGAGCCGCATGTCGTTCCAGGCGATGGGCAAGCCGCAGTACGCATTCGGCATCACGGTGATGCGTCAGCTGGTGCTGTACGTGCCGTTGCTGCTCGTTCTCAACCGGGCATTCGGCTTTGCCGGCATGATCTGGGCGCAGCCGGTGACGGAGCTCATCATGATGGCCGTGTCGGTGAGCCTTCTGGTGCGGACGATCCGCAGGGAGGCAAATCATTTGCCCGAATAGTGACCAAGGGCGATAAAAAACGTCGCTTCATGCATTCTTAATATAATAAAGAGCTTGGCGGGATATAATCCTGTCTAGTTATATTGCCATTCCAGCAAAGTGTGCAACATGCACATTTGTACTGAGAAATATGCAACGGCTTGTATCTCGATTTCTAAGAAACGAAATCATATACTTGATGTAGTCAAATAGCGCAGTTTGGCACTAATAACGCAATTTTAATTGGTTGGAAAACTTCTGGGCATGATACAGAAAGGAGGTATGAGATGAGCCGGCTTGTTCATATTGCACTGGTTCAATTCGATAGTATTATTAACAGGCCGAAAGAGAACGCGGCCCGAGCGGTATCTTTTATCGAAGAAGCATCAAAAGAAGGAGCTCAAATCGTTTGTTTTCCTGAACTCTTTTCAACAGGCTATCACATAGACCAGGTTGGGCCGCATCTCAGTGAGGTGGCAGAAAGTCTTGATGGGGCAACCATAAGTACTTTAAGAGAAGCTGCCAAGAATAATGGTTGTTATGTAATTGCACCGGTTGCTCTGAAAAAAGAAACTCCTGGTATCTACTACAATTCAGCGGTAGTGATCGGAGATGATGGATCTATTATCGGTGTTTATGACAAACATCACGCATGCTTCGATGAGGGAAAAGTCTATAAAGACGGCCACGATATCCCTGTCTTTGAAACGAAGTACGGGACGATCGGTATCATGATTTGCTATGATATGGGGTTTCCAGAAATTGCAAGAATTCTCACGCTCAAAGGAGCTGAATTAATTTTTGTGCCGAGTGCCTGGTGTGAACAGGATGCAGACATGTGGAATATCCAGGTGCCTGCACGAGGGCTTGAGAATCTCGTATTTGTAGCAGCAAATAATCGCTGTGGAACGGAGGGTGAAACACATTTCTTCGGGAACAGCAAGGTAGTTAATTGGCGGGGGAAGGTACTCTCTGAAAGCAAAGGCGATAAAGAGGAGATCATTCACGCAGTGGTTGATCTGGACGAACTTGTATCTGCTAGAGAAACTATCAAATACCTCAAAGACCGCAGACCGGAAAGTTATGCCGTTATTTCCGAAGCATAAAAAGGAGGCTAACAATGAGTAAACAGAAAGAAAACGGGGAAGTTCTCTTTAACGACTATGAGGCGTCCCCGGTACCTGAAGATAAACATATGTCATGGCTGAGCCAGGGTGCTGTGTGGGTTGGTGTAGGCTTCTGCCTGGCCGCAATTTCCACCGGCGGTGTGCTCGCAAATGGACTTGGCTTTAAGGGTATGGTCCTGGCAACGATATGCGGGGGTCTGATCCTGACATTGATCGCCTGCTTTGTAGGCATCGTAGGTGCAACCACCCACCTCCCCTCTGCTATGACAACAAGATTTAGTTTTGGTACGAACGGAGCTAGAGTCTTTGGCTTGATTCTTGCATTCTGCAACTTCGGCTGGTTTGCTTTCCAGGCAGACCTGTTCGGCAGCACTGTTGTCACTCTGCTCAAGCAGATGACAGGGGCAGATGTACCGCAGGTTCTTTGTACTGTATTAGGCGCACTTGCTATGATGATTACTGCGATTATCGGTTTCCGTGGCATTAAATGGTTGTCTAATGTTGCGGTACCACTTCTGTTCGTGCTGTCTATTGTTGCAGTTGTAATGACATTGCAGAGAATTCCGTTCTCGGAAATCTCCGCATGTGGTCCGGTCGATGTGGCAATTCCGTTTACAGTTGGCGTAGCAGCAGTTGTTGGTAATTCTGCAGTCGGTGTTGTCATCGTATCCGACTTCACACGGTATTCTGCAAAGAAGTCTGATGCAGTTAAAGGTTGTATCCTCGGATACTTTGTCGGTTATGTTCCCATTCTTCTCATGGGCGGTCTGTTCACATATGCATTCAATAACTGGAATGTTGTTGAAGTCATGCTTGTCGAACTCGGCATGGGCATGATTGGTGCTTTTGTTCTGATCCTTGCTCAGTGGACAACTAATGATAACAACCTTTATCAGTCGGTACTCGGCCTCTCTAATGTTCTTGCTGGAAAAGTTCCTTATGTCCGTTGGAAACTGACGCTCGTTGTTGGTCTGATCAGTACTGTGATTTCTTCGTTCGGTCTGGTTGCCCGCTACACTGGATTCCTTTCGATCCTGACTGCAACGATCCCGGCTGTTGGCGGCATTATCATTTCCGACTTCTATTTCCTGAACAAGAACGGTTATGACTTTGCTCTCATTGAGAAGGATCTGCTTCCAAAGTGGAAGTGGAATGCGATTATCGCCTGGGGTGTTGCAATTCTAGTTGGCCTTTTCATGAATACACCGCCTACGGGGTTTGGCGTACCGTTCATGGTTGCGCTGTCGACCGTCGTTCCGACTCCGATTGTTGGCATGGTCGTTGCGTTTGTTATGAATATGATTCTTTATCCGGTATTTAATAAGAAAGCAACAGCATAGAAATCTAGAATAAGAAGGTGAATGATCATGCTTTTGAAACAACTGATGGAAGCATATGAATTACTTGACAGACCAGATGCGTCCGGGGAAATGGTTAAGGAATACCTGCAAAGTATCCAGCCTAGGGCAGATGTAACAACATATGTGCTGGAAGGCAGGCATGGAACTACGGACATGCTGAAAGTAGTGATTCCTGGCAAAAATGGAAAACGCGCGGGTGGTACAGCTCCTACAATTGGCTTGATTGGCCGACTTGGAGGAATGGGTGCAAGACCTGAGGCGGTTGGAATGGTGTCAGACGCAGACGGGGCATGGATCGTAACAGCTATCGCAGCGAAACTGCTGGATATGGCGAATAAAGGGGATTATCTGGAGGGAGATGTAATGATATCAACGCATCTCTGCCCCAATGCTCCGACAAGTCCGCATAAACCTGTTGCGTTCATGGGTTCTCCAGTATCTACCGCGCAGCTCAATAAAGAGGAAGTCAGCGATGAGATGGATGCAATTCTGACCGTTGACAGCACAAGAGCTAACCGGTATGTAAACCATAGAGGGTTTGCTATCACGCCAACTATCAAGGAGGGGTGGATTCTGCGGATCAGCGAAGATCTTCTCGATATTGTGCAGAATGCAACCGGAGAGATGCCGTATGTGATGCCTATCACAACGCAGGATCTTACACCATATGGAAATGGAACATTCCATATTAACAGTATCATTCAGCCTAGTACGGCAACAAAGTGTCCGGTTGTCGGTGTTGCCACTACAGCAGCCGTTCCTGTAGCTGGTTGTGCGACAGGTGTCAATCCGATCTTCGATCTTGAAGCAGCAGCCCGTTTTATGATCGAGGTCTGCATTGCCTTTACAAAAGGAGTTTGTTCGTTCTACGATCCGGATGAATTCGATGAGCTTCAGGAACGTTATGGAACTATGTCGCATTTGCAGACATTTGGAAGCAAGGGGCCTGTTGATGACAGATAGCCTAAAATAGGAGAAATCAATCATATTGGAGGGATCATGGAATTCAAAGAAAGTGCATTGATGTGTTTGTCCAGGAATATGGGCCTCAAGAGCGGAGAATCGGTTTTGATCCTGACAGATGATACGCGCAAGAATATCGGAACAGTTTTGTATGAAGCCGCAGAAGAATTACAAGCGAATGCGATGTTAATGTGCATGCAGCCGGCAGAGGTTTCGGGAACGGAACCCCCGGCTGCGGTGTCGGCAGCCATGAAGGCTGCCGACATTGTCATCTGTGCGACCAAAGAATCCATTTCTCATACGTACGCTCGGGTTGAGGCTGTGAAGGCTGGCGCTCGAATTGCTATGATGGGTGGCATCACTGAAGAAATGTTCTGTGAAGGAGCTATTACAGCGGATTATGGGAAAGTAAAAGATTTAACGTTAAAGCTCTGCAAAGAACTTGATGAAGCAAAAACGGCAGAGATTCGGAAAGAGGGCTACAGCCTCACGCTGGATCTTACAGGAAGAAGGTCCGTTCCAAGCACGGGTGTCTATGAAGAGCCTGGAACGGCAGGTAATCTGCCAAGTGGGGAGGCCTATATCGCACCACTTGAAACAAAAACAGAAGGATGTATGAAGATTGATGCATCTATGGTTGGCGTTGGTCTTTTGCAGGAACCGTTGATTGTGGAAATCCATGATGGCAGGCTGCAGAAAATCACTGGGGCAGATGCCGAAAAACTGGACATTCTGTTGAAAAGACCAGAAAACGGGGTTGTCTGCGAACTTGGAATAGGAACGAATGATGCAGCAATTCTGCGCGGTATTATTCTGGAGGACGAAAAAATATACGGAACGATTCATATCGCATTTGGGTCCAATATTTCATTTGGCGGTGTCAATAAAGCAGATTGTCATATGGATGGCGTTATTCTGAAACCGGATCTTTATCTGGATGGCCGGCTTGTTATGGAGAAAGGCGTCTACCTCGGATAAGCGGTTTTGTTTTTACGTATGTGGTATTGTTTCATGGAAATGGAGTGTGCCAGGTGTATAAAGTAGGTTTGATTCGTGTTGTTACACAGCAACCTCCGCTTTTGGAAGCGCATGCTGATATCTTGAAGAAAGCATATCCTATGCTGGATATTACAAGCAGGTGTATCGAAGGTCAGAGTGATGGTGTGCATGATAAGGAATCTGAAAATCTGGCTATTCCTAAGATTATCTCGCTTGCCAGACAGTTCTATGAGGACGGTATGGAGGCAGTAATCATCAGTTGTGCGGGCGATCCTGCTCTCGATGTACTTCGCGCAGATCTGCCCATTCCGGTTATTGGAGCGGGACGCTCCTGTGCGAGCGCGGCGGCTGGTAGTAAGGGGCTGATTGGCGTCATCGGGATAACTGAAGGTGCACCGCCGGCTTTTCGGGAGATACTGGGCGATCGCATTGTAGATGATACGCTGCCGGAAGGCGTCATCTGTACTCTTGACCTTTTGACAGAGAAGGGGCGTCAGAGTGTTCTGGCGCGTGCCATGTCACAGAAACAGATGGGGGCAGAGGCAATCGCATTTGCTTGTACTGGTCTTTCGACGATAGGCATCGCACCTTATATTGAGGAATCAGTGGGGGTTCCGGTTTTTGATGCTGTGCTCTGTGAAGGGGCTTTTGCTTGCCTTGCTCTTTCGAATCATGTTTATAAAGAATAAAGAGGGGGTTTCGATGACATCCATAAAGTTCATTTGTTCAGACTGTGGAGCTGAGGTTTCGGCTGCAACTCGTTATCCCAAATGCCGTTGCGGTGGGCTTTGGAGTTTAGCTGCAGCGAATACTCCATTTAACCCAGAAGACATTGACCGGGATGAATGGAGTATTTTTCGGTATCGGAAACATATGGCGCTTCTTGATGACGCCTGGAGAGATATTACACTGGGGGAGGGAATGACCCCAGTGATTCGTTTTGATACGCATGTTCTTCTTAAAATGGATTACTTGATGCCAACGCTTTCTTATAAGGATCGCGGTGCAGCAGTGCTGGTTGCTCATTGCAAGTCTATTGGGGTGGATCGAGTTGCTCAGGACAGTAGTGGCAATGCAGGCAATAGCGTTGCTGCATACTGTGGCAGAGCCGGTATTAAGTGTGATATCTTTGTGCCGGAAGGCACAAGCCCTAAAAAAATAGACATGATAAAAGCACACGGTGCATCAGTACACGTTATTTCCGGCTCCAGAGACCATTGCGCTGACGTTTGCCGTGAGTTCGTTGAGCAAGAGGGTGTTTACTATGCCAACCACGTCTACAATCCGCTTTTCTATGAGGGGACTAAGACGTATATCTATGAAGTGTATGAACAGTGTGGGCGGATTCCACACAATTTGTTTATTCCTGTTGGCAACGGAACACTCTTCATTGGTGTTGTTCATGCGCTGGAGGAAATGCTGTCGGTTGGTCTTATCAAGGAGATGCCGCAGATATTTGCTTTGCAAAGCGAACGGTGTATGCCTTTGAAGCAAGCATATCAGAAAGGCATGACAAAACCTGCGGAAGTGATTGTATCACCGACGCTTGCTGAAGGCATTGCGGTTGGGCAGCCGATGCGCGGAAAGGAAATCCTTGCGTTGGCGGCCCGCCATGGAGTTCGATTTCTAAGTGTTCCAGAAGATAAAATCCTTCCCGCAAGGGCTCTGCTTGCCGCTAAAGGTATTTATTGCGAGCATACGACAGCTGCGACTTATGCTGCTTATTTAGCATATTGCGAGGAAAATGGTCCGTTGGAAGATACTTTGATCACAATGTGTGGGGCGGGTCTGAAATCCGACCATTAGTTAGTCTTTGGTGCAGTTCCAGCACCGGATTGATGCATGATGAATGGCCGCATGCGCAGTGCCAGTGCCAGATCGGTAAGCTCTTTGCTGCGAGAAAGATTGCGCCCGGTGAGTTGCTCTATTATCTGTATCCGGTGCAGAAGTGTGTTGCGATGAAGGTATAGAGCATCTGCTGTTTTTGTGCGGACCCCCATGTTGTCGATCAACACTTCCAAGGTGTGTAGTAAATCAGTGCTATTGCGCTTATCATATTGCTCAAGAGAAGTAAGGGCGGCATCACAGAATTGAATCAAGTATTGATTGTTCTGGCTGTGAAGAAGTGCCTGCTCCAGTTTTGCATCTTCCAAGAAGATGATATTGCGGTTTTGGGGATTAATGCGCTCAATTTGGATAGCGTCTTGTGCATCATTATAGGCATCTCCCAAAGCCAGATAACTATTGACGGTTGAAACCACACCAGCGGTAAGGGTGATTCCGTATTTCCTGTGTATTCTGTCCTGCAGTTCTCCCAAAGAGGCCGTTAGGTGGTCTCTTTTTATGCGGGAGGGAATAAGGCAAGAAAAAGTATCGCTTGTGGAAATGCATTTACTGGACAGCTCGATCATAATCATGAATTCGATGTCTTTTTTGATTTGCAGGATTTCAATTTCCTCTCGGGAACTTGAAAAAGTTTCAAAATCCCGTATATCCAGTACGGCTAGTGTGAAGGGTGGCGCCAGCCAGCCCAGCAAACCTGCACGTCCCTTTGCCTCTTCTTCCGTTTTTACGTTTTTCAATATGAGATCCAGAAAAAGATTTCTGCTGATTTGTTGAACATGCTCTTCAAGCATTTCGTGTTTGGAATACTCCAAGGCAACAGAAGTCGCCGCATGATCAATCAGAATCAACTGCATTTCATTCAAAGCAGGACTGGTATGGATGGTTATTATGTAGGCGCAGATTTTTCCTTTTAAACGAACAGCCCGGTAATGCGCATAATGTGTTGCAGTATCGGTTCTGCTGAGTTCCAGAATGCCACCTCCCACCGGCGCATTCATAGAAAGCATTGCATTCACTTGATCTGCAGACATGTCCATTGCTGTTTGAGCAATCGGGTTTCCTGTCTGGTCAATAATAAATACAGGCATATTCAGTAAATCGCTGACCATTTTTGTGAGATCCTGAATGTTACCGCCTTGCAATTCCAAATCAGAAAACTGATCGTGGATTTTCAAAGAATACTCCAGGAGAAGGCTCTGATGATTGACCATTGTCTTCATGAGAGGAGTCGTCAGTTCAACGAACGGCATATCGGTAGGGATTTCCAATAGCGGCATTTTCAGATCATCTGCCAGCTGAATCACTTCGTCTTTGATTGGACCAAGAAATTTCGTTTTGATAGCAAGGCCAGCAGCATCTGCATCATGCATGGAGCGAATCAACTCTTGCAGTGCTTGCTGGTTTTTCATTGCATAACCGGTCGTAATGACTAATATGCCACGTCGCACCCAAAGAGAATAATTCGGTACCTCCATCGCATCTATGTAGATGATTGGACGATCAAGACCTTTACTGCCTGCTATCAGGCGGCACTTATTAAATCCTTCTAGAGAGATGGCGTCTTTAACAGTAATACTCATTTTCCACCTTACAAACTGTTGGTTTCTCCGTTTCTAAACGAAGTAATCGTTGCTTCTTTTTTATTATATGGTTAGGCTATTTATTTGTAAATGAATCCACTTGGGCTGTTCGGCGCAAACGTATGATTCCATTGAAAGTCATTGGGTTTGCCGATATAATAACTATATGTATGCGTTGATCGACTAGAGGGAGGCATGCTTCCATGTATATCATCAGCGGATGTTTGCTGGGGATCCCCTGCAAGTACAATGGCGGCAGCAACGACTGCCAGTGGGTGAAAGATTTTGCGGCGGCGCACGACCACGTCGTGGTGTGCCCGGAGACGGCGGGAGGCCTGCCGGTGCCGAGGCATCCGGCGGAACAGGTCTGGATGCCGCTCGACTGGAAGGCGATGGCTGCCAGTGCCAAACCGTCCGGCATCGCCGGCGCGGACGCTGACGGACCAGCCCCGGACCGCGATTCTCCCGAACGGGAAGAGGTGCTCTGCATCATCGACCGCGAGGGCAAGGATCTCACGGAGGCGTTCCTAAGAGGCTCGATGGCGTGCCTCGAACAGGTCCTGCTCGAGGCCGAAAAGAGAAAGTTCGAGACGATGAGCTTAAGCCCGACCAACATGGCGGACGGCATCATCGAAGGGGCGATCCTGAAGGCGCACAGCCCGTCCTGCGGGAGCGGGAAGATCTATGACGGGACATTCACCCATACGCTGACGGCCGGCGACGGCGTCTTCGCAGCGCTGCTGAAAGCGCACGGGATCCCTGTCTACACAGAAGAAGACGGTAACCATTTCGGATACGAAGAGGAGAAATAAATGATCGACTACAAAGAGAAAACCGCAGATCAGCTGGTTGCGGCCGGCGTTGAACTGACCAAAGATGAACTGATGGACCTGATCGAAGTTCCGCAGGATGAGAGCATGGGCGATTACGCGCTGCCGTGCTTCCGCCTGGCGAAGGTTCTGAGAAAGGCGCCGCCGATGATCGCAGCGGACATCGCAGAAAAGCTGAACGCCAGCGTGGAGAGCGATTACGAGAGCATCATCGACAAAGTCGTGCAGGTCAACGCCTACGTCAACGTGTTCCTGAGCCGCGCCAAGATGGCTTCGGACGTGGTGGACGAAGTGCTGGCAAAGAAGGATGATTTCGGGAAGAGTGACATCGGTGGCCATAAAACTGTTATTGTCGAGTACAGCTCGCCCAACATCGCCAAGCCGTTCCACATCGGACACATCCGCAGCACCGTCATCGGCAACGCGATCTACAAGATCTACGACGCACTTGGCTACGACACGATCCGCATCAACCACCTCGGCGATTACGGGACGCAGTTCGGCAAGATGATCTGCGCCTACCGCCACTGGGGCAACGAGGAAGACGTCAAGCGCGAGCCGATCAAGACGCTCCTCAGTTACTACACGAAGTTCCATGAAGAGGCGGAGAAGGATCCGTCGCTGGACGACGAAGCCCGTGCGATCTTTGCCAAGCTCGAGAACGGCGGCGAGGAAGAGGTCAGGCTGTGGCAGTGGTTCCGCGAGGAATCGCTCAAGGAGTTCAGCCGCGTCTACAAGATGCTCGGCATCGAGTTCGACAGCTACAACGGCGAGAGTTTCTACTCCGACAAGATGGAAAGATTCGTCAAGGAAATGGAAGACAAGGGCCTGCTCGAAGAGTCCGAAGGCGCCCAGATCGTCCGCCTCGACGACTACGATATGCCGCCCGCACTGATCAAGAAGAGCGACGGCTCCACGCTGTACATCACCCGCGACATCGCAGCCGCTGTGTACCGCAAGGAAACCTACAACTTCTACAAGAACATCTACGTCGTCGCCAGCCAGCAGAACCTGCACTTCCAGCAGTGGTTCCGCGTGCTCGACCTGATGGGCTACGACTGGGCGTACGACTGCGTCCACGTCCCGTTCGGTCTGGTCAGCCTGGCCGGAGGTGTGACGATGTCCACCCGTAAGGGACAGGTCGTCTTCCTGGAGGACGTCCTTAACCAGTCTGTTGAGAAGACCGCTGAGATCATGCGTGAAAAAGGCGTCGACGAGGAAGTCATCCCCGAGATCGCACACCAGGTCGGCATCGGCGCGGTCGTCTTCAACGAACTGTCCAACAACCGCATCAAGGACTACGTCTTCGACTGGGACCGTGTGCTCAACTTCGACGGCGAGACAGGCCCCTACGTCCAGTACACGCATGCGCGTGCGTGCAGCGTCCTGCGCAAGGCGGATCCGGCGGACGTCGAGAAAGCCCTCGCAGGCGGCATCGATGCATCGAAGATCACCGGCGATAGCGCGTATGATCTCGTGAAGCTGATCTACCGCATGCCGGCCGTCATCGAAGAGGCGGGCAGCAAATACGAACCGTCCATCGTCACGCGTCACATCATCCAGATCGCGAGCACGTTCAACCGCTTCTACCACGATGAGCACATCCTGGTGGAGGATGCGGACGAGAGAATCGCCAAGATCGCGCTGGTCGCAGCGGCGGGACAGGCCATCCGCAACGGCCTGCATCTGCTGGGCATCGAAGCACCCGAGCGCATGTAGCGATTCCACGACAAGGAGACATAATTCATGCTGGAAGGCAACATTTACAGACCCCCGAGCGAAGCGTACAGCTTCCTGCTGCAGGTGACCTACGGGTGCGCCCACAACAGCTGCACGTTCTGCGGGATGTTCAAAGATAAGAAATTCAGAGTCAAGTCCGAAGAGGATGTCATGCAGGATATCGCCGATGCCCGCGCGTATTACTCGCGGGTGGGGCGGATCTTCCTGTGCGACGGCGATGCGCTGTGCCTTGCGACCGACAAGCTGCTCAAGATCCTCAATACACTCACGGCGACGTTCCCGGAGTGCGAGCGGATCGGCATCTACGGCTACCCGGGCGACATCCTGAGAAAGTCCGAGGACGAGCTTAGGTCGCTCAAAGAGGCAGGCCTCTCGATCGTCTATATCGGCGCGGAGTCCGGCAGCGACATGATCCTTAAGCAGATCCACAAGGACGTGACGCGCGCGGAGATCATCGAAGCCGTGCAGAAGGCCGAGCGGTGCGGGCTCACGACGTCCGTGACGTTCATCAACGGCCTCGGCGACAGAGAGCACTGGAGAGAGCATGCGGTCGAGACCGGCACCATGATCGGCGAGATGGGGGCGAGCTATGTGGCGCTCCTGACGCTGATGCTGGAGCCCGGTGCGCCGCTGGTGGACGATGTGCGCTCCGGCAAGTTCGAGGTGCTGACCGGCGAGGAAGTCGTCGCGGAAACGCTCCTCATGCTGCAGCACATGGATGTGCCCGCCGAAACGCCGTGCGTCTTCCGCAGCAACCACGCTTCGAACTACGTCTCGCTGCGCGGTGACCTGCCGAAGGACAAAGACCGGATGATGGACCAGCTCAAGAACGCGCTGGCGCACACCGAACTGCTGAAAGACGAAGCGTTCCGTTTACTGTAAGGAATATATATGCGCAAAGAACTCGATCTCACCTGGCGGGAAGACCGCCTTTCGCAATACGTCAAACCGCTCCTCAAGGCATTCGTCTTCGGGGAGTTTTCGGATGCCTTCCTCGCACGGGAGAGTTTCCCGGCGGGCCTCGCACCGGTCATGAAAGGCGTGCCCATCCCGCTGCAACAGGGCGACCTCGTCGACTTCGCGGGCAGCAAGGGCCTCGCACCGGACAAGATCTGCGAGAACATGATCCGCGTCATGGCGTGCGATCCGCATTTTGAATACGTGCCCGCGTACCGGCAGTACATCGATTCGATGTTCTCGCGGGGCGGGATGCAGCAGTCTCTGCTGGCAATGTGCCAGAAGGAGCTCAACGACGAGAAATACCTCGATGCGTTGCTCCATGCGCGCGGGGCGTTGCTGCTGGCTGCCAATGCCGTGGAATCGCAGAAAGCCGGCAGTCCTTCCATGCACGCCGCGGGCGAGCAGGGGGCGGCCGAGATGGATCCGCAGCAGGCGGACCGTGATCTGCGCGACGCTGTCTTCGCCTACGCGCTCGTGACAAGAGCGATGTACCAGGACGAAGAGGGCGAGGACACCGAATATGTCGGCCGCTGCAAGGCGGAGTCGATGGAGATGCTGGAGATCCTGACCGTAGACTGGCCGGCCTTTGCACCGGGGCATTATTACCTCGGCTATGCGTACGGCAATCTGGGGCTGTACCGCAAGGCACAGCTCGCCTGGCAGCAGTATCTGGAGATCGCAGAGGCGGAGGTAGAAGCCGCGCGCGCCGCGGCGGATGAGGCGGCGTCAGAGGCGGACCGCAAGGCAGCGATGCAGGACGCACCTGTCGAAGAAGTGAAAGAGATCCGCGGGCGCCTCGAAGAGATCGCCGACCCGGTCGTCATCGAGGATGGCATCAACGACGCGCAGGCAGCGCGCTATGACAGCGCCATCCGCAAGCTCGAGCCGTATCTTGACGGCAAGTTCGCGGAGTGGTGGCCGCTGCACTATTTCCTCGGCATTTCGTATGTCGATACCGGTCGGCTCGCGGATGCGATGCTCGCATTCAAGGCGGTCCTGAAGCTCAATCCGTCGCACCTCGAGACGCTGGATGAACTGGCGGCACTCTACACAGTGCAGGGCGATGAGGTGAACGCGGAGAAGTTCCGCCGCAAGGCGCAGATCGTGCGCGCGGGGATCGATGAGGATACGGTGCTGCACTGATTCGCAGGATAAGAATACAGAGCGATTCCTAAAAAAGTTGTTGACTCCGCATGGCCTTTCCCGTATAATACATATTGCGCGTGAGCAATAGCAAACGCAATGTGCGCCTCGATAGCTCAATGGCAGAGCAACCGGCTGTTAACCGGTAGGTTGTAGGTTCGAGCCCTACTCGGGGCGCCAAATTATTTCTCGGCGCCGCGGCGACCAGGCCGGCCGCCCCAAGGCAACGCTTGCCGGAGTGGCGGAATTGGCAGACGCGCCGGACTTAAAATCCGGTGGGGGAAACCTCGTACCGGTTCGAGCCCGGTCTTCGGCACCAAACTTAATATCGCGGGGTGGAGCAGCTGGTAGCTCGTCGGGCTCATAACCCGGAGGCCGTAGGTTCGAATCCTGCCCCCGCAACCAAGTAAATTCCCTCTGGATCAGATGATTCGGAGGTTTTTTATTTGTAGAACGATACGGCGAAAATGGAGTATTGTATAATCCGGCCGGCGGAAGCTGAAACAGCAGTGCATTAGGGCAACTTGCAGAGAACTATGGTAATCGCCCTAGCATTTGAAAGAAGAACCGTCGCGGAATAGGTTATTTCGGTGATTATGTGACAATTTGCCCTAATAATTTAGGGAAAGAGTCATTGGTAGATAGGGCGGGATGAGCAAAAATGTTTTAAAAGCCCTAATTCTGGCTCTTGAATATGAGATGAGATAGGGCAGATAAGGAATATACAGCGAATATGCCCTAAGAGCAAGTGGCAGAACTGCTGCGGAATAGGGCAGTCCCCACCAAATATGATGAAATGCCCTAAAAGAGTAGAACGATACGGCGAAAAAGGAGTATTGTATTATCTAATAAATCGTGTACACTAATTGTAACAGAAGATGGATCGGTGGAAGAGGCAATGCCTCGCCCCACGTGACCGTCTTCTGTTTTTTTCCCTTTTAAGTAGAACAATAGGGCAAAAATGGAGTGTTGTATAACCGAGATTTTTGCCGTGCTGCCCCGACTTCTTGGCTCACCGAATACGTGTTATATTATTCTCGTAAGCATTACTGGCTTTGGTGTGCTGCTTATCGGGCAGGTGTGTCCCTCTGCTATTGATGGACGCCAGTACTTCGGCGGGGGGATGCAGCCTGTCGTTATTTCCTCATCGGTTTCCCTGCTTCGTATGGGTTCGGGAGTGACACGACTTGCACAGACCGATACGGCGAAAAGGAGCAACTTATAGCCCTGTATTATCGGCATCCACATTTGAATTCTCTAAGTAGCTCTGATAAACTATGCATAATTAACGAGGTAGCCACGTTATTTTTACCTTCATCTGAAGGTTCTAATGCGTGGCCGAGATCCTCGTTTTTTCTTGCTCAGTATTGACGAGCCTGAGACAATCTCATTAAGAGTTGGCAGAGCGCGGAGTTGGGGTCACCTGGCCGTGTGTATAAGCGTACGCCTTATCTTTGACATATAGGACACTTTGTGTTATATAGATTTTAATCCCTTCGTTTCGGACGTCAGTCGCTGGGGGCTAAATCCTTCGGGATCATCAGCGGGTGGGAATAACTTCAGGAACTGGAAGTGCGCGGACCCGGGATTATCCCAGCCGTGTGTATAAGTCAGTTCCTATTATGTCAGGAGAGATGCGGTACTTGCCGCATCCACGACCCTGGCATCGATTCCGATCAGTCATGCGGATGCGGCATGATGGAAGCGGCGCGACTGGCGGCGCATGGGACGGACAGCTAATCCGTAAACCCATCGTGTCGGCCAGTTTTTTAATGCTTACGGTTCCGTGAAGACCGGCACGTCGTTGGGTGCGACGCGTCTGAGTTCGTATGGAATCGCATTGGCGGTCAGTTCCTCAAAGAACAGATCAACAAGATCCCGGGAGTCCGAGCAGAAATGCAGCGAGAGCAGGATCTTGCCGCCCACCGCCGCGAGTTCGCCCAGGCAGTTGTTTGCAGACGGGGCATGGACCCACATCTCCCGGATGTATTGTCCGGTCGCGGGGTGGGCCCACTGGCCGGTGTAGCTGATGATGCTGGTGTGGCGATTCACGGAAGCCGTCCGCATCTTGGCAAAAGCGATTCTCTTTTCCTCGAGCGTCGGGCAGCTAGCCAGGATATCCCGCACTGTGCGGTCAAAGCCAGCCATGTTGCGCTGGATTTTTTCATCGTCGCTGCCGAGGAATGTGATGCCGCGGAAGGCGGTGTTCTGCGAGGCAAAGGGCATCTCGCGCAGTTTGCCTTCGTACGTGAAATCGAGTGAGGAGATGCAGTTGTGATACGTGCCGACGGCGCCGACCATGGGGCGCGCGTTGACGACGTACGTGCCAATCAGCGGCTTGGTGCGCTGCGGGTACAGCTTATCCAAAGCGCGCAGCAACAGGAGGGAGACCATGGTCCCCGGGCTCGCATCGCTGGCAGATGTGAAAGAGACGAATGCACGCTCCGGGATCTCGATGTCATAGATCGTGGGTGCGGTTGGTGCGGCACCGCCGTCCTGGAGAATGGTAAACGCCTCGGCGGGGGCGTTTTTTGGTTGTTCGAGTGCCCCGAACAGACCGTCTTCAGACATCGAGACAGCACCTTCGCGTATCAAACGTTCCGCGAAAGGAGTAGCCAGCGGATCGTACAGTTCCTGCGGTGTGACCGGCTCCTCCAGCGTATGGACGCCGGTGTGGTCCGTCAAGCCGTAGCGGCCGTTGCAGTAATAGTAGAGCAGGGTGGCGAGCACCATGTACATCCCCGTGCCGTCACTGATGCCGTGGAAAAAGTCCAGATAGATATAGTCGTCCTCGTAGCAGACCGCCCAGACCATGCCGTTTGTCTCGGGGCTGTTCAGCGTGACCTTGCGGCTGGTGTGCAGGAGTGCGACCGGCGCGGGGTTCTTTTCGTAGTCGTAGGCCTGGCCGCTTCTAACGAGGCGCACGGAAAAGTACGGATAGCGCTGTTCCGTCTTGCGCAGCGATTCCTCTAGTATGCTGCCGTCAACGGCATCACGCATCCGCACCTTGATGCGGACTGTATAGTCTACGCCGGATTCAAAGCTGGCGTAAATGTGCATGGTATCTCCGATGGGAAGGGTCATGGTTGTACTCCTTTCGATATGATTATTATCGAGCAATCGAGCTACAAGTCAAGCAAAACGAAATGGGAACGGCAGCACCTGAGGATGCCGTCGTTTTGCATGCGGCCGAGTTCCTTGGACAGGGCGGTGCGCTCGACGTTCAGGTAGTTGGCGAGCTGCTGGCGGTCGAAGGGAATATCGAACTCTGACCTGCCGGTCTGCAGGGAGATAGTGTTCAGGTAGGCGAGCACGCGGCCGCGGATGGTCTTCGGGGCCGTCTGGAAACTGCGGTTGGAGAGGAGCAGGTTCTTGCGGATGGAGATCTGCAGGAGGTTGGCGGTGAGTTTGGGGTGCCATGTGGAAGCATCGCTGTTCGCAGTGCGTGGCACAGTTGTCTGCGACTGCAGTGCCCGCATATCCAGAAACAGGATCCGGCAGTCATCGTTTGCCACGACGTCTACCAGCAGGACCTGCTCCGGAAGGAGGGCGTAGGTCTCCGCGAAGAGGTCGCCGGTGCCGACGTGGCTGAGGATGGTGCTGTTGCCCCAGATATCGTTGCTTTCGATGGTGACGCTGCCGGAGAGGATCATGCCGAGGCGGCTGGTTGTATCTCCCGCGTGCAGGATGTAATCGCCCTTTGCGTACCGCTTTTCGGTGGCCGAGAGGGCGGTGGCAGCTGCGGTGATCTCCGCGTCTGTCATCCCGCGGAAGAGTGCGTTCTGTTTGAGAATGGGGGTGTAGTCGGTGAGCATGGCGATTCCTTTCCAAAAAGATTTCAAATGTGGTTATAACCACATACTGTGCGATTCCACGATACTATACTGAAGATGCAAAAGCAAGGAGAGGAAAAGGAGGATGCGATGATCCGGAAAATTATTCACATAGACGAAGACAAATGCAACGGCTGCGGGCTCTGCGCAGAGGCGTGCCACGAGGGTGCGATCGACATTGTGGACGGCAAGGCGAAGCTCGTGCGGGAGAACTTCTGCGACGGGTTTGGGGACTGCCTGCCAAACTGCCCGATGGGGGCGATCTCCTTCGAGGAGCGCGAGGCACCGGCGTATGATGAAGAGGCGGTAAAGCAGAAACGCAAAGAGGAAGGCCAGGCCGCACCGGCTGGCGGCTGCCCGGGTTCGCAGATGATGCAGTTCAGAAGGGAAGCAGATGGAATCGAAGAGGCGGCGCAGACAACATCAGCAGGAGCGGTTTCCCGGCTCGCGCAGTGGCCCTGCCAGATCAAGCTCGTCCCCACACAGGCGCCGTTCTTCGACGGTGCGAAGCTGCTGATCGCGGCGGACTGCACCGCTTACGCCTACGCTAACATGCATGAAGACTTCATGCGCGGCAAGGTTACTCTGATCGGGTGCCCGAAACTGGACGACATCGATTACTCGGAAAAACTGACAGCCATCATCCGCGATAACGACATCAAGAGCGTGACGATTGTCCGCATGGAGGTGCCGTGCTGCGGCGGTCTGCAGCGGGCAGCGGAGACGGCGCTCAGAAGCAGCGGCAAGTTTATCCCCTGGCAGGTCGTGACGATCTCGCGGGACGGGCGGATCCTGGATTAACGGTAGGAAACACCGGGGAGGTGGTCCTTGAGCAGGTCTTTGGTCAGCGCAAGGACTTCCTCCAGCGTGGCGTCGCCGTACTCTCCGGCGAGCCAGTCGAGGTACGCGTAGGCGATGCAGACGGCGCAGAGGTCGCTGCGGATGCGCTGCGCAAGAGAGAAGCCGGCGGGCTGCACATCGTCTTTATCTGCGTGGCGCTCGTGTCCTTCAACCCGTGGTGCAACATGTGGCTCGCGGTGGCGCCGGAGTTCTTCTCGCTGTCCGAAAATCCGTGGTATTACCTGATGGGCGTCGTGTGCCTGTTCTTCGCGGTGCGCGGACTGCTCGTCTACAACAAACTGCCGGAGAAAGAAAAGGCGGCGTAAGGCCGTGGCGGCCTATGAGGCTTGCCGCAAGCGGGCTGCGCGGCGGATTGCAATCGGCTTGCAAAATACAATGAGAGAATATGAGAATCGCTCGGCGGGGCGATTCTCTTTCTTTATTGGAAACACGGCAGATTATGCGATATAATGGCTGCGTTGCGGCAAAAAGCAAAACCCGATCAGCAGGGATGGCTGACTTAGACGGGCAGCAGGGAGGCTCGAATGACAGACAACGGGGAAACTCGAAATACAGACAACGGAGAAATCCGAATTTGTACAGACAGCAATAAGAAAACGCGGAACATCGGCATGTATCTGGTCGTGGGTTTCGCGCTCTTTTCGATGCTCTTCGGCGCGGGCAATCTGATCTTCCCGCCGGAGATCGGGCTTTCGGGCGGCACGGCCTGGTGGCAGGGGTACACGGCGTACTTCCTGGCGGATGCGGCGCTTGGCATCTGCAGCGTCTTCGCGATGCTGAAGGTGGATGGCGATCCGAATCGCCTCACGGGCACGGTCGGCCGGACGGGTTCGCTGATCATCAATCTGGCGTGCATCATCTGCATCGGCCCGCTCCTCGCGATCCCGCGCAATGCGGCCGTGACTTTTGAAATGGGTGCGGCGCCGCTTCTTGGCATCGATCCGGGAAATGCCATCGCGCGGCTGATCTTTTCGGTGCTGTTCTTTGCGGTCGTGGTCGTGCTGACGATCCGGCCGTCCAAGGTTATCGATATTCTGGGCAAATACCTGACGCCGGTGCTCGTGGCTGCAATCACGGTCCTGATCATCGTTGGCGTTATCAATCCGGCGGCACCGGCCGGCCCGCAGCTCTCCGAAACGCTTTTCCGCGATGGCATCTACAACGGTTACCAGACGCTGGACGTCATGGCGGGGCTGTTTTTCTCGATCCTCGTGATCGATGCGATCCGTGGCAGGAATGCGGAGGCGGAATGTGCAGCGGTTGGTGTGGTCGGCGAGAAGAAGGCGGCAGCTCGCGCAGCACTGCTGGCGGGCGGCCTGCTCTGCTTTGTCTACGGCGGTCTGACGTACCTTGGTGCGACGACCGGTTCGCAGTGGACGGACGCGTACCAGGCAGGGGAAATCAACCAGGCGGGTCTGCTCATCAATATCGCCCAGGCGCTGCTCGGCAAGGTCGGTGTCGGCGTGCTGAGCATCATCGTGGCGCTGGCGTGTCTGACCACAGCAATCGGCCTGACCTCCGCGGCGGCGGAGTATTTCAGCGGTCTGGTCATGGAAAGACGCAGCAAAAAAGCAGAGGATGCAGCGGACAACGATGCCGCTGAGACGGCGCCTGATAGTGACCGCATTTACGCCGCCATGATCCTACTGGTTAGCGCCGTTTCTCTGGCGCTCAGCAACTTCGGACTGTCGACCATCATCGGCATCGCGGCGCCAGTTCTGATGCTGTTCTATCCGACCGTCATGTTCTTGACGATGGCAGCGCTGCTCCGCGGCAAACTGCGCAAACAAAACATCTACCGGCTCGGCGCCGGCGTGAGTTTTCTCATCAGCGCACTGACAGTGCTCGCGGATACGTGCGGCATCAGCGCGTGCGGATTCATCCACCAACTGCCGCTCGACGCGTACGGATTTAACTGGCTGATCCCGGCACTCACCGCCGCGGTCATCGGATACTTCCTGCCGGGCGGGGAGATCGAGGACTGAGAGGATTAGGTGTCTTTGATGGCAAAACGGCCACAAAGACACCTATTTTTCAACGTTTGCGGGTTGTCGGATAAGGCGATGGCGCTGTTCCCATAGAGAGTTGCCTTGAAATCGTTGAAATTCAGGTGTCTTTCTCTTCTTTTTGAGGCGGGGGAACGCAATTAGCAAATGGTAACTGGCATTCCCGCGGTCTGCGGAGTCAGCCAAATGTGCCTTTGTTCATTTCTTGAAGCAAAGGCACGAAATTCATCGAAGACGCGGACAGAAAGGGGCAACGGAAGCGTGCCGGGAAACGCCGGCTCGGGAGGCTGGCTCAACGAAAAGAGTTGTAGTGCTTGCATGCGCGGGATTGCGTGTGTTAGGGGGCTGACGTATAGTTGAACGCTCTGCGGGCATATGGTAAAATACCTACCATATAGATGGGCTGTGCCTATACAGGAGGACGCACATGCGGGAACACGAAAAAATCGGGCGGTTGGACGACCTGGTCGCACAGATGAATAAAAACTACGAAGAGAACGATCTTCTGAACGCACTCGGCAAGCACCGCCTCCCGGACAGAGACCGGATCATCGTCATCATCAAGGCGATCCGCAGGCTCATGTTCCCCGGGTATTTCGGGCTGAACGAGTTCGACAAGGCGAACACGTATTACTTTGCGGGCGGGCTGATCAATTCGGTCATCGAGGAGCTGCGCAAGCAGGTCATCATCGCGCTCAGCTACGACAATGAACAGGAATCGCCCACCCCGGACATCGTGGAGCAGGCGGAGGAAATCTGCTTTGAGTTCGCGGAGACGTTCCCGGAGATCCAGCGGCTGCTGCTGACGGATCTGCAGGCGGGCTTTGACGGCGACCCGGCGGCGAAGAGCAAGGAATCGATCATCTTCTCGTACCCCGGCCTCTATGCGATCTTCGTCTACCGCGTGGCGCACGAGTTGTACAAGCGTAAAGTGCCGTTCATTCCGAGAATCATGACGGAGTACGCGCACTCCCGCACCGGGATCGACATCAACCCGGGCGCGACGATCGGCGAATACTTCTTCATCGACCACGGCACCGGCGTTGTTATCGGCGAAACGACCAAGATCGGCAACAATGTCAAACTGTATCAGGGCGTGACGCTCGGTGCGCTGTCCACCAGACAGGGCCAGCTGCTGCGCGACGTCAAGCGCCACCCGACCATCGAGGACTACGTCACGATCTATTCGAATGCGACCATCCTCGGCGGCGAAACGGTCATCGGCGCGCATTCGGTCATCGGCGGTTCGGCGTTCATCATCGACAGCGTACCTCCGAACACCCGCGTCAGCGTCAAGAGCCCCGAGCTTACCTTCACCGACGGCGAAGGGCATTCCACCAAGATGCATGATTGGGAAGACTAGGCAGTCAGCGGGCGCGCAGGCAGACTGCTGCAGGCGTGCGGGTTGCAGAATTCGCGCAGGCCGGAAGTGCTGGTTTGCGCGGCAAGTGAATATGAAATGAAAACTCCCGGTTTGCGCCGGGAGTTTTTTGTTTTAGGCGATTCCTTTCAGACTTTTTGCGATAGAGAAGAAAGTCTGATTTATTTTCAACGATTGCGAGAACGTTTTTCGACGAGCAGAGATGACAGGCTGTTGTTGGGCCTGCAAACGTTGGAATTATTTCAGATTCTTTGCGTATAGGGAAGGAATCTGAAATGGTGGAGCAGGGGGGCAGCGTGCGGGGCGCAGGGGTGTTAGGAATGCGTTAAAAAGGAAGAAAGTGGATATCGCCGCGGAATCGCGCTATAATGACAGTATAGAAGCTTACTCATCAGAGAAGGAGAGAGAAATGAGTCAGGCTGGCATCGCACTGCTAATCATAGCAGGGCTTTGCGTTTTGTATATCATCGATAAATTGCCTGTTGCGCTCGTGACCACAATCGGCATGCTGGCGCTGGTGTTCTCCGGGGGACTGACGTTCTCCGAGGCTTTTTCGTGCTTCGGATCGACGCCGGTCGTGCTGACGTTCGGCATGGTGATCATCATCAACGCCATCATCGAAAGCGGCATGATCACGGAGTTTGAGACGATCCTGCTCAAGATGACGCGGCGCGGGGAGAAGCTGTTCCTCGTGCAGATCCTCGTCACGGCGGGCATCATCTCCATGTTCACGAACAACACCGCGCTCGTGGCGATGTTCATGCCGTTCATCGCGTCGGTTGCCAAGGCCTCGCGCGGACGCATCCAGAAAAAGCACCTCTACATGCCCCTGGCCATCGGCGGCCTCATCGGCGGCACCGGGACGCTCGCGGGCAGCACGGCACCGCTTCTTGCGTCCAATGTCCTTGAAATCACCGGCGAAGAGCCGTTCTCTTTCTTCACGACGGCGCCTGTTGCGCTGATCATCCTGGCGGCGGTGGCGCTTTGCTACTGGTTCTTCCTGTACGACCTGCAGGTGAAGTGGTTTGATTTCCCGGAGGTCGACAACGACGTTGCGGAGGAGCGTGAAGAGGAACTCTTCGAGACCAAGGAATCGCTCGATCTGGAGGGTGGTCTGGCGATCAAGGAAGCGCTGGACGGCCGCACGGTCATGCCGGTCAATAAGAAGCACGGCATCATTTCGATCTGCGTTTTCCTGCTGTGCGTGGTCGGATTCATCGTCCGGCCGTTCGAGTGGGATCTCGGACAGATTGCCTGCGCCGGCGCGGTCATCGTTATGCTGACCGGCTGCGTGGACACCCGCAAGGAACTGCGCAACATGATGTGGCCGGCGCTCATCACCCTCGGGGCAGCGCTCGCCATCGTGCAGGGATTTGTCGTGACCGGGGCAGGGCAGGTCATCATCGACTGGCTGATCGATACATTCGGGCCGTCGATGACCGATCCGAAGGTCATGGTTGCGGTGTTCCTGGTTGCAGGCTGGGTGATTTCGAACTTCATGAGCAACGGCTCGCTCGTCTCAATGTTGGCAGCTGTCGCAGTGCCCATGGCGATCGGGGCGGGGGTCAATCCGACACCGGTGGCGATCGCGTGCGCCATCGGCGCATCCATAGCGTTTGCAACGCCTGTGGCCACGACGACCATCACGATGGTGCAGGTCGCGGGGTATCGGTTTAAGGACTACTTCCGGATCGGCGGCGTGGTCGGTGCGGTTGGCGTGACGGTTGCGTGGCTCGCGATCGTGTCGATCTACGGATTGTGGTAGACAAAAGCAAAAGAGAGTAAAAGGAAACCCCGGAGGCGCATCTTGAACTAGTCAAGCGAAAGTAGACAGACTAAAAAACCTAACCGAAGCCCTGTTCAATCCTGTATCGGACAGGGCTTTTGTAATGCAATGAATAAGCAGG
>CADATO010000005.1 GCA_902790905.1 uncultured Eubacteriales bacterium
AAGCGCAGCTCATCACGGAAATGCCGGATTTCAAAGGGTATATCCACGATGTGGGCGGCCCGACGGCGGATTTCCGCCAGCCGGCCTGCAAGCAGCAGCTTGAGCGTGGTGTCTGCAAACATAAGGACTGCATGACGCCGCATCCGTGCAAGAACCTTATAGTAGACCATAATGAATATATTGACGTTCTCCGCGCAGTGCGGGCACTGCCCGGCGTGAAGAAGGTTTTCATCCGATCCGGCCTCCGCTACGACTACATCATGGCGGATAAGGACGACACGTTCCTGCGCGAGGTCATCAAACACCACATCAGCGGCACGCTGAAGGTGGCGCCGGAGCACGCCAGCGACCGGGTGCTCGCGAAGATGAGAAAGCCCGGCGGGCATGTCTTCCGCGACTTCACAAAGAAATACTTTGCGCTCAACAAAGAACTCGGCAAGGATCAGTATCTGATCCCGTATTTCATTTCCTCGCATCCTGGCGCGAAACTGGAGGATGCGGTCCTTCTGGCGGAGTATCTGCACGAGACGGGCTTTGTTCCGGATCAGGTGCAGGATTTTTACCCGACACCGGGGACACTGGCGACCGCGATGTACTGGTGCGAGAAGGATCCGCTGACAGGCGAAGACGTCTATGTCGCTAAGACGATGCGCGAGAAGAAGATGCAGCGGGCGCTGCTGCATTTCAATAAGAAAGAGAACCGGCAGACCGTCATGGAAGCGCTCCATGAGGCGCACCGGGAAGATCTGATCCCCGTCCTGCTGGGACACGGCGGTCAGCATAAGAAAGCCGGCGGCCAGAAGGCACACAGCAACGGCACGGGCCGCGGTAAGAACCGTAAGACAGCAAGAAGCGGGCATAAGTCCGGTCATAAGAAGCACTGAGCAAAGCATCCGGGATGGGAAAACTGACAGCACTCGACAACATCATACAGGCGGCCAAAGCATCCGCAGCGGAACTGTCCGAAGTGACTGCGTCCGCCGGGCATGCACCGGCGCATGTCGGTGATCCGGCACCGGGCGAGGCGCCGGATCACATCCTGGTCCGCGGTGATAACAATGCTGTGATGCGGCAGCTTCTTGCGTGTGGCTACGGCGGCGCGTTTCAGTGCATCTATCTCGATCCGCCGTTCCTGTCGGGCGCGGATTATCAGGCGACGGTCAGGATCCGGTCGGAAAAACTGGGGGAGGAACTCTCCGTCAAAGTGCCGGCCTATCAGGATACCTGGACGGACGGGAAAGGCCGCGGCGGCTCCGAAGAGGGGCGCGAGGCATATTATAAGATGCTGGCGGAAAACCTGGTGCTGGCCAGGCAGCTGCTGGCGGATACAGGCCTTCTCTGGCTGCACCTCGACTGGCATACGGTGCACTATGCGCGGGTGATGCTGGATGAGATCTTCGGGGAAGAGCGATTCCTGAACGAGATCATCTGGCAGTACAAGTCGGGCGGCAGCACGAAAAAGCATTTTGCAAGAAAGCACGATACGATCCTCGTATACGCCAAAGCGGCAGATTACAGGATCCATATCGATAAAGAAAAATCCTACAACCGCGGGCTCAAGCCGTACCGGTTTAAGGGCGTCGAGGAGTTCGAAGACGAGACTGGCTGGTACACGCTGGTCAACGCGAAGGACGTCTGGCAGATCGACATGGTCGGCAGGACCAGTGCGGAGCGAAACGGCTATGCGACCCAGAAGCCGCTCGCGCTGATGGAGCGGATCGTGAAAGCCTCCTCAGAGGAGGGCGATCTGATCGGGGACTTCTGCTGCGGCAGCGGCGGGTTCCTCGAGGCGGGGGCGAAGCTCGGACGGCGCACGGCCGGCTGCGACAGGAGCATGCTGGCGGCTGCACTGGCGGAAAAGCGGCTGCTGGACGGCGGGTATCCATATCAGCGGTATGATATGGATGCGGAATCGCTCCCGGAAGGCAGTGATGGGGACTTTACCGGGCAGGACAGTCTGCTGGGAGGTCTTAAGCCGGCAGACAGGACAATGCTGCAGCGGATCGCATCAGAAGACCCGCAGGCACTCGTGCTGTTTGAAACGGCACTGCCGGACGGCAGACGGCGCAAGGTGGATGTATTCGGAAGAGAAACCGTCATCTCCTGCACGGAGGATGCATAAACAATCAATGAAAGGGTAATGGATATGAAAGTACTGATGATCAACGGCAGTCCGAGAAAGGACAGCAACACAGGCATCGCACTGGCGGAGATGGAGAAGATCTTTGCGGAAGAAGGCATCGAAGTCGTGAATATGGTTATCGGCAATAAAGACATTCGCGGCTGCGTCGCGTGCAACCGCTGCTCGGAACTGGGTAAATGCGTCTTTGACGACCAGGTCAACGAGGCGGCGGCGATCTTTGAGGCGGCGGACGGTCTGGTCATCGCTTCTCCGGTGTACTGGGGGAGCGCGAACGGCACGTTGATCTCTTTCCTCGACCGTCTGTTCTACAGCACACCGTTCGATAAGACGATGAAGGTGGGCGCTTCCGTGGCAGTGGCAAGACGCGGCGGGCTGACAGCCACCTACGACGAACTCAACAAGTACTTTGGCATCACCGGGATGCCCATCGCACCGGGGCAGTACTGGAACGGTGTGCACGGCGCGGCGCCGGGAGAGGCCAAAGAGGATGCGGAAGGACTGCAGCAGATGCGCACGCTTGCCCGCAACATGGCGTTCCTGATGAAAGCCATCGCGGACCGCAGGGAGAAAGCCGGTCTTCCGGAACGTGAGCCCGGCATCTACACCAACTTCGTAAGATAGAAGCACGGAAGCTGAAGGGAGATGCCGGATGGCAGAGCAGGCAGCAAAAAAGACGAATATCATGAGCAGCTGCGCATGGGCAGATGTCAATGAACAGGAAAAGCTATACCACGATACGGAGTGGGGCGTACCAGTGCACGACGATAAGGTTATGTTCGAACATCTGTGTCTTGAGTGCCTGCAGTGCGGCCTGTCCTGGGATCTGATGCTGACAAAGCGGGCGGTTTTCCGGGAGTGCTTTGCCGGGTTTGACTTTGACAGGATCGCAGCGTTCGGTGAAGAGGACGTTGCGCGTATCATGGAAACGCCCAATATGATCCGTTCGGAGCGCAAGATCCGTGCGGTGATCAGTAATGCGCAGGCGTATCAGAAAGTGCGGGAAGAGTTCGGGTCGTTCTGCGATTACATCTGGGCCTTTACAGGGCACAAGACCATTCTCTACACCGGCCACGCAGACGGCAGTGTTCCGGTCAGCAACGGCCTGTCAGCCAGGATCAGCAAAGACCTGAAGAAGCGCGGCTTCAAGTTCGTGGGGCCTGTCACGATCTACTCTCATATGCAGGCCTGCGGCATCATCAACGACCACAGCAGGGACTGTCCGTGCTTTGCGCGCATCAATGCGGCAAATCCGACGGTCAGGAAGGGCCCCGACGAGGAAGTCCTATAGTCATGGCATGAAATCCATGTAACAAGTGCAGTTAGTTGTTGACAACTAACTGTTTCTTTTGTATTATGATTTAAAATTAAAGGATTTAAAATTAAAAAATATTAGTTTAAACAATTAAGGTGGTGAAAGAAATGAACAGGGACATCGAACTCGACGTACTGCTGCGCGGCAGGAAGTTCAAGCGTCTGGTCGACGACCTCTACCGGGACTTCCGTGACCGGTACGGGCTCAAGCAGGCGGAGGTGGACGTGCTGGTATTCCTTTGCGAGTTTCCTGACAGAACGCCGACAGAGATCGCCTGGGAGCTTTGTATGAATAAAGGGCACGTCTCGATCGCAACAGACGGGCTCTGCAAGAAGGCGTACCTGCTCTCCGAGCGGGATGCGAAGGACCGCCGCATCGTGCATTTCACGGTCACTGAGAAGGGAAGGACGGTCAACCGGGAAATCCTGCAGATCAAAGACCAGGTGAATGCCTGCCTGTTTGGCGGCCTGACCGATCATGAACTGGATACATTATGTGCGATCACCGCAAAGCTGATCGCCAAGATCGACGAACTGTCCGAACACTGCGGACGGAGCTAAGAAAGGGATGACATTATGAATGAAGTCAAAAGACCCAGAAAACCATTACTATTCTATTACTGCCTGGTGCTGATCCTGCTACTTTTGTTCAACTGGTTCATCCTCCCGCAGGCCGCCCAGAGTCAGATCAAGGATACCGACTACGGGACCTTCATGACGATGACCGAAAAAGGGCAGGTGGACAGTGTGGAGATCCAGCAGCATCAGATCCTGTTCAAGGAAAAAGGCGATGATCAGACGATTTACCGTACAGGTATTGTTGACGACCCGCAGCTAGTCAGCCGTCTCCACGAGAACGGCGTGAAATTCACCAGTGAGATCGTGCAGGAAGCATCGCCGTTCATGACGCTGCTCCTCAGCTGGGTGCTGCCGCTGGTGGTCTTCATCGGACTTGGCAGCTGGCTGTCCCGCCGGATGATGAATAAGGCCGGCGGTGCGAACTCGATGATGTTCGGCATGGGCAAGTCCAATGCCAAAGTATACGTCAAGTCCTCGGAAGGCATCCGCTTTGATGACGTCGCCGGGGAAGACGAGGCCAAGGAAAGCCTGTCCGAGATCGTCGATTACCTGCATGACCCGTCCAAGTACGAACAGATCGGCGCCAGCATGCCGAAAGGTGTCCTGCTGGTAGGCCCTCCGGGAACCGGTAAAACCATGCTCGCCAAGGCGGTCGCCGGCGAAGCGGAAGTCCCGTTCTTCTCGATGTCCGGCTCCGAGTTCGTCGAGATGTTCGTCGGTATGGGCGCGAGCAAGGTACGCGACCTGTTCAAGCAGGCGAAGGAAAAGGCACCTTGCATCGTCTTCATCGATGAGATCGATGCGGTCGGCAAGAAGAGAGAAGGCAACTTCAGCAGCAACGATGAACGCGAACAGACCCTCAACCAGCTGCTCACCGAGATGGACGGCTTTGAAGGCAACACCGGCGTTGTCATTCTGGCAGCGACCAACCGTCCGGAGTCTCTCGATCCGGCGCTGACAAGACCGGGCCGTTTTGACAGACGTGTGCCCGTCGAGCTTCCCGACCTGATCGGCCGCGAGGAGATCCTGAAGGTCCACGCCAAGAAAATCAAGTACGATCCGGAAGTGGATTTCAAACAGATCGCAAGAATGGCATCCGGCGCTAGCGGTGCAGAGCTTGCCAATATCGTCAACGAGGCAGCGCTGCGAGCGGTTCGTGAGAATCGCCCCTTCGCCAGCCAGTCCGACTTTGAGGAGAGCATCGAAGTCGTCATCGCCGGCTACCAGAAGAAGAACGCGATCCTGACCGACAAGGAGAAGTGGACCGTCTCGTACCATGAGATCGGCCATGCGCTCGTCGCAGCGAAGCAGACGCACAGCGCACCGGTCCAGAAGATCACGATCATCCCGCGTACCTCCGGCGCGCTCGGCTACACCATGCAGGTCGAGCAGGACAACCATTATCTCATGACCAAGACCGAGCTTGAGAACCAGATCGCGACGCTCTGCGGCGGCCGCGCGGCCGAGGAAGTCGTCTTCGGGGAAGTCTCGACAGGCGCTTCCAACGACATCGAACGCGCAACGAAGCTGGCCCGCAGCATGGTCACGCAGTACGGCATGAGCGAAGACTTCGACATGGTCGCCATGGCGAACGTCAAGAACGCTTATCTGGGCGGCGACACCGCGCTCGACTGCTCCGAGGAGACACAGACCAAGATCGATACGGAAGTTGTGGAGATCGTCAGGAAGCAGCATGAGAAGGCGGCGCAGATTCTGCTGGAAAACCGCGAGAAACTCGAAGAGCTGGCAAAGCATCTCTATCAGAAAGAGACCATCACCGGAGAAGAGTTCATGCAGATCCTGAACGCATAGCAGTCTGCATCATCACCGAGGCATAGAGACATAAGAAAAAGACGCATTCCGAACGGAGTGCGTCTTTGTTTTACGCTGTTTTGCGTGCTTTGCGATTCCTCATCAGGCTATTTGATCAGGTTCGCGATGGCTGCTCCGAAGGCTTCCATGAAATCGCCTTTGAACGCCTCGAGCATGCCCTGGTCGGCAGCGGGGACGAGGTTCTGGTCGATCGGCAGCTGTGCGATGACCGGGACGTTGTACTTCGCTGCGATGTCTTCGATGTGGCTCTCGCCGAAGACCGCGATCTTTTCGCCGCAGTGCGGGCAGGCCACGTAGCTCATGTTCTCGATGAGGCCGAGGACCGGGATGTTCATCAGTTCCGCCATCTTGAGGGCCTTGCCGACGATCATCGCGACGAGGTCCTGCGGGGAGGTGACGACGAGGATGCCGTCGACCGGCAGGGACTGGAAGACGGTGAGCGGGACATCGCCTGTGCCAGGCGGCATATCGACGAACAGAACGTCGAGGTCTTCCCATTCCACGTCCGAATAGAACTGCTTGACCAGGCCTGCGATGACCGGGCCGCGCCAGACGACAGGAGCCTCAGGATCGTCGAGGATCAGGTTGGAGCTGACGACCTTGATGCCTTCGCCGGTGATGGCCGGGTAGATCGAGGTCTCGGTGCCGCGCAGTCTTTCGGAAAGACCGAACATGCGGGGGATGGACGGGCCGGTGATATCGGCGTCCATGATGCCGACGTTCATGCCGGCACGCATTGCGGAGACTGCCGCAAGGCCTGTGACCATCGATTTGCCGACGCCGCCTTTGCCGCTGACGATGCCGATGATCTTCTTGATCTTTGCACCGGTGTTCTGCGGTACGGTGAAGTCCATTGTGCGGGATTCGCAGTTTGCCTGGCAGTCGCTGCAGTTGTGGTTGCAGTTGCTGCTGTTGATTTCCTGTGCCATTGTTGTTTCTCCTTATCTTTCGTATGCGGGGCGTGCCTCACATATCGTTATTCATGTATCCATTACGCTCAACATCCTTTATACCACAAAAGCAGGAAGTATGCCACCGGGAGATGGGTGCATGACATATCGCAGCAGGTACTCGTGCCTGTTTGGGCTCGTATATATAGTTAGCGCATGCTAACCTATGGCTGTGCAAGATGCGGAAAGAGCGATGCCGTCTGGTATCGCACAGGATAGAAGGGGGCTTTGAGATGGGCATTCTGAACAAAGTATTTGGGAATACGAGAAAGCCGCAGGGCAGGATTGGAAAGATGATGGCAAAGTCCATGAACAACGGTCATGCGAAGATGACGGACTGGGGGATGGCGTTCCTCGCGGACGTGGAGGCATCTTCCATCTGCGATTTCACTGAAGCCGGGCGGGTACTTTCTCATCGTCAAAGAAGCGGACGGGGAAGACGGCAGCAATGAGAAATGGGAAAAGATCATTGACATGAAAACCTACACCCGCAAAGAGATCAAAGAGGCGCTTTTTGCCGCAGGATTCTCCGATGCCGGTGCCTTCCATCACGAAAAGAAACCGTGGATCGCGGTGCTGGCGAGAAAATAGACCAATCGAAAACCGGACTGCTTATTTGCAATCCGGTTTTTATGATTTGTCTGTGTGGTCCGGAATCGCCCTACAGCGCCGCCATTCTGCGGTTGATGTATGCCAGCAGGGCATTCGCTGTCTCTTCGGGTCCGAGCTTGGCCACGTTGATGGTCAGGTCGTAGCACTTCGCGTCGCCCCATTTGGACTCGCAGTACTTGTTGTGGTACTTTCTGCGCGCGTTGTCGGTATCGCCGATCTTTTCGAGCGCGTCGTGCTCATTCAGACCTTCTTTTTCCATCGTGCGTTGCTTTCTGAACTCCAGATCGCCGTTGACGAAGATGGAGATCAGCTCCTTGCGGTCCTTAAGGACTTCGTTGGCGCAGCGGCCGACGACGACAAAGGATTCACCCGCAGCAGCACGTTCGCTGATGAAGGCGAATTCCTGCTTGGCGACGTTCTCCTCGGGGGAGTTGGTCATGCCGCGGACGTGGCGGGAGAGGAAGGGGGTCGGCGCCTTCTCCTCGTACTTCGCCATTTTTTCGGAGAGCTCCTCGTTCTCTGCATACACCTGTGTCAGGATGTTCTTATCATAAATCTTGATGCCGAGTTCTTCGGCAATCTTCTGTGCGATCGCGAGACCGCCGCTGCCGGATTCGCGGCCGATGGAAATCAGGATCTGTTCACTCATTAAGATGTCCTCCTTATATCGGGCTTTATATTCACAGAAGCGGGCAACAATGTGCTGGATGTCCGCCTCTTATTTAACTATACAATAACAGGAAAAACTGTGCAACGAACGAAACTCTTTTGATTGTCATATTCTAATGGTGTTGACAAAAGAGAATTGCGTCCTATAATGGTGTTAGCACTCTTTATTAGTGAGTGCTAAACAAGATTATATCGGCAGCAATGCCGGATAGATTAGGAGGCGATTCCATACCAATGGGCAAAAGAAAGTTTAAGACAGAATCAAAACGGCTGCTCGATCTGATGATCAACAGCATCTACACACATAAGGAGATCTTTCTGCGCGAGCTGATCAGCAACGCCAGCGATGCGATCGACAAGCTCTACTACGAGAGCATGAGCAAGAACATCACCGGTCTTGCACGCGAGGACTTCGCGATCCGCATCACGGCGGATAAAGACGCCCGCACGCTGACGATCAGCGACAACGGCATCGGCATGACCGAGCAGGACCTCGACCAGAACCTGGGCGTCATCGCAAAGAGCGGCAGCCTGGACTTCAAGGAAAACGTCGAGGATGAAGACATCGACATCATCGGCCAGTTCGGCGTTGGCTTCTACTCGGCGTTCATGGTCGCTGACAAGGTGACGGTCATCTCGAAGGCATACGGCGAGGAGCAGGCGCACAGCTGGGAGTCCGACGGGGCGGACGGCTACACGATCGAAGAGGCGGAGAAAGAGGGCCACGGCACCGACATCATCCTGCACATGAAGGAGAGCACCGCCGAGGAAGACTACGATATCTTCCTGCGCGAGTACAAGATCCGCGCCCTCGTCAAGAAATACAGCGATTACATCAGATACCCCATCAAGATGATGGTGGATGTGCCTGCACCGGTCGAGCCGGATGAGAGCGCAGACAGTGAGGAAGCGAAGAGCGAGCCGAAAGCGCCCAAAATGATCAAAGAGGACCAGACACTGAATACGATGGTCCCGCTGTGGAAGCGTCAGAAGAGCGAACTGACGGACGAAGACTACAACTCATTCTACAAAGGCAAGTTCTACGACCCGGAAGACCCGGCGCGCGTCATCCACACGAGCGTCGAAGGTGTCAGCAGCTTCACCGCGCTGATGTTCATCCCGAAGAAGGCGCCGTTCAACTACTACACGCGCGAATTTGAGAAGGGCCTGCAGCTGTACAGCTCCGGCGTGCTGATCATGGACCGCTGCGAAGAGCTCGTCCCGGACTACTTCAGCTTTGTCCGCGGCCTCGTCGACAGCCAGGATCTGTCGCTCAACATCAGCCGTGAGATGCTGCAGCATGACCGTCAGCTCAAGAACATCGCAAAGAACATCACCCGCAAGATCCGCAACGAACTCGCGGATTTCCTCAAGAACGACCGCGAAGGGTACGAAGCGTTCTACGAGAACTTCGGTTTGCAGCTCAAGTATGGCATGTATCAGGACTTCGGTCTTCACAAGGGCGACCTTGAAGACCTCGTGATGTACTATTCGTCCAGCGAGAAGAAGATGGTCACGCTGGCGGAATACGTCGAGCGCATGCCGGAAGACCAGACGCACATCTACTATGCGGCCGGCGACAGCATCGAACACATCGACCGCATGCCGCGTACCGAGGCGCTGAAAGAGAAGGGCACGGAGATCCTCTACGTGACCGACGACATCGACGAGTTCGTCTTCCAGACCGTCGGCAGCTACAAGGAGAAGACATTCCTGTCCGTCAAGCAGGATGACCCAGCGGCGGAGCAGGATGAGGCAGCCAAGGAAGTGCTGGAGAAGAAGGAAGAAGAGTACAAGGATCTGCTGGCAGCCATCAAGGCATCGCTTGGTGACAAAGTCAGCGAGGTCAAGCTCACCGACCGTCTGGCGGAGCACCCGGTCTGCCTGACCACAAAGGGCGGCCTGTCCCTCGAGATGGAGCGCGTGCTCAACGCCGCACCGGCAGGGGAAGCCATCAAGGCGGAACGCGTCCTCGAGATCAACGCGGATCACGAGATCCTGGATGTTCTCAAAGCTGCACAAGCAGACGACAAAGACAAGATGAACACCTATGCACAGCTGCTGTACGACCAGGCACTGCTCATCGAAGGCATGCCAATCGACGACCCGGTCAGATTCAGCACGGAAGTCTGCAAGCTGATGAAATAGGGAGATACGAGCACGAAAAAAGAAGGGATCGCCGGGAGCGATTCCTTCTTTTCATGTACGGATTTTCTCCGGCATCTGCCGGCAAATGCTGCAGGTCTACAGCTCCTTCTTCCAGAGGCCGTGCAGGTTGCAGAATTCGTAAACTGCGATCGCCTTGCCGTCCGCTGCGACGAACTTCGCTTCCGGCTTTTCTTCGGGCTTAAGGTACTTGATCTGCATGCCGCCTTCGGTCTCCAGTGCGATGAACTGGATGAAGTGCTCAGGCATCATCGGATGTTCGACGCTGCCGACCTTGGCGCAGATGACATCGCCATCCATGGTGACATCGGGGATGTGTTTTTCAAATGCTGCTTCTTCCGTGTTGGCGGTCAGTTCGACCATCGCTTCGCCGCAGCACATGATGGGGCAGGGCTTCTCGACGATCTTGGCAACGACGGCACCGCATTTCGCGCATTTATAGAATTTCAGCATAGTTGTTCCTCCTTTGAAGCATTGATTTCCTGCAGGGCTTTTCAGGTGCCCCGCACCACTAAGTATATACTAAAAAAGCGCGCTTAGAAATACCTGAAAGCGCGCCTCTTGTGATACACATATCTGATTTTGTTCAGAATTTGAAAGAAACCGTTCTGTGTCGTTAGAAGTACCGGAATACGCCTTTGACTTTGCCGAGGATCTTCACATCATGGACCAGGATGGGGCTCATGGTGCTGTTCTCCGGCTGCAGACGGATGTGGTCGGCTTCTTTGTAGAAGGTCTTGACCGTCGCTTCGCTTTCAAAGCCGTCGACCATCGCCACGACGATGTCACCGTTTCTTGCTGTGTTCTGCTGCTCAACGAGGATGTAGTCGCCGTCCATGATGCCGGCTTCGATCATCGACTCGCCGTGCACGGTGAGCATGAAGTTGGTGCCGCCGTTGACAAAGCGGGCGGGGACGGGGAAACTGTCTTCGATGTTCTGCTCCGCCAGGATCGGTGTGCCGGCTGCGACACGGCCGATGACCGGGACGTCCACGATGTCGGCAGGCGATGTGTTGCCGTAGGCTGCCGGGGCAGAGGAGACGACCTTTCTCTCAGGCTCTTCGTTCTCCACGAGCATCAGGGCACGCGGCTTGGACGGGTCTTTCTTTAAGAAGCCCTGCTTTTCCAGATTGGCGATGTCCTTGTGGACCGTGGACGTCGACTTGATCTCGAGCGCATTGCAGATCTCACGGACTGTGGGCGGGTAGCCCTTGGCGTGGATCTCGTTCTTCATGAAGGCCAGGATGCGCTGTTCCCGTTCTCTTGTTTTATTCATCTTTTTGCTCCCGTAAGTTCAAAAAGCATAACTTTCTAAACGAATGATACCATAAAAAGAACAGAATGTAAACATGTGTTCGTTAAAATAACAAGTGTTCGTTTGTGTTCTTTTTAAGAAGCTGCCTGACAGCCGTCTTTCTCTGAATCGCATTGAAATACAAAGCGATTCCATGTATAATGTACTGCGTATACGTATGTGCGCAGGAGACTTAAGCTTTATGGCAAGGATCGGCATCATTGGCGGCACCTTTGACCCGGTGCACGAAGGACATCTCAATCTGGCACTGGATGCCATGGAGCAGGCGCAGCTCGATGCTGTGTGGTTCATGCCCGCAAAGATCCAGCCGTTCAAGCAGGACCGCAAGGTGACGGACTCCGCACAGAGGCTGGAGATGCTGGCGCTGGCGGTCGAAGGGCATCCGGGGCTTCTCATCTCAACGCTGGAGATGGAGCTCGAGGGCGTTTCCTATACCTACCGCACGCTGCGGGAGGTGCGCAGGAGACTGCTCGATGAACGGATGGCAGCTGCCGCGGAATCGCAGACAGCAGACAGTGCGTCAGAGACGGACACGACCTACTTCATCACAGGCACGGACACCTTCATCAAGATGGACACCTGGATGCATGCCGAGGAACTGCTGACCGAAAATGCAGTTATCGTGGGGAGCAGGCCCGGCTATCAGGATGCGGAGATCGAGCGCTGCCGCACACTATTTCAGGAACAGTACGGAACAGAAGTCCTGGTCATCCGCAATGACTTAAGAGACATCTCTTCCACAGGCATTAAGGAGAGGATCGCAGCCGGCAAGCCCATCACCGGGCTGGTGCCGCAGGCGGTCGAGGAATACATTTATGGACATGACTTGTATCGATAAGATCGATGAATATATGGAGTATGAACTGACGGAGAAGCGCATCCGTCATACGGAAGGCGTCGTGGAGACGGCCGTCGCACTGGCGAAGAAGCTCGGGGCGGATCCGGACAAGGCGCTGATCGCGGCCAAGTGTCACGACATCTGCCGCAAATGGGACGACGAGAGAATGAATGCATTCGTCACGCTCAACCAGCTGGGCGATGCGTACATCGACAACATCAACCTGTCCCACAGCAAGGCGGCTGCACATGTGGCGAAGGTGGCGTTCGGGATCAGCGACGAGGATATCCTCAATGCGATTTCCTACCACACGACCGGCAGGGCGGGCATGTCGCTCCTCGAGAAGATCATCTTCATTGCGGACGCGACAGAGCCGAACAGAGACTATCCGGGCGTGGAGGCGCTGCGCGAGGCACTGGAGGAAGACATCGACAAGGCGTGTCTTCTGAGCCTGCAGGGAACGCGCGACTACGTGCTCTCGCAGGAGAAGTACCTCGACGACGATACCCAGGAGGCGATCGAGTGGTTTGAGATCGGTGCACCGACGGAAGGGTATCCGAAGAAAAAAGAAAAGGAAGAGGACGACGAGTTTGATTTCAACAACCTCGACCTCACCGATCTGATGATGTTTTAAATACCGGCGCGACCGGGTAAATAATAGATTTAAGGAGGCTTCATGGAAAGCAAAGAACTGATTCTGGAAGTGGCAAAGGCACTGGATGCGAAGAAGGCGGCGGACATCGTGGTCATCGACATTGCAGAAAAGTCCTCTTTCGCAGATTACTTCCTGCTGGCATCCGGCAGGAACGAGCGGCAGATCGCAGGCCTGGCTGACGAGGCTGAAGACTGCATGGCAAAACTGGAGATGGCACCCAAGAGCATCGAGGGCAAGCCGGCGAGCGGCTGGATCCTGATGGACTACGGCGACGTCATCATCAACATTCTGACAAAAGAGATGCGCGAGAAGTACAACATCGAGCGCGTCTGGGGCGACTGCGAGATCATCGCGGAGCTCGGCGGTGAAGAATCGCTCTAAATATAATTATTAACCATCACTAAAACAAAGGAACCATCAAGATGAAAGAAAGATACGAATTCAAAGAGATCGAACAGAGATGGCAGAAGGAATGGAAGGACGCCAAGGCGTTCAAGGTCACCGAGGACCCGAACAAGAAAAAGTACTACGTCCTCGAGATGTTCCCGTATCCGTCCGGCAAACTCCACATGGGCCATGTCCGCAACTACTCCATCGGTGACGTCGTTGCGAGATTTAAGAAGATGCAGGGCTTTAACGTCCTCCATCCGATGGGCTATGATGCGTTCGGTCTTCCGGCAGAGAATGCAGCCATCAAGAACGGCGTCGAGCCGGCCAAGTGGACCTATGAGAACATGGCCGAGATGACGGCGCAGCTGCAGCAGATGGGTCTGTCCTACGACTGGGACAGAGAGCTCGCCACCTGCACCCCCGAGTACTACAAATGGATGCAGTGGATCTTCATCCAGTTCTACAAGAAGGGGCTCGCTTATAAGAAAGACAATCCGGTCAACTGGTGCCCGAGCTGCCAGACCGTCCTTGCCAACGAGCAGGTCGTCGACGGCTGCTGCGAGCGCTGCAAGACACCGGTCACAAAGAAAGAACTGTCCCAGTGGTACTTCAAGATCACGGACTACGCGGAAAGACTGCTGGACAACCTGGACAAGCTGCCGGGCTGGCCGGATAAGGTCAAGATCATGCAGCGCAACTGGATCGGCAAGAGCCACGGCGCCAACGTCGACTTCCAGATCGACGGCACCGACAAGGTGATGACCGTCTACACCACCCGCTGCGATACGCTCTTCGGCTGTACCTACATGGTCATGGCGCCGGAGCATCCGTACGTCAAGGAACTCGTCGCCGGCACCGAGTACGAAGCACCCGTGCTCGCGTACATCGAACGCTGCCAGCACATGAACGAGATCGAGCGTACCGCGACCACCAATGAGAAGACCGGTGAATTCATCGGCCGTTACGCCATCAACCCGGTCAACGGCAAGAAGGTCCCGATCTACATTTCCGACTACGTCCTCATGGGCTACGGCACCGGCGCCATCATGGCGGTACCGGCGCACGACCAGCGCGACTTCGACTTCGCAAAGAAGTTCGGTCTGGACATCATCCCGGTCGTCGACCCCGGTGATCCGTCGATCGATCTGTACAACCTGACCGAGGCGTTCGAGGCCGAGGGCACGATGATCAACTCGGAGCAGTTCAACGGCATGAACAACTACGAGTCCATCCCGAAGATGATCGAGTGGCTGGGTGAGAGAAACCTCGCAGAGGCGACGATCAACTACAAGCTGCGCGACTGGCTGATCTCCCGTCAGCGTTACTGGGGCACCCCGATCCCGATGATCTACTGCGAGGACTGCGGCTGGCAGCCTGAAAAGGAAGAGAACCTGCCCGTCATGCTCCCGACCGACGTCGAGTTCACCGGCAAGGGCGAATCTCCGATCACGACCAGCAAGACCTTCGTCAACACCGTCTGCCCGTGCTGCGGCAAGCCGGCGAAGCGCGAAGTGGATACCATGGATACGTTCCTCGACAGCTCCTGGTACTTCCTGCGTTACTGCGATGCGCACAACGACAAGGAAGCCTTCGCAAAGGACAAGGTTGACTACTGGATGAACGTCGACCAGTACATCGGCGGCGTCGAGCATGCGATCCTGCACCTGATGTATGCGCGCTTCTTCAACATGGCGCTGTACGATCTGGGTCTTGTCGATACCGAAGAACCGTTCCAGAACCTGCTCACGCAGGGCATGGTCACCAAGGGATACACTGACGACAAGGGCGAATACAAAGTCGCCAAGATGAGCAAATCGCTCGGCAACGTCGTCAGCCCGCACGAGATCATCGACAAGTACGGCGCAGACACCGCGCGTATGTTCATCCTGTTCGCGGCACCGCCCGAAAGAGAGCTCGAGTGGTCCGACGCCGGCGTCGAAGGCAGCTACCGCTTCCTCGGCCGTGTCTACAGAATGGTCTACAACTTTGTCGAAGAGTTCGGCAACGGCGAGCTGGCCACCACCGGCAGCAGCAAGGCGGATGAAGAGCTGCTGTTCACGCTGCACACGACCATCAAGAGAGTCACCGACGACATCGACAAGAGATTTAACTTCAACACCGCGATCTCCGCGATCATGGAACTGGTCAACGCGATGTACAAATACAAGGACGGCGAAGTCAACGCACCGCTGTTCCGCTATGCACTGAAGATGCTGATCACGCTGCTGGCACCGTTCGTGCCGCACATCTGCAGCGAGATGTGGGAGCACATGGGCTTTGAAGGCAGTGTCCATGATGAAGCATGGCCGGCGTACGATGAGAGCGCGATGCAGCGTTCCACCGTCGAGATCGTTGTCCAGATCAACGGCAAGGTCAAGGCGCGCATGGATGTCGATCCCGAGATGGACCGTGACGCACTCGGCGAATTCGCGATGGCGGACGAGCAGATCAAGGCGCTGCTCGAGGGCAAGAACGTGATGAAGGTCATCGCGGTACCGGGCAAACTGGTCAACATCGTCGCGAAATAAGCGATTCTGCAGCAATCGCTCAGCCCGCGCATCCGGCGGGCAGTACACATGAAGAATGAATGGATCCGGGGAACGGCTGCCTATGCTGGCAGCCGCCCTCTGTATCCGGCCTAAGGCGCATCCGGCGCCGAAAATATAAAGAAAGAGACAAGATTTAATATATATGGATAAAAAAACGACTACCAAGAGCCAGGGACGAAGCGGCCGTTCCGCGGCAAGAACTGTGAAAGACGCAGCCGGCTCGGTCGCCAAGCGCACCGGCAGAGCTGCGAAGAATGTGAAAGACGCCGCTAAGAAGACTGTGAAAGCAACAGACAGCAAGTCTGGTAAAGCAGATAAAGCAGGAAAGAAAGCACAGAAGGGCGGCAAGCACACCGCCAGAAAAGGTGCGGCAAGAGCCGTTGCCAAGCAGCAGACAGCAGGAAGAAAGACCGCAGCTGCCAAGAGCGAGCCGGTCAGAAAGAGCGCTGTCAAGAAGGCGGGCGCTGCGGCACCGCAGAAGGTGAAAAAGGCACCTGCAAAGAAGACGACCACCCGCAAAGCGGTTGCTGACGGACAGAAGGCACAGCCCAAGGCAACGGGAGAACTCAAGATCATCCCGCTCGGCGGGCTCAACGAGATCGGCAAAAACATGACCGCGCTCGAGTATGGCAATGAGATGATCATCGTCGACTGCGGCATGAGTTTTCCGGACGATGAGATGTACGGCATCGACGTGGTGCTGCCGGATTTCTCGTACCTCAAGAGCAGCGGCAAGAAGATCCGCGGCGTGATCATCACCCACGGTCACGAAGACCATATCGGCGCAGTGCCGTATCTGCTCAAGGAAATGGATGTCCCGATCTACGGCACACCGCTGCCGCTGGGGCTGATCCGGTACAAGCTGGAGGAACACGACCTCAAGGGCGACCTGCGCGAGATCCACGCGGGCGACAAGTTCCGCCTCGGCAAGTTCGTGATCAATGCGATCCGCACGACCCACAGCATCGCCGACAGCATCTGCCTCAACATCGAGACACCGGTCGGCAGAGTGTTCCACACAGGGGACTTCAAGATCGACTACACACCGGTCGACGGCGAGCCGATCGATCTGGCGACCTTTGCAGACGTAGGAAGCAAAGGCGTGCTGCTGCTGATGGCGGACAGCACCAACGCGACCAGACCTGGCTACACCAAGTCCGAAAAACTGGTCGGCTCGACGCTTGAGGGCATCATCCGCAGATCGAGCAGCCGGATCATCATCGCGACGTTCTCCTCGAATGTCCACCGGATCCAGAAGATCATCGACCACGCTGTGGCCAACCACCGCAAGGTGGCGATCTCGGGACGCAGCATGGAGAAGGTCGTGAGCCTGGCGATCGAACTCGGCTATATCAAGGTCCCGGACGGGGTGCTCGTCGATGTGTTCGAAGCCAAGCGGATCCCGGATAAAAACCTGATCATTGTCACGACCGGCAGCCAGGGCGAGCCGATGAGTGCGCTGTCCCGCATGGCGAACAATACGCACCGGGCGATCCAGATCAAGCAGGGGGATCAGATCATCCTGTCCTCCAGTCCGATCCCGGGCAATGAAAAACTCATCAGCAATGTCATCAACCGCCTGTATGAGAAGGGCGCGGAAGTCATCTACTCGGATATCGCCGAGACGCATGTATCGGGACACGCCTGCGCAGAGGAGCTCAAACTGGTCCACTCGCTGATCCGTCCGAAATACTTCATGCCGGTGCACGGCGAAGTCCGGCACCTCAGGGCGCACGAAGAGATCGCGAAAGACCTCGGCATGCCGGCGGATAAAATCTTCAAACTCGAAAACGGCGACTGCCTGCATCTGACAGAAAGCGGCGCCAAGCTGGAGAAGCATTACTGCACGGCCGGTGACGTGATGGTCGACGGCCTCGGTGTCGGCGACGTCGGCAATGCGGTCCTGCGTGACCGCCGCCTGCTTTCCGAAGCCGGTCTGATCCTGGTGGTTGCCTCGATCGAAGAGGATACCAACGAGATCATCTCAGGTCCTGATCTGATCTCCCGCGGGTTTGTCTATGTGAAAGACCACGGCGACCTGATGGGGGAAGCGCAGGAGGTTGCGAAAGCCGCGCTGGAAAAATACAACGGCCGCAGAGATGTCGAATGGACCACGATGAAGAATGCGCTGCGGGATGAACTGAAGAAATTCATCTACATGCGCACCGGCAGACACCCGGTCATCCTGCCCGTCTTTATGGAAGTCTAAGCATACGCCGCCGCATGGCCGGAAGGGTCCGCGGCAGGAAAGGAGAATACTTATGAACGTCTATGATGAAGCCCACAACCTCGAAAGAGCCATCCGCGAATCGCAGGAATTCAAGGAATTCGATGCGGCCAGACAGAAGGTCAAGGCCAACCCGGAACTCGATAAGATGCTGACGGACTTCGCAGAGAAGCAGATCGCGATCCAGGCGAAGCAGATGATGGGCGAGGAAGTCGGTCCCGAAGCCATGGAAGCTGTCCAGAAGCTGTACGGCATCATCGCCAGCGACCCGCTCGCATCCGAGTATCTGCAGACGCAGATGCGTTTCACCATCATGATGCAGGACGTCTACAAGATCCTGGGCGAGACCGCCGGACTGGGCATGTAAGCTGCGGCGGGCCGCGGAAAGCGATTCCTGTATCACGGACTTGTTAAGACTGCTTATATTTGGTATAATAAGCGCCGGAAATCAACCATTTCCGCTTGTGAAGAAGTATATTATTGCAAAAGCAAAGATTGGAGTTAGATTATGATCAGTGCAGGTGATTTCAGAAAAGGTATGACGTTCCAGATCGATGGTGTGCCGCATGTCGTGCTGGACTTCCAGCATGTCAAGCCGGGCAAGGGCGCTGCGTTTGTCCGCACCAAGTACAAGAACATCCTGACCGGTGCGATCCGCGAGGACGCGTTCAACCCGTCGGATAAGTTCGCAAAGGCCATCATCGAGACGAAGCACATGCAGTACCTCTACAATGACGGCGAACTGTATTACTTCATGGACGGTGAGACCTACGAGCAGATCCCTGTTGGTAAGGATATGGTCGAGGATGCGATCAAGTACCTCAGAGAGAACGACGAAGCGACTCTGAAGTTCTACGACAACGCACCGTTCCTCGTCGAAGCGCCGAACTTTGTCGACCTGAAGGTCATCGAGACCGAGCCGGGCGTCAAGGGCGACACCGCGACCAACGTGCAGAAGCAGGCTGTCGTTGAGACAGGTGCGACTGTCATGGTACCGATCTTCATCGAAGAAGGCGAAATGATCCAGATCGATACCCGCAGCGGCGAATACCTCGGCCGCGCAAAATAAGCTGTTCTTACTAAAGGATTTTCCGGTTATGGACGACTACCACAGTAGCCGCAGAATGGCTGAAGAATAAGCAACCACGGGACCATGAGAGCATACCGGCGGAACGGCCGGCGGGCTCTGATGGTTCCTTGCGCTATAACGGAGTAACTACTATGGGTACAAAAGAAGCAAAAAAAGGCGGCAAAGGGATCAAGGTCCTGCTCGCGGTGCTCGTGCTCGCTGTGCTCGCTGCCGGCGGGGCGCTGCTCTATAACGGACACGCCGTGAGCCCGGTCGATGCCGGTGACACAACGCCGGTCATCGTGGAGATCCCGGAAGGAAGCTATACCGCCTCCATCGCCGATATCCTGCAGGAGGCAGGCGTCATCCGCAATACGACCATCTTCCGGATCCAGAGCAAGATCCGCCACAAGGACGGGATGTATGTAGCCGGCACGTACGAGTTCAATAAAGCGATGTCCATGACGGAGATCATGGATAAGATCGCTGCAGGGGATACGACGGGGCTGCATTTTCAGATTCTGGAAGGGCAGACGATCGACAAGGTCGTCGATCAGCTCGCAGAGGAAGGAATCATCGATGAGGCAGATTTCTACCATGAGGTTGAAAACGGCAGTTTTGACTATCCGTTCATGAGCATGCTGCCGGCAGGGCCGACCAGACTGGAAGGATTCCTGTATCCGGATACGTATACGCTGCCTCTCGATGCGACGGCGCACGACGTCATCGATGCGATGCTGCAGGGATTTGACAACCACATGCAGGAAGAGGGCATCTACGATGCGGTGAAAGCAAGCGGCATGGATCTGTACACGGTGATCACAAAAGCGTCGATCGTACAGCGCGAAGCCGGCAATGTCGACGAAATGGCCAACGTAGCCAGCGTCATCAACAACCGCCTCGAGATCTCGATGCCTCTGCAGATGGACAGCATCATCGCGTATATCCAGAAAGAGGACAAGATCAGAGCGACGTATTCCGATATCGCTGTCGAGTCCGACTACAATCCGTACACGAACTACGGACTGCCGCCCGGGCCGATCTGCACCCCCGGTGTGGACGCGATCAAAGCGGTCCTTTCCCCGGCGGATACGGACTATCTGTACTTTGTGGCCAGCCCCGAGATGGACGGCACCAACCGGTATTCAAAGACATACGAGGAGTTCCTGAAAGACAAGGCGGAGTTTGACGAGGCGTACGAGAAGTATATTCAGGAACATCCAGATCAGGAGTAACGGAGAAGGCAATGCGGTTCCGGCACGACAATAAGGAAGAGCAGTCAGGGAATCGCCCTGTCATATCGCCCGCGACGGATGCCTGGCAGCCGCTCAGCGACGGACTGGCATGGCTGCGCGGGGTGTGCGTGCGGCGGGAGATTCCGACGATCCGCGAAGACACCGAGATGGTGATGCGGCGTATTCTGGAAGAGGCGCAGCCTGCGCGGATCCTGGAGGTCGGGACGGCAATCGGGTACTCGGCCTGTATGATGGCGACCGTGTTGCCCGAGGCAGCGGTCACGACGATCGAGATCTACGACAGAAGCTTTTACGACGCGAAGGAGGCCATCGAACGGCTTGGCCTGACAGGCAGGATCGAACAGCATCTCGGCGATGCGGCAGAAGTGCTGCCGGCGCTGGCAGAAGCAGGGCGCCGGTTTGACTTCGCGTTCATCGACGCGGCCAAGAGCCACTACCGGACGTATTTCGAGGCGGCGCTCTCCATGATGGAAAGCGGCGGGCTGATCCTGTGCGACAACCTGATGCTGGGCGCAGACCTTACCGCACCCGGCAGCGGCGACAAACGGCACAGGACAAGCGCGAAGCGGATGGAGCGATTCCTCGAAGACCTGCGGCAGGACAGCCGCGTTGCAACAGATTTTTACGAATGTGGGGACGGCCTCTCGGTAAGCCGGATCCTGTGACCAACGATACGGACACAACAGCAAACGGGAAGACATACAACAATGAAACTGGAACTTCTTGCCCCTGCGGGGGATCCCGAAAAACTGAAGATTGCCGTTCTGTACGGCGCGGATGCCGTGTATTTCGGCGGGGAGGCATTCAGCCTGCGCAGCGGTGCGGGCAACTTCTCGCTGGAAGAGATGCGGGAAGGCATCGCCTATGCCCACGCACACGGTGTGAAGTGCTATCTGACGCTCAATATCTATCCGCATAACGAGGATATCGCACCGATGGAGGCCTTCCTGGATGAGATCCGGGACATTCCGGTCGATGCGTTCCTGGTTTCCGATCCAGGCGCGATGATGGTGCTCAAAGAGCATATCCCTGACGCGGTGATCCACCTGTCGACACAGGCGAATATGACGAACTACCGCACGGCGCAGTTCTGGTACGGACAGGGCGTGCGCAGGGTCGTCACGGCGAGGGAGATGTCTCTTGCGGAGATCTCGCAGATGCGCGGGAAGCTCCCGGAAGATATGGAGATCGAAGCGTTCGTGCACGGCGCGATGTGCGTTTCCTATTCGGGCAGATGCCTGCTCAGCAACTTCATGACCGGGCGGGACGCCAACCGCGGCGAATGCGCCCATCCATGCAGATGGAAGTATGCGCTCGTGGAAGAGCAGCGGCCGGGGGTCTACTGGCCGGTGGAAGAGGATGCGCACGGCAGTTACATCCTGAACTCCGGCGACCTGTGCATGATCGAGCACATCCCGGAACTGGCGCAGGCAGGCGTGACGAGCTTCAAGATCGAAGGGCGGATGAAGAGCATCTTCTATCTCGCAAGCGTGGTCGCGCAGTACCGCAAGGCAATCGATGCGGCGGAGCGTATTATGGAAGGCAAAGCGGCCGGAGATGTAAAAGGCCCCGCAGCGGGGCAGGACGAGGCGCTCGCGGCGTACCGGCAGGAAGCGCAGACCTGGCTTGCGGAGCTGGGCAAGGCCAGTCACCGGACCTTCACGACGGGGTTCTACTTCGGGAAACCGGACGCGTCCGCCCATAACTATGAAACCAGTTCCTACGTGCGGGACTACACGTTCATCGGCCTTGTGCTCGGGTATGACGGGGCGGCAGGGGAAGCGCTCGTGGAGCAGCGCAATAAGATGAGCCTGGGCGAACAGATCGAGGTCTTCGGACCGCAGGGAGAGAGTTTTTCCCAGACGCTCGGCAGCATGAAAGACGCGGAGAGCGGAGAACCGGTCGAAGCGGCGCCGCATCCCCAGCAGCACCTTCTGATCCGCATGGACCAGCCGGTGAGCGCCGGGAGCATGCTGCGCAGAGAGAAGTTAATGAAATAGAACAGGAAAGGAACAAACATGGACCTTACACAGGACCCTCTGATATTAGGAATCGAAATCGCAGTGATACTGCTTTTACTTGTACTGCTGGCACTGCTCAACGCCGCGGACAAGGCCATCGACGCCTGCCGCTGGACGGCGATCCGCGAGATGGCGGATGAAGGGGATAAAAGAGCAGCGCGGCTGATGCTGATCTTCAACAAACCGTCCAACTACATGGCGGCGGCGAAGATCATGATGGTCTTCTGCAGCACCGTTGCGGGCGCCCTGCTTCTGATGCGCCTGTTTGCGCGCTATGCAGCGGATGAAGACGATATGTTCATGCAGGGGCGCGGCGTGGTCGTGCTGTTGGTCGCGGCTGCGGTCTTCGCGGTGGTGATCGTTTCGTTCATCATCATCCTGCCGCGGCAGCTCGCACAGAGAGAGCCGGAAAAGACTGCCCTGGCGCTGTCCGGGTATGCGCTGTTCTTCTCCCGTCTCTGCAGACCATTCGTCGTGCTGGACAGAGGCCTTGCAGGCGGCGTCCTGAAGATCCTCGGCAAGGGCAGCTATGAGGAAGAAGACGAGTTTTCGGAAGATGAGGTCATGACCATGCTCGAGGTCGGGCAGGAGACGGGCGTCATCAAGGAAGAGGGCCGCAAGATGATCGACTCCATCTTCGCCTTTGACGACAAGCTCGCCTATGAGATTATGACACCGCGTACAGATGTCTTCATGATCGATATCGAAGACGAACAGTCCGAATACGAAGATGAACTGATGCAGCTGACGTATACCCGCGTGCCGGTGTATGAAGAAGACAGCGACAACATCATCGGTATTCTGAATATCAAAGACTACCTGATCGAAGCCAGAAAGAAGGGCTTTGACAAGGTCGAGATCCGTCAGATCCTGCGCAAACCGTTCTTTGTGCCGGATACCAAAAACATCGACAGCCTGTTCTTCGAACTGCAGAAAACCAAGCAGCACATCGCTTTGCTGATCGACGAATACGGCGGTTTTTCAGGCATCGTAACCATGGAGGACATCATCGAAGAAGTCATGGGCGAGATCGATGATGAATACGACGAGGAAGAGCCGGAGATCAAGAAGGTTAACTATAATACATATATTGTCGATGGTAATATCGACCTCGACGACCTGAACGAGGAGATCGGCACAGACTTCGCTTCGGACTACAGTGAGACGTTCGGCGGCTTGCTGCTCGACATCCTCGGCGAGATCCCCGATGACGGCGAAGAACGGGAAGTCCGTTTTGACCGGTATATCTGCCAGATCGAGGAAGTGAAGGACCGCCGCATCGAGCAGGTACGCCTGATCATCCGCGACGAGGAAGATATGGCGAAAGAAGCGAAAGAGAGAGAAGACGCTGAAAAGGAATCGGACGACAAGTAGTCCGGTTTCTTTCTGCCGGAGAAGAAAGAATCAGAACGTGGAACAGAAAAGAGTCGCATTCCATACGCTGGGATGCCGTGTCAACCAGTATGAAACAGAGGCCATGAAGCACCTCTTTGAGGCGCGCGGCTATCAGATCGTCGGCGAGACAGACCCCGCCGATGTTTACGTGGTCAATACCTGTACCGTGACCGGGCTGGCGGACCGCAAGTCCCGGCAATACATCCGTCGGATGAAAAAGGCCAACCAGGATGCGGTCATCGCCGCAACGGGATGCTATGTGCAGACCGAGCCGGAAACGCTCCGGCAGATCGAGGAACTCGATATTCTGCTGGGGACCAATCACAAATATGAGATCGTGGACGTGGTGGAAGAACGCCTTGCAAGACGTGCCGGCCGCACCGGAGGCGCTGCATCCGGGGAGCCGGAAGAAAAGGTGGTCCGCATCGATGCGCGGCAGTATCTCAACGAGTTTGTAGAGGCCGGCAAGGTCACCGCGCCGGACGGCAAGACCCGCGCCAATGTCAAGATCGAAGAGGGCTGCGACAGGTACTGTACGTACTGTCAGATCCCGACGGCGCGCGGCCCCGTGCGCAGCAGGAAACGCGAGAATATCCTGCGCGAATGCCGCGATCTGATCGAAGCCGGGTTCAAAGAGCTCATTCTGACCGGGATCAATACCGCGCTGTATGAGGACCTTCCGGGACTGCTTTCCGATCTCGACCATATGGATGGCGACTTCCGCGTGCGCCTGGCTTCTCTCGAACCGACCGTCGTCGATGCACCGTTTGTGGCCAGACTGATCGAGAGCGAACGCCTGTGCCATCACCTGCATCTGTCCCTGCAGAGCGGCAGCGATACCGTTCTGAAAAGAATGGGCCGCCGGTACGGCAGAAAAGAATACCTCGAGATTGTCAAGGTCCTGCGGGACATCGATCCGCTGTTCAACATCACGACAGACATCATTGTGGGCTTCCCCGGCGAGACGGAGGAGGAGTTCAGGGAAACGCTCTCTCTGGCGGAAGAGGTCGCCTTCGGAAAGATTCACGTCTTCAAGTATTCCAGACGCCCCGGTACGAAAGCGGCTGTCATGCCGGACCAGGTGCCGGAGCCGGTCAAGAAAGAGCGCAGCACAAGACTGCAGGCGCTCGGGGACAGACTGATGGCGGATTATCACCGCCTGCATCTCGGCACAGAGCAGCGCGTGCTCATAGAGGAACAGGAAAACGGTCTGTGGACCGGCTATACCAACGACTATACGAAAGCCTTTGTCCGCAGTGATGAGGATCTGCACGACCGGTTTGTAACAGGGTCTGTCGTAGATGCAGACGAGTCCGGTATTATCGTGATCAGGTAGCGATTCCTCTTCTTGCAACGGACTGACAGGTATCGTAAAATAGTGGAAAAGGAGGCGAATACGATGGATGATTGCATCTTCTGCATGATCGCGAACAAAGAGATCGACAGCAACATCGTCTACGAAGACGATAAGATCATGGTATTCCATGACGCAGGTCCGTGCGCCCCGGTGCACGTTCTGATGATCCCCAAAAAGCACATCGCATCCACAGATGACCTGACCGAAGAGGACCAGGAACTGATGGGCTACATGATGTGCAAGATCAAGGACATCGCAAAGACCATGGAACTGGACAACGGCTACCGCGTGGTCATCAACTGCGGCGAAGACGGACAGCAGACCGTCAAGCATCTGCATATCCATATTATCGGCAAGAGAAAGTTGACATGGCCACCAGGCTGATAGTATAATCATAAGGCTGTTGTACAGCGAACTCCACAATGACAGGAGGTGAAAAGTCATGGCACAGGTCATCGTTAAAGACAACGAGAGCTTGGAGAGTGCGCTGAAAAGATTCAAGCGTTCGTGCGCCAGAGACGGCGTTATGAGCGAACTCAGAAAGCGGGAACATTACGAGAAGCCCAGCGTGAAGAGAAAGAAGAAGTCTGAGGCTGCTCGCAAGAAGGCAAATAAGAAGTACTAGTTTATAGACGGATATTTCTTCGGAAAAGAGGTGTATGAATGACACTGCAGGAGAGATTGACGGAAGACTTCAAGGCGGCGATGAAAGCGCACGATGAAGTGAAGAAGAACACTCTGAGTTTTGCCAGAGCAGCGATCAAGCAGGTCGAGGTCGACACACGCAAGGAAGTTGAGGACGCGGATGTACTTGCGATCCTCAAGAAGCAGGTCAAAATGAGAAAGGACGCACTCGCTGATTTTGAAAAGGCGGGGCGGACCGATCTGCTGGATTCCTACAAAGCGGAGATCGAGATCCTGGAAGCCTATCTGCCGGAACAGATGAGTGAAGAACAAATCCGGAAACTCGTGACCGAAACGGCGGCGGAAGTCGGCGTGGAAGGCGGCAAGCAGAACATGGGCAAGCTCATGAAAAGCGTGATGCCGAAGGTCAAAGGTCTTGCGGACGGCAACACCGTACGGAAGATCATAGAAGAATTTCTAGCATAAGCGAAAAAATGACCCGGAGTTGATCTGGGTCATTTGTATAAGAGAGGAATCCACATTTGGAAGACACCCTGAAAGTATCCCTGGAAGACGTAGACCGCGGCGAACTGTTCGGGATGATGGACCGCAATGCGGACATGATCCGGCAGGAGCTCGGTGTGAGTCTGACACAGCGCGGAGAATCGCTCCTCATCGGCGGCGAAAACCGCGTCAAGGCGGCGAAAGTGGTCCGGGAGCTGATCGATATCGTCGATGCCGGGGAATCGCTCGACAAGCAGAAGATCATTTATGTGATCGAGCTTGTCAATAAAGGCGTTTCGTACCGCGACAGCAGAGTCGGCAAGGACATCGTCTGCTTTACGCATACGGGCAAGCCGCTCAAGGCTAAGACGATCGGTCAGAAGGACTATGTCAACGCCATCGCGAACAATGACATCGTCTTCGGCATCGGACCGGCAGGCACCGGCAAGACATATCTCGCCGTCGCCATGGCGGTCGCTGCGTTCAAGAAAAAACAGGTGGAGAAGATCATCCTCGCAAGACCTGCGGTCGAGGCGGGCGAAAGCCTGGGCTTCCTGCCCGGCGATCTGCAGGAAAAGGTCGATCCGTATCTGCGACCGCTGTACGATGCGCTGTTCGATGTACTCGGCAGAGACAGTGCGGCGCGCCTGAAAGAACGCGAAGTCATCGAGATCGTGCCGCTGGCGTATATGCGCGGGCGCACCCTCGACAGATCGTTCATCATTCTCGACGAGGCGCAGAACACGACACGCGAGCAGATGAAGATGTTCCTGACGCGTATGGGGTTTGGCTCCAAGATGGTCATCACCGGCGACGTGACGCAGATCGACCTTCCGAGAGGCAAGCAGTCCGGCCTGAAAGAGGCGGAACGGATCTTAAAACGCGTCCCTGAGATCAAATTCTGTTATCTGACAGACGTTGACGTCGTGCGTCACGAACTGGTCAGAAAGATCATTAAGGCGTATGATGAATACGCAGAGAAAAACAATAAAGAGTAAGTGCTGCAGGCGGAAACGCCATGCGGATGACGGCTGCCATGAACAGGCACGGAGACAGCAATGAATATCTACTATGACGGCAAGCAGCCGAAACAGGCAGACAGATTCCAGGAAGCGGCGGAACTGGTCCTTCAGAACGAAGGACTCGACCCCGCTTTTTGTGAAATCAGCGTCAGTTTTGTGGATGACGATACCATCCGGGACATCAACCGGGAAAACCGCGGCGTCGACCGCGTGACAGATGTGCTGTCGTTCCCGCAGTTCGACGACCTGGCGGACATCGACCAGAAACGGCCGTATCTGCTGGGGGATGTGGTCCTGTGCACGGCCCAGGCGGAGCGGCAGGCGGAAGAATACGGCCATTCTGTAGACAGGGAGCTGGTCTATCTGTTCGTTCACAGCATGTGCCACCTTGTCGGATACGATCATATGGAAGAGGATGAGAAGGCGCTCATGAGGGCTGTTGAAGAAAAAGTGATGTGCGTGCTGGACCTGACCAGAACGGAATAAAGGAAAATAAGCAATGCGTTTGCGGAAAAAACCAGGCTTAATTAAACAAATCATTGTACTGCTTCTGATCGGGATGATCATCATCGCGGTCCTGACGTACTTTACGCAGCTTCAGCTTGCCACCAACAGCATCCGGCAGCAGACCGAGGAAAAGGCGGAAGAGACCGGCGATGAGGTGCTCGACAGCGTCCGGGAATACCCGGCTCACACCTGGCTGGTGCGGTACTGGTATGAACATGCGGACGAGCTGGATATTGAATATGACGCAGATTACCGGCCTGGCAACAGAACGTACGAAAAGTGTGCGGTCCTTCTGGAGCGGCACCCGGGGATGCAGCTGCATTACGCGACATCTTTCGAGATCGAAAGACTGCCGGAGGAAGACCAGAAACTGTATGCGGAGATCGTCTACAGCTGGCTGATCACCAGGATCGATCAGATCAAGCAGGATCAGGACGTGGCGTTCCTGTTCTGCGTGCTGACCGATTCCGGGATTTCGGAGAATGCTTATCAGGATCAGTTCTTCCTGTTCAGCGCTGCGGAAAAGGACACGGTGCGCGGTACGGAATACCTGCAGGTCTATCCGATCGGTGTTCAGGTATCTGTTGCGGATAACGAAGAGCAACAGGAAGCGATGCGTGCTGCCGTCGAGCGGCACGAAGAGTCCGCACGCGATGCGAAGAACATAAAACCGGAAGAACATCTGGCACTGGCCGGCGATTATGTCGATTACTACACCTATCTGATGACGATCGATAATAAGGCGGTGCTGATCGGCATGACGTACGACCTGTCCGCTATAAAAGATGAAATCCGTTTATCAACCCTGCAGGGAACGGGACTGTCGATCCTGTATCAGATCATCCTGCTGAGTATCCTGATTCTGGTTCTGTATATGTTTGCCCTGCATCCGCTGGAGGAAGTCGCCAAGAGCATCCGGGAGTATACGCAGGTCAAAGACAGCGAGTCGGTCCGGATCAATCTGACGGACAATCTGGGCGGAATCTCCGGATATGCCGTAAAGCGTAACGAAATCGGACAGCTGACGCAGGACGTCATCGGGATGACCGCAGAGATCGATGACTACATCGAAGAAATCGAAAAGATCTCGGCGGAAAGAGAACACATTGTATTTGAACTGAATGTTGCTTCCAGGATCCAGGCGGCGGTGATGCCCAAAGCGCTTCCTGCATTCCCGGGCGAGCATATGTTTGATATGGCCGCCTCCATGACACCTGCCAAGGAAGTCGGCGGCGATTTCTACGATTACTTCCTGATCGATGACGATCATCTTGCGGTCGTGATCGCGGATGTCAGCGGCAAGGGGATCCCGGCGGCGCTGTTCATGATGGTATCCAAGATCATGCTCAAAAACCATCTGAAGAACGAGAAAGACCCGGCCAAAGCATTGGAACACGCAAATACAGACATCTGCGCGAACAATGAAATGGAAATGTTCGTGACCGTCTGGGCGGGCATCCTTGAACTATCCACCGGCAAACTGACGGCGGCCAATGCGGGCCATGAATACCCGGCGGTCAAAGAACCGGATGGTGCGTTCGCACTCCTCAAAGACAAACACGGATTTGTCATCGGGGGGATGCCGGGCATGAAGTATACGAACTATGAACTCCAGCTCAGACCCGGAAGCAAGCTGTTTGTCTATACAGACGGTGTTCCTGAGGCCACCAACAGCGGCAAAGAACTGTTCGGGACTGACCGCATGATCGCGACGCTGGCAGGATGCAGCGGGGATGCGACGGCGCAGCAGATTCTGGACGGGATCGACCGGTCTGTGGAAGCATTTACCGGGGAAGAAGAGCAGTTTGATGATCTGACGATGCTGTGCCTGGTCTACCAGGGGGACCAGCATCCCGATAACATAGAGGCATAAGAGCCGGAAAGGGGACTGTTATGTATCGTGAATTGTTCCTGCAGGCGCAGGCGGTACGCGAATACGCTTATGCGCCGTATTCCAATTTCAAAGTCGGGGCAGCGCTCCTGACAAAAGAAGGCGTCATGTATACCGGCGTCAATATCGAGAACTCCTCCTATCCGGTCGGGCTTTGCGCCGAGCGCGCCGCCTTTGCGTCGGCGATCAGCCAGGGGGAGAAAGAATTCCAGGCGATCGCCATCTGTGGCGATACCGAGGAATGCTGGCCGTGCGGGATGTGCCGCCAGTTCATGTACGAGTTCGCACCCGATCTCACAGTCGTGACCGGTTCTGATCCGGATCACCTTGAAATCATGGATCTTTCGGAGTTGCTTCCGAATGGGTTCAAACTCGAAAAATAGAATAATGCACTGCGAGTACAGGTGTCTTGTGCGAGGATATCCGCAACGCCGGTACTTGCCGGTGCAGAGTGAAGCGAATGCAGCGGCTTAGTACCGCTGCGTGAGGACTAAGCGAGAGCGGCCGAGCACAAGACACCTGTGCTCGCGTGCGCTATACGACTTTTGAAAGGACAGATATTTGAGAAGCGCATTCGTAGGCATCATCGGACGCCCCAACGTGGGCAAATCCACATTACTGAACGCAATCCTGGGCGAGAAGGTCGCCATCGCGACGAATAAACCGCAGACTACGCGCAACACCATCCGCGGCATCTACAACGGCGAAACAGCCGGCGAACCGCTCCAGCTGGTCTTTCTGGATACCCCCGGCATCCACAAAGCCAAGCACAAACTGGGCGATTACATGACGGGCATGGCACTCGAGACACTCAAAGAAGTGGACGCGGTGCTGTTCCTCGTGGACAGCGTGCCGGACAAAGGCCCGGGAGACGCCTGGATCATCGAAAAACTCAAGGAGGTCGACACACCGCGGTTCCTCGTCATCAACAAGATCGACCTGATGGAGCCGGATGAATACCTCCGTACTTTTGAGTACTATCAGGGCCTCGGGATCTTCAAGGAAATCTACGGCATCAGCGCGAAGAACGGCGTCCATGTGCAGGATGTCATCGACGGCGTGGCAAAGGTTGCCCCGGAAGGCCCGCAGTATTTCCCGGAGGATATGATCACCGATCATCCGGAGCGATTCCTTACAGCGGAGATCATCCGCGAGAAACTGCTGCTGTACCTGGAGGAGGAAGTGCCTCACGGGGTGGCGGTCGAGATCGAGTCGTTTGAGGAAGGCGAAGACATCACCCGCATCGGCGCGGTCATCTACTGCGAGCGCAAGAGCCACAAGAGCATCATCATCGGCAAGGGCGGCCGCAAACTCAAGGGCGTCGGCAAGGCTGCGCGCGAGGATATCGAAAAGCTGCTCGGATGCAAGGTCTTTTTAAGTCTGTGGGTGAAAATAAAAGAGAGATGGCGGGATGATGACATCGCCCTGACCAACTTCGGCTACAGGGAGAAGTCATGATCACGGATACAAGAGGCATCGTGCTCAGACAGGTGAAGACCATCGGGGGCAGGCGCATGATCAGCCTGTTCACCGAGCAGTACGGCAAGATCGGCGCCGGCGTGACGGTCAGCGAGCGCGGCAAGAGCCGCAATGCAGCTGCGATGAGTCCATTCGCATACGGCAATTACGAGCTGTACATCTCGCACGGGAGGTTTCACCTCAACAAGGGGCAGGTCATCAAGAACTTCTACCGCATCGGGGCGGATGTCGACCGCTACATGGCAGCCGCCTACGGGCTGGAGCTCTGCGACAAACTGCTCGAGGAGGAAGTGCCGGCTAAAGATCTGTTCGAACTGACGGTCGAGTTCCTGTCGACGATGGAGGAGAGAAAAAGCCGGTACGGGACCATCCTGCTGGCGTACAAGATCAAGCTGCTGGCGTGTCTCGGCGCGCTTCCGGTGCTCGACCGATGCGCGTGCTGCGGCAAGCCCGGAAAGCATCTTATGTTCAGCATTCCGGAGGGCGGACTCGTCTGCGAAGACTGCCTCGCCGGGATGGCGCAAGATGGCACGGATGCGTTGCTTTATAAGGTTGATTTTGTTATATTGGATATACTTGATCATATTTTGAAAAACGCTCTTTCCAGTCTGCAGAAAGCGGCGCTGGATGAGGGCCTGGAATCGCAGATCAACACGATCATAGATCGGTTCATCACGTATCATTTAGATCCGGGAGACCTGAAAGCAGGGTCCGTGCGGATCGAACAAACGGAGGTATAAATCATGGAAGTCACACTCGAAAAGATCGAACTTGTCAAAGACCGCACAGGCGTCAGCTATAAAGAAGCGAAGGATGCGCTCGAAGCAGCGGACGGCAGCGTTGTCGACGCGATCATCAGCATCGAGGAAGTCATCGATACCGAGACATCCAAGAGCGTGCAGGATCAGGGCGCTGCAGTTGTTGAAAACGTCAAGAGCCTGGTTAAGAAGGGCAACGTCAGCAAGATCGTCGTTAAGAAGAACGACGGCGAAGTGCTGCTCAACCTGCCTGTGACCGCCGGTCTTGTCACAGCGGTCCTGGCACCGTGGGGCGTGCTGGCAGGTATCCTGTCCACATTCCTGTTCAAGTGCGTCGTTGAGGTCGTCAAGGACGACGGCACTGTCATCGACGTGACCGACAGAGCGAACGAAGCGATGGGCAAAGCGGTCGAAAAGGGCAGCGAATGGAAAGATGCAGCCGTTGAAAAGGGCGGCGATGTCTTTGAAAAGGTCAAGAACAGCGATGTCATGGACAAAGTCATGAACAGCGACATCGTTGAGAAAGTGAAGAACAGCGAAATTCTCGACAAGGCAGGCGACACCATCAAGGATACCGCCGAAACGCTGAAGAACAAATTCGGCAAGGGCGCTGACGAGGCTGAGGATGTCGTCGAGGAAGCTGCAGAGACCGTCGAAGAGAAGGTCGAAGAGGCAGTGGAAAAGGCGGAAGAAGTCGTCGAAGAGATCAAGGAAGAAGTCGAAGAATAATGCGGCTTGACTGGCGGCAGTAACGTATATCTGAAGGAGGAAAATATGCAGCAGACTGTGACCATGGAAAAACTGGTCGCGCTGGCGAAGAACCGGGGTTTTGTGTATCCCGGTTCGGACATTTACGGCGGGCTTGCGAACTCCTGGGACTATGGTCCTCTGGGAGTCGAACTGAAGAACAACGTCAAGAAGGCATGGTGGAAGAAATTCGTCCAGGAATCCAAATATAACGTTGGCCTGGATGCAGCCATCCTGATGAACCCGAAAGTCTGGGAGGCTTCCGGCCATGTCGGCGGCTTTGCAGACCCGCTGATCGACTGCAAGGAATGCCATTCGCGTTTCCGTGCAGACAAACTGATCGAGGACTACATGGAGTCTAAAGGCATTGCGCTGACAGAGCCGATCGATGCCTGGCCCAACGAGAAGATGGAAGAGTTCCTCGAGAAGGAGCAGGTGCCGTGCCCGGACTGCGGCAAATCCAACTTCACCGGAATCCGCCAGTTCAATCTGATGTTCAAGACGTTCCAGGGCGTTACCGAGGACACACAGTCCCAGATCTATCTGCGTCCGGAGACCGCGCAGGGCATCTTTGTCAACTTCAACAATGTCCAGCGCACATCCCGCAAGAAGATCCCGTTCGGCATCGCGCAGATCGGTAAGTCGTTCCGTAACGAGATCACCCCGGGCAACTTCATCTTCCGTACCAGAGAGTTCGAGCAGATGGAACTCGAGTTCTTCTGCGAGCCCGGAACGGACCTGAAATGGCACGCATACTGGAAAGATTTTTGCAAAAACTTCCTCTTGTCACTCGGTATGGACGAGAGTAATCTCAAGTTGCGAGATCATAGTCAGGAAGAACTTTCCCACTACAGCAACGCAACAACAGACATCGAGTACCTGTTCCCCTTTGGCTGGGGCGAACTGTGGGGCATCGCAGATCGTACAGATTTCGACCTCAAGCAGCACGCCGCTCATTCCGGCCAGAAGATGGAATACCTCGATCCGGCGACCAACGAGAAGTACGTCCCGTACTGCATCGAGCCGTCGCTCGGCGCGGACCGTGTTGCACTGGCGTTCCTTGCGGAGGCGTACAACGAAGAGACGATTACCAATGCGCAGGGCAACGAAGACACCCGTGTCGTCATGAAGTTCCATCCCGCTCTGGCACCGTTCAAGGCAGCCGTGTTGCCGCTCAGTAAGAAGCTGGGACCGGTCGCAGAGCCGATCCACGAAGAACTCTCCAAGTACTTCATGGTGGACTACGATGCGAACGGCAACATCGGCAAGCGCTACCGCAGAGAGGACGAGATCGGTACGCCGTACTGCATCTGTGTCGACTTCGAGACAGAGGAAGACCACTGCGTGACCGTCCGTGACAGAGATACCATGGAACAGGTCCGCATCCCGGTGGAGGAAGTCAAAGACTATATCGCGCAGCGAATCGCATTTTAATGTATCTTGTGCGGTAAAGGAGAATAAGAATGGAAAAATACGTCTACTCATTCAATGAGGGCTCCAAGGATATGAAGAACCTCCTTGGAGGAAAAGGCGCGAACCTGGCAGAGATGACCAAGATCGGTCTGCCCGTGCCGTTCGGTTTCACGGTCACCACAGATGCCTGCTTCAAGTATTATGAAGATGGATGCATGGTGAATGATGAAATCAAAGCGCAGATCTTCGAGAAGCTGAAAGAGCTGGAGTCCGTAATGGGGAAGACGTTCGGGGATGTGAGCAATCCGCTGCTCGTATCTGTCCGTTCCGGTGCACCCATTTCGATGCCCGGCATGATGGACACCATTCTCAATCTGGGATTGAACGACGACAGCGTGATGGGGCTGGCGGAGCAGACCGGCAATGAACGGTTTGCCTATGACAGCTACCGCCGCTTTATCCAGATGTTCGGGGACGTCGTTCTCGAGATCCCGAAGGCGAAATTTGACAAGATCTTTGACGGCAAGAAGGAAGAGGAAGGGTATCAGTACGATACCGAGCTCACACCTGCCGACCTGCAGTACGTCATCGCTGCGTACAAGGACCTCGTTGAGGCGGAGATCGAAAGAGAATTCCCGCAGGACCCGATGGATCAGCTGATGGAGGCTGTCCAGGCGGTGTTCCGTTCCTGGAACAACGAGCGGGCGATCCTTTATAGACAGCTTAACGGCATCTCCAGCAGCCTGGGGACTGCCGTTAACGTGCAGTCGATGGTATTCGGCAACATGGGCGAAACGTCGGGCACGGGCGTTGCATTCACCAGAAGCCCTGTCAACGGCGAGAACCGCATCTTCGGCGAATTCCTCGTCAATGCGCAGGGGGAAGACGTCGTGGCGGGTATCCGTACACCGCAGCCCATCGCGGAGATGGAGAAGGCGTTCCCTGAAGTCTATCAGGAATTCAACCGCATCGCGCATCTGCTCGAGTCGCACTATGCGGATATGCAGGATATGGAGTTCACGGTCGAAAACAACCGTCTCTTCATGCTGCAGACCCGCAACGGCAAGCGGACGGCGGAAGCGGCTGTCAAGATCGCAGTAGACATGGAAAGAGACGGCCTGATCGACCGCGAGACCGCCATCACCAGGCTGGAACCCGCGCAGATTGATCAGCTGCTGCATCCGACCTTTGATAAAAAGCAGCTGGAATCGCAGAAGCCGCTCACCAAGGGCCTGCCGGCATCTCCCGGCGCCGCCTGCGGCCGCATTTTCTTCTCGGCAGAAGATGCTGTGGAAGCGGTGGATGACGGCATGCGCGTGATCCTGGTCCGTCAGGAAACCTCTCCGGAGGATCTGGCCGGTATGGTCAGCGCGGAGGGCATCCTGACCGCAAGAGGCGGCATGACGTCCCACGCGGCAGTCGTTGCAAGAGGCATGGGCAAATGCTGTGTCTCGGGCGCCAGTGAGATCAAAGTCGATGAAGAGAAAAAACTGCTCACCATCGGAGACGAAGTCTTTGAAGAAGGCGATTTCCTGTCCCTGGATGGCACGACCGGCAATGTCTATGACGGGGAGATCGATACCGTGGCGCCCGAACTCAAAGGCGACTTCGGCACGATCATGAAGTGGGCGGATGATATCCGCACGCTGGCGATCCGTACCAATGCGGACAATCCGCGCGATGCGCAGCAGGCGGTCGAATTCGGTGCGGAAGGCATCGGCCTCTGCCGTACGGAGCATATGTTCTTTGCGGAAGAGCGTATTTCCGCGATCCGCCGCATGATCCTTGCCGACAACGTCAAGGAGAGAAGAAGAGCGCTCGCCAAGCTCCTGCCGTATCAGAAGCAGGACTTCATGGATATCTACAGCGTCATGGGGGAACGGCCGGTGACGATCCGTCTGCTGGATCCGCCGCTCCACGAGTTCATCCCGCATACACAGACAGAGATCCGTGCGCTGGCGGAGCAGTACAATCTGTCCTATGATAAACTGTCCAGAAAGGTCCGCGAGCTGCAGGAGTTCAACCCGATGCTCGGTCACCGCGGCTGCCGTCTGGCGGTCACCTATCCGGAGATCGCAGAGATGCAGACAGAGGCCATTATTACGGCAGCGGTCGACATCTATCTGGAAACCGGACAGAAGATCGTGCCTGAGATCATGATCCCGCTCGTCGGTCTGGAGGCCGAACTGGCGGCGGTCAAGAAGGTTGTTGTAGAGACAGCAGAGACCGTATTCGAGGCATCCGGCGTCAGACTGGACTACAAAGTCGGTACGATGATTGAGATCCCGCGTGCGGCACTGACGGCGGATGAGATTGCAAAGGAGGCGGAGTTCTTCTCCTTCGGCACCAACGACCTGACGCAGATGACATTCGGCTTCAGCCGTGACGACACCGGCAGGATCATCAAAGAATACCGCGATAAGGATATCTTTGAAGACGATCCGTTCCAGACGCTCGATCAGAAGGGTGTCGGCAAGCTGGTGGAGATGGCCGCTGAGCTGGGCAGAAAGACAAGACCCAATATCAAGCTGGGCATCTGCGGCGAGCATGGCGGCGATCCGAAGACGATCGACTTCTGCTACCGCGTCGGTCTGGACTATGTATCCTGTTCTCCGTTCCGCGTTCCGGTCGCCAGACTGGCAGCGGCGCAGGCGGTGGTCAACAACCGGTAACGGCAGGATGCGAAGACGCATGATGAAAGAAACAAAAGTGGGCATGCAGATGCCCACTTTTTGCTTGTTACGGAAAGAGGGTTATGCGATAATGAATTTGCACAAACAGGACTGGACAAAGTACAAAAATTGCGCAGTACCGCGCGGGTGACACCGACTCGCGGAAAGACAGGTGAGGAAATGGAACTCAATGCAAGGATGATCTGCATTCTGCAGGAAGTTATCGAGGCGCAGGATACCGTGACGGTTGATCAGATCTGCAGCCGCAACGACATCTCTAAGCGGACGTTCTATTATGATATCAAAAACGTCAATGCCTGGCTCCGGGAAAAACAGCTCCCGGAGATCGTTCTACGCAGCGGTTCCTGCACGATCGACGCCTCTGTGGGGGACGCCCTGACAGACATCATCCGGCGCAGCGACACCGAATACTTCATGTCCGTCGATGAGCGGAAGATCATGATGGCGATGTACATCGGCCTGGCCGGCAGACGTGTGCGCATCCACGACTTCTGTGAACTCTTTGATATCAGCAAGAACACCGTGCTTTCGGATATGAAAAGCATCCGGAAGGAACTGTCGGAACGGCATATCGGGCTGCGTTTTGAAACGGACCGCGGATACTATTTCCAGGGAAACGAATATGCGGTCCGCAATTACCTGTATGGCCAGTTCAAGAAGGTACGGTCGATCAAGACCGGCCAGTATATCAGACGGTTTCTGAATGAGCAGCTGGAAGGCCTGGGCGGTAAGACGCAGAACTACTGGGAAGCGCTGAAGGAATGCCTTGCCATCTATGAAGAAACTGCGAATACCAGCATTGTCGAGAACGATACGGACGGCGGTACATTCATTCTGGCGGTGTCGTATCTGCGGCATGCACACGGGCATCTGTTCCGCATCAACACATCGCGTACGCAGCAGATCAGGAACACGCGCGCCTACAAAGGGGCGTACAACCTGTCGGAAAAAATCGCCGAATACGTCGGCCTGACCTGCAGTGAGCAGGAGATCTGCTACGCGGCGCTGTGTTTTCTTGCCATGCAGAATTTCGACCCGGTCGCCACAGACGGGCAGGATCCGGAGATGATCGCGTTCACAGAGCGATTCCTCGCCGGCATCGAACAGACGGGGCTCGTGGAGTTCGCGGACAGGGAAATGCTCAAAGGAAGACTGGTCAACCACATCGCACCGATGATCTACCGGATCACGTACGGGGTGCAGCTGGACAATCCCATCGCCGAGAGTGTGCGGCGTGACTACGGGACCGCGTTTGATCTGGCGGCGAAAGGCATGGCGGCCATGGATCCGAAGCTGGCGGCACGGATCACGGAGGATGAGCTGGCGTATCTTGCGATCTACATCGCGGACGGGATCAAGAGCGGTGCGCAGCAGGGGCCGAGAGGGGGAAAAATCCTCGTTGTCTGCCCGGAGGGCGTGGCGACGGCGCTGCTGATCCGCGACCAGCTGGAAAACCTGCTGGAGGCGTATTACAGCTATGATCTGGCATCGGTGAAGAACATCGAGGCAACAGACCTGTCGCAGTACCTGCTGATCGTCACGGCTGCGAAGTGCGACCTGCCTGCCGACAAGACGGTGCGTGTCAGCCTGTTCCTCACCGAGGAGAACAAGCGCGGCATCCTCGAAAAGCTGGACCAGGAAAAGATCCGCACAAAGGTACGTCCGCGGGAGATCATGGCGATTATCCGGCGGCATTGCGGCAGCCACACGCAGCAGATGACCGATCTCAATATCGAGCTGCTGAATTATCTGAATGCACACAGGAGCGAATGACCTGTTTGACGGAAAGGAAAAAGGAATGACAGACGAGTACACACAGACAAGGCTGAAGATGAGCGAAAAGCTGGCTTTCATCGCGCGGGAGTATGAGACGGCAGAGGAGCTGATCCGCGCGGCAGGGGAAGCGGCAGTCAGTCTTGGGTATGCGGAAGAGGCCTTCACGCAGGACGTGATCGACCGGGAGAAGGAGTACCCGACCGGTCTGAATGCGGTGATGCCGATCGCGATCCCGCACGTGAGCACGCATGTGAAAGAGTCGTTCATGGCGGTGACAACCCTCCGCAGACCGGTGCCCTTTGAACCGATGGACGGGAGGGGCGATGCGCTGCCTGTTGAGGTCGTCTTTGTATTCGGGCTGCTGGATCACCGCAATCAGGTGCAGGTCCTGCAGCGTCTTGCACATATGTTTAAAGACAAAGCCGCCCTTCAGAAACTGAAGAATGCGGCCACAGATGCAGAAGGCTGCGCCGTGATCAGCGAGTATCTGGGCACACTTGTGGAGATCGTCTGAGAGAGGAGAATACCATGGTCAGCAGGAACTATACCATTCACAGCAAAGTGGGACTGCATGCCAGACCTGCTTCGATGCTGGTCAAAACCGCCAATGACTTCGAGAGCCGGGTTCATATCAGGACAGAGGAAATGGAGATCGATGGCAAGAGCATCCTCTCTGTGATGGTGCTCGGCGCCGGGTGCGGCGATGAGATCGAGATCATCGTGGACGGCCCGGATGAGGAAGAGGCGATGGCTGCGATTGTTGCAACGCTGGACGGGTTCCTTGACAAATTCGACTGAGGCGGCAGCATGCCTGCGGGCGGCAGATACCGGCTTATTGCCGGTATTTTTGTTTTTTTGCGGAATCGCTTTACTTTTTGAATAAATTGTGTACAATTGAATTATACAAAACCAAAAACAATTTTATGCAGAAATGAAGAGCAATACCTATGAAATGGCTGAACGGATCGCGGGAAGCGATTCCTTATTAGAAAGGAGCAAACCATGAACATTTATGATTTTACGGTCAAAAAGCAGGACGGCACCGAACAGTCTCTGGCGGACTACAAAGGCAAGCTGCTGCTCGTCGTGAACACGGCCACAGGCTGCGGCTTCACCCCGCAGTACAAGGAACTCGAAGAGTACTATGAAGAGTTCAAAGACCAGGACTTTGAGATCCTCGACTTCCCGTGCAACCAGTTTGCAGGGCAGGCGCCCGGCACGGATGATGAGATCCACCAGTTCTGCACCCTGAAATACAACACCCAGTTCCCGCAGTTCTCCAAGATCGATGTCAACGGGGAGACCGCGGATCCGCTTTACCAGTGGCTGACCGCCAACACCAAATTCGGCGGCTTCTCCGGCCCGATGGGCGTTGCGATGAGCGCGATGCTCAAGAAGATCGATCCGGACTACAAGAACAACGGCTCGATCAAGTGGAACTTCACCAAGTTCCTCATCGACAGAGACGGCGAGATCCTCGCGCGCTTTGAGCCCACCGACAAGATGAAGAAGGTCAGAGAAGAGATCAAGGCGGCGCTGTAAGGAAAGGGAAATGGATGCACCGGCGGCGTACCGGCGTGGTAAAATGGAGTCTGTGAAGCAGGGAGGCAGTCATGGCAGAGAAAAAACAAACAGATAAATACGATGTACTGCGGCTGGATCACCAGCTGTGCTTTCCGCTCTATGCGTGCGCAAAGGAGGTCGTCCGGCGGTACAAACCGTTCCTCGATGAGATCGATCTGACGTATACCCAGTACATCACGATGATGGTGCTCTGGGAGAAGAAGCAGGTCACGGTCAAGGAGCTCGGCGAATCGCTCTTCCTGGATTCGGGCACGCTGACGCCGCTGCTCAAGAAGATGGAGGGCAAGGGCCTGCTCACAAGAGAGCGTTCCAAAGAGGACGAACGCGTCCTGCTCGTCACCATCACGGAAGAAGGCGAGGCGCTGAAAGAGAAGGCTGTGAACGTTCCGTCGCAGCTGATGAGCTGCATCACCATGGATCCGGAGGATGCGGCCAAACTGTATGAGTTATTGTATAAAGCACTCGGCGGCATGGCGTAAAGCGCCGCTGTCCGGGCAGAAGGGAAGTTCGCAATGGATCGCGAAAAAAGCATTGTCAGAGTCAGCATCGTAGGGATCGTGGTCAATCTCGTCCTCGTCGCGTTCAAGGCGTTTGTCGGCTTCGTCACGGGGTCGATCGCCGTCATCCTGGACGCGGTCAACAACCTGAGCGACGCGCTGTCCTCGGTGATCACCATCATCGGGGCCAAGCTCGCCGGCAGGGCGCCGGATAAGGAGCATCCGTACGGCCACGGCCGCATCGAGTATCTGAGCTCGGTCGTCATCGCCGTGCTGGTCCTGCTCGCAGGCCTGACCAGTTTTAAGGAGTCCGTAGAGAAGATCCTGCATCCGTCTGCGGCGAATTACACAACTGTATCCCTGATCATCATCGCAGCGGCGGTTCTGACCAAGTATTTCCTCGGCAGATACGTCTCCCGGCAGGGCAAAAAACTGAATTCGCAGTCCCTGATCGCCTCCGGCGCGGATGCGACCTTCGACGCGGTGCTGTCGCTCTCCACACTGGTGGCGGCGGCCATCAGCCTGCTGTTCCACCTGAGCGTGGAGGGCTACCTGGGCGTGATCATCTCGGTCGTCATTCTGAAGGCGGGCATGGAGATCCTGATGGAGTCCATCGGCAGCATCATTGGCCTGCGCGTGGACAGCGATCTGGTCGGCAGGATGAAGGAGACGATCTGCAGCTTTGACCACGTGCACGGTGCTTACGACCTGACCCTGCACAACTACGGTCCGGAGCGGATCATGGGCTCTGTGCATATCGAAGTCGACGATGTGCTGACGGCAAGAGAAATCCACTATCTGACACGCCGCATCTCTGCGAAGATCTATCAGGAGTTCGGCATCATCCTGACGGTCGGCATCTATGCCTCCAATACCGAGGATGACGAGTACGCAGCCATGAAAGAGCGGCTCGAAGCGATCGCGGAGGAGAACCCGGACATCCTGCAGGTGCATGCCTTCTATGCGGATAGGGAGCGCCACATGGTCACCTTCGACCTGGTCGTCAGCTTTGATGCGGATTCCCCGCAGGCGGTCAGTGAAGCCGTGACAGCGCAGATGAAAGCGGAATTTCCCGAGTACGTATTCTATCCGGTCATTGACACGGATGTGAGTGATTGATGCAATATGAGAAACGGCGGCGCAGGGATGGTTCTGAGGCGAACGTTTTCAGTTCGCCGAAGGACCGACCTGACAGCCGCAGGTTAACAGACTGGAGGTAAACACAGATGAGTAAACTGAACGATTTCCTTACGGAAGCCGGCCTTTTCTTCCTGGCAACCGCTGACGGCGACCAGCCGAAACTGCGTCCGCTCGGTGCACACATGGAGATGGACGGCAAAGTGATGTTCGGCGTCGGCGATTTCAAGGACGTCTACAAGCAGCTTGCAGCCAACCCGATGACCGAGATTGTCGCGGCAAAGGCGGACGGGCACTGGCTGCGCTACACCGGCAAAGCCGTCTTTGAGACGGATCCGAAGTATGCGGAGGCCATGCTCGATATGATGCCCAACTTAAGAGACATCTACAACGAGGAGACCGGCCACAAGATGATGGTGTTCCATCTGGAGGAAGCTTCTGCCCGCATCATCCCCGTGATGGGTGAAGGGGAAGCGATCGACTGCTAGCAGGACGTGCAACATGAAGACTGCTATGTATGACCCGCAAAACACCGTGATCCTGGCCTGCAGCTCGCTGACCGAATACGTAGAAGAGGCGCAGCGCCGCTGCGGGACCGATCTGCCGGTGATCTATATGAATCGCCTGTACCACCGCGACCCGAAGGAAATGCAGACGCACATTCTGGACGCGCTGGCGGAAAAACTGCCGGCGGGTACGCAGACAGTGCTTGTGACGATGGGCTTTTGCGGCGGCTCCTGGGAGGGCGTCAGCGCGCCGTGCAGACTGGTGCTGCCGCGGATCGATGACTGTGTCTCTCTGCTGCTGCAGACGGGGGATGCGCCGGTCAGTGATCTGAAACAGCCGGGACATCTGTATGTGCGCGCGAAGGATACGAAGGACGAGTCGTTCCGCGGCATTTTCGAGCGGCTGACGCAGGAGATCGATGAAGAGACGAAAGCCCGGTATCATAAAGACTGGCAGGATCTCTACAGTCATCTCGACATCATCGATACCGGCATCAACGGCTGCCATGCGCCTGCGTATCGGGAGACCGTGCAGGCGGATGCGGACTGGCTGGACGCAGAACTCGCGTATGTACCGGGCGGCACGCATCTGATCGAAAAACTGTTTAACGGCAGCTGGGACGAACAGTTCCTGGTGCTGGAGCCCGGATGCGCGGTGCAAAAGGAAGAGATGCTGGTGTAGTGCCATTTCCCGGCACACAGACCGGCAGCATAGAGATTGTATGAAACCGTACACTTGACCAGTGTGCGGTTTTTCGTTACAATCGTCTCACGATATGGTAAATTATGGAATTTACAAATGAAATGTGAAGGAAAGGCGAATGCCGGAAAGGAAGCAACATGGAAATCATCAGTTTAAGAATCCGCACGGCTGACGAAGCCTACGGCAGGGTCCTGCAGACCGTGCTGAAGAGAAACTATCCCGGGTTTATGATCCAGCTGGAATCGCTGCCCGATGCGAAGACGGGCGCGGCAAAAGCGGGGTGTGATGCCTCTGCGCAGCCAGCCGGGGCACAGACCGGCAGCTGGGGGATCGACCTGAGCCTGTGCGATGACCGCTCGCAGCTGCAGGACGGGGAGGTCTTGCTTTCGGAGCTGCCGTCCGCAGAGGAAACGGGGACTAAGAGTTTGTTCAAATACGCGCCGGCGCACGAAATGATCGATCAGATTCTGGAGATGTGTTCGGCAAGGGTGCACAGGCGGATCTTCCGTCCTGCCAACGGAAAGTGCCGTATTGTCGGGGTGTTTTCCGCGGCTGGTGGGAAAGGCTGTACGGCGGTGAGCCTGGCGCTGGCGCAGTACAGCGCCAGGCTGCGCGGCAGCCGCCCGCTGATCCTGCCGCTCGGGCAGCTGCCGCGTGGCGGCGCGTGCGCCGCCACCGCCGGGATCATGCCGCTGCGCGAATTCGTCTACCGGACGCTGCGCGCGGATACGAAGAATCACCCGGGCACAGCAGGCGGACGGTCCGCCCATGCGACGTCTGACCTTCTGGAACGGGCCGTCAAGACGGATGCGTTCGGCACCGGGCGGTTTGCACTGCCCCCGTCGGAGAACCCGCTCTGGCGTCTCAGCGCAGCGGGGATGCAGACCATTCTGCGCGCGGTGACTGCAGGCGGCTATGATCTGATCTTTGCCGACATCGGCAACGTGATGAGCGAGGCCGCCTTCACGGTCCTGCGCGCATCCGATCAGCTCCTCATGCTGCTGGACGAGAAGGATGCGGACCAGCGGATGCAGGAGTACCTGCGCACGGTCTGCGGCGGCGGTGTAGCGGGGAAGATCCTCCCGGTCCGCAACCGCTGGGTGGACAGCGCCGCGGCGGCGGTCAGCCAGTTCTTTGACGATGCGCCGGCGGAAGAAGCGTTCCGCCTTCCTTACGAGCCGCTGCTTGACCATGAACGCGGCGCCGCCTGCGACCCGGTCTTCCCGCTGGAGGGCGGATTTGTCGATGCGGCCGAGGACCTGCTGACGGTGCTCGACGGGCGATTTTTAACGGCCGCATGACAGGGCGATTCTTCCTCAAAGACAGACAAAACAGGCGTTCCCGTGATACAATAAAATGTAAGTTAAATGAGAAAGAAGGGACTACCTGTGCATCTGGATACATTCGTCATCGACCTTGCGCTGATCATGGGCGCGTCAGCAGTCATATCGATCCTGTTCAGAAAACTGCATCTTCCCACCGTGCTGGGCTATATTACCGCGGGGTTTCTGATCAGCCCGCATTTCACGCTGCTGCCTACAGTCGTCGCGACCGATAATGTACAGACCTGGTCCACGATCGGCATCGTCTTCCTGATGTTCGGTCTTGGGCTGGAGTTTTCGTTCGTCAAGCTCTCCAAAGTCGGCAGCAGTGCCATCATCACCGCCATGACCGTCATGAGCGGGATGGTCGTGATCGGCATTGCGCTTGGCCATGCGCTGGGGTTTGGCAGGATGGATGCCATATTCCTCGGCTGCATGCTGTCCATGTCGTCCACGATGATTATCATGAAAGCCTTCGAGGAGTACGGGCTCAAGGAAGACCGTGCGAGCTCCCTCGTACTGGGGGCGCTGGTCGTCGAGGATGTCGGCGGGATCTTCATGATCATCGTTCTGTCGGCGATCTCGGTCGGCTCGGGCGTGTCCGGCGGCGAACTGGCTGGCAAGCTTGGATTTATGCTGCTGATGCTGGTGGTCTGGCTGGCGCTCGGGATCTATCTGCTGCCCACGTTGCTGAAGAAGACGAGGGGGATGCTCTCCGAGGAATCGCTCCTCATTCTGGCGCTGGCGATCTGCTTCGGTATGGTCGTGATCTCGCATGTGATCGGCTTCTCGGAAGCGCTCGGTGCGTTCATGGGCGGGTCGATCCTGGCCGGCACGGTCAGCGGGGAACAGATTGAAGAAATGGTCAAACCGCTCAAGGATATGTTCGGGGCGGTCTTCTTCGTGTCGGTCGGCATGATGATCATCCCGTCGTACCTGATCGAATACATCGGACCGATTCTCCTGCTCAGCGCTGTCACGATCATCGGTCAGATGGCGTTATCCACGCTGGGCATCCTGCTCTCCGGGCAGAGCGGCTATACGGCGGTCAAGGGCGGTTCAGCAATGGTCCAGATTGGTGAATTCTCGTTCATCCTGGCCGCGCTGGGACGCGATCTTGGCGTCACAGGAGAGTATCTGCTGCCGGTCATCGTGCTGGTGGCGGTCATCACGATCTTCCTGACCCCGGTGTTTATCAAGACGGCGGAAAAACGGTACGCGTTCCTGCAAAGACACATTCCGGACAAGTGGCTCGCTGTCCTCAGCAAATATACATCGGAGCGCCGCGATGCCTCGGATAACAGCAGCGACTGGAAGCACTATATGGCAACCTATACAGTACGCACCGTTGTGATCGGCGCGATCCTCTTCCTGTTGTACTTTGCCGGCTATACGAGGGTGCTGCCGGTGTTCAGAGAGCGGTTTGGCGATCTGACCGGCGGCGCATTGTGCTGTCTGCTGACCATCGTGCTGATGATCCCGCTGATCAGTCTGCTGCTCGGCCGGCGCAGCGCGACTTTTAAGAAACTCTGGCTTTCGAGCACGACGAACCGGATGCCGCTGACGCTCCTGCGCGCGCTGCAGATGGGACTGTCGCTGTTCTTCATCATGCTTGTGATGATCCGGACACTGCCGGTGAACGTGCTCTGGCTGATCCCAGTCAGCCTCCTGCTGCTCGCCGTTGCGGTCCGTTCCGACTTCCTGCGCGGGCAGTCGCTCAAGATCGAGGCGCGGTTTATGGCCAACTTCAATGAGAAGATCCTGCACAGCAGAAAAGAGACCTGGAAGAACGAACACTGGCTCGATGACAGGGTTTGTGTCGTGCGGTTCGGTCTGGATGACGCGGGCAATACCACCAATGTCAGACTGCTGCTGGATGATCGGATCAACGATGTCCTGATCATCAAGATCGTACGGGACGGGAAGCACATCAACATGCCCGGGCCGGAGGAAGCGATCCGCACAGGCGATATGCTCTATGCGATGGCCGGCCGGGAGCAGCTGTCCGGGTACATCAAGGCGCTGGAGCGGGAAGAGCATATCAAGGAACCGGATGAACCGATGGTGACGCTGCGCGAATACATCCTGGCGCAGGCGTTCTACGGGATCCAGCCGGAAGACCAGATCATGGTCAGTGCGATCCAGGTGGATAAAGAGATGTCGTTTTCGGGTCATTCCATCCGCAATTGCGGGTTTAAAAATGACTATAAAGGATTTATTGTCGCTTTAGAAAGGGAGAATCTGTCCATCGTCGACCCGCCGCTCGATACGATCATCGAGCCAAAAGACCTCCTTTGGGTCGTAGGCGGACAGGAAATGGCGCAGCATCTTCTGGAGGATGGGATCCTCGGAGACCTGTGATCGCAGCGATTGCGGGCATTGTCAACAGAGTTCGAACACAAAACCCCCGTGTGGAAAACGCGGGGGTTTTGTGATGGGAAAAGCATTCTTGCAGTCCGGGCAGATGCATGCTACCCTTAAGTGGCAAAATATGGAAACGCTTATGAGCGAAGTGTGACGAAAGAAGAAAGAGGCAAAAGATGACCACCATGCAGAACCAGGAAACAGGCTATCCGGATTTCCCGTTTGACATGCAGGACCTGCGCGCTGACAGCTATCAAGGTGCGGACCTTCCGGCGCTGATCGGAAGCGCCCGCTCGGCGGTCCATGTGTCCGAGCATGCGGATACCGATGAAGGCGCGCGGGCGGTGATTGAAGATGTACTGATCTCCGATGCGTCCTGCGCACTGCTCGATACCGAGACGCTGGCCAGGCTGACGGACCGGATTTTCTATGCGCTCCGCAGGGATCTTTATATCCTGGATCCGCTGATGGAACAGGAGGCGGTCACGGAGATCATGGTTAACGGGACCGGAGACGTGTTTGTGGAAACCGCGGGACAGATCCTCCGCGTGCCCGTATCCTTCGAGTCTGAACAGGCACTGCTGGAAGTGATCCGGCGTGTCGCAGCGGCGGTGGACAGGGAAATCAACGAACTGCATCCGATCGTCGATGCCAGGACCGCAGGCGGGGCACGCGTCAATGCTGTGTATGGCAATATCGCATTGAACGGGCCTGTGCTGACGATCCGGAAGTTCCCGCAAAGCGGCTATACGATGGCGGATCTGATCCGCTTCGGGACCGTTACGGAAGAGTGCGCTGCCTTTCTCGGGGAACTCGTGCGGACCGGCTACAATCTGTTCATCAGCGGCGGAACGTCTTCCGGCAAGACAACCTTTCTGAATGTGCTGAGCGATTACATTGCACCGGATGAGCGGGTGATCGTCATCGAGGACTCTGCGGAACTGGCGCTCCGGGGGCTGGAGGATCTGGTGCGGCTCGAATGCCGGCGGCAGAATACAGAAGGAAAAGGGGCGGTCGGAATGAGCCAGCTGATCCGGACCAGTCTGCGCATGCGGCCGGACCGGATCATTGTCGGAGAAGTCCGCGGCGCTGAAGTCGTTGACATGATCAATGCGATGAACACGGGGCACGACGGCAGCCTGAGTACCGGCCACGGCAACAGTGTGCAGGGCATGCTGCGGCGCCTCGAGTCCATGTTCCTGCAGGAAACGGCATTCCCTCTGGAAGCGATCCGTTCGCAGATCGCGGAGGGGATCGATGTGATCGTCCATCTGGGCAGACTGCGGGACCACCGCAGGGTCGTCCTGGACGTCGAAGAGCTGTATCTTTCGGAGAACGGACAGATCGCGCTGCATCCGCTCTACATCTATGACCGTACAAAAGGGCTTGTCCGGACAGGCAACACACTCCGCGACAGGACCAAATGGGAGCGCAACGGAGGAAGCATGGAATGGATGTGAACACACGCACAAGATACGACCAGTACGACCTTTCGGTCCGCGAGAAAGTACAGTTTTTTCTCTGCGGCTATGCGGCCGGTTTCTTTCTGATGATGGTTTTCTATAAAGACCTGCTGATCGCGGCTGCCGGCGGGCTGGCCTGTATTTTCTTCCTGCCGCTGTACAGGGGGGCTTTGTGCCGGCGGCGCAGGGAGCTGCTGGAGACGCAATTCCGGGATTTCCTGTATGCGGTGGCTTCTTCGGTGGCGGCAGGGCGGCAGCTCAGAAGAGCGCTGGAGGATGCGGAGCTGACTTTGCGGTCGATCTATCCGCAAGATGCGCCGCTCTGTACGGAGCTCGCCGCGATCAACCATGCGGTCCGGGAAGAACGGGGAGACGAAGGCGCACTGCTCAAAGATCTGGCTGAACGCAGCGGCAGCGAAGACATCCGGGATTTTGTGGATGTCTATGTGCTGTGCAGGCGGCTTGGCGGCGACATCGAAGAAGTCATCCAGAACACGACCAGGATCATGACGGATAAAATGGCGATCCGGCGGGAAATCCGGACACTGACAGCGCAGAAGCAGCTGGAAGGCCGGATCATCTCGGTGATGCCCGTGCTGGTGATCCTTGGTCTCAATGTGTTTTCTCCGGACTATCTGTCCGTGCTTTACACAACCATAGCCGGCAGGCTGCTCATGACCGCGGCGCTTGGCGGCATCACAGCCGCATTCTTTATGACACAGAAACTGCTGGATATCAGAATATGATCGGAGGAACCGGGCGATGAGGGAACGATGGCACATCCGTGCGCATGTACGCCGGTACGCGGCGAAGGAAGAAGCGCAGCTGTCGGCGCGCTACAGAGATCTGTACGGGGACGGCAGCTACGAAGAGGAACTGGAGGCATACAGGAAAACCCGCCGCAGGCGGCTGGCGATTCTTCTGGCCGGCTGTCTTCTTCTGACAGGGTATACGTTCGTCAGGGAACTGACCGGTGTGCCCGGCGCGATCAGTGATGACGGGCAGCTGATCGCTGTGGAACGCCCTGCGGAAGGCGGCGGGGCGGTTTCGATCGATGCGAAGATCAGCGCTGTGACAGAACGCGGGACGGTCACTGAAGACCGCGCGCTCTACATCAGCGCTTACAGTGAGGAAGAAAATGCAGCCGCAGGAACGATGCCGGTGGAGTCGTATGAAGACCTTGTCCGCAGAAAGATCGATCAGGCGGCCCGGTCGCTGAACAGTGACCGCACGGCAGAGGTCGTCTACCTGCCGCAGACGCTGGACGACGGCACAAAACTCGTATGGACGCAGAACAGCAGATCCGTACTGCCGCTCGTGATGGCGCTCATTGCCGCCGCGCTGTACTATCTCTATAAGAGCCGCTTTGCCGTCATCGAAAAAAAGGAACGGGAGGCACAGGAGTCCGTGATCCGTGAACTGCCCGAGTTCCTGCACAAGCTGGTTCTGCTGCTTGGCGCCGGCGTTGTCCTGGAGGCCGCCTTCCGGCGGGCGATGGAGGATATTCGCGGCGATACCTACTTTGCCGGGCAGATGCAGTACATCAAACGGCGCGCGGAGCTGACGAACGCGCCGCTGCACGTGGAGTTCCGCGCTTTTGCGCAGCGCAGCGGAGTGCGCGAACTCTCCCGGATCGCCGGCATCCTTGGGGACCACATCGAGCGCGGCAGCGATCTGACGGTCAAACTGCGGGAGGAATGCGAACTGCTGTGGTTCGAGCGCAAAAAACAATCCGAGGAGAAGGGGCGTCTTGCGGAGACCAGACTGACCATGCCGCTGGCTGTGCTGCTTTGTGTGCTGGTTCTTGTAACTGTTTCCCCCGCACTGTTCGAAATGTGATATACTATACAGGCATTTTGAAAAAACGACCTGCGCGACAGGGGACAGGAGGAAGCCTCAATGGAGGAACGAAAATATAAAGGTGTTCTGAACAAACCGCTGATGAATAAGATCGCGAGCAATCTCGTATCGAACTGGCAGCGGCGTCTGGCGCTCGGCGCAACGGGCATTGCGATCATGTTCGCCGTGTTCTTTATGATTAAAGGGTATCCGAATCCGGCGATGGTGCTTGCCGTCGGTGCACTGCTTTTCGCGCTGGAGTTCATCCTGATCTCCCGTTCAACGGCAAAGAAGGTACTCAACCGCACGATCCGCCAGATCGGCAGCGATGAGTATACGGTGATCCTGGAGAATAACGCGATCCGTGTGCGCGGATACCGTTCGAAGAACTATCTGCGTATCAAGTACAATGACATCCTGGACATCTGGGAGAAGCCGGAGGCGTTCTTCCTGTATACCAGCGATCTGGCCGTCATCGCGATCGACAAGACGGAGATGACCGCGGCGGAGATCGGTCAGGTGAGAGTGTTCCTCGACGGGCACTGCATCAGCATGGCGATGCGCAGAAATAAAATGAAGTCGCTCTAAAGAGGCTGCCGGCATCATCGGCACATCTGCAGCAGTATAAGAAAGCACCCGTCCAACGGCGGGTGCTTTTTGGTGGTTTTATCCGGCCTGCGGCCGGCAGGCTCTGACCGTCTGCGGTCAGTCAAACTTGTGGAAGGTCGGTTTGCGGTCCTTGAACGTGCAGTAGTATTTGAATCCCAGCGAGGTGAGGAGCGATTCCGCCTCATCAAAATGATCCATAAAGTGTTCGGTCTCATGTGTATCGGAACCGACGGTGAGGATCTCGCCGCCGAGTTCTTTGTAGGCCTTCAGCACTTCTATGCGGGGCAGCCAGGTGGATGAACCATATTTGAAACTCGATGTGTTGAGCTCGATGCCTTTGCCGTCTTCAATGATGAGCTTCATGATGGCGCGGAGCTGTTCCATATACGGCGTATAGTCGAGGGGCGGTTCTCCGGTATATCTGTCGATCAGCGTGGCATGCCCGAAGATGTCATAGTCTTTGTAGGCGCTCAGACACTCGTAAATATATACATAGTAGTCCTCGGTCAGTGCCGCCCGGTTCTCGGGGGTGAATTTGTAGTTGTAGAGATCGGCTGTCCGCATATGGTGGAACGAGCCGATGATAAAGTCGTACGGATATGCGTGTACAGAACGGGAAGCTTCCTCGAACTGTCCCTTCATGATGCCGATTTCCATCCCCTTGGCGATGGTGATCCTGTCTTTATACCGTTCCTGATGCTCGGAGACAGCAGCGAAATAGTTCTCTTCGTCCAGGATGAAGGGGAAGAGCGGGTCCGGATAGCCGGGGTCGTAATGGTCGGTGATGGCCATATCGCGAATGCCAAGACTGACAGCTTTCTCCACCATGTCGGTCATGGGCGTATCGCTGTCATCGGAAAAGTCGGTGTGTGTGTGATAATCGTAAAGCAGCATGGGATTCCTTTCTTTCTTATTAACAACAGAGCGTATTATATCACCGAAATCAGATTTGATAAAGATTGGAATCGCCATGCCTTCCGCATGTTCTTTTTGGGTATTTCTTCCAATTTGGATTGACATATTATGGCAATTCGCATATACTCTGAATGCGCGCAGGAAAAATATGGAATTTGCATATGCCGGCAACTGACATGAACGGGAAAGGAGCAAACGATGGAAAAAATGAGACAACGGGTCAGAAGGTTTCTGGGCGGTGAAACAGAAGCGGCAGGGCGGCTGACCGGCGTGCTGAAGGAACAGGGCGGGATGGAGATGGTGCAGGTTGCCATTCTGGTGGCGATTGCCATCGTGTTGGGGCTGATCTTCAAGACGGAGATCACCGCCTTTGTGAACAGGACCTTCGAAGCGCTGAACAATGGCTTTTAAGGACCGGCACGGCGGGAAGGCGGCCGGTAAAAAGCAGTTGCTGCTGAGACAGCAGGACGGGTCTGCAATGGTGGAGGCGGCGACCGTCTTTCCGATCGTCGTCCTGACGATGCTGCTGCTGATCTACGGCATGATTTACCTGTTTGATGAGACGGCGGCATCTTCCGCTGTCCGCCGCGCGGCTGTCAGGGAGGCCGGCAGGCAGGCCGGGACTGTCACCCTCCGCGACGAGGGCACTTTGGGAGTTTCGGCCGGGGCCTCTCTGTACGGTGTGCGGCCCTGCACCACGGCTGAGAAAACCGCCGCCTTCCGCAGCCATATGCCGGGTGTCGCAGGACGCAGACAGACATTGTCGGCGCATCAGTATATCTATAACGAAAAGACGGAGATCCGGTTATGGGATCTGTTTCAGTGAGGAGGCAGTATGGCAGCCGCGCGGAAGAAAAGCAGACATGGAATACTACGTGAAGACAAAGGCAGCTCGATGATCTTTCTGCTGCTTGTGCTGGCGGGGATGATCTCGATCGCCTCCATGTATATTTACGGCGCCGGTCTGCTCACCGACCGCAGTTACGCGGAAAGTGTGCTGCATCTGGCCGGCAGATCGGTCCTGACGGAATACGACACAGAACTGAAAGAGGAGTACGGCATTCTGGCTTACCGCGGCAGCAGCTATGAGGCGCAGGAGGCGGCGTCCATGTATGCGGCAGCTTCTTTCATGGGCAATGACCGGATACGGTGGAGCGGTCTTTCTGCAGATACATCGCCGTATTGTCTGCTGGACACAGGGCGATTCCGTAAGGAGATTGTCAGTTACACGAAGTACGCACTGGCGCGGGGGCTGCTCGAGGATGGCACGCTCGGGATCGGCGAAGAAACACCGCTCGACCTGGATCATGAGAGAACGCTTCGCAGCAGCCGTGTGATCCATGCGCTTCCTTCCGGCGGAGCCGGCAGCGGCAACCTCTGGGAGACAGTCAAACAGGCATTTTCGGGCGGCATTACAGAGATCATCACCCGCGGCACTGACAACTATCTGTTCGATCTGTATATCATGCGGCAGTTTAAGAATGCCCAGGACAGCGATGTCGGCAGAGACACGTTTTTTCAGTATGAAGCCGAATACATTTTGGAGGGCGGGTTCTCCGATCAGGAAAACCGCAAAGCGTTCCGCCGGGAACTCGTGCTTCTGCGCAACGCTGTGAACATGGCGTTTTTGCTCAGCGATCCGCAGAAGATGGAAGAAATCTCAGCGGCGGCCCTGCTGATTGCACCCGGTCCGGGGGCGCTTCTTGCGGAAGGGCTGATCGCCGAAGCATGGGCGCTGGCAGAAGCGGAGAACGATGTCCGGATCCTGGAGCACGGCAAGAAACTGCCGGTCTATAAGACTGCGGAAACATGGGCGACCGATCTGCAGTCTGTCATCGACGGCACGGAGGAAGGATACATTGATACCAGCAACGGGACCGGACTGGCCTACCGGGATTATCTGCAGATTTTTCTATTCTGTATGGACGGCACGGTCAAGTCTTTGCGGGTCATGGATCTGATCCAGATCAACATGCAGGGCCTGCACGATGCGTCCTTCCTGATCCGCGACCACTATCTGGGCTTTGATATGGATGTCACCGTACGCGGAAGGGAGTATCACTATGCGCATACGTACTGAAGACGGCAGCTACACCGTCGAGGCGGCGATCGTCCTGCCGCTGTTCATTCTCGGCGTGCTGACGATCGCGTTTCTGATCAGGGTGACAGGGATCGAAGGGTCGGTGATGCAGATCGCAGCGGATGAGACGGGGCGGCTGGCGCTGGACAGCTATGCCGTGCGGTCCGGGGCGCTGTTCGAGCCGGTTCTTGAGTCGCGCATTTATGAGGAATGCGGTGATATCAGCGGCGCTGATGTGCGCAATTTCCGTTATCTGACGGAACGGGGCGGCAAGGACGGTCTGATTTCTTATTCTCTGGTGTCGGAAGTGGCGCTGCCGTTTCCGTTCCCCCTGACACGGGGAACGACGATCACCACAGATGTACTGGCGCGGGCCTGGATCGGAAAGGAGAGCAGCGGGACGCCTATGCCATTTGAAGAGATGGAGACAGACGGCGGGAGCTGCACCGTGTGGGTCTTTCCGCAGCGCGGAGAACGATATCACAAAGAGTCGTGCCTGTTCGTCACCAATGAACCGCGGGAAGTCGTGCTGACAGATGACGTGCGGCGGCATTATACGCCTTGTACGATCTGCGACAGCATGGACCTGCCTGCGGGGAGTCTGGTGTACTGCTATCCGGCATACGGGGAAGTCTATCACCGCAGCAGCTGCAGTCAGGTCGACAGATACGTTGTGCCGATGGACCTGGAGGATGCGGAAAGCCACGGTTACACGCCCTGCAGCAAGTGCGGGGGACATTGACAGGATGGAGGAAACTATGCATATCAATCTGAGAGAAGCCGGATACCGGCTGGATATACCGGAAGGAATCATTGCGCCGTTTGAAGAAAAAATCCTTGCCTCCGGGCTTTGTGACTTCGCGCTGGATATGACATTTACGCGGTTTCGCGGCAACACGCGCGCCAGTTATGACTGCAACGGGTATGTCGCCGTGAAGGAGCTGGATCTGATGCGGCCGCAGAAAGTCTTTGAGGTCCTGGAGAAGACGCTTCTGACATTGAATCATGCAGGGGAGTTTTTTATCGACTGGGACAAGGTGCTTTTAAATACAGATACGGTGTTTTATAATAGACGTTGCAAAGATGTCCGGATCGCCTATTTTCCCCGTTCCGAGGGGATGGAGATCCGGCAGAGTGTAGAAGAATATGTGAGGGAACTGGCTGCTATGACCGGCGAAAAGGGCAGATCGCTTCTGGAGAGGACGCTGCTTCTGTTTTCGCAGAACAACTGCGGACTGCCGCAGATGATCACGGTCGTCGGGGAGATCCGCAGAGCGGTCGCTGTACAGGCGGCTGCAGGATGATCACCGCGCAGCCGGCGGAAGGTACAGTATGAGTAAGACAGACGGTAAACGGGAAGTGATCCTGTCCCCGCATTCGGGGTTTTGTTTCGGTGTCAAACGGGCCATCAACATCGCAGAAGAAGTCAAGGGCGACAAGGTATTTACCTGCGGCCCGCTGATCCATAACAAACGCGTGACGGAAGATCTCCGTCAGAAGGGAATCGGCCAGGTGTCGAGACTGGCGGAGGCGCCGGAAGGGGCGACCATCATTATCCGGTCTCATGGCGAACCGCGCGCTTTTTATGAAGATGCGGCAGCCTACGGACTGACGCTGGTAGATGCGACCTGTCCTTTTGTGAGCCGGATCCACAACCTGGTTTCAGAGGCCAGTGAGAAGGGCATGCCGGTGCTGATCGTGGGCAGCCCGGATCACCCGGAAGTCACCGCGACGAAGGGCTGGGCAGGAGAACATGCCTATGTGGCTTCATCCGGAGAGGAGGCGGCCGGCATTCTCCGGCAGCTCAGCGAGGAAGAAGCAGCTGTCTTCAAGAACCGACACCTATTTGTTGTTGCGCAGACCACGATTCGAAAAGAAGTGTTTGATGAGGTGCTTGCAGTTCTGGAGGAGCAGGGAATCCCCTGCGAAGTGCAGAATACCATCTGCAACGCAACGGCGGAACGCCAGCAGGGATGCCGGGAAACGGCATCCAAAGTCGATGCGATGATCGTCATCGGCGATCAGAAGAGTTCAAATAGCCGCAAACTGTATGAAATCGCGAAAAGCCGCTGCAAAAACACGTATTTTGTCGAAAAAGTAGATGATTTAGCATTGAAACAACTCGACGAATATAATAAAATAGGAATAGCGGCGGGCGCATCGACGCCCGAAATCGCAATACAGGAGGTTTTTTTAAACATGAGTGAAAAGACACTTGAACAAGAAATGTCGATGCAGGACTTTATGGACGAGATCGACAAGCAGCTGAGACTCCCCAGAAGCGGTGAGCTCGTGGACGGCAAGGTCCTCGAAGTTCGCGAAAAGGAAGTCATTGTCAACCTGAACGTCAAGAAGGACGGTGTGATTCCGATCAACGAGATCAACCTCGAAGAAGGAAAGACGCTTGCCGACATGTTCCACGAAGGAGACGACATCCAGGCCAAAGTCCTCAAGAATGACGACGGCGACGGGAACATCCTTCTTTCCAGAAAGAAGCTGGAAGTCGGCGTCCATTGGCAGGAAATCAACCAGGCTCTGGAAGACAAGTCTGTCATCGAAGTCGAGGTGGTGCGCCAGGTCAACGGTGGTGTCATTGCCGCGTACAAAGAAGTGTCCGGCTTTATTCCGCTGTCGCAGCTGTCTGACAGATACGTTGAGGACAGTTCCGAATTCCTCGGCCAGACTCTGCAGGTCAAGGTATCCAGAGTCGATCCGAGAAGAGGCAAGGCTGTCTTCTCGCACAAGGCTTTCCTGAACGAGGAACGTCAGAAGGCGATGAAGGAAATCTGGGAGAAGATCCAGGTTGGCGACATCGTGGAAGGCACAGTCATGCGTTTCACCGATTACGGTGCATTTGTTGACATCGGCGGTATCGACGGTCTGCTGCACATCAGCGAGATTTCCTGGGGCAAGCTCAAGCATCCGCAGGAAGTTCTGTCCGTTGGTCAGAAGATCAAGGTCAAGGTTCTCAGCATGAGCGCCGAAAAAGGCAAGATCAGCCTCGGTCTCAAGCAGACGATTCCGGAACCCTGGTCCGTCATCGACGAGAACTATGCTGTCGGCGACATCGTCGAGGGCAAAGTTGTTCAGATCAAGGAATACGGTTGCTTTGTAGAACTGGAGCCCGGCCTCGACGGTCTGGTCCACATCTCGGAAGTCAGCCACAAGCGTGTTGCGAATATCAACGACGAGCTGTCCGTTGGTGAAAAGGTCAACACCAAGATCCTCGAGATCGACAAGGAAAGAAGACGTATCAGCCTGTCCATCAAAGAGACGATGACAGCTGAGGAAGAAGAAGCCATGAAGGCTGCCAAGGCTGACGAAGCGCCGGCTGAAGAAGCTCCCGTTGAGGAAGCTCCGGCTGAAGAAGCTGCTCCCGCAGAAGAGCCCGCTGCTGAAGAAGCACCGGCTGAGGAAGAGTAGTTTCTCCAAGTAATCAAAAATTAAGAACTCCCGTCCTTGTGATGGGGGTTCTTTAATTATACCGGAGAATAAGGTATGATTATGATGAAGTAGGATTGGTTGAATGAGGGCTGACATGTTGAAGAGAATAAACTGTATCATCATAGGTTGCTTTTTCATGGCATTGGGACTGCTGCCGATGCCTGCTTTTGCGGATGCATCTGATGAGCCGGGTACAGTTGCCGGCGGAAATGTGATAGAAATCCACTCTATCGAACAACTTATTGCAATCAGCGAAAACCTGTCAGCTGATTATATTCTGGCGGAAGATCTCGATCTCAGCGGCTGTGTATGGACACCGATCGGCAGCAGTACGCCCTTTACCGGAACCTTTGACGGCAACGGACATACGATCAAAGGTCTTTCTTCCAGTGGAACAGATGGTAAAAACGGGCTTTTCGGTGTTAATAACGGCACTATTAAAAACATACATCTTGCACAAGGAAGATTATCCGGAAACTCTGAAATGACCGGAGCAGTCTCTGCAGTCAATTATGGAACAATTGTTTCCTGCTCCAATTCCGGCGTTTCCTGTAATGCTTCTGGTGATACCAATGACTACTATGTAGGCGGCATTACCGGGATTAATTACGGGCTTGTTGACGGGTGTAATAACAATGCTGCGATGCAGGCAGATAATACCGGATCAGATAAAGATATTTACATTGGCGGGATTGCCGGCAGTTCGCAGACGAATTCTATCATAGCTGACTGTAACAATGCCGGCGAAATAACAGCTGCCGGAAAGCACGGTACCATGGCAGGCGGAATTGCCGGCAGTGTCAATCATTCAGTTATTAAGGACTGCGGCAATATAGGATCTGTAAACGGTACTCTTACTTATGATGATTATGACGGTGAAGCTGCTTGCGGAGGGATCACAGGTGAAGCTGCTGAAGAAAGTTCAGTCAGCGGCTGTTTCAATACGGCGGCTGTTACATCGCTTGCGGTAACACATAACTATGGATGTGCCGGCGGGATTACCGGCCGGTTATCTTATTCAACGATTGGCACGTCTTATAATGCCGGCAGCATAAACGGCTGGTTAAGATCTGGCGGAATAACCGGTGAAAACTTTGGAACAATCAGGGATAGTTACAATGTTGGCGAAATCACCGGGAGCAGTTATGTGGAGTATGTCGGCGGGATTGCCGGTGCCAGTTTCTTCAGCGGTGATATAGCACGTGTTTACAATGTGGGGCGTATTGTTGGGGATGGTTGTGATAAGGGGAGTATAACCGGAGATAATGCGGGTACGATTGATGATACGACGTGCTTTGCCTGCGGATGGGGGATCAAGGCTGTAGGAACCTGGAACGAATTGAACATCAGAATGCTTTCGGGCTCTGAGATGGCCAGACAGTCTTCATTTGTTGGTTTTGATTTTGCAGAAATCTGGAGAATGGGCTCTGAACAGTATAAGTATCCTGTGCTTCGCAGCTGCGCAGATTCTGACCATCAGGATCACTTTCTCATAGGTTGGCAGCTGGAAAGCGGAGAACGGCATTTTTATTCCCAGGATCATGTGATGCTGAAAAACGGTTGGGCAGAGGATGACTTTGGCTGGTGCTGGCTGGATGCGGCTGGCAACATATCAAAAGACAGGTGGATAAAAACCGGAGGGGTTTGGTACTATTTGGATTCCGACGGCTATATGGTTACCAATAAATGGAGACTGTCCGGGAACACATGGTACTATCTGAAATCCAACGGTGCGATGGCAGCTTCTGAATGGGTCTGCAGCAATGGCAGCTGGTACTATTTTAAGTCGGACGGGGCTATGGCATCCGATGAATGGATACGATCAGGAGGTGAATGGTATTACCTCAAATCTGATGGTACCATGGCGGCAAACGAATGGATTCAATCCGGATCGCAGCGATACTATATGAATAGCGATGGCAGTATGGCATCTGATGAATGGATCCAGGAAGGAGAGAAGTGGTATTATGCGGATACCAACGGTCTGCTTGTTGCTGATCAGTGGGTGCAGTCAGATGGAAACTGGTACTATCTGAAACACGATGGTGTAAAGGCATCCGGTGGATGGTTAAAACTTAATGAAAACTGGTACTATCTGGACCCCACAGGTGCAAGGGCAGCTAACAAGTGGGTGAAATCGAACAGCAAATGGTACTATATGTTGGCAGACGGCACAATGGCAACCAACCGTTGGATAAAAACAAATGGAACATGGTATCGTCTGCTGACAGATGGCAGTATGGCTGCCAACAGATGGGTCATGGATGGCAATCGATGGTACCATTTCAATGAAAGCGGTGCTATGGAATCCGGCAAATGGATCAGATCCCTGGGGAAATGGTATTATCTGGAGACCAACGGCGTCATGGCATACAGCAAATGGATCCGCTCTTCAGGGAAATGGTATTATGTGGAATCCAATGGCACCATGGCATACAGTAAATGGATTTATGTGTCGGGGAAATGGTACTATTTGAAAAATACCGGAGAGATGGCTACCGGGAATATGGTGATAAAAGGACGGTCCTATTCGTTTAATAACAACGGTGAATGGATTCATTAGGGGCTTGTGATGATAGCTGGTTGTTTGCATGATAACCAGCTATCATATATAATAATTAGGTTAGTTGTATCGAGCTCAGTAAAGTAGAATAGTCTGTTTATTTGACGAGTTTCACGATACAAGTTTAACGCAATTTGCGTTAAAACCCTGCGGCAAGAATTATTGATTAGAATGGAAGGGAATTTGATGAAACGACGTTCTTTTTATGTGCTGTTTCTGGCATTGTTTTTTTTACTCTTTAGCGGGAATGTATATGCGGATGATGCATCGCAATCCCTTTCGACAGTTGCTCCGTCTGTGCAGGAAACAGAAGCAGATCCCGATACTGCCGCATTGGATATTATCACAGCAGAAGAAGATGACTGTGTGGATATTGAAACCGGAAACATAGAGGTTCAGGGAGTAAAAGACGCACTCTATACCGGCGGGGAAATCAAGTTTGATTTAACTGTTATTTTGAACGAAACGGTTTTGCAGAAAGATACCGACTATACTGTTTCGTATTCAAATAATATCAATCCCGGCACCGCTTCTCTGCAGATCAGGGGAACAGGTGCCTATACCGGTGAGTTGGAATATACGTTCAAGATATCCAACTGGGATGAAAACGGCAGATATCATGGTGCAGACGGAAGTATTCTCACCAGCAGATGGGTGAATAGTGATAGCAGTTCATATCTCCTTGACGGCAATGGTTATGCCAGGAAAAACACCTGGGTCAGGCGTGCCTCCTCATGGTCGTACCTTGGAACAGACGGCAGAATGGTACGGTCGCATTGGGTTAAAACTTCTAATAAATGGTACTGGCTGAATGCAGATGGGAATATGGCAGCTGATTGCTGGGTTATGGATGGCGCCGGCTGGTGTTGGGTACAGTCCGATGGTTCGTGTTTGTCGAGCCAGTGGATCAAACGAAAAGGAGCATGGTACTATCTTAATCCCAGCGGTTATATGGCAAGAAACCAGTGGGTGAAGGACAAAGCATGGTACTGGATGCAGGAAGACGGCAAACTTGCAGCAAACCGGTGGATCAACGACGGTAAGGGATGGTGCTGGGTACAGTCCGACGGTTCGTGTTTGTCGAGCCGATGGATCAAACGAAGCGGAGCATGGTACTATCTTAATCCCAGCGGTTATATGGCAAGAAACCAGTGGGTGAGGGACAAGGCATGGTACTGGATGCTGGAAGACGGCAAACTTGCAGCAAACCGGTGGATCAATGACGGCAAGGGATGGTGCTGGGTACAGTCCGAAGGGAAGTGCCTGACGAACCAGTGGCTGAAACGTAAAGGTGTCTGGTATTTTCTGAAACCCAACGGATATATGGCAGTGAACGAGTGTATTTTCGATGGAAGAAAATACTACTTCATGGACTCAAATGGCAGGATTGATTCGCCGCTGTGGAAAAAGGATGACCATGGCTGGTACTACGTCAATGGCAAGGGCGAGAGAATCAAGAACCAGTGGGTCAGGGATGATAAATGCGCCGGTTGGTGCTGGCTGGACTCTGATGGCTACTGGGTCCCGGGGAAGCGGTATTACCAGAATCCGGCCTGGATGGTACAGATTTCGACCAACCCGTCGAAGCATGGGCAAAGTTTTTATATGAGTCCATGCCGGGTTAATGCGGGCAGTTCCAGATCGGAACATATTGAGGCTATGATTAACAGAGCTTATGATTATATCGGCGATCCGTTTATCGTGTGCAGATCCGGTAAACCTGGACAGGGTCTTGACTGTTCCGGCCTGGTAATGCAGGCAGGCTATGCTGCGGGTATCGATTTTTACCCGTCAACACCTTACAGGCATACATTCCCGGCATATGAATACGAATCGCGCGAGATCTGGAAGCTTAATACGCTGGAGACTGTAGCATGGAAAGACCGGCAGCGCGGCGATTTGATCTTCTATGCGAATGGCAGCGGTACAGTGATCCATATAGCTATTTACCTGGGAGACAACAAAGTCATTCATTCCTATCCCGGCTATGTGAGAGTGTCTTCTGTTTACGGCTGGGGGAACATCAAAGGTGTCAAGCGAGTGTTCCACTAAAGAAAGTCATGACAAATCTTCATAAACATCAAAAAACGGTCTGGGCTTACAGACCGTTTTTTGTGTGGCTGTTTTATTGATGCGGTTGCTCAGCGCATCTTTGTCATATCGATCATTTCCATTGCATTCTGCAGGGTCAGATCGGAGATGTTCAGGCCTGCGATCAGGCGGGCCACTTCACCGGCTTTCTCGTGGTCGGAGAGCTGGGTGATGGTGGTGTAAGTGTTGCTGTCATCAGACGTTTTACTGATGCGGTAGTTGTGGTCACCGTAGGCTGCGATCTGCGGCAGGTGGGTAATGGTGATGACCTGGCGCGTTTCGCCGAGCTGTTTGATGGCTTTACCGACCAGCACAGCTGTCTCGCCGCTGATCCCCGCATCGATCTCGTCGAAGATCATGGTCGGGATATTGTCAAAGTCTGCGATGATCATCTTGAAGGCGAGCATGATACGGCTCATCTCGCCGCCGGATGCGATCTTGTTCAGCGGCTTGAGGCGTTCGCCCTTGTTGGTGCTGATCAGGAACTCGACATCGTCGCGGCCGTCCGGGGAGTATTCTTTCTTTTCCTTGAAATCCACCGATACGAGGACGTCGCTGAAGTTCAGGTTGAACAGCTCCTGCTGGATCTTGTTCTCCAGGGTGGAGGCGGAAGTCCGGCGCAGATTGGTCAGACGGAGCGATTCCTCTTCCAGAAGGCTCTCGACGGTCTTCTTCTCCAGCGCCACACTCTCGATGTCGCTCTCCAGGGACTGCAGCTGACGGAGTTCTTTCTCGAGGTTTTCCTTGTGCTCGAGGATTGCTTCGATGGTGTCGCCGTACTTTTTCTTCATCTGACGGATCTGATACAGGCGGTCGTTGGCTTCGTCCAGCGCGGCCGTGGAGATGGTGCAGCCGTCTCTTGCTTCACGCAGTCTGCTGCAGAGATCATCAAAGCGGTAATAGATATCCGAGAACTCGTCTTCGAACATCGCCGCATCTTTGGAGAGGTGAGAGGCCTGCTTGACATCGCGGACGACATTCATGATGGCGTCAGCCGCATTGTATTCGGTCTCTCTGGCATTGTTGTACGCCAGCGCCAGTGCGGAGTAGATTTCTTCACGGTGCTGCATCTCGACGATCGTGTCCTCGAGCTTGGCATCTTCGCCGGGAACGAGATTGGCTTCGCTGATCTCAAAGATCTGGAACTGCATGTAGTCCTTGCGGCGTTCGTTGTCGACCGTCATCTCCTCGAGTTCCTGCAGGCGTCTGGAGACGTCCATATACTGCTGGTAAAGCTCGGCGACCTTTTCCTTGCTCTGCCTGATCAGGTTCGCTTCATAGCTGTCGATCAGTTTGATGTGGTTCGCCGTGTGAAGCAGGTACTGGTTGTCGTACTGCCCGTGGATATCCGCGATCTTTCTGGCCAGTTTGTTGAGTTCGCCCAGAGACACGATCTCGCCGTCGACTTTGGCAAGGCTCTTGCCGTTGGCGTATACTTCGCGGGTGATGAGCACGTCGCGGTTGTTCACTTCGGCGATCATCTGGATGACTGCCTTCTCACAGCCGGTGCGCACATAGGAAGTGTCTGCACGGGCGCCCAGCGCCAGACTGATGGCACCGATGACGACAGATTTGCCGGCACCGGTCTCACCGGTGATGATGTTCAGCCCGTTATGAAAATCGACCTCGATGGAGTCTATGGTCGCATAGTCTTTGATCAGTACGTGGGATATCATTGTGTTCTCCTATTTCATCATCTCGTCAAACGCGTCCATGACAGCGGGGACGTTCTTCTCTTTGTCAACGACCAGCAGGAGGGTATTGTCGCCTGCGATACTGCCGACAATGTGCGGGAAGTCGACCGAGTCGATGGCTTCACCTGCAGCGCTGGCGCATCCGGAAAGCGTGTTGACGACGATCAGGTTGCTTGCGGGGGTGATCCTGGTGATGGTCTCACGGAAGATCTTGACGAACCGCTCACTTATGAACCCGTTGCCCCTGTGCTGGGCATACTTGTATTTCCCGTCGCCAGCCAGTGTTTTGATCAGTTGCAGCTCTTTGATATCGCGCGAGACGGTCGCCTGGGTCACATCGTAGCCGGCGTCTTTGAGCAGCTGGCAGAGCTGTTCCTGTGTCTCGACGTTATTCTTGGTAATGAGTTCTAAGATCTTATTCTGTCGGGAATATCTCATTTCTTCCTCCGTTCATTCTCGGATACTTATGCACATTAGAGTATACCATTACAGGGGTGCGCCGTCCATGTAAATCCTGTGAAGATTGTGTCCGTTCTCTGCGGGCGGGTGTTCGGAAAGGCTTGCATTTATTGGCCTCAGAGCGTTTACAAACATATGTTCTTATGGTATACTTTGTTTGCGCGGAATCGCTTTGCAGCCGGTTTCCAGGCTGACTGTATTCCGTGCGGAGGGTTTTATGCGGATATTGGGACTGGATCCCGGCTACGCCATTCTTGGATGGGGCGTACTGGATTTCAATAAAGGTAAGTTCAAACCGGTCGCATACGGTTCGGTGACCACGGAAGCGGGGGAGCCGATGCCGGCAAGACTCGGCAAGCTTTACGCGTCTGTGATGGAGATCATCGCGGAGTACGAGCCGGAAGTAGCGGCGATCGAAGAGCTGTTCTTCAACCGCAACGTCACGACCGCCATCATGGTCGGTGAGGCGCGCGGCGTCGCGATCCTTGCGTGCAACAACTCCGGCATCGACATCGCCGAGTACACGCCCGGACAGATCAAGCAGGCAGTCACAGGGTACGGCAAAGCCGAGAAAAAACAGGTCCAGTTCATGGTTAAGTCGCTGCTGGGGCTGAAGGAAGTCCCAAAGCCGGACGATACGGCAGATGCGGTGGCGGCGGCGATCTGCCACGGCTTCAGCGCGCAGGGGGCGGCAAGCAGCCGTCTTGCGGAGCTGATTGCAAAAGCGAAGTAGCGGCGCGGATGCCCGCGTCTGTTTGCATACACTGGTTTTACTGAGGAAGAGAATATGATACGCTATCTGAAAGGCATACTGGCGGCGCGCAGCGAGAATGCGGCCATCATCGATGTGAACGGCATCGGCTACCGGGTCTTCATCCCGTCCAACAGCAGTCTGTATCTGCATCAGACAGGCGATGACGTCACGGTCTATACACATATGGCAGTCAGAGAGGACGACATGTCGCTGTTCGGATTTGGCAGCGAGGGCGAACTCGAGCTGTTCGAGCAGCTGATCACGGTCAACAGCGTCGGCAGCAAGGCGGCCATGGCGATCCTTTCTGCCATGCCCGTCTCCGAGGTCAAGAAGGCCATCATGTTCGAGGATGTCGACATGATCACCCGCGCCAACGGTATCGGCAAGAAGACCGCGCAGAAGATCGTCTTCGAACTGAAAGATAAGATCGGTACGGTCGTCGCAGAGGAGCAGGGCTACCAGCTGAACGAGATCCTGCCGGAGGCCGGCAGCAACAAGGACAGCGCCATCGAAGCGCTGATGGGGCTCGGATTCTCCCGTGCGGAGGCGGCCGAGTCGCTAAAGGGCGTGACAGACGAGGATCTGTCCGTTGAGGACTACATCAAACAGGCACTGAAAAACCGCGGCTGAGCCAGGCCGCAAAGCGGGCCGCGCTGTCCGGCAGGGCAGGCGGTGAGATAAAGGACAACATATGGAAATCGGAGAACGCATCACATCCATGGAGCTCGAGACCGGCGAAGAAATGCAGGAAGTCGGCCTCAGGCCACAGACACTGGATGACTATATCGGACAGCAGACCGTCACAGACAATCTGAAGGTATTCATCGAGGCCGCCAAGCGGCGCGGGGAGCCTTTGGATCATCTGCTCTTTTACGGTCCTCCCGGACTGGGCAAGACGACGCTCGCGGGCATTATTGCAAAGGAGATGGGCGTCGACATCCGCATCACGAGCGGCCCTGCCATCGAGCGGGCGGGGGATCTGGCGGCCATCCTGACCAACCTGAACGAGAACGATGTCCTGTTCATCGACGAGATTCACAGGCTCAACCGCAGCGTTGAGGAAGTTCTGTATTCGGCGATGGAGGACTATGCGCTGGATATCATCATCGGTAAAGGACCGTCGGCACGGTCCATCCGCCTGGATCTTTCCAAGTTCACCCTGGTCGGCGCCACGACAAGAGCGGGCAGTCTGTCCGCACCGCTGCGCGACCGCTTTGGCGTGGTCTGCAAGTTCGAGATCTACACGGTTGAAGAGCTCAAGCAGATCATCCGCCGCTCGGCCGTGATCCTGGGTGTAGACATCGATGAGCAGTCGCTGACGGAGATCGCGATGCGCTCCCGCGGGACCCCGCGTATCGCCAACCGCCTGCTAAAGCGCGTCCGCGACTTCAGCCAGGTCAAGGGCAACGGCACCATCAACATGGAGATCACGCAGATGGCGCTCGATGCAATGGGCGTTGACAAGCGCGGCCTGGAGAACCTGGACCGCGAGATCCTGCAGGTCATCATCGACCGTTTTCACGGCGGTCCGGTCGGCATCGACACGATCGCGGCCGCCATCGGCGAAGAGCGTGTGACGATCGAGGATGTGTACGAGCCGTATCTGATCCAGACCGGATTCCTCTACAGGACCAAGCAGGGGCGCGTGGTATCCGAACTCGGGTATCAGCACCTGGGGCTGACTTCGCTGCCGATCGCACAGCAGTACGAGGATGAATAAGGGCAGCAGGTGCGCTGCAGCAAGACATCACCGACGGACAGGATTGAGAATGAGACTATGGATGTAAAAGATTTTGACTACGACCTGCCGGAAGAGCTGATCGCACAGACGCCGGCGGACAAAAGAGACAGTTCCAGGCTGATGATCCTGGACAGAAAAGCGGGCACGATCGAACATGCCCACTTTTATGATATCGTGAACGAACTGGGCCCTGGAGACGTGCTGGTCATGAACGACAGCCGCGTCATTCCCGCGCGCATTTTCGGCACCAAGCGCGGCACAGGCGCGCACATCGAGTTCCTCCTGACAAAGGACCTCGGCGGCGACCTGTGGCAGACGATGGTGCGGCCCGGAAGACGTCTGCACCCAGGTGACATCGTGGACTTTGCGGAAGGCCTGTCCGCGGAGATCATCGAGACGATGGAAGGCGGCACGCGGAAGGTGCGATTCCATTATGAAGGCATCTTCATGGAAACGCTCAGCAAAGTCGGCAGCATGCCGCTGCCTCCCTACATCCGACGCGAAGCGGGCGACACGGACAAAGAACGCTACCAGACCGTCTATTCGAAGGTCGACGGTTCTGTGGCAGCGCCGACAGCCGGCCTGCACTTCACAAAGGAGCTTCTGAAAGAAATCGAAGCCAAAGGCGTCAAGCTGGCCTACGTCACGCTGCACGTCGGCATCGGCACGTTCCGGCCGGTCAAGGCGGAGAAGGTCGAAGACCACCACATGCACTTTGAGGAGTACTTCATCGACGAAGAGACGGCCCGCACGATCAACGAAGCGAAGGCAAACGGCGGCCGGATCATCTCGGTCGGCACCACGTCCACGAGAACGCTCGAGAGCAGCGCGGACGAGGATGGCATGATCCATGCAGGACATGGCAACACGGACATCTTCATCTACCCAGGTTATAAGTTCAAGGTGGTGGATGCGCTGATCACGAACTTCCATCTGCCCAAGTCGACGCTGATGATGCTGATCTCGGCGCTGTACGACCGGGAGAAGATCCTCGAGGCGTACAAGGAAGCCGTGAAGGAACGGTACCGGTTCTTCAGCTACGGCGATGCGATGTTTATCAAGTAATCGCATAAGAAGAGACGAATTACGGAACGGCTGCAGAGGGCCGGGATTGGAGTTTGAATTACATGAGCAGCGCAGTACTGTATAAACTGATCAAAAAAGACGGCCGCGCAAGACGCGGGGAGATCAAAACGCCGCACGGCACGATCCAGACGCCGGTCTTCATGCCGGTAGGCACAGCCGGTGCGGTCAAGGCGATGAAGCCGGAAGACGTGAAGAAGATGGGGGCGGAGATCATCCTTGGCAACACCTATCATCTTTACCTGCGTCCGGGCCACGAACTCGTCCGCGAGGCGGGCGGGCTGCATAAGTTCATGAACTGGGACCGTGCGATCCTAACGGACAGCGGCGGGTTCCAGGTGTTTTCGCTCGGGCAGCTGCGCAAGATCACCGAAGAAGGGGTCGAGTTCCGCAGCCACATCGACGGGTCGAAGCATTTCATCTCGCCGGAGAAGTCCATCGAGATCCAGACGGCGCTCGGCTCGGACATCATGATGGCGTTCGATGAGTGTGCGCCGTATCCTGCAGACCGCAGCTACGTCGAGGAGTCCATGCAGATGACGGCGCGCTGGCTGGCGCGCTGCAAGGAGGCCTGGAAGGACAGAGAAAACCAGGCGCTCTTTGGCATCATGCAGGGCGGTATGTATAAAGACTTAAGACGCGAGAGCGCCAAGATGACCGTCGACATGGACCTGCCGGGCTATGCGATTGGCGGGCTGTCCGTCGGCGAGCCCAAGGAGATCATGATTGACGTACTGGACGACTGCGCAGAGCTCCTGCCGGAAGACAAGCCGCGGTATCTGATGGGCGTCGGCACGCCGGACTATCTGTTTGAGGCGGTTGAGCACGGCATCGACATGTGCGACTGCGTTGAGCCGACCCGCATTGCGCGCCACGGCATGGCGACCACCAGCCACGGGCGCCTCAACATCAAAAATGCGAAGTTTGAACGCGACTTCGGGCCGCTCGATCCGGAGTGCGACTGCTATACCTGCCGGCACTACAGCAGGGCGTATCTGCGCCACATGTTCAAGTCCGGCGAGATCATGTCCTCGATGCTGCTGTCGGAGCACAATCTGCACTTCCTCGTGAAGACGATGGAGAACATCCGCAAGGCCATCGAGGAAGAGCGATTCCTCGAATACAAAAAGGAATTCTACGAAAAGTATGGGTACGAACAGACCGAGTGAGCCGCCGTATGCCAATGAAGCAACACAGGCATCTGCGCCGCTCACACGCAAGCAGAAATATGCACTTTTAGTCGGCATTCTCGGTTCGTTCTATCCCGGTTTTGCCGGCAGCGCCCTCAATCTGGCGATCCCCCAAATGGGGGCGGATTTTGGTATGGGTGCGGCGGCCGTCGGCTGGATCATCACGGTCTACATGCTTGGCGTGGCGGCTACGGTCGTGCCGTTTGGGAAGATCGCTGACACGACGGGAAGGCGCAGGATCCTGCTGCTTGGCACATCCATCTTCTGCCTGACCTCTGCGCTGGCGATCTTTGCAACGAAGGGGTGGATGATCCTCGCGGTGCGTTCGCTGCAGGGCATCGGCTCGGCGATGAATATGGCGACCTGCATGCCCATCGCGATCAGTGCACTCCCGGCGAGCCGGCGAGGACAGGCGATCGGCATCGTCACAGGCGGCGTCTATGCCGGACTCGCTTTGGGGCCTGCGCTTGGGGGATTTCTGACCTCTTCCTTCAGCTGGCGGGGGATTTTCGTATTTACGACTGTGCTCAGTCTGGTCGCGCTGTTCGCGGCGATCCGCGGCGTGAAAAAGGATACACCGGAGATCGGGATGGACCGGTTTGATCTTCCCGGCAATCTCCTGTTCATACTGTCGATCGGCGCCGTGATTTACGGCCTCACCGCTTTCAATCAGAACGCGGCGGGCAAAGCCGTGCTCGCGGGCGGACTGGTCCTGCTGGTCGTGTTCGTCCTGCAGGAGAGAAAGGCGAAGGAACCTATGATGGACCTGACGCTGTTCACGTCCGATGCGGCATTTACGCTGTCCAACCTGACGGCGCTGTTCAACTACGCCGGCACCTTTGCGGTCGGCTATATGACGTCGATCTATCTGCAGGTCGTGAATGGGTATTCGGCACAGACGGCGGGCATCCTGCTCATCACACAGCCGCTCTTTATGACGCTGCTGTCGCCGGTGATGGGGCGCCTTTCGGACCGCGTCGCACCGTACAAGCTGGCCTCACTCGGCATGGCGCTGTGCGCGGCGGCGCTGCTGTTCTTCGCGCTGCTAAGACCTGAAGTTCCCATTGCCGGCATCGTGGCGGCGCTGGCTGTGACCGGAACGGGGGTGGCGATGTTCTCCCCGCCGAACACCAATATCATCATGAGCTGCGTGCCGCCCGCCAAATACGGGATCGCGAACTCGATCCTGTCGACCATGCGCACGGTCGGGCACGCGACGGGGATGGCTGTCATCACGCTGGTCACAAGTGCCATCGTCGGCAACATCTCGCTGTACGACGCCGATCCGGCGAAGCTGCTCAGCACGATCCACATCGCATTTGCCATCTTCTGCGCGACCAGCGCGGCAGGGATCTTCATGTCCCTGAAGAGAAGGAATATATAGCCTCGGAGGTATCTTTTGAAAAAGCGTGAAGAAGAGCGGATCGCCGCGCTGCGCGATCCCAAAGCAGAAAACCTGTGTCCGCACCGCGAGTTCTGCGGCGGCTGCATCTACCAGGGCGTGCCGTATGAGACGCAGCTTGCCGACAAGGAACAGCAGGCGCTGGATCTTTTTAAAACCGCCGGCATTAAGCCTGCGCACTATGAGCCCATCGTGCCGAGTCCGGAAAGATATCATTACCGGAACAAGATGGAGTACACCTTCGGCGATCTCGTCAAGGACGGCGAGATGACCCTCGGCATGCACCGCAGGGGAAGTTTCCTGTCGATCGTCACGGTCGACCAGTGCCAGCTCGTGCACGACGATTTCAACAGGATCCTGTCGGCGACACTGGAGTTCTGCAAGGACTACACCAAGTACAATAAAAAGCAGCATAAAGGGCTCATGCGCAACCTCGTCATCCGCTGCGGCATCAACACGAACGAGATCCTGATCGCCATCGTGACGACGAGCGAAGAGGGCTTTGATGCGGACGGATATACAAAGATGCTGCAGGCGCTGCCGATCGACCACGAGATCGCCGGCATCCTGCATATCATCAACGATAACTTCGCCGATGCGCTCAAGTGCGACGAACTGCGCGTGCTCGCGGGCAGAACGTATTACAACGAGACCATTCTGGGGCTGCAGTTCCAGGTGGGTATCTTTTCGTTCTTCCAGACCAACGTGCATGCGGTGGAGCGTCTTTATACGGATGCGATCAGCTGCATCAGCGATTACGCGGACAAGAAGGTCTTTGACCTCTTCTGCGGCACAGGCACCATCACGCAGGCGGTCGCCCAGAAGGCAAGGGAAGCCGTCGGTGTGGAGATCGTCCCGGAAGCGGTCGCCATGGCGAAAGAAAGTGCGGCTCTCAACGGCATTGATAACTGCACGTTCCTGGAAGGCGATGTATTCCAGGTGCTCGACAGCCTCGAGGAATCACCGGACGCCATCATCGTGGACCCGCCGCGTGCAGGCATTTCGCCTGACGCACTCAAACGCATTGCAGGGTATGGCGTAGAGGAGATGGTGTACGTCTCCTGCAACTACAAGTCGCTGGTGCGTGACCTAGTGGTGCTGGAGTCGTACGGATACAAGGTAGAGCATCTGCGATTCTACGATAATTTCCCGTTTACCAAGCATGTCGAGACGGTCTGTTTGATGTCAAAGGTCGAAGGAAAATAGGCGCGAAAGCCCAGTAATACTGCGATTTCGGGCAATCGGGCAAATTTGGCATCGGACAGACAAAACGCTTCTCGGTAACTTATCCAAGGGCAATCCGGCTCAAAAAGTGTGAGAGTTGAGTTGCCAAGTTAGATGTCACATAGTTGAAGCTGTGGATTAGATGTCAGGGGTGTTGAGTGTTCGAGATAGATGTTGGAGGAATTGTTACATGGCATCGAGCAAAGAATATTTGGATTTCATATTAGAGCAGCTGTCAGATTTGAACGAGGTGTCCTATCGTGCGATGATGGGAGAATACATCATCTATTATCGCGGCAAGATCATCGGCGGCATTTACGATGACCGCTTTCTTGTGAAGCCTACAAAGTCCGCTGTGGCAATGATGCCGAATGCAGACATGGAACTGCCATATGAAGGGGCGAAGGAAATGCTGCTCGTAGATGATGTTGACAATAAGGAGTTCCTTACAGAACTGCTTGAAGCGATGTATTCGGAACTACCTGCGCCGAAGAAAAAATAAAGAAAATACACAAAGGCTCCCACATTGCCGGCACCAACAGGCGGCCATATATTAAAGGGAATAACAGATCATTATTTCGGAGGTTGACGCAGTATGAATTATAAGGTGATCGATAAAGAAACTTACTATAGAAAAGGCGTGTTCCGTCATTTCACAGAAGATTGTGCGTGTTCGACTTCCATGACAGCGAGGATTGATGTTACCGATCTTGTTCATCATTCCAAAGAGATCGGGACAAAGTTTTACATCAACTTTCTTTTTATCCTGTCAAAGGTTCTGAATTCCCGCGAGGATTACAGGATGGGGTATCTTAGGGAAACGGACGAACTGATCTGTTATGATGTGATCAATCCCATACAGTATATCTTTCATGATGATACAGAAACCTTCACGCTTGTCTATACAGAATACGATGAAGATTATGAGAAATTCTACGCAGAAGCTCTGCGTGATGCTGAAGAGGCAAAAAAGACCAGAGAATATGGTTTTGATATTATGAATCATCCCAACTGGTTTGATGCGTCATGTATACCGTGGCTGTCTTATGATGCCATGCATCTTGAACTGCCCGATGTTCATATG
>CADATO010000006.1 GCA_902790905.1 uncultured Eubacteriales bacterium
GCTGTAAATGTTGAAATTCCAACGATTTATCCGGTTGTTAATGAGAAAAGCCCCGGCTTGGCGGATCGCCAAGTCCAGGACTTTGTCTACAGTCTGAAGGACCGCAAGGTCCTTTTTTAGTCTTTCATAAGAAGCTGCTGCCTGATCTGGTGGTAGACATCCCGCGTGATTGGATACTTGTAGATCGCGATGCTGGAAAGGACCAGCATCAGTGCCGGCGCAAGTGTCGCGCAGTGATGGATCCAGGTGAGGGCGAGTTCGCTCTGCACGGCGGCTGTGCCGTCAAAGCCCGCGAGCTGCAGGATGAACCCGAGCAGCAGAGATCCGGTGCCGGCGGCAATGCTCTCCACAAGGCCCTGGAAGGAGACGATGGTGCCGGCGCGTTCTTTGCCGCTTTGAAGCTTGTCGTAGTCGCAGACGTCGTAGTAGATCGAGGGCATGATCGCCCAGTAGGTGCCAGTCGCATCGGCTGCGAGGAACGTGAAGAAGATCACCGCGGGCGCAGAAGCGGAGGCGATGAGACGGCTCACGATAAAACCGCAGACAGCGAACAGATTGAACAGGATGATGGTCGGCCGTTTGTCGAGCCTTGCGGACAGCTGCCCCTGCGGCAGCAGCAGGAACATCCTGAAGCAGGTCATCAGCAGCAGGCAGAGCGACACAGTGGATGCGGAGAAAGACAGACAGTAGGTCAGGTAGTAGACGATATCTGCCGTGACCAGCGTATATGCGATAAGGCTGGTGACGCTCGCAAGGATCAGCCAGCGGACCGGCGGGAGTTTGGCGACGCTCAGGTATTCACCAAAGAGGCTGCTGAGATGGAATGGCTCTTTCTGCGAACGGTCCGGCCTGCTGACAGGCGGGTCCTTTTCTTTGGATGCGGCAAATGTGATGAGCAGCGATGCAGCTGCGACGACCCCGATGAGCGCGCCGACGCTGGTCCAGGCAGGACCTTGTCCAAAACCGCGGGCAATAAGAAAGGCCGAAAGCGCCGCAGGGGCGCCGAGGCTGATCAGGTTGCCGAAACTGTTGAACATGGAGGCGAACAGGCGCAGCCGGGTTCTGTCATCGTAGTTGGTCGTGTACGCCGCACCGAGTGCATTATAGGGGACAAAGAATCCGGTATAGACAAACCAGAACAGGAGCAGGAAGATGCCGTAATACAGGACCTTGGCAGTCCCGTGCAGCGGCACATCCGTAAAGAGCAGTGTGACAACGGCGCCAAGCGGCAGCGCAAAGACCAGCAGAGCGGGCCGCCGTCTGCCGTACTTTGTATAGACCTGGTCCGAAGCGTAGCCGATGATCGGATTGGACACGGCGCTGAAGACAGAGCCGAGCGCGGAGATGACACCGGCGCTTGCGGGCGTGATCCCGGCGACCGTGGTCAGAAAGAACATTAAAAAAGACCCTACGAAAACATACGTGATCGAATCGCCCATAGAGGCTATGCCGTATCCCAGATGTTCCCGCAGTGTCAGTCGTTTTTCCATGCGCCTATTGTATCGCGGCGGTCGAGGTTCCGTCAATGGGGACGCAGACTATTCGTGCGTGCAGTTGATCACTAGGCACCCGGCGACGGTCGCCGCGGCGATCGCAAAATCCGAGTCCTCGTACACGATCATCTCTTCCGGCTTGACGCCTGCTCTTATGGCAACTTCTGCAAAGGCCATCGGGCTGACTTTGTTGTAGCCGATCTCAGGCGTCGTGTAGATGGCCTCAAACCAGTCCAGCACACCGATGCGCGCGAGCGCCAGCTCGAGCAGCGGGGCATCCGTCGAAGAGAAGGCGACGATACGCTCGCCGGCTTCGTGCAGCCCGCGGAGGGTGTCCAGCGTGTCCGGGAAGGGCTGGAGGACTTCCGCATACTGTGATGTCAGATAATCGGTCATCTCCCGGTAGACTTCCTCCGGGGTCATGTCCGGCAGATAGGTCTCGCTGATCCAGGCAGCGCCCTGTTCGCTGGTGATGGGGTCGATCTTCTTAAAGATCTTCTCGGCTTCCTCGCTGCCGGCTTCGATATGAATGCCGTGTTTTCCGAGCAGCTCCAGCGAGAGGCGATTCCACATGGGCATACTGTCGAGAAGGGTTCCGTCGATGTCAAATACGTGCAGCATAGATTATCTCCTGATTGATTCAAATACCTGGTCTGCAAAGTGTACAGTGGCCATGGCGTCTTTGGCGTATTGGTCCGCGCCGATGCGGCAGGCGTATTCCTCGTTGAGAACCGCGCCGCCAACGACGACGAGGGCATCTTTTTTCTGTTCGCGCAGCAGTCGGATGGTGTCCTCCATGCTGCCTACGGTGGTGGTCATGAGGGCGCTCAGACCGACGACCTTGATGTCATCCTTAAGCGCCGCGTCGACGATCACCTGCGGATCGACATCTTTGCCGAGATCGATGACCTGGTAGCCGTAGTTTTCGAGCAGCACTTTGACGATGTTCTTGCCGATGTCGTGGATATCTCCCTTGACCGTGGCGAGGATGACCTTTTCTTTCTGCTCCTGCACCAGATCCTGCATCGACTCGTTGATTACGGCGAAAGCGGCTTTGGCGGCTTCCGCGCCCATCAGCAGCTGCGGCAGGAAGAGGCTGCCGTCCTCAAAACCTTTCCCGACTTCATCGAGCGCCGGGATGAGGATGTCGTTGACGACCGTCATCGGCGGAACGCCTTCGTCGAGTGCCTCTTTCGTTTTCTCGGCGGCGAGTTTTTCGATGCCGCGGACGATGCAGGCGTACAGGGTGAGGTCGCCGGGGGTGGCTGCTTTTGATGCGGGGCCGGGGGTCGTTTCGGCAGCCGGTTTGGTACCGGCTGCACCGGTGGTGTCCGCCGAAGCGACAGCGGCCGATGCGGGCAGCGATTCAGCGAGCGCGATATAGTCAAGACAGTTCGGGTCCTGATTGGTCAGCGCCAGATATGTATGATAGGCCAGGCGGATGTGCGGGTCAAGGACATTGACGATGCCCAGCGACAGACCGTTCTGCATGGCCAGCGACAGGAACTGCGCGTTCAGATGATCGCGGCAAGGCAGCCCGAACGAGACGTTACTTACACCGAGCACGCTGCGGCCGCCCAGTTCGTCCCGGATGCGGCGGATCGTCTCCAGGGTGACAAGGCCGTTGCGGCCGCCCGTGGAGATGGTCAGCGCCAGCGGGTCGAGGACGATATCTTTTTTATCGATGCCGTAAGAGGCGGCTGTGTCGTAGATCTTCTTTGCGATGGCGATGCGCCCGTCCGCCGTATTGGGGATGCCGTTTTCATCGAGCAGCAGGCCGATGATGACGCCGCCGTATTTTTTCACGAGCGGGAACAGCTTTTCCATCTTTTCCTGTTCGCCTGTGACCGAATTGAGCAGGGGTTTGCCATTATAGATCCGCATGCCGCGTTCCATGGCATCTGCATCGCTGGTGTCCAGGCACAGGGGCAGCGCCGTGGTAGCCTGGAGTCTGGCAACAAGGCCAGCCAGGATGGCAGGCTCGTCGATATCGGGCACGCCGACGTTGACATCGAGGATCGCTGCATCGGTATCCTCCTGCCGGAGCCCTTCTGCGAGCAGGGTGTCCAGTTCTCCTTTCTCAAGGGAGGCGCGCATCTTCTTCCCGATGCTGGGATTGATGCGTTCGCCGATCAGGAGCGGCTTTTCGCCGATCACAACGGCGCGGGAGAAGGAGGACACGATGGTCCGCTCTTTGCGCAGCGGCGCCTTGAACGGGATCTCTTTGCAGACCTCGATGGTCTTGCGAATGTGCTCCGGGCCGGTGCCGCAGCAGCCGCCGGCGCCTGCGATGCCGAGGGCGGCGAGCTGTTTCATATAGCCTGCGAACTGGTCCGCATCGATGTCGTAACTGGTCACGCCGTTCTCGCTGCGCGGCAGGCCCGCATTCGGATTGGCGATGATGGGGAGTGAACTCGCAGCCACCAGTCTGGTCACGACTGGGATCATCTGTTTCGGGCCGAGGCTGCAGTTGACGCCGAGCGCATCGACGCCCAGCCCCTCCAGCATAGCCACCATGGACTCTGGGGTACCGCCGGTGAGCATCTTGCCGTGTTCGTCAAAGACCATCGTCACAAAGACGGGGAGGTCTGTGTTTTCTTTGGCGCCCAGGACGGCGGCTTTGGTCTCGTAGCTGTCGGACATGGTTTCGATCAGCACGAGGTCTGCGCCGGCCTGTTGCCCGAGGCGTGCAACTTCACCGTACACGGAGACGGCTTCTTCAAAAGGAAGATCTCCCATCGGCTCCAGCAGTTTGCCGGTGGGACCCATGTCGATGGTGATGAAGGCATCTTCACGGCCCGTGCGGCGGCGCGCCTCTTTGGCGTGCTGCACCGCGGCGGTGACGATCTCTTCGAGGTTGTCCGGATATTTCAGGCGGTTTGCACCGAAGGTATTGGCGTTGATGACGTCGCTGCCAGCCTCAAGATAGCCTGCATGCAGGGCAACGATCTCTTCGGGATGCGAGAGGTTCCAGGTCTCGGGCAGTTCACCCGGCTTGAGGCCTCTTGCCTGCAGAATGCTGCCGGTGCCGCCGTCGAAGTAGAGTCTGCGTTTTCTTATCTCAGTGCGGATATCCATGGGATTCTCTTTCTTTTTCAGATAAGGGTTCGGGTTGCTCTTCCAGTGCCGGTTTCAGTCAGTAACAGTTTAGCATAGTGTTTTGCCGTCGTGCAAAAAAACTCCGGAGGTCACAGTGCTGCAGGGGGCGGGATTGGAGCGTGTGGCTGCAACGATGCTGCCGCTGATCCTGTGCCTGGTCCTGATGATTCTGCTGCATCCGTATTGCCCGCTCGTGCTGAACAATGCGGGATTTGGTTATTTCATTGTCGCGCTGATCCATGCCGAAAGCGCTGCGGAGAACGTCCTGCCGTATCTGGGCTCCCATCTGGCAGGACAGGTTATCGTGGTCGGCGGGGCGTTGCTTGCCGTACGGGCATGTACTGCACGGCGATGCGGTTCTCGGGAGTAGCATCAAACAGGTACAGCACAAGAAGGAACATCCATTCCAGTGGTTTCATGAGCAGCCAGACAAAGTCGGCTGCTTTTTTTGTGCGGATCAGCCGGGACAGGGGGAAGCCGTATGTATCGTAGAATCGCCTCAGCCGCCGGTGCATCCGCGGGGTGCGCTCCATCAGCAGGTCTTCAAAGGCATTGGCGATGCAGAGCTGCCGGTTGACCACGACCCTGTGCCCGTGCCGTTCGCCGTACCGCATCGGGCGGACGATCTTCCGGTGTCCGCCGGCGGCAACTGTGCAGAGATAGTGTTCATCGTAGAATGCATTCTGCGGGGGGATCTTTTGTGATAGTCCCCAGTCGGCGGTCTCCGTCCAGGCGCGCACGAGTCTGTCCGGATACTGGCCGAACAGGGCGAGCAGAGCCAGCAGGATGCCGAGGAGCGGCACCATCAGGAGCAGTCCGCCAAGCGGCCAGTGCCGGCTGTTCGTCAGCCAGCTGTCAAGGTGTGCAATCAGGCGCCACCGCGGGGCGGCAAAGGGAAGCGGACGACCGTTGGCAATCTGCCGCACGGCCAGCTCTTCGTCAAGCGGGACGAAGCCGTCCCAGCTGCCGCGTTCATTCCATTCGTGGATCTTGTTTCGGATGAGCCCGATCACGAGGAGGATATAGTCGCAGGGAAGCAGGCACAGGAAAAGATCCGCATGGCTGGCGTAGTCATGCTGCCCGATACCGAGCACCGGCAGGCCGATCTGGAGGCACCAGAAAACAGCCGGAATGACGCCGAGGTACATGGCGGCGATGGAGAGTGCAGTGACAAGCGGCGGCAGACGGTCGATCCGGACTGCGGACAGGACGATATAGCCGGCAAGCCCGAGAACAGCCAGCGCGATGATCAGGCCGAGGCCGCCGGTCCAGACAGGCTGGTGACGCTCGGCGTTGTAGAGCTGCTCATTCCACATGGCATTCGGCATGACATTCGAGAACATCATATATAGGAAGCTGTACAGGATACCGATGGTGATCGTCAGAATGGCGAAGATACGGAATGTGCGGCGGCTTGCAGGCGTTTGCTTTTTGAAGACACCTATAAAGTCGATGATGCTCACCACGATAGGGAAGAGGAGCATCCCGCCGACGAAGACTGCCCCGGCGAGCAGCGCGCTGAGCAGGTCACGCAGCAGATACGCAGTGGAATCCCCGTATTCGATCGTTGTCAGGATGGCGGCGATGACGGACAGGATGGCTCCGATCGCCGGGCATCCGAGCAGGACGGTGGCGACAGGATGGCGCAGAAAGAGAGCGCGCTGTGCGGGCGCGGGTGGTGTGCTGTGCTTCATGACAGATCTCCTTGCGGTCAGGCCTGTTCTGCAGCGGCGGCTTCTTCGTTACCGGGTTCATCCGGTGCCGGTCTGTACTCGAGCAGATCGCCCGGCTGGCACTCCAGCACTTCGCAGAGCTTCATCAGGGTGGATACCTTGATGGCTTTGGCCTTGCCTGTCTTGAGAATGGACATGTTGGCGATGGTGATGCCGACTCTGTCGGCGAGCTCTGTCAGGCTCATCTTGCGGCGCGCCAGCATGACATCGATGTTGAAAATGATCTCTCCCATGGCGCACCTCCTAGATCGTCAGATCGCTGTCTTCCTGCAGCTCGGCGGCACGCCCGACAAGGTGCGAGAGCGCCATGGCAGCCGCGACAAAAGCGGCGCCTGCAATGCAGATGAACAGGGCGACCAGTACGATGCCGGAGTGGGACATGTTCAGCAGCACCATCACGACATTCGCCGCAAAGAAGAAGACGACGTCCGCCAGGGCGAGCTGCCCGATGCGCCGGACGCGGCGCGCGTTATCGTGGGTGAACGGGTGCTCCTGCCCGATGTCCCTGGCAATCTGCCAGGCGAAGATCATCGCGGCATAGCAGGGAATCGCCGTGCACCAGAGGATGGCGAGCCACGGGATATAGCAGTATGCGAACTCGGGATACGCATCCGCCATGGCGCCGCCTTCCGCCGGGATCATGATGAAATACAGCACGGTGCCGAGGATCGTCAGCAGGGCGACGGCGATGCGCAGCCACTTCGCGAGCCGCGGGTAGGGAATGTGCCGGTACCGGGAATCGCCGTACATTGCGTCGGTATATAAAGAATCGCTCATGCGGATACCTCCTTTTCGCGCAGGACCAGTTCCTGCTTTCAGGGGCATCATAGCACGAGCGATATCGTAATTCAAGTATTTTTTATCGTAAAACGATAAATTTTGTTTCAACTAAGCGATTCCTTACAGACCGAGCGAATCCACCCAGGTCTTCATGCCGGCTGCCGACGGTCTGCCGCGGAACACCTGGCCTTCCTTGATGACCGTGTCACGGGCGACGCTGTTTTTGAGGCCTTCCACCGCTTTGCCAAAACCGCTGCCGCCGGAGGTGGCGAACAGGATGATGGTCTTGCCGCTGAAGTCATACGCCTCGAGGAACGAATTGATGATCGTCGGGGCGACGTACCACCAGATCGGGAAGCCGACGAAGATGACGTCCGCATCTGCGACCGGGGCATCGGTATCCGCCAGCGCCGGGCGAGAGGACTTGTCGTTCATCTCGAGCGAGCTGCGGGACTGTCTGTCCATGTAGTTGAGGTCTGCGCTGGTGTAGGGAACTTCCGGACGGATCTCATAGAGGTCTGCGTCGGCTGCCTCTGCCAGGGCCTTGGCTGCACCGGCGGTCGTGCCGGTGGGGGAAAAGTATGCAACAAGTTTCTTACTCATCTTTAATACCTTCTTTCTTTCATGAACGGAACTATAGGTCAGCTCCTACAGTGCATTATAGTCTTCTTCGGAGACGGCTTCCAGCCATTCCGCGGACGTATTCTCACCGGGGACCTCGACAGCGATGTGGGAGAACCAGCTGTCCTTCTTCGCACCGTGCCAGTGCTTGACATTGGCGGGAATGGTGATCACGGTGCCAGGTGTGAGGCTCACAGCTTCTTTGCCTTCTTCCTGGTACCAGCCTTCGCCGGCCGTGCAGATCAGCAGCTGTCCGCCGCCCTTGTCCGCGTGGTGGATGTGCCAGTGGTTTCTCGCACCAGGCTCAAAGGTCACGTTCGCGAGGAATACCGGGCATGCGCCGGGCTCCGTCAGCGGGTTGAGGTAGCTCTGGCCGTCAAAATACTGCGCATAGGCATCGTTCGGATTGCCAATGCCGAATACATTGGTGGTATCGAATTCTTCTTTGTTCATGTATTTCATGTTGCAATTCCTCCTATATGATTACAATGCTGCGTTGCTGCGGGGAAGTGCGTTTCCGCCTACGCTGCTTCCACTGTCAGCGTGACCCGCTCCGGCATCTTCTTTACGAGCTCCAGGTCCTGCGGCTCGATATGCCCGATGATCATCATATCTTTGTACTTTGCCGAGACTTCCTCGCCGCCGTACAGCAGCGAGAACCAGCCGCCGCCCAGACTGATGTCGCCGTTCTTCCATCCGGTCTGCAGTTCGGTCGGGTCAAAGACGCCGTTGGCTGCGCTGCAGCAGTAGTCCATGCCGTAATCGCTCCCGCTGCACGTGAACGGCAGTCTTTTTTCGAAGTCCCTGGCAGCCACGGTGTCGTTGAGCTGTGCCCGGATGCGGACGCTGCCGTCGGTGATGATAATGTTCTTCATAGGCTATTCCGCGTAGACTTCCTTCGCCAGGTTGAACACCGCCCAAGCGAACGGCCAGCCGCAGTAGAAGGCGGTGTGTGTGATCACAGCGGCCATCTCTTTCTGCGAAACGCCGTGGTTCTTCGCGTTGGTGAGGTGATACTTCAGGGAGTTGTCCGTCACGCCCTGCGCCATCAGCGCCACGACGGTGATGATGCATCTTGTCTTCACATCGATGTCTTCGTTGTTCCAGTTCTCGCCAAAGAGAATGTCGTCGTTGAAATGCGCGAAGTCGGGGGCGAATTCTCCGAGGGCGTCTCTGCCGGCTGTCTGTACGATTTTTTCTGCCATGTCATCCTCCTATATAATATCCACGTGTTGATTTATCGTTCTGTGGATATCATAATAAGGGCAGACGGGGAAAACCATTGCCAGATTCTGAGGTTTGGCGATTACGCCACACTTTTAAAAAAGTGGACATTTAAAGGAGACGCTATGCCGCTCGAACGCAAAAAAGACCTGCGCGTGGAGAAGACCCAGCACGCCATCAAGGAGACTTTCAAGCAGATGGTGCTGGAGATGGACGCCTCGGAGATCACCATCAAGGAGCTCACCGAGCGCGCCATGATCCACCGAAAGACATTCTATCTGCACTACACCTGCATCGAGGCGCTGTACGAAGACATCCTCTCGGAACTGGCCGGTAAATACTACGAGGCCATCGACAGCATTCCGCCGGATGCGCCGTTCACGGAAGTCAACCGGGTGTTCTTCACCTTCATGGCGCAGCAGGAACCGTACATGGAGAAGATCGTGTGTTCCGCCAGCTACCGCGAGTTTGCGGATAAGTTTTTCATGTCCATGCTGCAGCACAACAGAGGCCGGCACAACCCGTACGCCGCCTACTCGCAGGAGGAGCAGAATGTGATCAACACGTTCCTCGCCCTGACGAGCTCAAATATCTACCGGCAGTGGGTCGCCGACGGCAAGCGGCTTCCGCTCGAAGACCTGATCGATCTTTCGGGGAAGCTGTTTATGAACGGGATCTCCTCTGTGTTATGAGGCACGCGCCGTGCGTTTGCGTCGCAGCGCACAAAACATATATCGTATTCAAATATGTGAAAGAAAGAGGAAACACAATGGCAGTAAAAGTTCTGCATCTGGGCAGTCAGAAACGCTATGAAACCTACGATCCGCACACGCCGTTCTCGGACGCGGCGGAGAAGATCTATATCCCGATGAATGCTCCGCTGGAGGAGATCCTGGCGGCAGGCAGCGACGCGGACTACATCATCGCGGATGCGGTCACCTATGTCCCGGCGGCGCTGGTCGAACAGATGCCGCACCTGAAGATGATCCACTCCGAAGGCGTGGCGTTCAACAGCTTCGCCTGGCGGGAGGCGGCGCAGCGCGGCGTCTATGTCTGCAACTGCAAGGGCGCCAATGCGGCGGCGGTCGCGGAGCAGGCGGTCTTTCTGATGCTGGCTTGCCTGCGCAATGCGGGTGAGGGCGACCGGGCGGTGCGCGAGGGCCGGCAGATCGAGGTCAAGGAGCGCATGATGGTCGAGGGCTTTGCGGAGCTCGGCGACTGCACGGTGGGTCTCGTCGGCTTCGGCGCGATCGCAAAGGAGACGGCGAAGCGGCTGGCTGCGTTTGACTGCAGGGTCGTGTACTATGCGCGCCATCAGGCTTCACCGGAAGAGGAATCGCTCTGCCACGCCACCTATCTGCCGCTCGACGAACTGCTCGCACAGAGCGACATCGTCAGCCTGCACGTGCCGGTCACGGAAGAAACGACGGGCATGGCGGATGAGCGATTCTTTGAGGCAATGAAAAACACCGCCTGGCTGATCAACACAGCCCGCGGCGAGATCGTGGACAACGACGCGCTGGCGGCGGCCATCACCGGCGGCAAGATCGCCGGGGCAGGCATCGATACCCTGGCGCCGGAGCCCGTGCAGGCGGATCACCCCCTCGTGAATCTGCCCGCGCCGTACTGCGACCGCGTCTTCTTCTCCCCGCACATCGGCGGCGTCACGTCGACCATGTTCAAAAAGGCGCACCGCAACATCTGGGCGAACATCGAGCGCATGGAGCGCGGCGAACGCCCGGAGAACATCTGCAACGGGTTATAATTTGGGGCGGCTGCGTTACGCAGCTGTCTTTTTATCTGCGCGGGCGATCATGAAGATCGACAGCAGCACCATGGCGATGCCGGTGGCTTTCCACAGATTGAAAAACTCGCCCAGTACGACGAAGCCGAGCAGACAGGCGACGATGTTCTCCACCGAGGAGATGACGGGCGCCATGGATTTGTCGCGCACATCGAGCACGCCCTTGTAATACAGCCCGAAGCCGCAGGCGGTCGGGATGAGTCCGAACCCGCAGACAACGAGGATGTTGACCGTTGACGGCGCAAAGCCAAAGCCGTGCCACGGCGCGACGAGCGGGGCGAGCGCGATGGCGCCGAATAGAAATCCGTAGAACGTCAGCGGGAAAGGCTCCATGTCTTTGGCAAAGGCGCGGGTGAACAGGTTGTTGAGCGCAAAGGACAGCCCGGCGAGCAGGCCGATGGCGAGTCCGAACGGGGAGAAGGTCAGTTCACTGAAGTTGCCGCCCGTCACCATGACGGCGCAGCCGCCGAAGTTGAGGAGGACAGCCAGCAGCTTGCGGGCGGTCAGTTTGTCTTTGAAAAACACCGCCGACAGGAGCACAAGAAAACCCGGCGCGGTGTAGTCCAGCACGGCGGCCGAGGCGATGCCGAGTTCCTGCATGGCGGTCATGTAGCAGTAGTTGTTGAGCGCGAGCCCGACGATCCCGATGAGGATGACGGCGCCGAGCTCTTTTTTCGTGAGCCGGAACGAACGCGGCCCGGCGGTCATGAGCACGAGCGGTGCGACAAAAATGGCGCCGAAAAAGAGCCGCAGGAAAGCGGTCATCATCGACGAGGCGCCGGCGGCGAGCAGGTGCGTGGAAAACAGCCCGAGCGTGCCGCAGAGCGACCCGCCTGCCAGCAGGGAGACGATCCCGACTTTATTCTGTTTATCACTGATAGTGGGCTGCATTGATTTCCTGTTCCGTATGAAAGTGCCGCGGCTATTGTGTGGCGGCACAGCAGTGCTGCCGGACTGCCTACATCGCTCATGCTATCGCATCTTCTTCGGCGGCGCAAGAAGGCGGGCCGAAAAATGGGGAACGGCGGGGCGATTCTTTGACAAATACGGCGCGGAGCGATTCCAAAACAGACCAAAGTGTGAGATAATAGCAGACGGACAACGACTGCGCGTGCAACTCCCCGCCGGAGGCGGAACGCCGCGCACGACATAATGAACGTATCTCTCGGACAAGACAGAAAGGACAGACATGGAAAACAAGAACACCTGGGAAAAATACACGGCAGAGCAGGTCGAAGCCTGCATGACTTTCAACGAAGGCTACAAGAACTTCCTGAGCGAGTGCAAGACCGAGCGTGAGTGCGTCGAGCGCATCAAGGCGGACATCGAGAAGGCCGGCTACAAGGATATGGAATCGCTCATCGGCACGGACGCCAAACTGAGCGCGGGCGACAAGGTCTATCGCATCAACATGAACAAGGGTGTCGTGATGTTCAACATCGGCACAGACCCCATCGAAGAGGGCATGAACATCCTCGGTGCGCATATCGACAGCCCCCGCATGGACGTCAAGCAGAACCCGCTCTATGAGGACGGCGGCTTTGCCTACCTCGACACCCACTACTACGGCGGCATCAAGAAGTACCAGTGGGTCACCCTGCCGCTGGCCATCCACGGCGTGTTCGTCAAGAAGGACGGTACGACAGTCAAGGTCGCGGTCGGTGAAAAGCCGGAAGATCCGGTCTTCTTCGTTTCGGATCTGCTGATCCACCTCTCCCAGGAGCAGATGACCAAGAAGGCGGCGACCGTCATCGAAGGCGAAGCGCTCGACATCATCATCGGCAACCGCCCGCTCATCATCGAGCCGGAAGACGGGGAAGAAAAAGATGAGAAAGACGAAAAGAAAGCGGCGAAGGACGCTGTGAAGAAGGGCGTTCTGGAGATCCTGAAGGATATGTACGGCGTGGAAGAGGAAGACTTCATCTCCGCTGAGCTCGAGATCGTTCCGGCCGGTGCGGCACGCGATGCCGGCTTTGACCGCAGCATGATCCTCTCCTACGGGCAGGACGACCGCGTCTGCGCATACACCTCCTACATCGCCATGGCGCATGTGCCGGAGGTCACAAGAACCGCCTGCTGCATCCTCGTGGACAAAGAAGAGATCGGCAGCGTCGGCGCGACCGGCATGGAGTCGAAGTTCTTTGAGAATACCGTCGCAGAGCTGCTTTGCCTGATGGGCGAAGACGGTGCGATGACCCTCCGCAGATGCCTGGCGGCGAGCACGATGCTCTCCTCGGATGTAAGCGCGGGATTTGACCCGACCTACGCTTCCGCGTTTGAAAAGAAAAACGCCTGCACACTTGGCGGCGGCATGGTGTTCAACAAGTTCACCGGTGCGCGCGGCAAGAGCGGCAGCAACGATGCCAATGCGGAGTACATCGCACACCTGCGCGCTGTTCTGGAAGAGGAAGACGTCAACTTCCAGACGGCGGAGCTTGGCCGTGTCGACCTCGGCGGCGGCGGGACGATCGCATACATCCTGGCGCTGTACGGCATGAATGTCATCGACAGTGGTGTGGCGGTCCTCAACATGCACGCACCGTGGGAAGCGACGAGCAAGGCGGACGTCTATGAGACGGAGCGCGGCTACGAAGCCTTCCTGCGTCACGCAAAGAGAGTTCGTTAAGTACGACCGAACCTGATCGTACAGAAGGAGAACCAAAATGTACGAATCAACCAGAAACAACAAAACAGTCTTCGGGTTCGCGGTGCGCGATACCGCGGCGGCCTGGCAGGTCGTACAGAATTACATGAACGATAAGTACTTCCGCCCGCACGAAGAGTTCCGCGATCTGTACTATACGACCGCACCGGGGCTCGGGATGCAGTACCTGCAGTTCTTCAAGACGGAGAACGAGATCCAGGTCGTGACCTTCCTCGGCGGGCCGGTCCATCCGGTGCCGCTGAGCGAGATGCAGCCGCAGACCGCGGAGAGTGTGCGCATCGCCCTGAAGGGGATGCTGGAGCCGCTGCGCGATATGGAATCGCAGGAGGCGGCCGCAGCGCAGCCCGCACCCGAGGCACCCGTGCAGCCTGCGCCCGAAGCGCCCGTACAACCGGAAGCGCCGGCTGCAGAAAGCACTGCAGCGCCAGCCGCGCAGCCCGCACCCGAAGTGCCCGTACAACCGGAAGCGCTGGCTGCAGAAAGCACTGCAGCGCCGGCCGCGCAGCCCGCACCCGAAGCGCCCGCACAGCCTGCGCCGGAAGCACCTGCGCAACAGAGTTGGTACACGAGGCAGGAACCGATCCCGACACAGATCCCGCAGACCCCGGATGCCGGGTTCGTCAGCGGACAGGCACCCAAGGCGCAGCCGACGGCAAACGAATACGCCGCGGGCGGGCCGCAGGCATCTTCACAGCAGGCAAACCCGCAGCAGGCGACGTTCACATACGGCGCCAGCCAGCAGAGCCAGCCGCTTCCGCAGGACCCGTACGGAACACGATATACATATGATCCGGTCAACGGCGGTCCGAACGACCGCGCATCGAATGCGACCGCAGGTCTGGTGCTCGGCATCATCGGCCTTCTGATGGCGTTCCTCGGTATGGGATTGCCCACACTGGGCCTTGTCGGACTGATCCCCCTCGCCATCGGGCTGATCCTGAGCGTCAACGGACGCCGCAGCAGACGGCGCGGTGTGGCGACAGCAGGCATGATCATCTGCCTGGCAGGCATCGCTGTGGTCATCTTCGCCACGATCGTATGGATTGATATCCTGGCGGGATAAATGTGAATCTGGAGGAAATGAAATGAAACTCATCAGTTACCGGTATGAAGAGGAAATGCAGGTAGGCATCCTGACCCCGGACGGGCTGGGCGTGCTGCCGCTCGAGGCTGTCCTGCCGGAGACGGCGGGGCTTTCGATGCTGGAAGTCATCGAAGCATTCCCGGAAGGCCTTCCCATTACGGCGGCGGATGCAGAGGACGCCATGGCGGAAGAGGGCATGGTCCTCCCGCTGGCGGAACTCGAAGTGACGGCGCCGATCGAACGCCCGCACCACGATGTGGTCTGCGTCGGCGTCAACTACCTCAGCCATGTGTCGGAGTCTACTACGGCGCTCGGCAAGGAAGAGGGGGACCTGATGCCGCCTGCGGAGACGATTTACTTCGCAAAGCGTGTCGTCAGAATGACCGGTCCGGATATGCCGGTGGTCAACGCATGGGATGTGGATGATCATCTCGACTACGAGGTCGAACTGGCCGTCATCATCGGCAAAGGCGGCCGGAATATTAAAAAAGAAAACGCAGGGGAGCATATCTTCGGCTATTCGGTCTTCAATGACATCTCCGCCCGCAAGACGCAGCAGGCGCGCGTCCAGTGGTATATGGGCAAGAGCATGGATACCTATTCGTGCATGGGCCCCGTGATCCTGACGGCCGACGAGATCGAACGGCCTGAAAAGCTCGAGGTCATCTCCCGTGTCAACGGCGAAGAGCGTCAGCATTCCACCACGGAGCTTCTGATCCGCGATGTGGCGACCCTGATCGAAGAGATCTCTTCGTACTTCACACTGGAACCCGGCGATATCATCGCGACCGGCACACCGTCCGGCGTGGCGCTGGGGATGGAAGAGCCGAAGTGGCTCGTTGCCGGCGATGTGGTCGAGTGCGAGATCCCGCAGATCGGCATTCTGCGCAATCCGATACTGTAACCGTGTGGTATACGCCGGGGTGGCTGCTCCGGCGGCATCTTTGTATATGATGACATCGAACGAAAAAGACAATCTGGTTTCGCACGGGTTCGGCCCGGTCTATGATGCGCGGTCCCGCATACTGATCCTGGGAAGTTTTCCGTCGGTCAAGTCGCGGGAGCAGCAGTTTTACTATGGCCATCCGCAGAATCGCTTCTGGAAGGTGCTTGCCGCTCTGACAGGGGCGGAGATCGAAGCGGCGGCGGACATCGCGGTGAAAAAGCGATTCCTCGAAGACTACGGCATTGCCCTGTACGACGTCATCGAATCCTGCCGCATCACAGGCTCCAGCGACGCATCCATCAGGGATGTCACACCGGCAGATCTCACACCGATCCTGGAGGCCGGGAACATTGAAGAGCGCATCTATGCTAACGGCACGAAGGCATACGATCTTTACATGAAGCACATCTACCCGGTGAACGGGATCGCGGCGGTGAAGCTGCCGTCGACGAGCCCTGCCAATGCGGCGTGGTCGCTTGCCCGGCTCACCGAAGAATGGCAGCGGCTGATTGGGCTGCTGGAATGCATCAGATAAAGGAACAGCATGGGATATATTTATTTCACACGCCACGGGCAGTCCCTGTGGAACATCGAAAAAAAGATCTGCGGTGCGACCGATATCGCCCTGTCGGACCTCGGCAGGGAGCAGGCATCGGCGCTTGGCTGCAGGATCCGGGAGATGCTGGATGCCGGAGAGAAGACGCCGGACGGCAACGCTTTCCGAATCGACGAGATCCTGTATTCGCCGCTCTCGCGCACCACGGAGACGGCGCAGCTGATCGCGGAGGCAACGGGCATTCCCTGCCGCCCCGAGCAGCGGATCATCGAGCAGGACTTCGGCAGATACGAAGGGCTCGACCGGGAACTTGAGGAGTTTGCGGCAGATAAGATGCGGTTTTTCTACGACTTCGACGGCGGTGAGACGATGGCCAGATGCATGGCGCGTGTGTACAGCCTCATGGGAGACCTGGAGGCGGAGAGCCGGCAGACGGGCAGGATCTATCTGCTGGTCGCGCACAACGGGATCGCACGCGGGTTCGAGTCGTGGTTCCGCGAGATGACCATTCAGGAATACGCGAATGGCTGCAGGTTTGGGAACTGCGAACTGATCCGCAGAGAGTTTAAATAGGAGATACGACATGATTCAGGATATCGCGCCGAAGAAAATCAACAATCACTACGACCCGGCGAAACGCCCCGCGGCGGACAGTTATATACTGTCGTACAGCGGCGGCAACGTGCTGAGCATGCTGGAAGAAGCAGCGCCTGATACAGACACCAGGACGGAGCAGCCGCTGCAGCTCGTTCTGCCGACGCTGGCTGATCTGAAGGCGACCTGGCAGGAGATCGGCGAGGCGGATGAAGAGAAGGCGGCGGCCTTTGAGGACTCTCTGATCTATCTGTTCTCCATCGACGAGGACATGTATTTCCTGGCTGAGCCGGATCTCTTCAGTGAAGTGGATTATCCGAAAGCGGAGGGGATGGCGCTGGACGCTGCGCAGGCGGCCTGCGAAGCATCGGCGGCAGTCGGCATCGGCGGATGGGCATACCTCAACCCACGCTTTATGCGGCAGTATCTGAAGGAGCCGAAGGATCAAGTCTTTGCGGTTCTGACCGGCGTGCAGCTGGCCCGCTGGTATCATAACAACAGATATTGCGGGCGGTGCGGCGCGAAGACACATCTGGATACCAAAGAGCGTATGATTCGCTGCCCGGCGTGCGGCAATATGATCTTCCCGAAGGTGCAGCCGGCGGTCATCATTGCGGTGACGAACGGCGACAAGCTGCTCCTGACCAAGTATGCAGACCGGCCCCACAAGGCGTTCGCCCTTGTGGCGGGATTTGTCGAGATCGGCGAGACGCTGGAAGAATGCGTACAGAGAGAGGTCATGGAAGAGGTGGGCATGAGAGTCAGCAACATCCGCTACTACAAGTCGCAGCCGTGGGGGATCGACGACGATCTGCTGGCCGGGTTCTTCTGCGATGTCGATGGGGATGATACCATCCACCTCGATCATCAGGAACTCAAAGAAGGCGCTTGGATGACCAGGGAGGACGTGCCCGGTGAGCCGGATGACTACAGCCTGACGAATGAGATGATGATGCTGTTCAAGGCAGGTAAAGAGCCGCGCTGACTGAGCACCGGCGGCTGATCCACATCTGAACAGAAAAAAGACCGTTCTCCGGGAACGGTCTTTTTGATATCAGTATTCATGAAGCGGAGCGTTACAGTACCACATTGAACACGCCGTGGCTGAGCAGGAGCATCAGCCCGCCCGCTGCCATCACGCCGAGGAAGATGAGCGGGATCGCCCGTCGGAATCGCATATCCAGCAGCGAGGCGACAAGTGCACCGGTCCAGGCGCCGGTGCCCGGCAGCGGGACCGCGACCAGCAGAAACAGCCCGAGTGCTTCGTAGTCCTCGATCTTTTTCCCTTTGTTCAAGGCGCGGTTTTCGATGCGGTCTGCCAGTTCGCCGATCTTTTCGAAGTGGTGCAGCCAGAGCAGCAGCTTGCGCATGAACAGCATGACAAACGGCACCGGAACCATATTGCCCAGCACCGCTGTTATGTAGGCCTCCCACAGCGGCAGGTCGTGCGCAACACCCCAGGGGATCCCGCCGCGCAGCTCCACCACCGGCGCCATCGATATCAGAAATGTAGAGAGGAGGTTCCCGATGTGGGAACCGGTCATCCATTCAAGCATACAGTTATACTCCCTCGTAAAACGACTGGCAGGAAGCAGCCGGCGCCGCTTCACAAGTCATTGTAGCATAAAAGAGGTCGTTTATGATACTATATTGTATTATGAGAAGGAGCCGGCATGGGGTATAAAGTCAAGCTGCCGCTCTTCGAGGGGCCGTTCGATCTGCTTGTCTATCTGATCGAAAGCGCCAGGATGGATATTTACGATATCCGCGTCTCGGAGATCACCGCGCAGTATCTGGAATACATCGAGAATATGCAGCAGATGGACGTCTCCGTGTCGTCCGAGTTTATGGTGCTTGCGGCGGAGCTGATTGAGCTCAAGTCCCGCATGCTGCTGCCGCGGCAGTCCGCCGATCCGGACCAGGCGCCGCCGGAAGATCCGCGCAGCGAATTGGTGGCCCGCATCCTGGAGTACAAGACGTTCAAGACGCTGTCGGGTTATCTTTCCGAGCGCGAAGAGCATGGCTTCATGGTGCGCGAAAAGCCGCAGGAGGACATTTCGCAGTACCTGGAATCGCCCGATGAGTACCTCACGCTCGAGATGGGGCAGTTCGTGCAGGCATTCAATGCGTTCCTGCTCCGTAAAAAACGCGTGGAGGAGATCCGTACCCGGTATGAACGGATCGAGCGGGAGAAGATCACGGCGGAAGCAAGGATGACATTCATCCAGTCGCTTCTCCGGCAGCATCACGGCAAGGAAGTCAATTTCAAAGAGACGATCAAGGAAGGGGACCGGTATGATACCGCGCTGTCCTTCTCCTCGATGCTCGAAATGATCCGGCAGAAAAAACTCACGGCGGAGCAGAAAGCGCTCTTTGCCGATATTTATCTGAAAGAAGCTGACCCGCAAGGGTTGAAGGAGGTCAAGTAGTGGCAGCCAGCAAGCAAGTCCGTTCGGCGCTTGAGTCGATGATGTTCGTCTGGGGGGAGCCTCTGGCGGTGAGAACCGCTGCTGATGTGCTGAATGTTTCCGAAGCGGAGACGAAGGAAGCCTTTGAAGCGCTGATGGAAGAATACGACCAGGAGCAGCGCGGTATCCGCGTCCGCCGGATCAACAAAGGGTATCAGTTCGTGACAGCCGAAGAGAACGGGACGTATATCGAACGCCTGTGCACGCCTGTCAAGAGAAGAAGACTCAGCCAGTCCGCTCTCGAAGTGCTGGCCATCATAGCGTATAAGCAGCCTGTTACAAAAGGGGAAATCGAAGCGATCCGCGGCATCCGCTGTGATCGTGTCATCGAAGGGCTGATGAACAAAGACCTCGTGGAAGTCAAAGGCCGTTCCGAAGCCATCGGCCGTCCGAATCTGTACGGCACGACGGATGCCTTCCTCCGGTATTTCGATCTGGAGGACATCAAACAGCTGCCCGACATCCAGGATATCGAGCAGGTCATGGAGCTGCCTGAGGACTACGAAGACAGCGTCACAATGAACCAGATCTCACTGGCCGATATGACCGGTGAGGGTGCTGCCGAAGAGGCGGCGCCGCATGCTGCTGCAGAAGATGCGGACGCACCGGAAGGGGACGAGCTGTAATGACAAATCCGATCGTACCGGTCATAGCTTTATATGTACTGATGGCGGTTGCCACGATCGTGGTCATGTACCGCGGCGACCAGCCCCGTTACCTGAAGGCGAAGACGATCACGAGTCTTCTCTTTATCGCGCTGGCTGTCATCTGCTGGCAGACAGGCGAAGGCGGACCTTTCCCGGAGAGCTGGATGCGGATCCTGCCGGGACTTGTGTTCTGCCTGTGCGGGGATGTCTTCCTGGCGCTCGCCCATGAGATCGACAACAACCTCGATCCGAAGCTGTTCCGCTTTGGGGTCGGGAGTTTTCTGATCGCGCATCTGTTCTTCTGCTTTGAGATCATGGCGGTCCTGAACGTATACGCGCCGCAGAAAGTGCTGCCGGTCATCGTCGGGCTGGTGACGGTCGGCGTTTCGATCTTCACGAGCCGCAGCGACATGTATGACTACAAGGGGAACGCCAGACCGGCGATCCTGTATTCCTTCTTTGTGGGCTTTCTCTGCGGACTCGGCATCCAGCTGATGATCTCCATGGGACCGACCGGCAGATGGCTCATCATGGGCGCAGGCTCGATCCTGTTCCTGCTGTCCGATCTGACATTGTCCAACAAATACTTCCTGAAGAAAAAACCGAAGGCATTCGGCGCGATCGTGCTGGTGACCTACTATGCGGCGGTGGCCTGCTTCGGGCTGTATCTGCTGTAGCGATTCCTGGATACCAAGGGAGCAACCATGCGACTGAACAAATACATCGCCCAGGCCGGCATCGCAAGCCGGCGCAAGGCGGACGAACTGACAAAGAACGGCAACGTCAAAGTTAACGGCGTCGTCGTGACAGAGATGGGGTATGAAGTACAGCCGGATGACCGCGTCGAGGTCAACGGCCGTGTTGCAGTACTCGCAGATAAGTTCGTTTACTATATGATGAACAAGCCCAAGGGGTTCATCACCTCGATGAAAGATGAGCAGGGACGTCCGACGGTCATGGACCTCATGACAGATGTCCCGGTACGGGTCTTCCCGGTGGGGCGTCTCGACTACAACACGACGGGCATGCTGCTGCTCACCAACGACGGGGATCTGGCGAACAAACTGGCGCACCCGGAGCACGAGGTCGGCAAGACATACCGCGCGACCGTGGCCGGCGTGGTCTCCAAGAAACGCCTTGCGATGCTGCGCAGAGGCGTTGATATCGGCGGGTTCATCACGTCGCCTGCAGAGGTCACGGTGGTGAAACAGACGGAGAAGTCTGCCATCATCGAGCTCACCATTCACGAAGGAAAGAACCGTCAGGTCCGTCGGATGTGCAAGGCGGTCGGCTGTCCGGTCAAGGAACTGCAGCGCATCGCGATCGGGGACCTGTATCTGGCGCGCCTCAAAGAGGGGCATTACCGCAAACTCCGCAAAGAGGAGATCGACTATCTGAAGAACCTGTAAGAATAGGAAATCCCGGGATGCTGTCCCGGGATTATTTCACAGTGTCTCAAGGAATCGCTTCATGCTCTCCTGATCGGGGAACATGGCGCGGGCGGATTCTTTATTGCCGCCGCCCCGGCCGCCGAAGGCGGCTGCCTGCTCTTTCACAACCGCGCCGCAGTCCAGACTGTCTGCGGACTTGTCGGCATACAGGAGCAGTACGGACTCATCCGGGAATGCCGCGAGGACGCTGCCCCGGATCTTCTTTTGCAGTTTCTTGCCAGCTTTGGAAAAGTCGCCGGAAGCGATATCTGTAAACGTGAACACGAGCGGCGCGCTGCCTGCAGCGCCGGCTTCTTCGGCAGCCTGTTCAGAAGACGCCTTCTGTTCCAGCGCGGTCAGGATCTCTGCCAGGTGGGCGTCTGCCGCTGCCTTTCTGAAAGCGGTCAGTTCTTCGCGCATCTTCGCATGCCGCTCTTCCTCGGCATGGAGTCTTGCAGGCAGTTCCTCCGGGGAGGTGCTGTTGGCGTTGGCGAGGTCGGTCAGGATCGCCATGTGCGCGTCGATGTGCGCCATGGCCTTGCGGCCTGCATCGAAGTATACGCGGGTCATATCCTTGTTCTTTTCAACTCTATAGACTTTGACGAGCCCCACCTGCCCGGCGGTGGAGGGGTGCGTGCCGCAGCAGGCGCAGCAGTCCGCCGGCTCTTCGCGGTCGCCGACGGTGACGATGGAAATGTCTTCATCAAACGCCACGGGCTTTCTTGTGGGCATGGCGGACGCTTCTTCGTTGGTCTCGAAATAGTCCACGTGGATGGGCAGATCCTCCCAGATCACTTCATTGGCTGCATGTTCTGCCGCCATGGCCATGTCCAGCGTCAGGGTCTTACCCAGGACCGCATTGCCATCCGCATCTTCAAAGCGGATGTCGATGGTCATATAGTCTTCGCCCATGTGGAAGCCGCGGTTCGTACCGCCGTACAGCGCCCAGATGCGGCCGGATAGAATGTGCTCGCCGGCATGGCGCTGCATGTTTTCAAAGCGGTGCGCCCAGTCGATGGCGAGCGTGACGGTCTCACCTGTCTTGAAAGGATGTGCGTCCGGTGCGGTCTCCTCTTCGCCGGATGCGGCGAGCCTGTGCCAGACAGCATCGCCTTCTTCGAGGACTAGATCGATCCGGTGTGTGGCACCGGCAGCCTTTTCATTCTTCCCGGTCACGGTACCGATATCCGAACTCTGTCCGCCGCCTTCCGGGAAGAAGGGCGTGCGGTCAGCGGCGAACCAGTATCCGTCTTCGCGCTTTTCGGTAGCGGTGATCACGGCCTCTGCGGCGCGGAGGTAAACATCCTTTTGATAGAGTCTGCTAGTTGTAAGTTCCATAATATGGTCTCTCTCCAGTTGTTTCAAAGGATCTGCAGCGCAGTGCCAACCCTTACGCATATAGAAAATGCAGAATTTGCAAGGTGCGCCGACAGGTGTCCGTTTTTTTCAGAAATCTCTGTGGATAATGACAAGTCGCCGGCATTCATAAAAAGTATGCACAGCGTCATAAAATGCGAACAAAAATGTGGATAACTTTTTGTTGACATTCCTTCTTTTGTCGCTCATCCCTCTCGTTGCAAGGGTTGAGGGTTTTCCACTTTTCCACAGGCTCCTTGGGATAAAATTGTATACAATTTCGTATAAAGTGTGGATAAAATCGCGGATGGTTCAAATCATGCGCTCTGAGCAACTGTGAATAACTTTGCCGTGAAAGACGAACATTACTTTACATAAAACGCACTTTTTTGGTTATGGTAAAAAAAATTACTCAGCCTTTAAGAAGCCGGCAGACAACCGCTGCTATTCGTCTTCCCTGATGACTTCCACAAAGTCGTTGAAGTCTTCATAGCCGCTCTGGATGAACTCATACAGGACCGGTTCCTTGAATTCAAATCTGTCCGTCAGGAACAGCGGCAGCCCGCATCCCTCCGTATCGAGACGGTGCTCCAGTTCATGGATCGCGTTGATGTCGTACGCCATGACGAGCAGCTGGCCCATATCGGTCAGGTAATAGACACCGCGCACATCTCCGCTGAGCAGGAAGACCGGGCGGTCCACATAGGTGTTGTTGTCGTAGAAGGTAAAGAACAGGCGGCCGGTGTCGTAGGAGTCTGACATGGTATCAAAGTCCAGGGTGAACGCATCGAGCCGTCCGTTGATGGTCTCGTCGTAGTCCGCTTCGTCATCCGGATCGAACATGCCTGCGTCCAGAACGCGGTAGACGGTGATGAACTCCGGCCGGGACAGAATCAGTGCCGCTTCCTGCGGGGTGATCTTCATGGTGGAGACAGTCTCGCACTTTTCGATCTTCATGCCGGTCACACGGATCTTCGTGATGACGACCTCGTACTGCCCGCCGTGCTCGATCAGCGAGTCGCAGTGGTACAGGCCGTGGTCTTCGCGGATCGCGTTGCGGCACATGGTGGCGATCCCGCAGGCTGGATAGACTTCCTGCCGGCGTCCGTTATCCGTGAGCAGGCTGACCGCTTCGAGGTCCTTGCCAAAGCTGCGCATCAGGAAGTAGTGGATCAGCGCATACTCGGATGTGACAGGCGCGCACTGCTTCATGAGCAGCCAGTAGCTTTCTTCTTCACTGATCGGCGGAAGATCCTTGAGCAGCTCCAGATACTCTTCCTTGCCCGGGGGCATCGGCAGCCCGTGGGTCTGGTTGAACGTCAGGTATCTGTGCAGGATATGCTTGGCTTCGGTGAGTGTCAGGTTGATTTTCTTGCCACCGAGTCCGCCGCTGTTTTCCCGCTCTTTCTCCGCAACTTCCTGCGGGTCATCCGACCAGAGCCCGAGATACGTCTCAAATCCGGTCTCCTCCGCATCGAAATAGAAGAACTGGTGAAAGTCCGCGGTCTGTCCGTTGTCCGCCGCGCGCCAGTGGATATACATGCCAAGCACACCCATGAGCCGGGTGTCGGTCACATAAGCGGAGATGAAGTACCTCCGCCATTCGTTTTTTTCTTTGATGCCTCCCTTGATGAGGCGAAAATTTCGTTCCATAGCAGTATTATACCATTTGCAGATATGCAGACAAGGTGCAAAGGGAGGACTTGCGGCGGGTTACGCTGCATTCGCAACTAGTATGTTTTTACTATGTATTCATAGCTTGCGGGGTTGTTATCACAAAAGGTATTTGGTAAAATATTCTTGCATAAAAAGTGAATATTGCTTTGTGTTCCGGCGGTTCCAAGCCGCCGGCCAAGAGGGAAACAGGTGCAAAGCCTGTGCGGTCCCGCCACTGTAAGGGAGGAGAGCGTTTCCATGATGTCACTGGCCTGATGGCTGGGAAGACGGAATCGCCCGTTGACGCCCAAGCCAGGAGACCTGCATAAAGCAACAACTGGAAGCGCGCTACGGGTAATTAGTGACTGCACTTTGCTAGTATCTTTGCCATAGCCTTTGCTATGGCTTTTTTAAAGGGTTTTCTTCCTATGCTTTACCTGCCGCGATGTCTTCCGGGGCAGGTATTTTGTTCTATTTCTAAATAAGAAAGGGGGAAAAGATGAACAAGGCAAGTAATGCGGGCATAGGAAAACGTCTCCTCATGCTCCTCCTGTCAATTGCCATGGTATTCACGATGATGCCGCTGACATCTGCTGTGAGTTATGCAGACGAAGCGACACCCATCACGAGCGCGGAAGAGTTCGCGGCCATGGATGCGGCAGGCAACTATGTACTGGCAAATGACATCACCGTCGATACGCCGTATCCGAATGATTTTTCGGGCACATTCGACGGCAACGGTCATACCGTCACGCTGGCGATCGAGGCTGATGCAACTTATCAGGCTTTGTTTAAAACCCTGGTCGGCGGTGCAACGATCAAGAATCTTGTGACCGACGGCAGTGTAGCTGTTACCAGCAAGAGTTACACTGGCGGCGTGGCAGGCAAGGCGAGCGGCGAGGTGACCATTGCGAACTGCGTGAACAATGCGTCGGTTTCCGGTTATAAGGCCGTAGGCGGCCTCGTCGGCTGGAGCATGAGCGGTGTTGTGATCACCGGATGCGTGAACAACGGCACAGTGACCGGCGGTAACAACCAGGTCGGTGGTTTTGTCGGAAACAATTCCACCGGTGCTCTGACGATCGAGAACAGCTATAACACGGGTGCTGTTACCGGTTTCAACATGACCGGCGGCTTCATCGGGCAGGCAACCAGGTCCGGATCTGCGGATGCACTGGTAAACTGCTATAACACCGGTGCGATCAAAAACACTTCTACGAATACCAGCATTGGTGCGCTGGTGGGCAACAAGTCCAACAGTGGCACAGTCACCAACTGCTACTTCCTCGAAGGTTCGGCAGCGGTTGCGGTCGGCGGCGCGACAGTTGAAGGTGCTTCCTCCAAGACAGCTGATGAGATGAAGGCCGGCGAATTTGTCACGGCGCTGAACGGCGATGGCGAAGCGTTCGCGATGGATACAGACAGCATTAACGGCGGCTATCCGGTCCTGTCCTGGCAGGGCGGCGGCAGCGTTGAGCCGGAAGTGCCCGTTCCGGTGACGGCAGTCACGATCGAGGGCGAGGCAAAGACCGGCGAAACACTGACAGCCGTTGCAACCGGCGCGGACGGTGCGGAGCCGACCAATGTCACCTATCAGTGGCAGTACGAATACAGTGAATATGATGACTGGGAAGAAGATTGGGTCACAGATTACTATGATATCGATGGCGCAAAGGACGCTACATTTGTAATCCCGGCTGACATGGCGGGCAAGAAACTGCGCGTCATCGTAAAGGGTGAAGAAAACTCCAGTGCAACATCCGAGCTTACCGCAGCTGTTGCGAAGGGCGACGATGCCCTGGTTGCAGAAGCAGCCGATGCACTCAAAAATCCGTTCGCAGCAGAGTACAAAGAAGCGGCGACCGTGACACTGCCTGCGGAGGGCAAGAACGGCGCGGCTATTACCTGGGCGAGCAGCGATGCTGCGGTCATTAGCAATGACGGCGTCATCACGCTCCCCGAGACAGGCATCAGCGAAGTCACGATGACCGCCACACTCACAATTGGCGATAAGAGCGCGACGAAAGAGTTCAAGGTCTCCGTCATCTCCGAGGCGGCGCAGACCGACGCGGCGGTCGTTGACCAGGTGCTCGACAAGTTCAAGTACGGCACGCTCAACCCGCAGTTCGGCACAGACACGAACATCATCGACTACATGATGCGTCTTGCAGGCAATCCGGAAGGCGTCACCATCCAGATGACCTCCTGCTCCGAGCCGGACTACATCGCGGAGAACGGCGACATCACGTACTTCTTCCGCGCGGTCGACATGACCAAACCCGGATTCAGCGACATCGGCTGGAAATACGTGCAGCCCGAAGTAACGTTCACGGTCAGCAAGGGCGATGTCACAAAGACTCTCGAGAAGAAGGCCAACATCTACTGGGATCAGGACAAGCTCAAGGCTGACCTGAAAGAGAAGGTCCTCGACAAGATCACAGAAGACACCATCAAGGGCGAGAACGAGTCCCTGGCAAGCGTCAGCAAGCCGCTGAGCCTGCCGCAGAGACCGACGAGCTATGTCTGGGTCGAATGGACTTCGAGCGACGAGGACGTCCTGGCGATCACCAAGCCGTCCGGCTACTCCGAAGAGCCGTGGACCGCAACGCCCAAGAAAGGCGCCGAAGAGAAGACCGTCACGCTGACGGCCAAACTGACGAGCTTTAACTCCACCAACATCGGCACGGAAGATGCCGCGGTCGAGACGGTCACCAAGGACTTCACCGTGACTGTACCGGCGCTTGGTGAAGAGGAACTCGCGCAGATGCAGAAGGACCTCGACGACAATCTGACGATCGACAAGTTCAAGGTCTTCGGGTCTAATACGGCCATCGATCCGGAAGGCGTCACGACGGATGTGCAGTATCCGCTGGCGAAGAACACCGGTGTGCCGGAGTATGGCAAGTATACCTTCACCTATGAATCGCTCACGCCGGATGTCCTGAAAGACAGCGGCTACCGCGGCGATGTCTACCGTCCGAACATCGGCGGCGAGCCGGCAACGGCAACGGTCAAGGTGACCATGAAGATGCGCGACAGCAATCTGTCCGTCTCCAAGGAACTGTCCTTCAAGGTGCTGCCGCTGACGCAGGAGGAGATCGACAAAGAGATCCAGCTGATGAATGACGTCAAGGAACATTACTACGACGGCATCAAGGGTGAGAACACCGACCAGAACGACATCACGGCCGACCTGCACAATTTCCAGGAAGTCCGTTACGATGAGAACGGCGAGCTGGTGTGGGTCTACAACTACGCGGACCGCAAAGACACCGGCATCAAGCCGGACGATCTCGATCCGGAGCATCTGCAGGAAGCGTACAATCTGTTCCGCTCCAGCCATCCGGCGATCATCCAGCATGAGAACCTGCGGCTGGTAAGCACACCGCAATACGACACGGAAGTCACGATCGACAGTATCCTGACCAGCATCCAGTTCGGTAAATACGCGGAGCTGTATCCGGACAATGCGGATCTGCAGAAGCTGTACAAGCAGCCTGTATCCGCGACCGTTACGGTCAAGGGCACAGACGGCCCGCAGCCCGGCGGCGATGACCCTGTTGACCCTGTTGAACCTGCGGATCCCGCGGATGTCACCATGACAGTCAGCAACAAGGGCGTGATTGCACAGGCCAAGGATGGCAGCGCGATGGTTGAAAAAGAAGTCACGGTCACCGACCTCGATGAGGACGGCCATCTGACCTATGACGAGGCACTCGTTGCGGCGCACGACGCGTACTATGAAGGCGGCAAGGCCGGGTATGCGACCGGCACATCCCAGTACGGCGCTTACGTCACAAAGCTATGGGGTATTGACACGTCCAACACTCTGTTCCATATAAACGGTGAAGGATTCAGTTCCGGCGTTAAGGATACAGAAGTCGCGGAAGGCGATGCACTTTATGCATCTGTCAACAAGGATGATACCTACTATGCTGACTGGTATGCACAGTTCGATAAGACGGAGGCCGCTGTCAAGGAGGGGAAAGAAATCACGCTCACAGTGACCGGTCATCTCGGCATGGCGTATACCGATGAAGACAAAGCAAATGTCCCGCTCGAGGGCATCCAGATCGGCCTTTGGAAAGAGGGCGCTTTCGAAGCAATCGAAGGTGCAGTTACCGACGCGGATGGCAAGGTGACCTTCACCATGCCGGAAGGCGAATATCTGCTGACAGCAACTGGTACGGTCAAGGACGAAGTTTCCGACTGGTCAACCGGGACAGAGACGACTGTTACTGCGGACTGCCCAATCATGGCACCGTACTGCACGCTGGAAGTCTCCAAGGACAATATGCTTGAGCAGATCAAGCAGGATGTCATGGAATCGCTGCAGGACGAAGTGGACCTTTCCCGGTACAACACCGAGGAACAGGTACAGATTCTCAGCGCACTGGTCAAGGCGCAGGCTGAGATCGCTGCGGCGGGTTCCTCCGACGAGGTAGACAGCATCGTTGAGAGCTTCAGAGCGCAGGTTGCGGAAGTAGCTACCAAGCAGGGCTGGAGCAAAGAAGACGGCGAGTGGTACTACTACAAAGACGGCGAAAAACTGACCAACGGCTGGGTGAAGGCCAATGCAGGCTGGTGCTGGATGGATGCGAACGGCAAATGGACCAAGAGCAGATGGATCATTGACAACGGCAGCTGGTACTACATCAAGCCGGACGGCTACATGGCAGCCAACCAGTGGGTCAAGGCCAGCGGCGGCTGGTGCTACGTCGGCGCAAGCGGACGGATGGTCACCAACGGCTGGGTGAAAGACAGCAAGGGTTGGTGCTGGATGGGCTCCGACGGCTACTGGGTCAAGAACAGATGGATCCAGGATAAAGGCACGTGGTACTACATTAAATCCGATGGCTATATGGCGTCCAGCCAGTGGGTGAAATCCGGAAGCCAATGGTGCTACCTGAAAGCCAGCGGAGCGATGGCAGCCGGAGAATGGGTCGAGGTTGGCGGTTCCTGGTACTACCTGAAAGCTAACGGCTACATGGCGACAGGCACACAGACCATCAATGGCAAGACCTACAGATTCGACGCATCGGGGAAATGGATACAGTAGCAATGGCTAATCTGGCATGATTGCCTGACGGAAATGATATCTGAAAGAGAGGATCTTCATCCTCTCTTTCTTTGTGGTATAAAGTCCGCGAATAGGGGTATAATAAAGAGCAGAAACTTTGCGGAGACCGTGCAGGACCGCGCGGTGTGAAAAAACAGGAAAGCAAAACATGAAAAAGACGATTGGTATCATCGGAGGCATGGGTCCGCTGGCGACCTGTGACCTGTTTCACAAGATCATCGATGTGACGGATGCGGCGTGCGACCAGGATCATGTCCACGTGCTCATCGACAACAACACGAATATCCCCGACCGCACGGCAGCCATCCTGCACGGCGGGCAGGACCCGGTGCCGGAACTCGCAAAGAGCGCCGGACGGCTTAAGGAAGCGGGGGCGGATGTACTCATCATGCCCTGCAATACGGCGCATTACTTTTACGACCGGTTTGCGCCTGCGGCGGGAGTGCCTGTTCTGCATATGATCCGGGAGACTGCGGCATCGCTCAGGCGGCAGGGCCGCCGCTGCGTGGGTCTTCTGGCGACTGATGGAACGGTGCAGTCCGGTGTCTATGCGGGTGCATTCAAAGAGGCGGATATCGAGATGTTGACCCCGGATGCGACCGGGCAGCAGGCGGTGATGGATGTGATCTACAAGGGCGTCAAGGCCGGCAATATGCAGATTGACCTGACCGGCTTTGAGAAAGCCATGGATGACCTGCTGGCGCGTGGCGCGGAGGTGTTGGTGCTCGGATGCACGGAACTGCCCGTCGCCTTCCAGGAGTTTGGCATCGACCGTCCCAACATCGACCCGACGCATGTGCTGGCATCGGCGGCGGTGCGTTTTGCAGGGGCGCCGCTGAAGGAAGAGGTCCGGCAGATGTATTGCTTTGAATAAGTCTGCGCGGCGGCAGGGCAGAGCGGCTAAAATTCCGTCGGCAACCCGTTGACAGCGCAGACTGCGCATAGTACCATAGGTTCGTTACAATTATATACAGGATCCTTATTAAGAGTGGTGGAGGGACTAGGCCCTATGAAGCCCGGCAACCCGGTGGTGACACATGCGGGTGCCAAATCCTACAGCGTCAGCTGAAAGATGAGGTGAAACAAGCGACATGCAAAGCCTCTTCTTGATGAAGAGGCTTTTTCATAGGATCCTGCTGCCGGCTTCCGGCAGTATCCATATAGAAAGGCCGCAAAGAGGCGGCAGAAAGGACAGGACAGAATGAAGAGATTATTTACTTCCGAATCCGTCACCGAAGGGCATCCGGACAAGGTCTGCGACCAGATCTCGGATGCGATCGTGGATGCGATTCTTGAGCAGGACCCGATGGGGCGCATCGCTGCAGAGACGACCGTCAAGACCGGCTACGCGATGATCATGGGCGAGATCACCACAGAGTGCTATGTGGACATCCCGAAGATCGCGCGCGAGGTCATCTGCGACATCGGCTACAACAAGAGCGAGTATGGCTTTGACGGCAACACCTGCGCGGTCGTGATGGCGGTGGACGAGCAGTCCCCGGATATCGCGATGGGTGTCAATGAGGCGCTGGAGCGCCGCGATGGCGAGGCGGATCCGTACGACCAGATCGGCGCCGGCGACCAGGGCATGATGTTCGGCTATGCCTGCGACGAAACGCCGGAGCTGATGCCGATGCCGATCTCCCTGGCGCACAAGCTTTCCAGACGGCTGAGCGAAGTCCGCAAGGACGGCACGCTGCCGTATCTGCGCCCGGACGGCAAGACCCAGGTGACGGTCGAGTATGACGGGGATCTGCCGAAGCGCATCGAAGCGGTCGTCGTGTCCACACAGCACGATGAAGAGGTGAACCTGGAGACAATCCGCAAAGACATGATCGAGCATGTTATCCGTCCGGTCATTCCGGCGGCGCTGCTGGACGATGCGACCAAGTATTTTGTCAATCCGACCGGCAGATTTGTCAAAGGCGGCCCGTATGCCGATTCGGGGTTGACAGGACGGAAAATCATAGTAGATACTTACGGAGGATATGCCCGCCACGGCGGCGGCGCATTCAGCGGCAAAGACCCGACAAAGGTGGACCGTTCCGCGGCTTATGCAGCCCGTTATGTTGCGAAGAACATCGTGGCTGCCGGTGTCGCAAAGCGCTGCGAGATCCAGCTCGCATATGCGATCGGCGTCGCGCATCCGGTCTCTGTCATGGTCGACAGCTTCGGCACCGGCGTCATTCCGGATGAGGACATCGCGGATATGATCACCCGCCACTTCGATCTTCGCCCGGCGGCGATCATCGACAAGCTGGATCTTAGAAGACCCATCTACCGTCAGGTCGCGGCATACGGACACTTCGGCCGCACGGATCTCGATCTGACCTGGGAGAGGACCGACAAGGCAGAGGAACTGCGCGAGGAACTGAAGCTGCAGGAAGCGCTTTAGCGAACCGCGGCACCTAAAAGGGTGCGGCATTTCCGTAAACGAAAAGAATAAGTTTGAAAGAAAGGCAAGTAAGAAAGAAGGAAACGCAAAACAATGGGACTGAAAGTAGCAAAATTCGGCGGCTCGTCCGTTGCGGACGGGATCCAGCTCGCCAAGATCCGCGAGATCATTGAGAACGACGAAGACATCCGTTACGTAGTTGTCTCCGCGCCGGGGAAGCGATTCCCTGAAGACAGCAAGATCACCGATCTTCTGTATTCCTGCAAGATGCACATCGAACACCATCTGCCCTATGAGCAGCTGTATCAGGTGGTCTGCGACAGATTCAGCGCGGTCGCCTTCAACCTCGGTGTAGACGCGGGGCTGCGGGAGGATTTCGAGACGGTTCTCAAGGCGATGAAGAGCGGTGCGTCGGAAGACTACATTGCAAGCCGCGGCGAATATCTCAATGCGAAGCTGATCGCGGCGTATCTGGGGTACGACTTTGTGGATGCGGCAGGTACGATCCTGTTTGACGAGAAAGGGCGATTCCTCGCAGAAGAGACCAACGAAAAACTGGCGGCGGCGCTTGCCGAGCACGAGCATGCGGTCATCCCCGGGTTTTACGGTTCCAAACCGGACGGCAGCATCAAGACATTCTCGCGCGGCGGCTCCGACATCACCGGATCGATCGTGGCCAGAGCGGTCGGGGCGGACATCTATGAAAACTGGACGGACGTTTCCGGCTTCCTGATGGCAGATCCGCGCATCGTCAAGAACCCCAAGCCGATCAGCCACATTTCTTACAAGGAACTGCGCGAGCTGTCCTACATGGGCGCGAGCGTGCTGCATGAAGATGCGATCTATCCGGTGCGCGCATCGGAGATCCCGATCAACATCCGCAATACCAACGCACCGGAGGACCCGGGCACGTTCATCACAGCGGAGCCCACGGAAGAAGCGAAAGCCCGCACGATCACCGGTATCGCGGGCAGCAAGGACTTCACCGTCATCAACCTGTACAAAAACCGCATGAACCAGGAACGCGGCTTCATCCGCCGTCTGACCGGGATCCTCGAGGACTTCAACATTCCGATCGAGCATATGCCGACCGGGATCGACACGCTGTCCATCGTCGTCGCGGACGATGAACTGGCGGGCCGGATCGATGAGGTCACGGAGGAACTCAACAAGCAGCTCAAGCTGGACAGCATCGAAGTATTCGAGAATATGGCGCTGCTCGCTACGGTTGGTGTCGGCATGAGCTACCGCCTCGGCGTTGCGGCGAGGCTGTTCACAGCGCTGGCGGATGCCAAGGTCAATATCCGTATGATCGACCAGGGCAGCAGCGAAATGAACATCATCGTCGGTGTCGAAAATGACGATTTTGAGACTGCGACCCGTGCCATTTATGAGGCATTTGTGGAATAGACTGGAAACCGTTCGCGAACAATCGGGGAGTTGACCGATTTCAGAAAGTTCGGAGTTCCAAAAAAGCGCATTTTTCAACGAAAACATCCTTGATAGAAAATTATCAACATGATACAATATTTGCGCACAGCGTTTTCGCATAAGTCGCAATAACTGCACTGGCAGGAGCGATTCTGCGATTGCAAGAGGATATACTTATAGGAGGAAAACTTATTATGAATGTTCATTTCACAGAAGAACAGAAAATGCTGCAGCAGGCATTCAGAGAGTTTGCTGAGGAGTATCTTGCTCCCAATGCTGCAAAGTGGGATGAGGAACACAGCTGCCCGACCGAACTGTTCCCGCTCGTCGGCGAACTGGGCGTTCTCGGCATCTTTGTTCCGGAAGAGTACGGCGGGGTTGGCCTCGGCCATGTCGAGCGTATCATCGCTATGGAAGAGTTCGGCAGAGCTTCCGCTGGCTTCACCACATTCCTGTTCGCGCATCAGCTGGCTGTTGGCGCAATGAACGACTTCGGCACAGAAGAGCAGAAGAAGCAGTACCTGCCCGGCATGTGCGATGGTACCGCGATCTGGTCCCTGGCTGTTACCGAGCCGGGTGGCGGCACAGACCTGTACAACCACAAGGTCACTGCTGAGAAGGACGGCGACGACTACATCATCAACGGCCGTAAGTGCTTCCTGACCAACTCCCACAACTGCGACTACTGCATCGTTACCGCTAAGACCGGAGTCAACGAAAAGGGCCGCAACATCCTGTCCGCTTTCATCGTTCCGATGGACAACGAAGGCATCAAGCCCGGCAGACTGGAGAACAAGTCCGGTATGAGAGGCTCCCTGACAGGCGACATGATCCTGACCAACTGCAGAGTTCCGGCCAGCGCTATGCTGGGTGCGGACGGCAAGGGTGCTCAGATCGCACTGAAAGAGATCGGTGAGATCGGTCGTGCTTCCATGTCCGCTATCTGCGTCGGCATCATGAAGGCCTGCATCGAAGAAGGCGTCAAGTTCGCGAACGACCGCATCATCTACGGCAAGCCGCTTGCTAAGATCCAGGCGATCCAGTGGCACATTGCTGAGATGCGTCTGAACTACGAGATCGGCCGCGCTCTGATCTACAGAGCTGCCTGCTACAAGGACGAAGGTCAGGCTACCACACTGTGGAACGGCATGGCTAAGCTGTTCGGCACAAGAGCAGCTGTCGAAAGTGCACAGCACTGCATCGAACTGATGGGCGGCTACGGTGTCATCACCGAGTACCCGGTCGACAGATACATGAGAGATGCGCTGGCTGCTATCAGCCCGGGCGGCACCAACGAAGTCCACAAGATGGTCATCGCTGCTGACACCCTGAAGACATTTGCGTAAATCTGTGATACTATGACTATGTAGCGGGCATGCACTCATGCATGTCCGCTATAAAAAATAAAGTCTTAATTCAAAGGAGAGACGACGTGAATATTGTAGTATGTGTGAAACCGGTACCGGATCCCGAACAGTACGATAAGCTGAGACTGGATCCCGTTACCAAGAGACTCGTTAGAGAAGGGATTGATTCCATTGTCAACCCCACTGACAAGAACGCTCTCGAAGCTGGTCTGGCGCTGAGAGACAAGTTCGGCGGCAAAGTCATCGTTGTTGCGATGTGCCCGGACTTCAACGCTCCGCAGATCAAGGAATGCCTGGCGATGGGCGCTGACGAAGCGTACATCCTGAGCGACAGAGCTTTCGGTGGTGCTGACACATTCGCTACTTCCTACACCCTGGTTCAGGGCTTCAAGAAGATCGGCATCGAAGCTGACATCGTCCTCGGTGGTAACGAATCCGCTGATGGTGCAACATCCCAGATGATCTCCCAGATCGGTGAGTGGATGGAACTGCCCCATGTCAGCAACATCATCGAGATGGAAGTCGAAGACGGCGTTGCGAAGGTCAAGAAAAAGACCCCGAACGGCTACGTTGCTTACGAAGTTGAGCTTCCGGCTGTTATCGGTATCGCAAGAGGCGCTAACAAGCCCAGAATGGTCACCGCGATGGGCATTATCAAGTCCAAGAATAAGCCGCTCACCATCTATGGCAAGGCTGATCTGGATGTCGACGAGAAGTACATCGGTCTGCCCGGCAGCCCGACGCAGCCCGGCAGCTTCATCGAACCTGACATGGCTAGAGCCGGTGTCAAGATCGAAGGCGAACCGGAAGAAATCGCTGACAAGATCATCGACGTCATCAAGAAGTCTGGCTATCAGCTCTAAGGAAAGGAGGAAGGACAAATGGAAAACAAGAACATTATGGTCTATGCAGAACTTGACAACGGCAAAGTTCAGTCCTCCGCTCTCGAACTGATGAGCAAGGCTCGCAGCCTCTTCACAGGCGACGATGTCAAGATCGTTTACGTCACAGTTGGTGACGACACAAAAGCGGCAGTCGAAGAACTGTCCAAGGCTGGCGCTGACGCAGTTTACTTCTGCGAGAACGCTAAACTCAACATCTTCAACGTGGATTACTTCTCCGCAGCAGTCGGCGAAGCCATCAAGATGTTCAACCCGGACGTTGTCCTGATGCCGGCTTCCACCTATGGTGAAGAACTGGCTCCGACAGTCGCTCTGCAGTTCAAGACAGCTGGTGCTGCTCACTGCGTCGACCTCGTCCTCAGAGAGAACGGCGAATTCGTCACACACGTTCCGGCATTCGGCGGCAAGGTCATCGGCGAGATCCTGATCCCGAATACAAGACCGCAGATCGCATCCATCAAGCCCGGCCTGTTCACGGCTGAAGCTCTGGAAGCTAAGGAATGTGAAGTCATCGCTGTTGATCCGGCTGTTGTTGACAACACCAAGAGCAAGATCAAGGCGATCGAAGTTGTCGAAAAAGAGCCCGAAGGCATTCCGGTCGAGAAGGCTGACCTCATCGTCTGCGGCGGCTTCGGTGTTGGTTCCCAGGAGAACTGGGACAAGCTCGAAGAGCTGGCTGCCAAGATGGGTGGTACCACTGGCTGCACCAGACCGGTTGTCGACGAAGGTTGGGTTCCGGATGACAGCAAGATGATCGGTACTTCCGGTAAGGGCGTCCGTCCGAAAGTCTACGTTGGCTTCGGTATCTCCGGTGCTGCTCACCATCTGTGCGGCATGAAGGATGCTGGCCTGATCATCTCCGTCAACAGCGACGGTGAAGCTCCGGTCTTCGGTGCTTCCGACTACGCTGTCGTTGGCGATGGTATGCCGGTTGTCGAAGCGCTGCTCGAGAAGCTCTAAACTGCTTCGCGGAAACGCATATACGCAATCCAAAAGGAGTCCCTTCGGGGGCTCCTTTTTCGTACTTCTGCAGGCAGTGTGAGCGGCGCGGCTGTCACGCATGCTCCTTCGGCGAACTGAAAACGTTCGCCTCACGAGCAGTGCGTGCGCCGCGCCATGACATCTGTGCAGACGTACGGAAAAGGACTGCCGAAAGGGAAACAGTTTGGCGATCGCTAAGTGCCGGCGTTGCGGATACTCTGCCCTAAGGCCCTGACTGCATCTATTTGAAAAAGGGTCTCCGAAGGTGAATGTTAGTGCGTGCGCCGCGCCATAACCATCTGTGCAGACGTACGGAAAAGGACTGCCGAAAGGGAAATGGTTGGCGATCGTCAAGTACCGGCGTTGCGGATACTCATCCGCAAGCCTCTGCTGCATCTTCTCGAAAAAAAGGAGTTTGGATCATCATTGCACACAGAAGTGCTTTAATTGCCTCTTTTTGGGCAATGATTTTAGTCGCCTAAAGCGGCAGGGGGCGGATCACGGGATCTGGCATGGGTTTTTAATAACCATAACCCTTTGTGACTCAGTTATTGTAAAGCCTGACACCCCGGGGGCGGCATGCGTTTCGGAAATACGGGAAGAGATTGCCCAAAAACCAGATGTTTCGAGGCTCCCGTGTGCAATGATTCCTAAAAGTCCTTTTTCAAAGGGCGTTGCGGATGCCCGTACGAAAAAGCCGCCCCAGAGGGCGGCTTCGTGTTCAATGTGAATATCCGGTATATGTGTTTGCAGCTTGTCCGCTGCTGCCGCTAGGCGGTTTATTCGCCGGACTCGGGCCGGAAGAAGTAGCCGTAGTGCTTGACTTCGATCGGGGTGTAGCCGTATTTGTACTGCAGCAGTTCGCTGACAGTAACGAGCTGGTAGCCCTGGTCGACGAGCTCCGGAACGAGGCGCTCGGTGGCTTCGGCGGAGGAGCTGTAGATGGAATGCATCAGGACGACGCATCCGTCCAGGTTGCCTATCTTGTGCACTTCTTCAATGACGGCATCCGCGTTGCGGCTGGACCAGTCGAGTGTATCGACGTCCCAGTTGATGGAGGGCAGACCGAAGATCTGTGCGATCTCATCATTGCCGTTGCCGTAGGGCGGCCGCATGATCGTGGGCGGCTGGCCGGTTGCACGGGTGATCGCATCGATGCTCTTCTGGGCCTGTTCCTGCAGGCCGGCAGTGTCGAGCTCGTAGAGGTTCGGATGGCTGTAGGAGTGAGTGCCGACTTCGCAGCCGAGTTTGAGTTCGCGCTGCAGGAGCTCTGCCCCGCGGTCGCCTTCTTCATCGACGCGCTCGCCGAGTTCGAAGAAGGTGCAGACAACGTCGTACTTCTCCATGACGTCGAGGATCCGGTCGGTCGAGTTGTCGACGCTCGGACCGTCGTCGTAGGTGAGGGCGACCATCGGCTTGTTCGGGTCGATGATGCGCTTACCGATATCCGTGCGGATGACGCCATCGAACTTTTCGTACGGGATGGTCATGCTGATGGCGCCCTGGTCGGCCGAGGCGACGGTGCCGCTGTTAAAGAAGAACTTGACGCCGTCCTCCGTGAGGATGAAGTTCTCTGCGGCGGCATCGATCTGCGCGGCGTAGTCTTCGGTGAGATAGTCAGCGTATTTCTCCTGCAGGTAGGCATCTGCCTCCTGCTTGAAGACGCTGTTGTAATCGCCGTAGAACATCTGCGAAAGTGTCAGCTCGCCGCCGGTCTTGGTGGCGATGTTGTAGCAGTCGACACGTTCTGTGAGCGATTCCGCGTCATCGATGTTGCTGTAGTGATATGTATGGACGGCCACGCTCTCCGCATCGTAGGGAGTGGCGGATGCTTCGTAGGCTGCCATGAGGGCGACCTGGTTCTGCTGCGCGACGGTCTGGTTGTCGTTCTCAAAGTTCAGGCGGTCCTGTGCCCAGACATCCGCGATGGCGGTGTCGATGGCTTCGTAGCCGGTGGCGGGCATGACGGTCGCAAAGGACATCGGTTCGCCGTATTCATACTGGAATTCGCCGCCGTACATCTTGGTGTCGCCGTCGATGCTCTTCATCGTCTCCTTGGCGAACTTTTCAAATCCGGACTCGCTGCTGTAGCCGGTGCGGTCGAGCAGATGCCGGACGCCGAAGAAGCCGAGTGCTGCGATCAGAAGCAGAACGACAACAGCCAGGATGAATCTGCGGATCTTGATGATCCGGTACCGTCGCGCTCTGCGCGGGTTTTGGTCGAATATGTTTTTGTTGCTCATGGTGTTCTATCTTGCTTTCAGTTTGTGACAGTAATATGTAACAAAAGTGGCTGTTTCAACCTCTACTATGGTATCACAAGTGGTATTCCGAAAAAAGTAGAGATATAGGAAAGAAATACTTAACAATTGTAAAGAAAGAGGTGTTGCCGGCGCGTTAAGGTTGGCCGGGGAGGCGGAAAAGAACACTGCCGTCTGTGAAACGGCACCAATAATGTGATATAATTCTAAAAGGTATGCAATAGAGGAGGTGCCATCCAGATGGATGACCAAACAGTATGGATGATCGTGATCATCGCCGTGCTCGTGATCCTGTCGGCGTATTTCTCGGCAACGGAGACGGCGTTTACCTCGGTCAACCGCATAAAGATTAAAAACATGGCCATGGACGGGGACCGCAGAGCGGAGCGCGTGCTGACGCTGATCGGCGAGTACGACAAGCTGCTGTCCACCATCCTGATCGGCAACAATATCGTCAACATCGGCATGACCGCCATCGCCACGATGCTGTTCGTGGAACTCTACGGCAGCAGGGGTGCGAGCTATGCGACCCTCGTGATGACACTGGTGGTCCTGATCTTCGGGGAGATCTCTCCGAAGAGCCTTGCCAAGGAATCGCCGGAGTCGTTCTCCATGTTCTCCGCTCCGCTGATCCGCGGCTTTATGTGGATCCTGACTCCGGTCAACTACGTGTTCTCGCTGTGGAAGAAGCTGCTCAGCAAGGTATTCCACGTCAGCAACACACGCAACATCTCGGAGGATGAGCTGCTGACCATGGTCGAAGAGGCGGAGACGGAGGGGTCTCTGGAACAGGAACAGAGCGAACTGATCCAGAATGCGATCGAGTTCAACGAGGTCGAGGCGGAGGAAGTCATGACGCCGCGTGTCGACATCGTTGCGATCGATCTGTCGATGACCGAAGAGGAGATCCAGGACGTCTTCCGGACGACAGGGTTCTCGCGTCTGCCGGTCTATGAAGAGGATATGGACAGCGTACAGGGCGTCCTCAACGAAAAGGACTTTCACAACTACGTGCTCGGCAGCGAGCATACTGTCTCCGATTTCGTCAAGCCGGTCGTCTTCGTGGCGGGCAGCATGAAGATCAGCAGCCTGCTGCGCAAGCTCCAGTCGATGCAGACGCACATGGCGATCATCGTCGACGAATACGGCGGGACGGAAGGTCTGGTCACGATGGAAGATATCATCGAGGAACTTGTCGGCGAGATCTACGACGAGCACGATGCGATCATGAGCCAGGAGATCACGGAGCTCCAGAACGGCAGCTACCGTGTCCTGTGCAACGCTTCGCTGAGCAAGGTGCTGGACTTCTTTGATGTCGATGAAGAGATCGACGCCAACACCGTCAACGGCTGGGTCGTGCTGTGCCTCGACAAGCTGCCTGAAAAAGGTGACCGTTTTGAGGTCACGATGGATAAGAAGGTATTCCGCGGAAGGGTCACCAAGGCGACCGACAAGAAAGCTTTGGAGATCAACCTCGAAGTCTCCGCAGCGCCGGAGGATGACGCGGAATCAAAATAAAACAAACATCGGGCTGCCTCCTGGCAAGCCGGAAAGGAAACGACGTACATGGGTTTAATGGAAAAGATCTTTGGCGATCTGAATGCCAAAGAGGTCAAGAAGATTGAAAAGATCGTCGAGAAAGTGGAAGCGCTCGATGAAACGATGCAGGCGAAAAGCGACGACGAACTGCGCGCGATGACGCCGCATCTGAAGGAACGGCTCGCCCAGGGCGAAACACTGGACGACATCCTGCCGGAAGCGTTTGCGGTCTGCCGGGAGGCGGCCTGGAGAACGCTGGGCATGAAACACTTCCACGTACAGCTCATCGGCGGCGTCGCCCTGCACCAGGGCAACATCGCGGAGATGAAGACCGGTGAAGGTAAAACACTGGTCGCGACCCTGCCGACCTACCTGAACGCGCTGGAAGGCAAGGGCGTCCACGTCGTCACGGTCAACGACTACCTGGCCAAGCGTGACGCGGAGTGGATGGGACAGGTCTATACGTTCCTCGGCATGACCGTCGGCGTTGTCGTCCACGGCATCACCACCGAGGAAAGAAGAGCGGCCTATCAGTCCGACATCACCTACGGCACGAACAATGAGTTCGGTTTCGATTACTTAAGAGACAACATGGTCACCTACAAAGAGGCCATGATGCAGCGCGACCTCAACTACGCCATCGTCGACGAGGTCGACTCCATCCTCATCGATGAAGCGAGAACCCCGCTCATCATCTCCGGCAAGGGCGACAAGTCCACGGATCTCTACAAGCAGGCGGACCGCTTCGTGAAGATGCTGAAGAACGAGCAGGATTTCACGATCGAGGAGAAAGACAAGCAGATCTCCCTGACCGAAGAGGGCGTCGCCAAGTGCGAAGCGTACTTCAAGATCGACAACTTCTCCGATCCGGAGCACATGGAGATCAACCACCACGTCATGCAAGCCCTGAAAGCCCGCAACATCATGCACCGTGATGTCGACTACATCGTCAAGGACGGCGAGATCGTCATCGTCGATGAGTTCACGGGCCGTCTGATGTTCGGCCGCCGGTACTCCGACGGACTGCACCAGGCGATCGAGGCGAAGGAAAACGTGAGCGTACGCTCCGAGTCCCGGACTCTTGCGACCATCACCCTGCAGAACTATTTCCGCATGTACAACAAGCTCGCCGGCATGACTGGTACCGCGAAGACCGAGGAAGACGAATTCCGCGACATCTACAACATGGAAGTCATCGTCATCCCGACCAACCGCCCCGTCGTCCGTGACGACATGCAGGATGCGGTCTTTGCGACAGAGCGCGGCAAATACAAGGCCATCGTTGACCGCATCGTCGAGGCGCACGAGAAGGGCCAGCCGGTCCTGGTCGGTACCATCTCGATCGAAAAGTCCGAGATCATTGCAGACCAGCTGCAAAAGCGCGGCGTCAAGAACTTTAGCGTCCTGAACGCCAAGCAGCATGAAAAGGAAGCGGCGATTGTCGCAGAAGCAGGCCGTGAAGGCGCCGTCACCATCGCGACCAACATGGCAGGCCGTGGTACCGATATCATCCTGGGCGGCAACCCCGAGTTTGAGGCGCGCCGCCAGATGGTCAAAGACGGCTACAGCGATGAACTGATCTATAAGGCGCGTACCTTCGTGCCCACGGATGACCAGGAAGTCATCGACGCGCATAAGCGATTCATCGAACTGCGCGACAAGTTCACCGTGGAACGCAAGGAAGAGCAGGAACGCGTCAAGGCACTCGGCGGCCTGTACATCATCGGTACGGAGCGCCACGAGTCCCGGCGTATCGACAACCAGCTGCGCGGCCGTTCCGGCCGTCAGGGCGACCCTGGTAAGACACAGTTCTGCATCTCCCTGGAGGACGATCTGCTCAGACTGTTCGGCGGCGAGCGCATGAAGAGCGTGGTCGACAGACTGGGCGTCGAGGAGGATGAAGCCATCGAGGCGGGCATGATCACCCGCAGCATCGAGAATGCGCAGAAGAAGGTCGAAGGCCGCAACTTCTCCGCCCGTAAATACGTCCTGCAGTACGACAACGTCATGAACAAACAGCGTGAGATCATCTACGGCGAGCGCCGGCGCGTGCTCTTCGGCGAGGACCTGCGCGGGCATATCATGAACATGATGGGCGAGCTCGTGGATGAGTACATGGGCGCCATCGTGGCGGACAGCAAGTACGCGGATGAGTGGGATTTCGAGACGCTCACCAAGGACCTCAGAAGCATCAGCCCGAAATTCGAGGGATTTGAATTCGATGCCGAGGAGCTCGGCAGCATGACCCCGGAATCGCTCCGTGAGCAGATCGTCGAGGAGTTCGAAAAGATCTACGAAGAGAAGGAAGCGGAGATCGGTCCGGACCGTATGCGCGAACTCGAGCGCATGATCCTGATCCGTGTCGTGGACAACAAGTGGATGGACCACATCGACGCGATGGATCAGCTCAAGAGCGGCATTGGCCTGCGCGGCCTGGGCGGTGTGGATCCGGCTGCGGCGTACGCACAGGAAGGCTTCGACATGTTCGAAGAGATGGAAGCCGCCATCAAGGAAGAGACCGTCAGATTCTGCTACAACGTCACGCTGCGCACCACGACCGAGCGCCGCGAAGTCTTCGGCAAGGGCGAAGACAAGAAAGACGAGTACGTCGATGAAGGCGCACAGGCGGCAGCGGCTGCACAGGGCGGCCCGCAGCAGGGCATGAAAGTCCCGCCGCGTGAAAAGAAGCAGGAAACGATCCGCAGAGAGTTCCCGAAAGTGGGCCGCAACGACCCCTGCCCCTGCGGAAGCGGTAAAAAGTATAAGTATTGCCACGGCAGGGAGCAGTAGTTTCTGCCGGCAACGATACAGAGAACAATCAACACGACCCGAAAGCAGTGACCGGAAAACCCTATCGCATGCATGAATTTGTCATTTAGAGGAGGAACATCATGTATTGTAAACATTGCGGAAAACAAATCGCTGACGACAGCCTGTTCTGCGAATTCTGCGGCACAAAGCAGGATCACGCAGCGCCGGCGGAAGAACCGGCACCGGCAGCCACAGAGGCGCCGGCAGCAGCACCCGCAGCAGCGGGGATGGCATTTTCGTCTGATGATGGATTCACCAGCGCACCGGCTGGCGGGAACGGATTTATGCCGGGGGCTCCGGCACCGGGCGTACCGCCGGTCCAGGACTTTGCAGCGGCACCGGCCGCAGAAGAGCCTGTGGCTGAGGCAGCAGAAGCGGTAGAGGAAGCGGTCGAAGAGCCGGCTGCAGAAGTCGCAGAAGCAGTCGAAGAACCTGTGGCAGAAGTTGAAGAGGCGGTTGCTGAGGTTGCAGAAGCAGTTGAGGAAGCTGTAGAAGAACCCGCGGCTGAGGTTGTAGAAGCAGTTGAGGAAGCTGTGGAAGAGCCGGTTGCTGAGGCCGCGGAAGCAGTTGAAGAAGCTGCGGAAGAACCGGTTGCCGAGGTTGGAGAAGCTGTTGAGGAAGCTGCAGCGCCTGCTGCGGATGACGGCTTCACAGCAGCGCCTGCCGCAGATAACGGATTCACAGCTGCGCCCGCCGCAGATGCAGGCTTCACCCAGGCAGCACCGCAGAGCGCCGGCTTTACCCAGGCAGCACCGCAGAACGACGGGTTCACGCAGACGGCGCCGGGCGCGGCGGCCGGTATGGCAGGTGCAGCGGCATACGGCGCAGCACAGCAGCAGGGCATGCCGCTTGACTACAACCAGCAGAACGGGCAGTGGAGCACAGGCGCGTCTCAGAACGGTCCTGTGAATACGATGCCGCAGGGCGATTACATGGGCAATGCGGTCCCACAGAAGAAGGGCGGCAAGAAAAAGGTCATCATCCCGATCGCCATCATCGTCGGCCTGCTCGTCATCGGCGGCATCATCATGGCGGTAACAGGCGGTTTTGGCGGCGGCAGCAGCAACAACGGCGGCGGTCACTCCGGCAACGCTTCGGAGTACAAGGAAAACTGCATGCTCGTGCCGTACGACGATCTGTTCGACAACCTCGACAGCTATGCGGGTGAGGATGTGGAATTCACCGGTGAAGTTTTCGAAATGCATGACGACGGACTCTTCGTCATGGATACTGATTACGATGAAGAGTATGATATGTACTACGGCGGCACGCTGATCATCCGCTATGACGGCGATGATGTCGAGAACTGGGATGAGATCACCGTCTACGGCACCGTAGAGAGCGATCTGGCAGAATTCGAATCAGAGTACGGCGACTACTCTGTTCCGGTCATCGATGCGCAGTACATCGACCACGTCGAGTAACAGGATGCGGGCTCTGCCGGGAACACCCGGTCAACCACACCGAGAATAGTAATACAGTAATGATCTGGTCCGGCGGTCTTTTGGCCGCCGGCCATGGCATAGAACGGAGGCAAGCATGCTGCAGCTGGATGCAGTCAAATACGAAATGCCGGAGATCCGCAAGACCCTGGAAGAAGTCGGGGATTCGCTGGATCTGGCCGGTATGAGGGCGCGGCTCGATGAGCTGAACGCCAGGATCGCAGAGGCGGATTTCTGGAACGATCAGAAAACGGCGCAGAAAGTCCTGAAAGAAAAAAAGCAGATCGAGGATGAACTGGGCACGTATGAAGATCTCGAGACCTCTCTGTCCGATCTTGACGTGCTGATCGAAATGGCGGAGGAAGAGGATGATGAATCGCTCCTCCCCGAGATCGAAGAAGCCAAAGCGCAGATTGAAAAGGATCTCGAAGCCTTCCGCATTCGCACCTTGCTCTCCGGGGAATACGACAACAACAACGCCATCCTGTCCGTGCACGGCGGCAGCGGCGGCAACGACGCCAAGGACTGGGCGGAGATGCTGTACCGTATGTACACGCGCTGGGCGCAGAAGAGAGGCTACAAGGTCAAGGTGCTGGACTATCAGGATGATGAAGAGGCCGGCATCAACAGTGCCACCATTCTGGTGGAAGGCGACCATGCCTACGGGTACCTGAAGAATGAGAAGGGCGTGCACAGGCTCGTCCGCATCTCGCCGTTCGACAGTTCCGGCAGACGCCACACCTCGTTCGCATCGGTCGACGTGACGCCGGAGATCGACGACACCGTCGAGGTCGAGATCGACCCGCAGGACATCCGCATCGACACGTACCGCAGCAGCGGCGCGGGCGGCCAGCACGTCAACAAGACGGACAGCGCCATCCGCATCACGCACTATCCGACGAACATCGTCGTCACCTGCCAGAACGAGCGCTCGCAGCACCAAAACAAGGAGCAGGCGATGAAGATCCTCATGAGCCGGCTGATCGAGCTCAAGGAACGCGAAAAACTGCAGGATCTGAAGGACCTGCAGGGCGATTACAGCCAGATCACATGGGGCAGCCAGATCCGCTCCTACGTCTTCCAGCCGTACACCATGGTCAAAGACCACAGGACCGGCGCGGAGATGGGCAATGTGCAGGCGGTCATGGACGGCGACATCGATCTGTTCATCGACGAGATGCTCAAGAGCAGCAAGGAAGCGGAGTAGGGCCGCAAAACAGGACTGATACAGTAAAACGGAAAGGACGGTGGCTGTCATAGACATCGCACGTATACTCGCCGAAGAGCTCGGCATCGGCAAAGACCAGGCGGATCAGGTTATCCGCCTTCTTGATGAGGGGAACACGATCCCGTTCATCGCAAGATACAGGAAAGAGATGACCCGCGGGATGGACGACACCTCCCTGCGGGCTTTTGAAGAGCGCCTCACATACCTGCGCGGGCTGGAGGAGAGAAAGGAAGAGGTCTTGTGCCTGATCGACGAGCAGGGCAAGCTCACCCCTGCACTGACAGCGCAGATCAACGAGGCGACCGTTCTCCAGCGCGTTGAGGACCTGTACAAGCCGTTTAAGAAAAAGCGGCAGACCCGCGCGGCGAAGGCCAGAGAAAAAGGGCTCGAACCGCTCGCCATGGCGCTGCTCGACAAGCGCAGCACGGTGCCGCTCGCAGAGCAGGCAGGGGCGTACCTCAATGAAGAGGTCGCGACGGCAGAAGAAGCTGTGGCCGGTGCCTGCGACATCGTGGCGGAGATCGTGGCGGACGATCCGGAGATGACGGACCGCATCCGTACGCGCACGGAGAAGTCCGCGCAGATCGCTGTTTCGGCAGGCGCGGAGGAAGATGAGCAGGGCACCTACGACAACTACAAGGATTTCGAGCAATCGCTCTCGAAGATCCCGGGACACCGGATCCTCGCGATCAACCGCGGCGAGAAAGAAAAGAAGCTCAAAGTCAGCGTGCAGGTGGATGAGGCCTCGATGGAGGAGATCCTGGAAAGGCGATTCCTCAGGAAGGGCAGCGTCAACGAATCGCTCATGGAGGAAACGCTCACGGACGCGTACAAGCGGCTCATCGCCCCGTCGATTGAGCGCGAAATGCGCAATATGCTGACCGAGAAAGCGCAGGAAGAAGCGATCAAGGTCTTCGGCCGCAACACCGAGAGCCTGCTGATGGTCCCGCCCGTGCGCGGCGCGCGCATCGTCAGCATCGACCCGGGATACAGGACCGGCTGCAAGGTGGCGGTGCTGGATGAGACCGGCAAGCTGCTCGACCATACGACGATCTACCCGACCAAACCGCGGGCGGACATCGTGGGGTCCGAGAAGGTCCTGGAATCGCTCTGTGCGAAATACAACATCAACACGATCGTCATCGGCAACGGCACCGGCGGCCGCGAGACGGAGGAGTTCGTCGCCGGCTACATCAGACGGTCCGGCCGGGAGATCCGGTACACCATCGTCAATGAGGCGGGGGCGTCGGTCTACAGCGCTTCCAAACTGGCGGCGGAGGAGTACCCGGACCTCGATGTGACGACAAGGGGCGCCATGTCGCTGGGAAGACGCCTGCAGGACCCGCTGGCGGAACTCGTGAAGATCCCGATCAAGAGCATCGGCGTCGGACAGTACCAGCACGACATGGACCAGAAAAAACTCGAGAAAGAACTGCACGATGTGGTCGAGGCCTGCGTCAACAGCGTCGGTGTTGATCTGAACACGGCCTCGCCGTCCCTGCTGAAATACGTGGCGGGCATCAACGAGACGGTCGCGAAGAACATCGTGGCATATAGAGAGGAAAACGGCCGGTTCACCTCCCGGCGGCAGCTGCTCAAAGTGCCGAAGCTCGGTGCGAAGGCGTACGAGCAGTGCGCGGGCTTTCTGCGGATCGCCGGCGGCAGCGAGGTGCTGGACGCGACCGGGATCCATCCGGAGTCGTACGATGCGGCGAAGAAGGTGCTCGCGAAGATCGGCCTCGGTCCCGCGGACATCGGCAACACCGGCCGGTGCAGGGAAGCCGTCCACGCACTGCGCAAGGACAAAGGCGCGATGCGGCGGACAGCGGAGGAGACCGGCGTCGGCGGATTTACTCTGGACGACATCCTGACGGAGATCGAAAAGCCGGGCCGCGATCCGCGCGACGATGCGCCGGAAGTTGTGTTCAGAAGAGACGTCACCACGATGGAAGATATGCAGCCGGGAATGGAACTGACCGGCACGGTGCGCAATGTCGTGGACTTCGGCGCGTTCGTCGACGTCGGCGTCAAGACGGACGGCCTGGTGCATATTTCGCAGCTTGCGGACAGATTTGTAAAACACCCGCTGGATGTGGTTGCCGTTGGGGATACGGTGCGGGTGCGCATTCTCGAGGTGGATCATAAGAAAGGGCGGATCAGCCTGACGATGAAAGGTGTCGCACAGCCTGGGCACAAGAAATAACAGGGCGATTCCTGTACAACCACCACATGTTGTGACTGACCGCACCTGGGGAAAAATATCGTTACGAAATTGTCAAAAACAGGCCGAAAAGGTTAAAAAGTCATTGCGACTTCGGGCACCGCATGATATTATTACAGAGTGCGAAAAAAGGCACAGAAAGTCATTATAGTTAAGGAGTAAACGAGATGATTTTAGAGACAATAATTAACTTCTCGGAGACAATGGGTATCATGAACCTTGATTACCGTTCGGTCATCATGGTCGTGGTTGCCTGCATCTTCCTGTATCTGGCCATCAGACATGGTTTTGAGCCGCTGCTGCTCGTCCCGATCGCGTTCGGTATGCTGCTTTCCAACCTGCCGCTGACCGGTATCTTCGAGGCACACCCCGAAGGGGAATTCGCCACCTGGGGCCTGTTCTCAGTATTCTATGCGTTAAAACCAGTACTACCGTCACTGATCTTTATGGGTGTCGGTGCGATGACTGACTTTGGTCCGCTGATCGCGAACCCGAAGTCCCTGCTCATGGGCGCCGGCGCACAGTTCGGTATCTTCATCGCCTTCACAGGCGCGATCCTGCTGGGCTTCAATGCGCAGGAAGCTGCATCCATCGGTATCATCGGTGGTGCTGACGGTCCTACCGCGATCTTCCTGACACAGAAGCTGGCTCCGCATCTCCTCGGTGCGATCGCTGTAGCAGCGTACTCCTACATGGCGCTGGTACCGATCATTCAGCCGCCGATCATGAATGCGGTCACCACCAAGCACGAGAGAATGATCAAGATGCAGCAGCTCCGTCCGGTCAGCCAGAAAGAGAAGATCCTCTTCCCGATCATGGTTACCATCCTGGTCGTCCTGCTGATCCCGTCGGCTGCTCCGCTGGTCGGCTGCCTGATGCTCGGCAACCTGTTCAAAGAATCCGGCCGTACGCTGCGTTTGTCCGACACCGCGTCCAACGCCATGATGAACATCGTCGTCATCATGCTCGGCCTCTGCGTCGGTGCTTCCGCTGTCGGTGAGACCTTCCTGACCTGGTCCACCATCAAGATCGTCATCCTGGGCGTCATCGCTTTCGGATTCGGTACTTTCGGCGGCCTGATCATCGCGAAGATCATGAACGCTGTCAGCAAGAGCCCGATCAACCCGCTCATCGGTTCCGCCGGCGTATCCGCTGTACCGATGGCTGCGCGTGTATCCCAGGTTGAGGGTGCGAAGAACGACCCGACCAACTTCCTGCTCATGCATGCGATGGGTCCGAACGTTGCTGGTGTTATCGGTTCCGCTGTCGCGGCCTGCACCATGCTGTCCATGTTTGGTCCTTATGTATAAACACAAGTAGCTAGTTGATTTAAGAAGACTTTCGAAGGAGATCGCTGCGGCGGTCTCCTTTTTATTGCCCGGCATCGGGGCGGTGCGGCGCATGCGGCGGCGCTTTCTGACCGGTATCCAATCTTTTCCGAAGGATAGAGTTTTGGCTGTGAACATGGTATAATTTTCAGGTATGCGGGCATCTTCTGTGCGCATACGATGAGTGAAAATCAAGAAGCAGGTAAAAGGAAGAAAGAATATGCACAATACAGAACGCAACGAAGGACCTCTTGCCGGCATCGCCGCACGTTGGATTGACACCGTCGAGGACGAGCGCGGCGCGCTGCAGGAGATTTCCTTTAAGAACACGGAGCATTTCAACTTCGCCTATGATGTTGTGGACGAGCTGGCCAGGCTGACGCCGGACCGCCGTGCGATGCTCTACGTGGATAAAGAAAAGAATGAACGGTCTTTCACCTTCAAGGAGATGAGCGATTACTCCTCGATGACGGCCAACTACTTCAAGCGGCTGGGCATCGGCAAGGGAGACCGTGTCCTTCTGGTGCTCAAACGCCACTACCAGTTCTGGTTCGCGATCCTGGCGCTCCACAAGCTCGGCGCAGTTGCCGTCCCCGGCACGCACCAGCTCAAGGAGGAGGATTTCCGCTACCGGTTTGACATCGGCAAGCTCAAGGCCGTCTTCTGCACGCACGAGGACGATGTCGTGGAAGAGGCCGGCAAGGCGCTCGAGGATCACCCGGAGATCATCCGGATCATGACCGGCATCGCCAAGCCCGGCTGGCACGAGTTCAACGAGGAACTGGCGCTCGAGAGCAGAGAGTTCGAAAGAGTCGAGACCAGCGGGGATGATCCGATGGTCATGTTCTATACGTCCGGCACCACCGGGCAGCCCAAGATGGTCACGCACAACTTCAAGTACCCGCTGGGGCACTACATCACCGCGAAGTACTGGCAGCACGTCGATCCGTACGGACTGCACTTCTCGGTCGCGGACACCGGGTGGGGCAAGGCGCTGTGGGGCAAGCTCTACGGCCAGTGGCTGTGCGAGGCGGCGGTCTTCGTCTACGACATGGAGACCTTCGTGCCGCACGACTTCCTGACGCTCTTCCGGGCGTACGGGATCACGACGTTCTGCGCACCGCCGACCGCCTACAGGGTATTCGTCAAGCGCGACCTGAGCAAATACGGCATCATGGATCTGCAGTATGCGACGACCGCGGGCGAAGCGCTCAATGCGGAAGTGTGGCAGCAGTTTTACGACAAAACCGGTCTGAAGATCATGGAAGGCTTCGGCCAGACCGAGACGACGCTCTCGCTGGCGACGCTGTACGGCACAGAGCCGAAGCCCGGCTCCATGGGCAAACCGAGCCCGATGTACGACGTTGACCTGGTGGACCCCGAAGGCAACAGCCTCCCGGACGGCGAAGTCGGCGAGGTCGTTATCCGTACCGATAAGAATGTTCCCTGTGGCCTGTTCTGCGGCTACTTCGGCAGCGAAGACAAGCTGGAGGACGTCTGGTATGACGATATGTATCACACGGGCGACATCGCCTACCGCGATGAAGACGGCTACTACTGGTACGTCGGCAGAACGGACGATCTGATCAAGTCCTGCGGCTACCGCGTCGGCCCCTTTGAGGTCGAGTCGGTCCTGATGGAACTGCCGTACGTGCTCGAGTGCGCGGTCACCGGCATTCCGGACAAAAACCGCGGCCAGCTCGTCAAGGCGACCGTCGTCCTGACAGAGGGCACAGAAGGCACGCGCGAACTCGCCAAGGAGATCATGCGCTACGCCAAGGAGCACATGGCCCACTACAAGGTGCCGCGCGTTGTGGACTTCGTAGAGGAACTTCCGAAGACGATCAGCGGCAAGGTCCGCAGAGTGGAGATCCGCAATGATTGAGGCCGTCCTGTTTGACTTTGACGGAACGCTGATGAACACCGACGAGGTGGTCCTGCGTTCCTGGCAGCACACGTACGAAGGGATGGGAAGACCTGTTCCTTCAGATGAGTACATCCGGACGACGTTCGGCGAACCGCTCATCCGCTCGATGCAGGAGGAGTTCCCGGACGCAGACTACAAAATCCCGCTGGGCATCTACCGGACGTTCAACGAATCGCGTTTTCTCGAGTATGCAAAGCCGTATCCCGGCATGGTCGAGCTGATCGACCGGCTGCGCGAAAAAGGCATCCTGACCGCGCTCGTGACATCGCGTCTTAAGAGAACGACCTACATCGGCCTGGAGCACTTCGATCTTGTCCGCCGCTTTGATGCGATCCTGACAGAAGACGAAAGCCCCAGCAGCAAGCCGGATCCCGGCCCCGTCTACGTGACGCTGCGGATGCTCGGCATGGATTTTAAGGAATCGCCAAACGGCGCTCTCGCACCGGACGGAACGTCCCTCAAGGACCGCGTGCTGATGATCGGCGACTCGATCTACGACATCCGCTGCTGCGACAACGCGGGCATCGGCTCCATGCTGGTGACCTGGTCGGAAGCGCTGAAGATCACGCAGGAAGGGACTGTGAATACAGCGGTCCACGGCAACGGGGAAGAAGTGCAGCCGGACTTCATCCTTCCGGACGCGGACGACTTCGAGAAGATCCTGGCAGGCAGGATGTAAACATGTGAACAACCGCAGCAGCGGCTGCGGCAGTATAGAGACAATGAAGAGGTGAATCATGAACAGAGTTTGTGAAATTCTTGGAACAGAATATCCGATCATCCAAGGCGCGATGGCGCGCATCGCGACAGCGGAACTGGCCGGCGCGGTCAGCAACGGCGGCGGTCTCGGCATCATCGCGGCAGGCGGGGCGCCTGTCGAATGGGTGAAGGAACAGATCGATAAATGCAGAGCGATCACCGACAAGCCGTTCGGTGTGAACATCATGCTGCTGGCGGACAACGTCGACGAGCTCGTGGATCTTCTCATCGAGGAGAAGGTCGCGGTCGTCACCACAGGCGCCGGCAACCCGGGCAAATACATTCCGCGCTTTAAAGAGGCGGGCATCAAGGTCATCCCGGTCGTGGCGAACGTGACACTGGCCAAGCGCGTCCAGCGCGCCGGTGCGGATGCCATCGTGGCGGAAGGCTGCGAGGCGGGCGGCCACATCGGGGAGACGACCACCATGGCGATGATCCCGCAGATGGTGGACGCCCTGGACATCCCTGTCATCGCGGCAGGCGGCATCGCCGACGGACGCGGCCTCGCAGCGGCGTACATGCTCGGTGCGGAAGGCGTGCAGGTGGGTACGCGATTCCTCGTCGCGGAGGAATGCATCGTCAGCCAGCCGTACAAGGAGATGGTCCTCAAGGCGAAAGACAGCAGCACGGTTGCGACCGGCAGATTCACCGGCCACCCGGTCCGCGTTCTTAAGAACAAGCTCTCCCGCCAGATGCTGGAGCTCGAAAAGACACAGGACCTCGAGGAGTTCGAACGCCTCGGCACTGGCGCACTCTCCCGTGCGGTCCTGCAGGGCGACGTTGAACACGGCTCGGTCATGTCCGGCCAGGTCGCAGGCCTTGTGAACAAAGAGCAGCCGGCGGCCGAGATTATCCGCGAGATGTTTGAGGAAGCAGAGAAAATCTACGATGCAAGAGCCGCTGTCGTCAAAGAACGGTAGGCAGCATCGGATCAGTGATAGAAGGCAGCCTATGCTGCCGTTGTGAGGAAGAACAGTATGAAGATCGGCATCGTCTTTGCCGGCCAGGGCGCACAGTACGAAGGCATGGGCAAAGACTTATATGACAATTACGAACGGGCACGCGCGGTGTTCGATGAGGCCGGGGAGGAAGTGAAGAACTGGTGCTTCACGGCCGACAAGGAAACGCTCCGCAAGACCCACATCACGCAGCCGACGGTCTACACCGTGACCATGGCTGCCTACGAAGCCCTGCTCGGCGAGCTGGAGAAGGAAGGGCTGCTCACAGGCAGCCCGGACGACCCGATCGAGATCGCGGGCTTTGCGGGATTCAGCCTCGGCGAATATGCGGCGCTGACCGCGGCGGGCTGCATCGACGACCTCGACAAAGGGCTCGAGATCGTGGAGACGCGCGGCCGGCTCATGGAGGCGGCAGGCCTCGATGAGAACGGGGAAAACCGCGGCGGTATGGCGGCGGCATTCGGCCCCGCGGAGAAAGTCGTGGAAGCGGTCGCAGCAGTCGCAGACGGACGCATCCTCGAGGCGGTCAACTTCAACAACCCGAAGCAGACCGTCGTCGCGGGCGAGTTCGCGGCGCTCGACGATTTCCTGGAGCACGCAAAAGACTACCGCCTGAAGTGCAAGCGCCTGTCCGTCGGGACAGCGTTCCACTGCGCGATGATGGCCCCGGCGTCGGATAATCTGCGTCCGGAACTCGAGAAGGTCGGCTTCTGCGCCCCGCACAAGAAGGTCTACTCCAACATCACCGCTGAAGACATCATGGCGGGCTATGAAGAGGGACAGGACGTCAACGAATACCTGGCGGACGTCATGGCCAGACAGGTCAAGAGCCCGGTCATCTTCGTGGAGGTCATCCGCCACATGGTTCGCGACGGCATCGAGATGTTCATCGAAGTCGGCCCGGGCGAGACGCTCTCCGGCTTTGTCAGAAAGACCGAGAAGGAAGTCAAGGCGCACAACGTAGAGGATAAAGAATCGCTCGAGCTCGCTGTCGCTTCCCTGAAAGAAGCGTTGGCGGAAAGAGCCGCACAGTAGGCGATTCCATAAGGATAAGAAGGAGAACAGCATGTTATTAGAAGGCAAATCCGCCATCATCACCGGCGGCGTCAGAGGCATCGGCCGCGGCATCGCGGAGGCGTTCTGCAAAGAGGGCGCCAATGTGGTCCTCGTGTACCGCAGCAACGACGAAGCAGCGGAAGCGACCCGCGCAGCGCTGGCTGCCTACGGCACCGGCGTGGAGCTCGTCAAGGGCGACGTCGCATCGATGGAAACGGCCAAGGAAGCCGTGGCGCGCTGCAAGGAAACGTTCGGCAGTGTGGATATCCTGGTCAACAACGCCGGCATCACCAAGGACAAACTCCTGCTCAAGATGTCCGATGAGGACTTCGGGCAGGTCGTCGATATCAACCTGAAGGGGAGCTTCAACTTCCTGCAGGCGGCGGGCAGCGTCATGATGAAACAGCGCCACGGGGCGATCATCAACATGGCGTCCATCTCCGGCGTCATGGGCAACCCCGGTCAGGTCAACTACAGCGCCAGCAAGGCGGGCGTCATCGGCATGACCAAGGCGGCAGCTAAAGAGCTCGGCCGCCGGCACATCCGCGTCAATGCGATCGCACCGGGCTTCATCGAGACCGACATGACCGCGGCACTGACGGACGACCAGAAGGAAGCTGCGGCGAAGAACATCGGCCTCGGCAGACTCGGCCAGCCGGAAGACATCGCGAACTGCGCGGTGTTCCTGGCATCCGACATGAGCGATTACATCACAGGACAGGTCATCGGCGTCGATGGCGGCCTGATCATATAAGGAGGAAAGACATGGAGAAAAGAGTTGTCATCACCGGCATGGGGGCAGTCACCCCGATCGGGCACAGCGTAGAGGAAACATGGCAGGGGATCAAAGACGGTGCCTGCGGCATCGCGGAGATCACCCATTTTGATACGACCGGCGAAAAGTGCCACATGGGCGCAGAGGTCAAGGACTGGGTCTACCCGGACAAGCGCGCGGCGAAGCGCCTCGACCTCGTGAACCAGTACGCGAACATCGCGGCCAAAGAAGCGATGGAACAGAGCGGCATCGTCAGCGGCGAGAACGTCGACCCTGAGCGCTTTGGCATCATCGCGGCGTCCGGCATCGGCGGCGTCAAGACCCTGGAAGACCAGATCGTCAAGGCGACGGTCAAGGACACGACCCGCTTTGTCAGCGCACTGATGGTCCCGATGCTCATCATCAACATGGTCGGCGGCAACCTCGCGATCGAGTACCAGGCGAAGAACTCCTGCCTCGGTCTCGCGACGGCCTGCGCATCCGGCACCCACGGCATCGGCGAAGCGTACCGCATGATCAAGCACGGCTACGCGGATGTCATGATCGGCGGCGGTGCGGAAGCGCCATTCTCCAAGATCTGCTTTGCCGGTTTTGAGAACATGACCGCAACCACCGTCCGCACGGATCCGAACCGCTGCTCCACGCCGTTCGACGCGGAAAGAGACGGCTTCGTCATGGGCGAAGGCGCCGGCTTCTTCGTGCTGGAAGAGTACGAGCATGCCAAGGCGCGCGGCGCGAAGATCCTGGGCGAGATCGCCGGCTACGGCACCACCTGCGACGCGTACCACATCACCGCACCTGAACCCTCCGGTGACGGCGCGGCAAGAGCCATGAAGATGGCGCTGCAGGATGCGGGCATCGCACCGGAAGAGATCGACTACATCAACGCGCATGGCACGGGCACACCGCTCAATGACCTGTCCGAGACCCGCGCGATCAAGCTGGCATTCGGCGACGAGACGAAAGTCCCGATCAGCTCCACCAAGGGCAACATCGGCCACCTGCTCGGCGCGGCCGGCAGTGTGGAAGCCATCTTCTGCCTCAAGGCGATCGAAGAGGGCTGGATCCCGCCGACGATCAACCTCGAGAAACCGGATCCCGAACTGACGCTCGACTACGTCCCGAACGAAGGGCGCAAGGCGGATATCACCTACACCATGAGCAACTCTCTTGGGTTCGGCGGTCACAACGGTACGCTGATCATTAAGAAGTTCGTAGACTAGCTGCGGCTGTCAGTCGATCGCTCTCGCAGAATCTGTGTTCGCGATGCTCACAACGATGCAGCTCGAGCTGGATCGTCTGCGCCGCAGACTCTGCGATTCCTTAACAACTACATCAAGGAGTACATCGAAATGTTGATGAACAAAGACGACATCAAAAAGATCATTCCTCATAGAGAACCTTTCCTGCTCGTGGACGAAGTGCTGGAACTTGAGCCCGGCAAGAGCATCACGGCGGTCAAGCACGTGAGCGCGGACGAGTACTACTTCCAGGGACACTTCCCGCAGGAGCCGGTCATGCCGGGCGTGCTCATCGTCGAGACGCTGGCACAGGCGGGCGCTATCGCGGTGCTCTCCATGGAGGACCACAAGGGCAAGACCGCGTACTTCGGCGGCATCAAAGAAGCGAAATTCAAGAGAAAGGTGGTGCCCGGGGATGACCTCATCCTCAAGGTGACCATGGACAAACTCAGGAGCCGCGCGGGCACCGGCAGCTGCGAAGCGTACGTCGGCGATGAACTGGCGTGCAAGTGCCAGGTGCTCTTCATGCTCGGCTAACGGCATCTTTGGAGCACTGCATCGGAGGAATCGCACATGCTGACCATCTGCTATGGCAGAGAAAACGTGGATAAAGACAGGTACCTGTTCGACCGGCTCGCGGAGGACGCGCTGCTGATCGTGCCGGACCAGTATACGCTCGAGGCGGAGAAGGACATCATCGAAGCACTCGGGCGCAAGGGACTTCTCGGCATGGAAGTCCTTTCTTTTTCGCGCCTCGGAAGCCGTATCCTGCAGGAGGCAGGCGGCGGCAGACGGCCGATGATCGACCGCTACGGCAGACACATGCTGCTCGGGCGGATCGTGCGCCGGCATGAGAACGACCTGAAGCTGTACGGGCGGTACGGGGAGAACACCTCGTTCCTGTCCATGCTCAACGACATGATCTCGCAGATGAAGCAGTACGGCGCCACCCCGGAAGTGCTGGGGGAGGCGATCGAGGCGATGCCCGAAGACCACGGCCATCTGCGGCAGAAACTGACCGAACTCAAGCTGGTCTATGAAGAATACGAAAAAGCCATCGACGGCAAATACGTCGATACGGAGGATCTGATCGGACTGTACTGCGAGCGGCTGCCGCAGTGTGAGGATTTCACCGGCCGGCAGGTCGTGATCTTTGGATTTGATTATTTCACGCCGGGCAACCTGCGGATGATCGGCGAACTGATGAAGGTGAGCCGTGAGATGCTCGTCATGCTGAGCCTCGATGACCGTGAAGAGGGCGATCTGTTCGCGCTCGGCGGTATGATGAGAAAACGCCTTGCCGACATGGCGAAAGACGCCGGCATCCCGTGCCGCACGGAGCAGGTGCCGGACAGCTACAGCCTGGCGGCGCGGAGAAAACCGGCGCTGATGTTCCTCGAGTCCCAGCTCTTTGCGATGAGCCCCGGCACCAGCGATGACCACGAGGGCATCGAACTCGTGCGCGCGGCGAACTACTACAGCGAAGCCGCAACGGCCGCCCAGCGGATCCGCAAGCTGGTGCAGGAGGAAGGCTACCGCTACCGCGATATCGTCCTGATCTGCAACGACCTCACCACCCGCGGGAGCATCATCCGGCGCGTGTTCAAGGGCTACGGCATGGATGTGTTCCTCGACCAGAAGCGGGACGTGCTGGCGAGCCCGGCGGTCAGCTATATCCTGGCGCTCTTTGCGATCGTGACCAGAGGCTGGCGGCGGCGCGACGTGATCGCCCTGCTCAAGACGGGCCTGACGGATATGGCGCCGGCGGATGTCAGCCGGTTTGAAAACTACTGTGAACATTACCGCATCGACGGGAAGCGATTCCAGGAGCCCTTTGTCAAAGGCGTCACCGACCTCGGGGAGGAAGGCCTCGCCGAGCTGGAGGCTCTGCGTGCCTCCCTGGTCGGCCCGCTCGCTGTCTTTGCGGAGGACTTTAAGAATGCGCAGACCGTCCGGGAGAAGGCGTCTGTGCTCTTCGCGTACCTGCAGGAGGAGGCGCAGCTGCCCGCGCACATGGAATCGCTCGTGCAGGAGCAGTTTGATGCAGGCGACGGCGATCTGGCGCAGGAGACCGCGCAGATCTGGAACATCGCGATGGAGATCCTCGACCAGATCGTGGCGATCACCGGGGACGACCGCATCGGGATGGCGAACTTTGCCGATACCTTCCGCGCCGGCATCGAAGCCGTGGAAGTCGGCGTCCTGCCCCCGACGATGGACGGGCTTGTCATGGGCACCATGCAGCGGACCCGTACCGGACGCGTCCGGGCGCTGTTCGTGCTGGGAGCGAACGAAGGCATCCTGCCGGCGGAAGTGCGCAGCCAGGATGTGCTGACCGAAGACGAAAAGACCTACCTCATGGACAGAGACGTGTCGCTGTGCAAGATGGACCGCCTCCGCGTCATGGAGGAAAACCTCGCCATCTACCGCGATATGGCGCACGCGGATGAACTGCTGTATATCAGCTGCGCCACAACGGACCAGGAGGGCGGCGCGATCAGCCCGTCACCGGTCTACGATACGATCAAGCAAATGTACCCGGGGATCCGGGAGCAGCAGGACGTGGAAAACCGCGGCAGCTTCCTCGAGCTCATCGGCGGCGAGCGCAGCACGCTGGAGCATCTGGGCAGATACTTCAAGCAGAAGATCGAAGAAGATGCGCAGATCGCAGGGCCCTTAGACCCGGCGGCTGCGGAAGCGCTGCTCTGGTACAGGGAACACAGACCGGAAGAGGCGGCCAGGATCGAGCAGGCCGTCGGCTATCAGAACATCGCAGAGCCGGTCGGGCCCGAGACGGCCATGGCGCTGTACGCACATGCCTGGGCACAGGCGGAGGATGCGGATGACATTCTGTCTGTCAGCCCGTCGCGCCTGGAGAAATACGGCGGCTGCCCGTTCGCGCATTTCGTAAAATACGGACTCCGTCCGGAAGAGCCCAAGGACTATGCAGTGAAAGCGTTCGACATGGGCGATGTGTACCACTGGGCGCTCAAAGAACTGGCGCAGCGGCTCACCAAAGAAGGCGTCGCCATCACCGACGAGGCATCGCCGTGGATGACGACGAGCCAGGAGGATCGCGACCGGATGATGGATGAGATCCTGACGGAGCGATTCCATGAGTTCAGGGAAGGCCTCCTCGAAGCCGGCAAAGCCGAGCAGTACCGCGCAGACAGACTGCGGTTCCTCTGCAAGACGGCCGGGAAAGTCATGGTCGAGCAGGTGAGAAAGGGCGCCATCGAAGGGATGGCGTACGAGATGCCTTTCGGCCGCGGCAAGGAGATCCCGCCGGTGCGCATCCGGACAAAGGACGGCATCGACGTGCTCGTTGAGGGGACGATCGACCGCGTGGACTACCTGCCGGGCGGGAAGGTCAAGGTCATCGACTACAAGTCCGAAAAGAAGAAGTATAAGGAAGAAGAGGCCAAGGCGGGGACCCAGCTGCAGCTCTTCCTCTACCTGGCGGCAGCGTCGCAGGGGCTGGAGGACGGCAGCGCAAAACGCGAACCGGTCGGGGCGTTCTACTTCCCTGTGGATACGCCGCTCATGGACGGGGACAAGATTCCGGCCAAGGCGCGCGTGGACGAGGAAAGCATCGTCAAAGACCTGGAAAAGAAGATCCGCCGGCGGCTCCGGATGAACGGTTTTATGCTCGAGCGGGAGGATGTCGTCGCGAGCATCGAAGGGGAGCTGGACGAAGAAGGCAAGGGAACGGTCGTGCCTATCACGCATGTCAAAGGCGACCCGAAGAAGGGCAAGGAAGAACGCCTGCAGGGCGGTGCGGAACTGCATCTTCTCAGGCAGGAAGACTTCGACGCACTGCTTGCCAGCGTAGCGGGCAGGGTGCAGGAAATGGCGGACGATCTGGCGGCAGGGCACATCGAGATCGCCCCGCGGCGCACCGACCATGAAACCAGCAGCTGCACGTACTGCGATTACAAGGGCATCTGCAAGTTCGACACCACATTCCCGGAATGCATGTATGTGCATATCCATAAAGAGAAGAAGGAAGACGCTCCGCAGGAGGCAGATAATTAACAGATTAGTCTGCGTTTTTTCAGGCATCTTTCGGAACGATGCGCGGAGTGGTATTGTATATTCGTTATGAGTAAAAGAGAGTATTTCAAGTATGTTTTCATAAAGACGATCCCGGTCTTCACAGGGTACACGGTGCTCGGCATCGGTTTTGGCATCCTGCTGCAGAAGGCCGGTTTTGGCGTCGGCATGGCCGCGCTGATGGGGATCACGATCTTCTCCGGCACGATGCAGTACGTCGGCGTCGATCTGCTCGCGGGCGGGGCCTCCCTGGTCACGAGCGCGATCGTTACCCTGATGGTCAATGCGCGGTATCTGTTTTACGGACTCGCGACGGTCGAGAAGTACAAGGATGCCGGCTGGCGGCGGCCGTACATGATCTTCGGTCTCGTCGATGAGAGCTATGCGATCATCGTCTCGGACGACGGTCCGGAAGGGGAAGATCCGAATAAGTTCTGGTTCTACGTCACCCTGTTCGACCAGATCTACTGGATCGTCGGGGATATGCTCGGCGTGCTGATCGGCTCGGCGCTGCCTTTTAGTACGGAAGGCGTTGAGTTCATCATGACGGCGCTGTTCATCACGATCTTCGTGGATCAGTGGCGGGATAACAAGGAACACATCCCGGCTGTGCTTGGCGTAGGCGTCAGCGTGGTGTGCCTGCTGATCTTCGGCCCGTCCAACTTCCTGATCCCCGCGATGATCGTCATCGCAGCCGCCTTGCTCTTCCTGAAGAAGCCGATCGAAAAGCGCGGCAAGATGCCTCTGAAAGGTGGTGATCCGTCATGATCACGACCACGCACGCACTCGGCATTGTGGCGGCCATCGCACTGGTCAGCGCAGCGCTGCGGTTCTTCCCGGCGCTCGTCTTCCGCGGCAGGGAAACGCCCCAGAGCATCATCTACCTGGGCGATGTGCTTCCCTACGCAATCATGGGCATGCTGCTGGTGTACTGCCTCAAGGCGACGCCCATCCTCGAAGCGCCGCACGGCTTGCCGGAACTCATCGCCGTGCTCGTCACTGTCCTGCTGCAGCTCTGGAGAAAGAACTCCCTGCTCAGCATGGTCGTCGGCACAGCGGTCTACATGGTGCTGATCCAGCTCGTCTTCTAGACGGGCAAACGCCAGCGCGGCAACGCCTGCGGCTGACAGATAAGACAAACGGCACGAAAGGTGCTGAAATCAACAACATCTTGACTTGCGAAAATAAAAATAGTATTATCTTATGCAGGCACGGTATGCCACTATAGCTCAGTCGGTAGAGCAGCGCATTCGTAACGCGCAGGTCGTCCGTTCGATCCGGATTGGTGGCTCCATACCTGGTGCGGTGCATATGATACCGCATCCTGGGGCATTAGCGCAGCTGGGAGCGCGTTTGACTGGCAGTCAAGAGGTCACGGGTTCGAGCCCCGTATGCTCCACCAGTAAAGGAAGTGTGAAAGCACTTCCTTTTTTCTTGTCTGGCGTTGCAATGACTGGGTTCTAAGCCGTGACCTTTGCTGTAAAAATCCGCTTGTATTCTTTGAAAAACTGCCCTTTTTTGAACACACCCCTTGAACACAGTGAGGGATCATCCGAGTGCTGCGGCCATTTTCCGCACTTTCTCTTCGTCGGTGCTTCGGTCGTAGCAGTAATTGTTGAGTGTTGTCCGCTCGTCGGTATGGCCGACTATTTTGCGCACTGTGTTGATGCTGACGCCGCCATCGATCATGGTGGACACGAAGGTTTTTCGCGCCTTGTGCGAACTTTTGGCATCGATGCCAAGTATGTCGCAGTAACGGTAGAATGCCTTCGTTACCGATGTGTAGAGCAGCGGCCCTTCATTCATAGAGAAGATGTAACCGTCATCCGGCGCATTGTTCTCTTGCTGCCATTGTCTGGCTGCATTGATCAGGTCCCATGCTTTCGGCACAAGAGGGATCTCCCTGTCACCGAAGGTGCCTTTGGTATCCTCCGTGACCACATTGTCCGGGTGATGCACGGTCCGCTGGATGATCAGATTATTTCCATCAATGTCGCTGTACCTGATGCCGCAGATCTCACCGACTCTGGCGCCGGTGTAGAACATGAACATGACTGCCAGCGGTGTTAGCTGATGCACTTTGTAGTGTTTCGTTTCAAAGTCCTTCCATGCCAACTCTTCAAGTTGTTTCTGCTCTTCTCTGGTGAACACCTGCGTACGATCTGGCTTCTTGTGCTCCGGCACCAGCACTCTTTTCTTATCGACCTTGACATCCCGGAAGGGGTTCCTGTCGATGATGCCGAGGTCAACGGCGTAGTCCAGTTCCTGCCGGATGATCAGACTGAAGTTGGTGTACTTGTGTTTTGTCATCTCATGCTCGCGGATCATTTCGTGGACCCACCGATCCAGTTCCAGTTTTGTCAGACTGCTGATCGGCTTGTTCACTATGGCTGTGTTCGCGTAGTAGCGGTCCCAGTCATTCTGAACACGCGCGATAGAGGATGCTTTCACATGCAGCGCCTTGAACTCGAGCCACTCTTTGTAGAGCGAGGCCATGGTCGTTCTCTTTTTCAGCCTGGTCGTCGGCACCCCGAGATAGAAGTCGCATAGTGCATCCTCTAGAACTTCGCGGTTGCTCTTGACGATCGCCTTTCGTCCGTACTTGTTGGTTTCGTCTTTGATATAAGTGCGCCACCGTCCGTCTTTATCCTGATAGATATTGTACGGATGGTTTTCGAGTATCTGTTGCCTCCTTGATTGTTTCATCTGCGTAGTAACACCGTCCAAGTCGATGCTACCATTGCTGATGAGGAAGTTCAATATTTCTTCCGCAGGGAGTTCTATGACAGGGGGCATCGCTGCGGCCGTGTTCAATTGTACGTTGTTCAGATTCGTCACGCTGCGACACCTCCTTTCTTTCATCCTGGGTCTTAGGGTCTCCCTAAAGTGCGTTTTTCGTTTTTACGGAAAAAGGCTTTGCTTGCTATTACGAATAGGCATTACGCTATTTCTTCTTTTCGGATCAAGACTCAGCCCTTTTGCTCCTGTAATCAGGGCAATAAACGAGCTCTGCTCGCCAGCTTTGCTTACATTCTTTCTGGCATCGTTTGCACTTTTCGTTGTACTCGATGCGGTTTCTTGCGTTCAGGAAGAACGCCCACTCTTCCTTTTTCTTCTGACTCATTCTTGACACGGTGTTCCTCCTTTCCTTCTGATAGTGGGGTATGATCCCTTGTTTTACTGTCCCATCTAGGTGTCATTTTGAAGAGTTTTCTTCGATCTAAGCGATAATTTTTCGGCCGTCGATATCTTTATCCTCGGCGGAGACTTTGATACTCAGATCAGCGTTTTTTCGCAAGATCGTGCCTGACTTTTGCCTCGTAATGCGTATCCATCGTTATCGGCGCATTGTACATCGTCGTGATGAGCATGGCCCTGACGTTCTTCACTTCTGTCTTAGAAGCCTGCAAGGATTCGAGGATATATTTCACTGTGAAGAAGTTGATCTTTTGGAAACGCTCTTGCACTCTTGCCATAGGTATCTCTTCGCCATTCACCCTACATTTCTTTTTCGGGGAGACTATGATATCGGTTGCAATTTCTACCATCGCATCAATCACATCCATCTCGTGTGGATGATCGAGCTTCAGAATGTCGTATTCGATCTGTTCTTTGAACGATTGCTCAGCCTTCTGATAGATGGATAGATAGTCTTCATCAGTAATCTCGTTAGTATTCTTTGTAGTAATCTTTGTATTTGTACGGTGCTTTTCCACCTCACCTGTATCGTTTTTTTGAAGGGGCGTCATATCGTTTTCTGCCATACCTGTGTGAATGGATGTGCATACCTCTGTGGTTTTTTTGACAGAGGTTGTTGCTTCTTCAGAATACGAGTCATCTACTTTCTCTGGAAAAGTGAGTTCAATGAGGCGGTCAGGATCAAGGTGGATATACATGACGTTGTTCACTTTTGTTCCCCGGACCACCAGATTGCGGAAGCTTCGGCGAATGACACCGAGCTTTTCCAGCACGAGAATAGCAGCCTTGACTTGGTTGCGAGTCAGGCTGAACTTCTGCTCCAGTTGTCGATAGCTCATTTGCAGAGTATCTCCGCTGAACTTTTTCCTGATGCGGGACACTTTTAAGTCTCGCTCGTCCCGTTCTTCTGTCGGGCGATACCAATAGAGGATCTCTCCGAGGATCATGATCGCATTTGCCATTGGCCTTCCCTTATCATTCACGATAGTTTGGAACCAGTTTTGTGGTATCACATTGCCAGTGATCTCTATGCCATATAGTTTGTCCACCGTCGCATTCCCTGACATCTGCATTTACATTCACCTCCTTCCTTGTTTATTCCGTCACATATTTGCTAACCTAACAATATTGTAATTCGCAAATATGTGAATGTCAACGCAAAACTCACGAATTTGCGAATAAATAATTGATGAAAATTCACCTATATGTTATTATGTGAACAGATGAATAGAAAGCGAGGTGCCACATGGCGATCGGTGAACGTATACGCTGGTTCCGCGATAGAGCGGGCATGAAACAAGCAGAACTCGGACATGAACTGGGGATCAACAACAAGTCAGCAGATTCCCGTATAGGCCAATACGAGATAGGAGCACGCACGCCAAAGAAAGACGCAGTCGAAAAACTGGCTCAGATCTTTGGTGTATCGGATGCAGCCTTGAATGTGCCGGATATCGATACATATATCGGGATCATGCACACTCTTTTTACATTAGAAGATCGCTATGGACTGACCATAACGACTTTGCAAGGACAGCCTTGCTTGAAGATGGATGTCAACCATCCGAATTACAACATGACATTGGCTGAGGACCTGATTGCCTGGAGCAAGATCAAAGACAGACTCACCACAGGTAGCATGCGCAAAGAGGAATACGACCACTGGAGGTATTGCTATCCGAAGGATAAGGTGGAAGAGCAGAAGAAAGAACTGGATGAAATGCGTAGGCAGCAAGTGGAGGAGAACTAAATGGCTGATAAGAATACCGCATCGATCGGATTTGAAAAACAGATTTGGGATGCAGCCTGTGTGCTCCGCGGCAACATGGATGCATCGGAGTATAAGAATGTTGTACTTGGGCTGATTTTCTTAAAGTACATTTCTGATCGTTTTGAAGACAAGTATCAGGAGTTACTCGCCGAGGGAGAAGGCTTTGAAGAAGACATGGACGAATACACTTCTGAAGGGATCTTCTTTGTGCCTGCTTCGGCTAGATGGAATGTAATAGCATCTAAAGCGCACACACCGGAAATCGGTACGGTAATAGATGATGCTATGCGTGCAATCGAAAAGGAAAACCATCGGTTAAAGGACATCCTTCCGAAGAATTTTGCACGGCCGGAACTGGATAAGCGCCGCCTGGGTGATGTCGTGGATCTGTTTACGAACGTCCAGATGATCGAGCACGGAAGCGAGAAGGATATTCTGGGCAGAACGTATGAGTACTGTCTGGCAATGTTTGCAGAGCAGGAAGGAAAGCGCGGAGGTGAATTCTTCACGCCGTCTTGCGTTGTTCGGACTCTTGTGGAAGTTTTGCAACCGTTCAAGGGCCGGGTCTATGACCCTTGTTGTGGCAGCGGTGGCATGTTCGTTCAGTCTGCAAAGTTCGTAGAACGCCACAGCGGGAATATCAATAACATTGCGATATATGGGCAGGATTCCAATCCGACCACTTGGAAGATGGCTCAGATGAACTTGGCTATTCGGGGCATCGAACCAGACCTCGGTTCTTATGCCGCAGATACATTCCTTGAAGACCTGCATCCTACAATGCGTGCAGATTATATTATGGCAAATCCGCCGTTCAACCTTTCTGATTGGGGCGCTGATAAACTGAAGGATGATGTGCGTTGGCAGTACGGCATGCCTCCGTCTGGGAATGCCAACTTTGCTTGGCTGCAGCATATGATCCATCATCTTGCTCCTGCTGGGAAGATTGGAATGGTCCTGGCAAACGGCTCCCTTTCATCGCAATCTGGTGGCGAAGGGGAAATTAGGAAGAACATTATCGAAGCAGATCTGGTGGAATGCATCGTTGCAATGCCGACACAGTTGTTCTATACAACGCAGATCCCGGTTTCGCTTTGGTTCTTGAACAAGAAAAAAGAGCAGCCCGGAAAGACGCTGTTCATTGATGCTAGAAAACTTGGGACGATGGTCAGCCGCAAACTGAGAGAACTGACTGATGAAGATATTCTGAAGATCACCGATACATACAATGCATACGCAGAAGGATCTCTGGAAGGCCGAAAGGGATACTGTGCAGTCGTAGACACTGAAAAGATCGCTGAGCAGGACTATATCCTTACTCCTGGGCGGTACGTTGGCATCGAGGAGCAGGAGGATGATGGCGAACCATTTGAAGGGAAAATGGCAAGACTGACATCGGAACTGTCGGATATGTTCGCCAAGTCCCATGAACTAGAGGATGAAATCAGGAGAAAACTCGGGGCTATCGGGTATGAGATATGAGTTCTCAGATATAGGAGATATCGAATGAATTCGAATACTATAACGCTAGAAGAGGTTATTACTGATATGGCAGCTGGCCCGTTTGGGTCAAATCTTAAGGTGTCATGTTTTGTTGGAAGTGGTTTCCCAATAATTGATGGAGCTAATCTCAAGGGATATGAAGTAACAGATAATCTCACGAAATTTGTAACTGAAGAAAAAGCAAGATCTTTATCACGTTCCATTGCAAAGCGAAATGATGTTGTGGTTACCATTAGTGGAACATTGGGGCAAATAGCATATATTCCATTTGATTCTCAGTATGAGGAATACCTATGCTCGCAAAGGCAGTTCCGTGTATCATTTGACACAGATAGGGTTTATGTGCCTTATTTAGTGTTTTATTTTCACACATACGAAGGGCAACAGAAAATCCTTTCCTTTGCAAATCAGACAGGTGTCCCTGCGCTATCACAACCATTAAAGAATTTTAAACGGATCGAAATGAATCTACCCGATCTCGATACTCAAAAGAGAATAGCATCAGTTATTGAAACTATTAACGCAAAGGAGGAGGAGAACAATAAAATAAACGAGAATTTAGCGGAGCAAGCTCAAGGGGTACTCAACCATTTTATGGATCAATATCAGTACCAGCTTAATCCGCTTTCAGATATTGCCGTTGTTATTGACTGCCTTCATTCCAAAAAGCCTTCCGCTATTGATGATAGTACTTACCAGTTAATTCAATTGGACAACATCCGCGATGACGGCTTCCTGGACCTGTCTGCTTGTAGGTATATGATTTCACAAGCTGATTACGAAAACTGGACTCGAAAATGTGAAATCATCGAAGGCGACTGTGTCATAACAAATGTCGGTCGAATCGGTGCTGTGTCGCAGGCACCGTATGGCACAAGAGCTGCAATGGGCAGAAACATGACATGCATCCGGCTGAAATCAGACCTGCAACTACAGGCTTACTTTATAACCGTCTTGTTATCAAACCACATGCGCAGGCAAATTCAGTACAACACTGACGAGGGTACAATTATGGGGGCATTAAATGTAAAAAACATCCCCAAATTGTTATTTCCGATATTCGGTGCCTCCGTTATGTCTGATTTGGAAAGCATACTCTATCCTTTAAGAAAACAGATTGAGTATAACAATATACAAAACCAGACTCTTGCACAGTTGCGAGATGCTTTGTTACCGCGGCTGATGTCCGGCGAACTGGATGTCTCAAACATCGACCTTTAGGCTACTAGATTCTCGTTTATAATACTTATAGTACCAGGAGGTGTTTCTATGATATTTACCGAAGATACCTTTGAACAAGCAGTCATAGAAATCTTTGAAAATATGGGGTATACCCACATATACGCTCCAGATATGGATCGCGATTACAGCAGCCCTCTGTTAGATGATATTCTGGAGTACAACCTTGCGAAGATTAACGCTGGGCTATCTTCTGATGCTATTAGTGAAGCGCTTTCAAAACTTAAGAATTTCGATTCCGGTAGTTTAGTCCAAAAGAACATGGTGTTCATGGACTATCTCCAGAACGGCATCACCGTCAAGTATTATGAGAAAGGACAGGAACGGTCCAATATTGTACGGCTTATAGATTACGCTAATGTAGGTCGTAACGAGTTCGATGTCGTTAATCAGGTAACCTATATTGAGAATGGTAATAACCGCAGGCCTGATGTGATTCTGTATGTTAATGGGCTACCGTTGGTGCTGATGGAGCTGAAAAGCCCTTCAAAAGACGAGGTAGGCGCAGAAAATGCGTATAACCAGATCCGCAACTACATGCAGGATATCCCCTCCATGTTCTATTACAATGCAATCTGCGTGATCAGTGACCTCTCAACAAACAAAGCAGGCACTATCACCGCTGGTTTAGATCGTTTCATGGAGTGGAAAACGAAAGATGGCAGCTATGAAAATACCGAGTTTGCCCAGTTCGACACTTTCTATGAAGGCATGTTCGAAAAGGAACGGCTGCTGGATATTCTGAAGAACTTCATTCTGTTCTCTGGAGATGGGCAGAGACCTATCAAAATCCTCGCAGGGTACCATCAGTACTTTGCTGTACGCAAGGCTATTGATAAAGCAATCGTAGCCACCAAGACCGATGGTAAAGGCGGTGTGTTCTGGCATACTCAGGGCAGCGGCAAATCATTGTCCATGGTCTTCTATGCACACTTGTTGCAGGAGGCTTTGGATAGTCCGACAATCGTGGTCATGACCGACCGAATCGACCTCGATGATCAGCTATACACTCAGTTTGCAAAATGTGCGCCTTTCCTTCGTCAGACACCGGTTCAAGCGCAGAGCAAAGAGCATTTGAAAACATTGCTGGACGGGCGCGCGGCAAATGGCATTATCTTTACGACGATGTTCAAGTTTGAAGTTGGCGAACGACCGCTGTCAGAACGCAGGAACATTGTGGTCATGGCAGATGAAGCGCATCGTGGACAGTATGGTTTTGATGAACGTATTGTCATGCAGAAGAATGATCAGGGTGAGGTCGAGGCTCATACTGTCATCGGCAATGCTCGTATCATTCATGATGCGCTGCCGAATGCAACGTTCATTGGATTTACTGGCACACCGATCTCGGTAAAGGACCGCAATACAAGAGAAGTGTTTGGCGATTATATCGATGTCTATGATATGACGCAGGCTGTAGAAGATGGTGCGACAAGACCGATTTACTACGAGAGCCGTGTTGTCCATCTCAAGCTGGATCAGAACACTTTGGATTTGATAGACTCCACGTACGATGTGCTGGAGCAACAGGCGGATCAGGAGACCATTGAAAAGAGCAAGAAGATGCTCGGCCAAATGGAGAGTGTGCTTGGAGCAGATTCTACTCTTGACTCTCTCTGCGAGGACATCGTCACGCATTATGAAAAGTACCGCGCTAATCTTCTAACCGGAAAAGCAATGATCGTTGCTTACTCCAGACCTATCGCCATGAAGATCTACCGTAAGATCCTAAAGCTGCGTCCTGACTGGGAAGAAAAAGTTGGCGTAGTCATGACGAGTGGCAACAATGACCCTGAGGATTGGAAAGAAGTCATTGGCACCAAGGCGCATAAGGAAGAACTGGCGCGCAAATTCAAGGACAACGATGATCCAATGAAGATCGCGATCGTTGTCGATATGTGGCTGACTGGATTTGACGTTCCGTCACTCGCAACAATGTATATCTATAAGCCGATGCATGGCTACAATCTCATGCAGGCGATCGCACGTGTGAACCGTGTATTCAAAGATAAAGAAGGCGGCCTAATCGTTGACTACGTTGGTATTGCGTCAGCTTTAAAGTCAGCGATGAAGGAATACACAAAGCGCGACCAGACCAAATATGGCGATATGAATATTGCCAAAGTAGCGTACCCGAAGTTCCAAGAGAAGCTGCAGGTATGTAAGGATATCCTCCACGGTTATGACTTCACTGCATTTGTTGGTGGTTCCCCATTAACGATGGCAAAACTGATTACTGGCGGAGCGAACTTCATACTCAATCCGCATCATCCCGAAAAGAAAGAGCAGTTCCTCAAAGAGGCGCTCCTTCTGAAGCAGTCGCATTCACTTTGTTCCAGCATGACGACCGAGCAGGAACGGCATGAGGCTGCATACATGGAGGCTGTCAGATCTACGATCATCAAAATCACGTATGGTGGCACTCCCGGCAAACCGATGTCACTGAAAGAGATCAATGCGCAGATCAATGAACTCCTGAAAGCCAGTATCCAAAGTGAGGGCGTGATCAGTCTGTTTGACAGTAAATCCGTTGGGGAGAATTTCAATATCTTCGATCCGAAGATCCTTGAAGAGATCTCTAAGATGAAAGAGAAGAACATCGCCGTTGAAATCCTCAAGAAGTTGATGAATGATCAGGTGCGACTCTATCAGCGGACCAATGTAGTACAGTCCCAGAAGTTCTCGGAGAAAATCACGAAGCTGATGAACTCCTATTACAATGGCCTGATCACCAATGAAGAAGTAATCAAAGAATTGCTGAAGGCTGCGCAGGAAATTACCCAGATGTATCAGCAAGGTAAGAATCTGGGGCTTTCTCAGGAAGAGCTTGCTTTCTATGATGCGCTGACCAAGCCAGAGAACATCAAAGACTTCTACGAAAACGATCAGTTGATCGCTTTGACCAGAGAACTGACAGAGCTGCTCCGGAAAAACAGAACGATAGACTGGCAGAAGAAAGAGACCGCCAGAGCGACCATGCGTAAGATGGTCAAGCGGCTGTTAAAGAAGTACAAGTATCCGCCGGAAGACTATGAGATGGCAATTGATACAGTCATCAGCCAGTGCGAGCTTTGGACAGACAATGTGGATATGCCTGATTACAATACCGGTGCGACTATCTACACATACAACTTTAGACAGGAGAATCTGCCAAAGGTGGCGGAAGACGTGGTTAGCTATAAGAGCAAGACAGAAGAGTAACATATGAAATACGAATTACTGAAGAAAGAGTTCGGAAGATATGCAAGTTGGGCTTGCTGGGATTCAAATGATATTAATATCCTCCCTGATGATCATACTCCTAAAAAGCCTCAGTATATGTTTGTTGGTTTAAATGCATCTCAAGCTGAAGACGGACGTATTTGGGGGAATTTCCATTACAGACACAGAGGTGGAAAGGATGGCAATCTAAGAGATGCCATTATGGGAACAAAGTTTGAAGGAGCATATTTGACAGACATTCTCAAATATCCAAATGAACCAATTGCCCATAGAGTCAGAAGTCATTTCAAAAAGCATCCTGATGAATTAAAACAACACTTTGATGTGTTCTACAAAGAGATTACTCTACTTGAGGATGTTGATTGTATGTTTGTCTTCGGGAAAGATGCGCAACATTTTGTAGAACAATTCATGAAGTATATGGGTAATGATGTGAAGATGCGAAGGATCAAAGTGATACCCTTGGTCCATTACTCAGCTCCCAAGATGTATAAACGAGGTGCTTATAGAGAGCATTTGCTAAATGTCATAGAAGCCTTGCAACTTGGAATGTGATGGGGACTGTGACCATATACATTTTGCCGACTTTGAACACTATCCTGAACACAGGCGGGGACGGTGTTTTGCTCCTTTCTTGAAATTGCAACGGTTTCACGATTTTTGGCATATTCGAGCCCCGTATGCTCCACCAGTAAAAAAGAGAGAGGCTTTGGCCGCCTCTCTTTTTCTATCTCCATTCACTTCCTGGTGGCAAAAAAGCCCATCAGATTGACGAAGAAAATCACCGCGTTGACAACCAGCAATCCGATATAGACCGGGGTCATTTTGCCGTCCTGATAATACATATAGAAAACCAGCGCGAACACCAGCAGGTTTCCGATCAGGCCGAACAGCGGAGATTTGTTTTTATTGTTCATATCGATTCTTTCCCTTCTTTTTTTGCTGCCAAAAACCGCTTTTGTAATAGCAATATAACACATCTTGTAAATTGCAATGAATTTCTTTACCAGTGACAACGAATTTGTTTACCACCTTTGACAATTAAAAAGTTTACCACTCCGTAAACTTTGACAATGAAT
>CADATO010000007.1 GCA_902790905.1 uncultured Eubacteriales bacterium
AAAAAGTGGCGGGGAGTCTCCCACGCCAATTAGGTTGAACCTGGGTCTTTCGACCAGCTCAAGTAAGATAAGTATGCCAATCAGTGGTGATTTGTCAAGCCGGGAGCATCATGATTTGAATTCAGAAGGCGAAGTGCATCACGTGTCTTGCGTGGTTGGCGGCGATATGTGGATAATCACGGACTTTTTTGCGTCTTGGCGTCGCATTTCTACCGCTTGGTTTCATTTTGCGGACATGGACGTATAGTTCTGTTATGCTGTGGAAAAACAAGAAATTGGAGGTAATGATGAAGGTAAATATAGTAGTTGAACCCGGCTTGGAAGAAGAATATGCGGAACTAATAAGTCGACTATCGGAGATAATACAAAACGAGAGTCAGGTTATTAACGGGAAAGATGAGTATGATCGGATTGTGGTTATTGAAAAAGCTGATATCGTAGCGATCCATGCTGAGAAAAAGTGGTGCAGGATATATACGGATTCAGCAAACTACAGCTGCAGGAAGAGACTATATGAGATTGAGAATATGCTTGGCAAGGATTATATGAGAGTATCGAAATCCATCATAGTTAATCCGCGTAAGATCGAAAGTGTTGAGGCGGTATTCAATGGTATGCTTCTGCTTCGCATGAAGAACGGCTCTAAGGAATATGTTTCAAGAAATTACTTGTCGCGCATGAAAGAGTATTTAGGAATATAGGAGGCTGCAATGTATAGAATCGTTTTAAGAAAAGCCATAAAAGGCCTGTTTTATGGCTGTGTGATATTTGTGGCAGCGTTGGTTTTTATTGATATTTGCTTGGACAATTCCCTTTCGGTGCTTCCACACCAATATACAAGGATAGCCCTCGGCGCCATTGCCGTAGGTGTTGGATTTGTGTGTTCATCTCTAATCTATGATGAGGACAGGATCCCGTTTGTTGTTAGAGGATTGATTCAGCTGGTAATCTGTGCGGGTGTTTTGCTTATCGGGTATTTCATTTCAGGCGGTATTCCGGATGGGACAGGATTCGGAGTCGGAGCGATTTATTTTCTGGTTGAAATGGGATTTGGCGTGATTCTGTGGCTAGGTAATTTCATATGCTTTCTGAGAGAAGCCAGGGTAATTAAAAGGAGGCTGGAAGAGCGGAATGAGATGAAGGGAGAAGCATTGGAATTCCAGGCGGAATAGTTTTTCCGATTAGAAATATACGGGCGACCGCCCTCAAATGGAAAGGAGTGAGGGGAACTTGAACGCCTCAAAGAAAAAAACGAGAATGGTTTTGATACTGACGGGGATATATGTGATTGCGCTCTTATGGATTATCTTATTTAAGATGTCTATTCCGTCTGAAATCATTAACTTGGATCATTTGCGAAGCATCAATATTATTCCATTTTATTATGACGAGGAGATATCATCTCATTTCTCGGAAGTTATCAATAATGCGTTGGTTTTTATCCCACTTGGATTGTATCTGAGAATGCTGAAACTGGACGGCAAGAAAACTGTTATTTGTGGGTTTGCGGTTAGTTTGATATGTGAGATCTTGCAATTCATACTAGGCATAGGAGCTACAGACATAACAGATTTGATCACAAATACTATGGGGACAGGGATTGGAGCCGGTGTATATGCAGTTTTGTCTTTGATATTCAAGGATACGGAGAAATTGGATAAAGGGTTGTGCTTTATTGCGCTGATATGTACCGGGCTATTCGGAGGGATTGTTGCCTTGTTGGTTTTAGGGCAGTAATACAATACATTAAATTCGTAAAGAGAGGTTTTTTGGACACATTGTTTGCCACAATCATATTCAAGAGAAAAATGGGTAATTTGAAAGGGTGTGATTGGTGTGACGGTGATTAAGGAAAAGCGGGTTTATGCAGGGTATTATCAGCGTTATGACGGTCAGATCATCTATGTGGTGATGGTGATCAAAGATGCGGACACAGGCGCCGATATGGTCATCTTTCAACCGTTCCATCTCGGAGCACTGGGTGAGTATGAAGTGATGAGCAAGCGCTCCTTTTGTGAGTTAGTCACAGTCAACGAGGAAGACGTACCCAAGTTCAAGAGGCGAACGCAACACCCTATTCAGCCGAGTATGGAAGCTTATCAGCGAGAGCATGGCCTTAGAGGACCAATTCGTCATAGCTCTGCTGACGAAAAAGATGTGGAGATCCGTCATTACAGACGGTGCCACTCATATCTGGCGTATTCCAAAGACATCATCTCTCACTATGGCGAGGATATCCGCAAGTATGAACTCTGCGTCCGCACAAAGAAATATGTAGGCGTGTTGCCGGATGAGTTTCAATTCCTAAAAGAGGATCTGAAGTTCCTGCAGGACTGCACGAACACCGTCTTGAAGGAATACAAAACGCTCCTTGAGGACAAGTTTTACCGGCAATTATCAGTCAGAAAGTATGCTGAGATGGCCGGCATCAGCCGCGGCAGCGTCGATTATATGCAAAAGAAATACTTCCTCGCATTCGCCGAACAACTACGCATCCGGGACGAAGCGGATCAGAAATGCCGTCTGATTTAGGAGAATGAGAACGCTTTTTTGAGGTCTGTTTGAACAAAACAGGCCTCTTTTTGCGTGCGCAAAAGAGGTGCGGGAAACCAATCTTTGTGACACATTTCTGTCGCTATACAGTGCCGTGACCTATCTATGGAAGGGGAAACTGATTTTGTTTTGCTGAATAGCAAGCAAAGCCTTTTTCCGTAAGAACGAAAAAACGCTATTTAGGGAGTGCCCTAAGACCCCTTTTGCTTTCCGGCTCAGATGATTTCAGGCTGCTTGAATCGAACACATCACTACTTTTGAAAGGGACCCCACACATGATTTATATGTTCCACAAAGAGATCGCTGAAGAGTTCGGCTTAGCTGAGGCAACACTCTTTTACCATATCGCCTACTGGGTGCGACGCAATCGTAGAGACAACCGGAACTACCATGACGGCAAGTACTGGGTGTATAACAGCGCACAGGAACTGGCAGACGGGCCGCACAAGTATTTGTCCGTGTATCAGATCCGGCGCGCTCTGAACCACCTGGTCGATGAAGGGATGCTCCAACTTGGCAGGTATAACAAGAAAGGTTACGACAGAACCTACTGGTACACATTGACCAAGAAGGCAGAAGACCTGCTTCATTTATGCGAGATGGATGCATCGTATTTGCAAGATGCAGGCAATAAATAAACAAGACCAATACCTATGTAATGCCTATAGTAAAACTATCTCTTTTCCATATAAGGCTAGCACTGTAGGAAGAGAAGAAAAAGAGAGTTAAAGTGAGAGATCTGTGATGACCGACAAGCGCATAGAGGACAACTTAATACAGCAGCCATCGGCAGAGCAGATATTGAACTTCCTTGTGTCAAATGGTAGCATCAACTTGGACGGCGTGAAAGATGATATGGAACAATCACGCAAGGCCAAGATCCTTGATAACTACATAGGGAAGATCGGAAAACTCAATGGAAAGACCGACAAGCGATATTACATCCGTCTGAAAGACGAAACCAAGAAGGACGGCCGCACTACGTTAAAAGCAAACACCAAAGAAGAATTGCTGGACAAGATCTATGCATGGCATATGAAGCACTCGAATGAGATCCTGCCGGATGAAGTGACGTTGGAGAATCTGTTTCCAGAGTTTCTTGAACATAAGAAGCGGACGACATGGAGCGATTCCACCTTGGTCAAGAACCTGTCTATATGGCGCAACCATTATGAGGGGACAGAGATTACAAGGATGCCCATCAGGACGATCCGCCTCAAGCATTTACAGGAGTGGGCGTATGGTCTGATCAAGGCGCACGACCTCACAAGGAAAGAGTTTGCTAATGTATGCACCTGGATCAAGCAGATGCTGGAGTATGCAGAGCAGGAGGAACTGATTGATAAGAATCCGTACCGATTGCTAAAGATCACAAATCTGAATGTGTTCCGGCAAATCGAAACGAAACCGGACGAGAACAGAGTGCTGTCGCCTGAGATGGAACTGGCGCTGTATCAGAAGTGCTGGGATCTGTATTCGAAAGAACACTATCCCGTGAACCGCACGATCCCGCTAGCCATCATCCTGCTGTTTCAGGCGGGACTGAGACCCTGTGAGGTGTGTTCCTTGCGGTATGCGGATATCGTGGATGGGGAACTCGTTGTTAAACGCTATTACTCCGAGAAAGAGGATCTCGTCAGAGAGAATCGCACCAAGGCAGGGCATGGTCCAAGGCGCATCCCGCTGACCAACCTGGCACAGGGCATCATACGGACGATCCGTGAGGATTGCGAAGAGGAACCGCAGGAAGGGGACTACATCTTTGTGATAGACGAGCAGCAGATGCACGGCTTTTACAACCGGATGCGCAAGACATTCCCTCTGATCTGCAAAGATCTCGGCATACCGGACAACACGCTCTATGCGGGGCGGAGGACGTTTGTTTCTTCCTTGCTTGATGACAATGTCAACATCAAGACGATCCAGAACTATGTAGGCCACAAGGACGCCAAAACCACTCTCAATCACTACTGTTTTGACAGGTCAGGGAAGCAGCATCGCATCGAGCAGCTTGAGAACGCGCGGCTGGGATTATCCCTTGCGGATGTGATCCCTGATGAATCAAAATCTGTACCCACTGTACCCAAATCCGAAGCCATATAAAAACCCCGAGACCGTTGAGATCTCGGGAAAATGATGGCGGAGGGCATGGGACTCGAACCCACGAGGCTGTTACACCCTACTCGCTTTCCAGGCGAGCTCCTTAGCCACTCGGTCAACCCTCCGTGCTAATTGCGTGTTACGCGATATGGATGCTCTTTTCAGAGCCGTATACTAATCTAACATATAGAGCAGGGATTTTCAAGGAAAATATTTATGGACACAATAAACAAAATCAAAAAATGTATCTTGTATACAAGGAGCGATTCTGCTATACTCACTTTAGTTTTTATATCCATATGGATCTGATATGGAAATACGAAAGCGTAAATATCTCTCCTTAAATAAGTGATAATAGATAAAACCGTAAGAAAAAAGCCGGAGATCCATCCTCCGGCTTTTTTCGTATTTAGAGCGATTCCGCTTCTTTGAGCCATAGTGTCATGCACGCATCGCTGGGCATCATCAGGCCGCCGCGCGGCGACAGGGAGATGGGCCCCACCAGCGGGCCGTCCGGGGAACAGGACCGCTTGAACTGGCTGACGAAGAACCGGCGCAGGAAGGTAACGAGCCATTTTTTGATGGTGGCGTCGTCGTAGGTGCCGAGCCCGGTGTCGACAGAGGGTTCATTGCCGGCCGCTTCGCCGAACGCGATCTTTGCGAGTTCGTAGATGTCACGCGGGCTTCTGCCGTAGCGCATCATGTGATACAGGAAGAAGTCGTGCAGCTCGTACGGGCCGATGATGTCTTCGGTCTTCTGCGTGATGTTGCCGGACTTGTCGGCAGGGAGCAGCTCGGGGCTGATCGGGTTGTGCAGGATCTGGTCGAGGATCTCGCCGGCTTTGCCGCCCAGTTTGTTGGCGTAGCCGCGGACGATGAATCGCACCAGCGTCTTGGTCACGCTGCCGTTCACGCCGTACATCGACATGTGGTCGCCGTTGTAGGTGCACCAGCCAAGCGCCAGTTCGGACAGATCGCCCGTGCCGATGACCAGGCCGTTGACCATGTTCGCATAGTCCATGATGACCTGCGTACGCTCTCTGGCCTGCGCGTTCTCGTAGACGACATTCATATTGGACGGGTCGTGCCCGATGTCCTTCAGGTGCTGGGTGGTCGCCTCGGCGATGCTGATGGTCTTCGTGGTGATGCCGAGGGTCTCCATCAGGTCGGTCGCCAGGTTTTTCGTGTTGTCGCTGGTGCCGAGGCCCGGCATGGTGATGCCGTGGATGCCGGTGCGGGGCAGGCCCATGATATCAAATGCAGTCGTGCAGACGAGCAGGGCAAGCGTGCTGTCGAGCCCGCCGCTGATGCCGATGACGACATTCTCGCTGCCGATGTGCTTCATGCGCGTGACGAGCGCCATCGCCTGGATCATCGCAATGTCCTGACCATCGCCTGTCTTGGGAAGGAAGGGATGCGGATCGACGCTGCGGCAGATGTCCGCAGGTCTTTCTTCGATCAGGCACTCGACTACGCCGCCGATTTCTTCCGGCGGGATCGTGTCGTGAAAGCGCGGGTAGACCTGTCTGTCGCGGTCCAGCGCATCGACGTCGATGTCCGCGGTGCAGCTTGCACCGGTGAGGGAGTATTTTTCTCCTTCCGCCAGAACGGCGCCGGCTTCGCAGATGAGCGTTTCTCCTCCAAAGACGACATCGGTCGTGGATTCGCCAAACCCGCTGTTGGTCACAGCGTAAGCGCACATCAGGCGCTCGCTGAGCCCGCGGATGTTTTCTCTTCTGTTGGCGTTCTTGTGGTAGCCTTCTGTGCAGGCGGTGATGTTGACGATGAGCTGCGCACCCTGCACCGCCAGGCTGGTGCTCGGCGGAATGGGTACGAACATGTCTTCGCAGAGTTCTGCTCCGACGGTGACGCTCTCGCCGCTCTTCTCATCGATCAGGCGGACCAGGCAGTTGAGGGGGATATCCTCGTCGCCGATCCGGACTTCATCGGTATCCAGGTCGTAGGTGGAACGGAACCATCTCTTCTCGAAAAAGGCTTCGTACTCCGGCAGGAATGTCTTGGTGAAGACCGTGACGATCTCGCCGCCCTGATAGCAGACCGCGCAGTTGTACAGCCCGCCGCCGATCTTCAGCGGTGCGCCGACGATGGTCAGCAGATCTTCCGGCAGTTCCTCCGCCAGCTCTGCCAGTGCAGCCTTCGCCGCGGTCTGGAGCGTTTTGCTCGCGAAGAGATCGCCGCAGGTGTAACCGGTCAGATACAGTTCGGGGAAGGCGAGGATCTTGACACCTTCCTTGTCAGCTTCGCCGGCTGTGGCCAGGATCTGTTCCTTATTGAAGGCAACGTCCGCGACTTTGACAACGGGACTTGCCATTTTGACTCTCCAAAGATTCATGGTATCTCCTTATTCATATTACGGGTGCCGCACAGCGCGGGTTTTCACAAATACGATTATACTCTCTGCGATGCCAATTTAAAAGAAAAAGCCGAATCGCCCGCAGACAGCGGCGATTCTTGCTATGAAATCCGCTCTGCAATATAATAATTGTATGAAAATACGTCGGATCGGGATAGCACTGCTGGTAATGATGGTTGTATGCGGGACCCTGTGGGGGACCGGTTTTTCTGTGCTGCCGGAAGCTTCGGCGGCAGGCACTGTCTATGCCGATGCGGAGGAGGAATCGCTCGGCCAGGTCTCTCTGATCCTGACCAGTGATATGCATGATCACATCCAGCCGGTCGTATGGACACAGGGTGGGGAAACGACTGCAACGGGCGGCTTTGCACCGGTCAAGACGCTCATCGACCAGATTCGTTCGGAATGGCCGGATTCGCTGGTGCTCGATGCAGGCGGATTCAGCATGGGGACTTCCTACCAGACAATCGAACCGGCAGAAGCGCCGGCGCTCATGCTCATGGGCCAGATGGATTATGATGTCACCACACTGGGCGCCCATGAATATGGATTCGGCCCGGACGGCCTGACGGATATGCTGAATGCAGCGCAGGCGGGCGGCCAGGAGACCGTAATCAAAAGCGCTTACGATGAAACAACGAAAACAAACAAGACCGTGACGACCGAGGGCTGGGATATGCCGGCGGTCGTGGGCAGCAACATAGACTGGGATGCCGCGCTTGCAGATGAACTGCTGGCGGAGAATGCAGGGGTGCTCCGCGCTGCGTTTGACAGATACGGCGTACAGGACTATGTGATCATCCGCCGCGGCGGGATCCGGATCGCTGTCTTCGGGCTGATGGGATATGATGCCGTCGCGCAGGTGCCGGACAGCGGTGTTGTCTGGCAGGATCCGGTCGACTATGCAAAACAGGTTGTCAGCGAGATCGAGAGCAACGGCGAAGCCGATATGATCATCTGCCTTTCGCAGGGCGGGATGACAGAAGACGGCGGTGAAGACGCGGCGCTCGCGGAGGCGGTGCCCGGGATCGACGTGATCCTGTCCGGCAATGCAAAGGCGGCCAGCGAAGCACCGGTGACGGTCGGCACGACAACGATCGTCTCGGTCGGCTGTGATGCGCAGTACGTGGGGCATCTGGTGCTCGACCGGACTTCGGAAGGCTATGTCAATCCGGTCTTCGAACTGCTGCCGGTAGACGGCTCTGTCTCCGGGGATGCAGCGATTCAGACGGCTGCGGATGCCTATAAAAAAGATATCGACAGCGCCTTCTTCTCGAAATATGGGTATACCGGAGAGCAGGTGCTTGCAAACAACGAGGCTGCCTTTACACCGATCAGCAGTTTTGGCAGTCAGCCCGGCGAGGAATCGCTTGCCAACCTCATCGCAGACGCCTATGCCTATGCGGTGCGCACGGCAGAGGGGGACGCCGAACCGGTTGATGTGGTGATCGTGCCTGCAGGGGCGGTCCAGGCCTCGGTCGATGAAGGGCCTGTCACAGCTGCCGAAGCGTACGATGTCCTGTCGATGGGAACGGGACCGGACGGGCTCCCCGGCTATCCGCTGGTGAGTTTTTACCTGACGGGGAAAGAGCTCAAAACCCTGGCGGATGTCGACATCTCTGTCGGGCAGGATGACCCGGCGGCGCGGATGTATTTCAAAGGCCTTGTGTACAGCTTTAATACGCACCGGATGATCTACAACCGCACGATGGACCACCGGCTCATGGCGGAAGACGGCTCCCTGACAGAGCTGGATAAGAAAAAACTCTACCGCGTTGTGACGGACCTGCATACCGCGGAAACGCTCAAACAGACTGCCGGCGGTTCCAAGGGCATGCTCTCCGTTGTCCCGAAGGATGCGGAGGGGCATACGGTCATCGAGTTTGACCGCTGTATTGTGCCGGCCGATGAAAACGGCGGCGAGATGAAGGCGTGGTATGCGCTGGCATCCTATATCGACGCGTTTGAGGGGGATGTTGTTCCGGCAGCATATCATGAGCCACTGGGGCGCAAGACGGATAAGACCAGTCTGTCTCCGGTACAGCTGTTCAAGCAGCCGAACAGGTTCAGTGCGGCGCTCGCCTTCCTGATCCTGCTGCCGATCGTCATCGTCATCCTGATCATCGTGCTGTACCGCCGCCACAGACATGTCCAGCGCGGATACAAGCGCAGCATGTTTGGCAGTGCGGCCTTCCGGCCGAACGGCGGCAAGCCCGTATTCAAGGGGAAAAAGATCAACCGCAAAAAGCTCCACAAGTGGACAGGTCGCTATTAGAAAGAGAAACCTTATGAAACGAATCATTGCAGCAACCAGAAATGAAGGCAAAATCAGAGAAATGAACGCGATCACGGAAGAACTCGGGATCGCAATCATCTCGCGCGACGACGCGGGCGTACCGCCGGTTGAGATCGAAGAGACCGGCACAACGTTTGAAGAAAACTCCTACATCAAGGCGAAGGCCATCATGGAGATGACAGGGGAGCCTGCATTGGCAGATGACTCCGGGATTTGCTGCGACTATCTGGGCGGCGCACCCGGCGTGCAGTCGGCCCGCTGGTCCGGCGGCGACGATGAAGACAACAATGCCAAACTGGTCCGGCTGACAGAGCCTGTCCCGCCGGAAGAGCGCATCGCCCGGTATGTGTGCGTGATGACACTCGTTTATCCGGACGGGGAAACCCTCCGCGCACGCGGGGAGGTCGAAGGCATGATCATCACAGAGCCCCGCGGCGACGGGGGCTTCGGATACGATCCGTACTTTGTGCCGCGCGGGGAAGGCGTGGCGCCGGGGGAGACCCGCACCTTTGCGGAATTCCCGGCGGAAGAGAAGAATGCCATCAGCCACCGCGGCCGCGCGCTGCAGGAGATGGCCCGTCTGCTGCGAGAGCGCAGCAAGTAGAATACTGACGTAATACAGGGGAACATGTTAGTATGAGCAGCCGTTTGTTTCGCATGATCACACTGGGGATCCGGCAGTTCCGCGATCCGTACTACCAGGGCTTCGCTGCGCAGATCGCTTTTTACTATCTGCTGTCGCTGGTCCCGATGGTCATGCTGTTGTCACAGCTTATGATGTCGATCTTTCAGACCACCATTGCCGATGCGGTGGGCTGGCTTTTGGATGCCATCGGCGGTGCGTATTCGGATGAAGTCAGAGATCTTCTGACCTACCGTTCCGCGGGTGCCCTGAACATCGTCTATGCGGTCATCGCACTCTGGGCGGCTTCCCGCGCACAGTTCGCGCTGACCCGTATCATGAACTTTACGCTGACAGAAGGCCGCTCTACCGGCAATGGCTATTGGCGTGAGCGATTCCGCTCCATGTTCACGATGACACTCATGCTGCTGGCGATCATCGTGGCAGTCCTTGTCCTGGTTTACGGCGGCAGGCTGATCGAGCTGTTCTTCAAAGATCAGCGGATATGGCTGTGGATCCGCTGGCCGGTCGCGTTCGGGCTGTTCTTCCTGATTCTGAGTTTCATCTACAAGATCCTCCCGACGGAGCGCATTCCGTACAAGCAGGTGATCCCCGGCAGCATCTTTGCCGCGGTCGGGCTGGTGCTCGTCACCTGGCTGTACTCGCTGTACCTAAACGGCATGGCGCAGTACGACATCGTCTACGGTGCGCTGGCCAATATCGTCGCGCTGATGTTCTGGTTCTACTTCATGGCCTGGGTGCTTTGTCTGGGCGTTCTGTTCAACAAAGTCCTGCAGGATACGAAGGGACATCAGGGTCACGTGATGTTCAGATAGCACAACAGAGCGATTCCTGTTTGACAACACACACGGAATCGCTTATATTATCGGTATGAGTTAGCATATGCTAACCAAATGGAGCATTTCCGCAACTTTACGTATAGATCAACAAGCAAGAAAGAAGGACAACATGTATCTCGAACTGAATACGATCTGCAAATCCTTTGGCAGAGGCGAGACGCGCGTGCAGGTCCTGCACGATGTGTCGCTCGGCCTCGAAAAAGGAGAACTATGTGTGCTGCTGGGTCCGTCCGGCTCCGGCAAATCCACGCTGCTCAACATCCTAGGCGGCATCGAGGAGGCCGACAGCGGTCAGGTCATCATCAACGGTGACCGGATGGAAAACATGAAGGAAAAACAGCTTTCGGTCTACCGCCGCAAGCACCTCGGGTATGTTTTCCAGTCCTACAACCTGATCCCCAACCTGACGGTGCGCGAGAACATCGAAGTCGGCGCGTATCTCGGCGATGATCCGCTCGACATCGATACGCTTCTGCACGACCTCGGGCTCTGGGAACACCAGCACAAGATCCCCAACCAGCTCTCCGGCGGGCAGCAGCAGCGCACCTCCATCGGGCGGGCGATCGTCAAGAACCCCGATGTGCTGCTCTGCGATGAGCCGACCGGCGCCCTGGACTACAGCACGTCCAAGGAGATCCTCCGCCTCATCGAGGAGGTCAACGCGAAGTACCGCAGCACGGTGGTGCTGGTCACGCACAACGACGCACTGAAAGGCATGGCGGACAGGGTCGTGCGGCTCAAGGACGGCCGGATCCTCTCCGACACGAAGAACGATGTGCGCATCCCCGCGGCAGAACTGGAATGGTAAAGGGGGCGTGCAGCAATGTTAAGAAAGAATGACAGCGGCGCCAGAGCGGTCCGCCGTGACCCGCTGAAGAAGCGGATCTGGCGCGACATCCGCCGCGACTGGGGGAAGTATCTGGCGATCTTCCTGTTCCTGACGGTCTTTATCGGCTTTGAGTCCGGCTACATCATCGCGGACACCAGCATGCAGATCGCGTACCACGACGGCATGACAAACTGCCACGTAGAGAGCGGTCACTTTGTGATGCAGGAGGAAGCTAACGAGGACCTGTTGGATAAGATCGAGCGGGAAGAGGTGGCCGTTTCAGAACAGTTCTATCTGGACAAAGCATCCAACGGAACCGACACGATCCGTATCTACAAGATGCGCGAAGAGGGCGGCGTGAACGAGGCGTGCCTGCTGGACGGGGCGTTTCCGGAAGCAGACGATGAGATCGCGATCGACCGGCTGTATGCGGAGAACAACGGCATCGGCATCGGCGATGAGATCAGAGCCGGCGGCAGCACCCTGACCGTGTGCGGGCTGGTCGCATTGCCGGACTACAGCTGCCTGTACAAGAACAACTCCGATATGATGTTCAACGCCAACCATTTCTCGGTCGGGCTGGTCACGGAGGAGGGATTTGACGGGCTCGGCACCGGCGGCCTTTCGTACTGCTATGTCTGGTACAACGACGACCGGTCGCTCGACCTGAAGGAACGCAACGAAAAGGCAGAGGACATCAAGGACGTGATCGTGCGTGACATCGGCAGAACGGGCAACATGCTCGACGATTTCGTGCAGAACGACGACAACAACGCGATCCAGTTCGCGGGAGACGACATGAGCGATGACAAAGCGATGTTCTCGGCGATGCTGTATATCATCGTGCTGGTGCTGGCGTTCATCATGGCGATGCTTGCGAAGAGCACGCTGGAACAGGAATCGCAGGCGATCGGCACGCTTCGCGCTTCCGGGTACACCCGCAGCGAGCTTGTCCGCCACTACATGACGGCGCCGCTGATCGTCTCTCTGATTGCTGCCCTGCTCGGCAATGTTCTGGGCTACACCGCGATGAAATGGGTCGTCGTGCGCATGTACTACAACAGCTACTCACTGCCGGACTATGTAACGGTCTGGAGCGCGGAGGCGTTCATCAAGACGACGCTGGTGCCGCTCGCACTGGTTGCGCTGGTGACCTGGTTCGTGCTGCACAGAGCGCTGAAGATCCCGCCGCTGCAGTTCCTGCGCGGGGAGCTCAAACATTCCAAGAAGAACAAGGTCATGCACTTAAAGCGCGGCTCCTTCATGACCAGATACCGGGAGCGCGTGCTCTTCCAGAACATCCCGTCGTACATCGTGCTGGTGCTGGGCATCTCCTTTGCGGGATTGCTCCTGTACTTCGGCCTCGGCATGCAGCCGCTGATGGATCACTTTAAGGAGAACGTCCTCACGAGCCAGATCGCAGAGTATCAGTACGTCCTTCGTGCACCGGTCGAAGTGGAGGATGAACAGGCGGAGAAATACAGCGCGGCGACGCTGGAGCAGCCGGGGTACGGCGAAGAGATCATGCTGTTCGGCATTGAAGAGGACTCGGACTATCTGACCGATGCAGAAATGCCGGATAACGGGCAGGCGAAGGAAGACGTGCGCGAGGATGGCGCTTTCGTGCCCGGCTGGGTGACGGACCGCGCGGCGGCAGAGATGGAGGACAAACCGGCCTTCAAGGTGCTCGCTTCCGAAGGATATATGGAGAAGTACCAGTGCGAGGTCGGCGACATCATCCGCCTGCAGGAAAAGTATGAAGACAGGACCTACCGCTTTGAGATCGTCGGGACGTATCAGTACGATGCGGCGCTGGCGCTCTTCCTCGACAGGGAATCGCTCAATGCCTGCTTTGGCCGCGATGCGGATGCCTTCAACGGCTACTTCTCGGACGAAGAACTGACGGAGCTCGACGAGGATGACATCGCCACCATCGTCCGCGAGAATGACCTGACCGCGATCGCCGATCAGCTCGAGGACAGCTTTGCCGAGATCTTCCCGATGTTCACCTGGTTCGCGGTTGTGATGTATCTGCTGCTGATGTACCTCCTCGGCCGTATGGTGATCGAGCGGAATGCGAAGAACATCTCCATGCTCAAGATCCTCGGCTACAACGACCGTGAGGTGAGCCGCCTCTACAACCATGCGACCGGCATTGTGGCAGTCGGCGCCGTGATCCTGACCATCCCGCTCGTCGAGATGATCTTCCGCGTCATCTGGCGGTACGTCATGTTCGAACTGTCCGGCTGGCTGACCTTCTACGAACCGCCGTCGTTCTATCTGAAGATGGTCTGCTTCGGCATCGTTTCCTATGCGGCTGTGTATCTGCTGCAGATGCGCAAAGTCCGCAGGATCCCGATGGGAGAAGCACTCAAGAGTATGGAATAGCGATTCCGCATCTCCTACTTGAGAAACACAAACGGATACCGTATAATGAAACAGGCTCGTGACCCCCATGAGTCTGTTTTTGTGAGAACAGCATTGCCTGCGCGGCAGTGCGTAAGATAAAAGGAGATAATTGCAATGCGTTATGACGTGATGATCATCGGTGCCGGCCCCGGCGGTATCTTCTCGGCGTACGAACTGGCGGAGAAGCATCCGGAGCTTAAGATCGCGGTGTTTGAGACCGGACATACTTTGGAGAAACGCAAATGCCCCATCGACGGCAAGAAGATCAAAAGCTGCATCAACTGCCCGACCTGTGCGATCATGAACGGGTTTGGCGGTGCGGGCGCTTTCTCGGACGGCAAATACAACATCACCAACGACTTCGGCGGCACCCTCTACGAGTACATCGGCAGGGACAAGGCCATCGAGCTGATGGAATACGTCGATGACATCAACTGCAAGTACGGCGGTGCGAGCACGAAGATGTACAGCACGGCAGGGACTTCCTTCAAGAAGATCTGCATGCAGAACAAGCTGACCCTGCTCGACGCCTCGGTGCGCCACCTGGGCACGGACATCAACTACATCGTGCTGGGCAACCTCTACAACGAACTGAAGGACAAGGTGGACTTTTACTTTGATACGCCGGTCGACCGCATCGACAAGCTGGAAGACGGCTACTGCGTGCGCTGTGCGAAGGGGCTCTTTGAAGGCAAATACTGCATCATCTCCGTCGGCCGCAGCGGCAGCAAGTGGATGGAGCATGTCTGCGAGGACCTGGGCATCGAGACCAGTTCCAACCGCGTCGACCTCGGCGTGCGCGTGGAGATCCCGGCGGTCATTTTCGACGACATCACGGACGAACTCTACGAGAGCAAAATCGTCTACCGCACGGAGAAGTTTGAGGACAACGTCCGTACCTTCTGCATGAACCCGCACGGCATCGTCGTCAACGAGAACACCAACGGCATCGTCACGGTCAACGGGCACAGTTTTGAGGATGAGAGCCGCAAGACGGACAACACCAACTTCGCGCTGCTCGTCTCCAAGCACTTCTCGCTGCCGTTCAAAGACAGCAACGGCTACGGCGAGAGCATCGCGCGCCTGTCCAACATGCTGGGCGGCGGTGTCATCGTGCAGCGGTTCGGCGACCTCGAGCGCGGCCGCAGAAGTACCGAAAAGCGCATTCTCGAGTGCACGGTCCAGCCGACACTGGCGGCGACCCCGGGCGATCTCAGTCTGGTCCTGCCCAAGCGCATCCTCGACGGCATCATCGAGATGATCTACGCCCTCGACAAGATCGCGCCGGGCGTGGCGAACGACGATACGCTCCTGTACGGCGTGGAAGTCAAGTTCTACAACATGGAAGTCAAGCTCGACGAGAACCTGATGACCAAGCACGAAGGTCTGTACGTCATCGGCGACGGCAGCGGCGTCACACACTCGCTGTCCCATGCATCCGCCAGCGGTGTCTACGTGGCGCAGCATATCGCGGCATCGCTGTAAACAGCTGATCGAAAAGAGTATCAAAAGAGCCGCTCGTTTTCGGAACGGGCGGCTTTTTAGTCCTGTCTGTTTTGCATCCATACTATGCGGTGATGACGCGCGCGCTGATGATGCCGTCGATCGATTCGAGCTGCTGGCACTGTTCCTCTGTGACGATATCGTCGAGGTCCATCATCGTGCATGCATAGGCGCCCTTGCTCTTGTTGGTCATGTCGCGGATGTTGATGTTGAACATGGAGAATGCGGTGGTGACCTGTGCGATCATTGAGGGCAGGTTGCGGTTGAGGATCACGATCCTGCAGGCGGCTTCCGGATTGAGTTTGCCCATCGAGATGGACGGGAAGTTGACACTGTTGGTGATGTTGCCGTTTTCCAGGAAGTCGACGAGCTGGTCGCCCGCCATGACGGCGCAGTTGTCCTCCGCTTCCGACGTGCTGGCCCCGAGGTGCGGGATGGAGATGACGTTCTCCATGCTGAGCAGCCGGTCTGTCGCAAAGTCGGTGACGTATTTGCGGATGTGGCCTTCCGCGAGTGCTTCACACAGCGCATCTTCGCTGACCAGCGTGTTGCGTGCGAAGTTCAGGAACACGCAGCCGTCTTTCATCTGGTCGATACGGCGGCTGTCGATCATGCCCTTGGTGCTGTCGTTGACCGGCACATGGATGGTCACGTAATCGCTCTTGTTGAGCAGAATGGACAGATCCTTGATCACCGGAATGGTGTTGGAAAGCGCATGGGCAGCGGTCAGGGTGATGTAGGGGTCATACCCCATGACATTCATGCCGAGCTGCTGCGCTGCATTCGCGACGAGAACGCCGATCGCGCCGAGGCCGATGACGCCAAGCGTCTTGCCTTTGATCTCGGTGCCCGCAAACTGACCCTTGCCTTTTTCGACGGCCTTGAGCACATCTTTCACGTCGTTGTCGTCTGCCAGCGAGGCTTCCCAACGCATGGCATCCAGCAGGTTGCGGGAGCTCATCAGCATGGCACCGATGACGAGTTCCTTGACGGCGTTCGCGTTCGCGCCGGGCGTGTTGAAGACAACGATGCCTTCCTCCGCGCAGCGGTCGAGCGGGATATTGTTGACGCCGGCGCCGGCTCTGGCGATGGCGATCAGTTTTTCCGGGAATTCCATGCTGTGCAGGTCCGCACTGCGGACGATGACGGCGCTGGCTTCATTGATATCTTCAACGATCGTATAGTCATCGGGCAGATTCTGCAGGCCCGCCTTCGAGATCTTGTTGAGCGTTGCGATCTTTCTCATTGGGTGTTGATCCTTTCTTTCTTACTGTGTGTCATTCCAGCCGCATACCGAAGGGCTGAAACCGTTGAAACCCTTGCGATTACCGCACATTATATCACTTTACCCAGTTAGCGTAAAGTGGTATAATATTCAACGTTATACATATTAGGAAAGACGGTTGAATAAGCTGTAGCTGCCCCGAATAGGAGTCGGTTATTGGAAAGGTGCAAGAAAACTGCAAAGCATCATAGTATCACCGCTGCATTGCTTGCGGTTCTGCTGATGCTCCTGTCTGGAATGCAGACAGGGGTTGTTTTTGCGGCGTCTGAACCGCCTTCCACGCAGTGCGATGCGGTCTACATGTATGATCAGAATACCGGAGAAGTCCTGTATGAAAAAAATGCGGACAAGACCATGACACCGGCCAGCACAACGAAGATCATGACGGCGGCGCTCGTGCTGGAGAATGTGGATGATCTGGATGCCGTTGTCACGGTGCCAGGTGAGGCGGTTTTCTGGATTGGCAGCCATATGGCCTTAAAGACAGGCGAGCAGCTTACCGTCAGGCAGCTGCTGAGTGCCTTGATGGTCTGTTCGGCGAATGATGCGGCACGTGTTTTGGCCATCTATGTAGCCGGAAGTCAGGATGCCTTTGTGGATATGATGAATGCGAAGGCACAGGAGATCGGCGCTTACCATACCCACTACCTCAACCCGAACGGCTATACAGAAAGCTGGGATCACTGTACGACGGCGAGAGATCTGGGGATCATTGTGGACTATGCGTTCACAGTGGATGGCTTTGCCGATCTGGTGAGCCTGCCGTCTGTATCGATCCCCGCGACCAATAAAAGTGAAGCGAGATACTATAGAAATACCAACCTGCTGCTCTGGGATACGCGGCCGTCTCTGACGATGTACGACGGCTCTGCCCGTGCGCCAAAGTACGACGGGGCATTCGGCGTGAAGACCGGTATGATGGGAAGAGCGGGACACTGCCTGGTCGCAGGTGCCGAACGGGACGGCACGCGGCTGATCGTGGTCTGCCTGAAGGGAAGCAATGGGGACGACCGTTTTGAAGACAGTATTGCACTGTTTGACTGGGCCTTTGCCAACTACGAGACCCGTCAGCTGGTGCAGCCAGGTATGGAGTGCGGCACGGTGAAAGTAAGAGGCGGCGACCCGATGGAGGTGCAGGCTTACTGCGAGGACGGTGTTGCGGTGACAAGGGATCTGTCGATCGAAGGCTCCAACCAGTTTGAGATCGTCCCGTACACGACTGTGGAAGCGCCTTTGAAAGCCGGCGACAAGGTCGGCTATATCCGTTATACTGCGACAAATGGTGAACAGGCGAAGGTGCCGCTGACAGTCCGGGAGGATGTTCCGGAAGGCGGATTCTGGACAAAGTACTTCATCACGAACGAGGAATTCCGTACGATCGCTGTGATAGCCGCTTTGTGCGCCGTGGTCATTGTGCTGCTGGGAGTTGTGCTCGTGCGCAGCGTAAGAAAGAAGACCAGAGCAAAGCGTCAGTCCGCAGCACAGAAAGAAACAACAGATGAGAATACAGGCAATGCAGAATAAAAGGGCACGGCGATTACTCGCCGCGGTCGTGACAGTCCTGCTGGCAGTCATGCTCGCAGGCATGCAGACAGTTGCATCGTTTGCGGCATCCGCGCCGCCGGAAACACAATGCGACGGAGTCTTGCTGTACGACCAGAAGACCGGCGAAGTGCTGTATGAGAAGAATGCGGATGAGCCGATGACACCCGCCAGCATCACCAAGATCATGACGGCGGTCCTTGTGCTGGAGAATGTTGAGAACCTCGATGAAGAGGTGACGATCACGGAAGAGATGCTCTTCCCGCTCGGCAACAACATGGATCTGCAGGTGGGGGAAGTGCTGACGGTGCGGCAGCTGCTGAACGTGCTGCTCGTCTACTCCGCCAATGATGCCGCAGTCGCACTGGCCGTTCATGTAGGCGGCAGCGAGCAGGCGTTTGTCGACATGATGAATGCCAAGGCGGCGGAGATCGGCGCGGAGCATACGCACTATCTCTGCCCGAACGGGTTCTCGGAGAGCTGGGACCATGTCACGACCCCGCGGGATCTCAAGATCATCGCGGATTATGCGTGCGGCGTGGAAGGTTTTACGGACATCACGTCGCAGTCTTCCGTCAAGGTGCCCGCGACCAACAAGCATGAAGCGCGGGAATACAAAAGCACGAATCAGCTCCTCTATGATGATGAGACGACCATCTATGTGAACGGCGAGGAGCGCACGCCGAAATACGACGGCGTCTTCGGCATCAAGACCGGCATGATGGGCAATGCCGGGTACTGCCTGGTGGCGGGATGCGAGCGGGACGGCATGCGTCTGGTTGCTGTCTGCCTGCGCGGCGACGGCGAACTGGACCGCTTTGAGGACAGCATCGCGCTGTTCGACTGGGCCTACGCCAACTATGAGACCGTGCAGCTTGTCGAGCCCGGTATGAAGTGCGGCAAGGTGAAGGTCCGCGGCGGCCACAAGGTGAAGATGAATGCCTACTGCGAGGAAGGTGTTCTCGTGACGCGGGACATCAGCGGCGGTGCAGCCGGCGCTGACGGGACTGCGGAAGATGGCGGCAATGAAGAGGATTACGAGATCGTTCTGTATGAGGATGTGGAAGCGCCTCTCGCGGCGGGCGATCAGGTCGGCTATATTTCCTATGTAAAAGCTGACGGTACGGAAGCGCAGGCGCCGGTGGTGGTCCGTGAGGACGACCGGGAAGGCGGTCCCTGGACGAAGATCTACATCAGTGATTTCCACTTCTGGGCGGGCGTGATCATGGTCGCGATCGTGGCGGTGCCGCTGCTGCTCGGCAGCCTCGCGCGCCGCAAAAAAGGTAGACGCGGACAGACCCGCAGCCAGCGCTATGCACAGACAAGCAGTGCCGGCGGCCGCCGCAGAACCCAGAAGAAGCGGCGCCGGAGATAAGGCGGCGCAGGCGCTGCATGCACAGAGCGATTCCATGAAAGGGAACACGCGTTGAAAAAAGACAGCAATCCTGGAGTGAAATACAGAGAACCGGAAGAGGCGCAGGCCATGGCCGACGAACGGCTGCCAGGGCGGGAAGACCTGCCGCGCCACATCCGTGAGAACCTGAAAAAACTGCCCGACAAACCCGGCGTCTACCTGCACCGGGACAAGATGGGCACCATTATTTACGTGGGCAAGGCGATCTCGCTGAAGAACCGGGTGCGCCAGTATTTTCAGTCCAAGAAGAACATGGATGCCAAGGTGCGCGCCATGGTGGGGCACATCGCGGACTTTGAGTACATCGTCTGCGGCAGCGAGATGGAGGCGTTCATCCTCGAGAACAACCTCATCAAGCAGCACCAGCCGAAGTACAACATCCTGCTGCGGGACGACAAGACCTACCCGTACGTGAAGATCACCACCAACGAAGAGTGGCCGCGGCTACTGAAGACGAGGCTCGTGGGCAAGGACAAGGCGAAGTACTTCGGGCCGTACTCGGACGTCGGGGCGGTCAACGATGTGATCCGTCTGCTGAACGATGTGTTCGTGCTGAAAAGGTGCGCGACGCCGTCGTTCAAGCCGGGGGCAAAGCCGTGCCTCAACTACCACATCGGCAAGTGCGAGGGCATCTGCCTGGGCAATGTGGACCACGATGCGTACATGGAGCGCGTCGAAAAGGCGGCGGCGTACTTCTCCGGCAAGGACCGTTCGGTGGAGCATTATCTGAAGAAGCTCATGCTCGAGGCCTCGGAATCGCTTGATTTTGAGACGGCGGCCAAGTACCGCGACCGCCTGCTCGCCGCACAGGCGCTGCGGGAGGGACAGCGCGTCACACTGAAGCAGGACGTCGACCTCGATGCGGTCCTGACGGTCGGCCCTTCGCACATGGCGGTCTTCTTCGTGCGCGACGGCAAACTGTCCGGCCGCGAAGTCTTTGATATCCAGGCGGAGGATGCAGACAGCGCAGGTGAACGCACGGGCGCCTTTATCCAGCAGTACTACGGCGCGATGACGGACGGCCCGGCGGAGATCCTGGTTGCGGACATGCCGGAGGACGCGGCGCTGATCGAGGCATTCCTGTCCGAGACGTGGCACCGCAAAGTGCACCTGCTCAAGCCCGAGCGCGGGGAGAAGCGGGCGCTGCTGGCACTGGCCACAGGCAACCGTGATGCGATGCTCCGTAACATGGAGGGACGCGACGAACGCAACCGCAAGAAGGAAGACCGTCTGAAGGGCAGGCTGGTCGCCCTCTTTCAGGATATGGATACCCAGCCGGACTGGATGCGCATGCCGGAGGCGGAAACGCTGGCGGAAGACAGTGTGCCAACGCCGCCGGACAGGCTGTTCCGGGTCGAGGCGTACGATATCTCCAACACCAACGGCATCGATACCGTGGCGGCGATGGTCGTCTTCCGCGGGCTCAAGCCGGACCGCAGGGCGTACCGGAAGTTCAAGATCCGCACGGATATGCCGGGCGATGACTACGCGGCGATGCAGGAGGTGCTGTACCGGCGCTTCAAGCGTGCGCTGGCGGGCGACCCCGGCTTTAAGGAACTGCCCGATCTGCTCGTGATCGACGGCGGCAAGGGCCACCTGCATGCGGCACGGCAGATCCTGGCGGCGCTCCAGCTGGAGATTCCGGCGGTCGGCGCAGTCAAGGACGACCACCACAGAACGCGCGGGCTTGTCTACGTGCCGCAGCGGACCGCGGGAAAGACCGCATCCGGCGCGGAAATCGATGGCAGCGCTTCCGTGGTACGGGAGGCGGCCACCGACCCGCTTGCGAATACAAAAGAAATCGATCTGCGGCAGGAACCTTTCCTGTTCAGTTATATCGGCACCATGCAGGAGGAAGTGCACCGGTTCGTCATCGAGTACCACCGGAAGATCCGCGACACCAAGTCGCTGGTGTCGGTATTGGATGAGATCCCGGGCATCGGGCCGAAAAAACGCACCGCCCTGCTGCGGCAGTTCGGCAGCGTCGAGGCGGTGAAGGGCGCTTCCGAGGAAGAACTGCAGGAAACGCCGGGTATCACAAAAGCCAATGCGACGGCAATCCGGAACTTCTTTACCGGACGCGCTCATTAGGCGATTCCGCATGCAAAAGGTTGCGGGATTGCGGCGGATAGGGTAAAATCCAGATATAAATCGATGGGAGGAATATAATGGCGAATAAAAAAGTCAGCAGTAAAAAGAAAAAGAGCCAGCCGAGAGGGCAGCAGAATGCCCAGAAGAAGGCGGCTCCGAAGAAAGAGGAAGTGCGCGACGTCGTCACCCTGGAGTTCGATGACGGCAAGGAGCAGGCGTGCTTCATAGAAGGCATCTTCGACTGCGGCGGCCAGGACTATATCGCACTGGTGCCGGATGACAAGTCGGGCGATGTCTACATCTATAAGTACATCCAGATCGACGAGGAAAACTACCGTCTGGAGGATGAAGCGGACGAAGAAAAGTTCGCTGCAGCGGTACGCGAGTACGAAGATATTGTTGGGTATAAAAGAGAGGCGTAAGCCGGAGGTGAACCATGACTGATCAGAAAGACGAAAAAGAATATCTGACCTTGTCCTTTGACGACGGCGAAGACGTCGAATACGAAGTGCTTGGCGTGATTGATGTAGAAGAGAAGACCTACATTGTCATGGTGCCTGAGACCGATCAGGACAGCATCGAGATCTTTGGTCTCGAAGACGTGGATGACGATCCGGAGACGGAAGAAATCATCATGATCGATGACGACGAAGAATACATGAAGGTCGTCAACGCGCTGCGCGACATGGGTTTCTCCATCGAGATGGACGAGTAATCGCTTCGTAAGACCATCCGCAGAAGCAAGGTAAAAAAAGAAGCACCGTCGCCGGACCTGGCGAGGTGCTTTTTCATTGCGTATCTTGTCAGGGCAGGGGGAGACCTTACAGCTCCTGCAGGTCTTCATAGGAGCCGTTGAATACATCAAGATCGATGTACGGCTCCTCGCCGCTGTATCCCTCCAGCTGCCCTTCATAGGAGTACTGGCAGAACAGCCACGGATTGCCGTCCGGCAGGGTGGCAGGCAGACTGTGGTCGGCGATCCAGATCGGATTGTCGTAGACGCCTGCGATGTATTTGGTGTAGAGGTATGTCGTGGTGTAGATGATCGGCTGCTTGCCGTATTGCTCTTCGAGTGCTGCAAGGATCGGGTCGAGCGTTTCCCGGAAATGCGTCTGCGAAGGCGGTTCATTGAGGAATTCGTCATACAGCTCAATGTCGACGACCGGCGGCAGGGCATCTTTATCTTTGGGAACGGTGCTGATAAAGCTGGCCGCCTGTTCGGAGCCCGGCGTACGGAAACTCATGAAGTGGTACGCGCCGTAGCGCATGCTGTCGCAGTGTTTGGCTGCCTTCCAGTTCTCCTGGAATTTCTGGTCCACCCAGGAATTGCCTTCCGTGGCTTTGATGAAGACAAACTGGATGCCCTGTTCGTTGAGCATGTCAAAGTCTATCTCGCCCTGGTAGTTGGACACGTCTACGCCCTGGGTATAGACGACTTCCTCCGCCTGTTCTTCGCTGAGCGGAACGTCGATCAGCGGCCTGATTGTGGAGGCGGGGCTGCCACCATGCACCAGGATGATGATCAGAAGGATGAGAACGCCGGCAGCAGCCAGCGCAAGCCAGCGCGCGCGCTTCGGGTTCTCTGTGAAAAGGCGCTGCAAAAGACCGTCTGCAAAGGTGCTTCCGGCACCTCTGGTGCGCCGGTTGGCGGTGCGGCGGGACTTGCCGGATGATGCAGTTCTCTTCCTTACTTCGCGTTTCATATCGACATGATAACAAAAATATGTGATTGTAGCAAAAAATCAGTTTGCATGCCGTCTCCAAGTGTGCTATATTAAATGAGTGCTTGCGGATGTGGCGGAATTGGCAGACGCGCACGGTTCAGGTCCGTGTGAATGCAAGTTCATGGGGGTTCGAATCCCTTCATCCGCACCAAAGAAAAAAGAACGGCTTTAGCAGTTCTTTTTTCTTTTTTGTAACAAAGGGATTCGAACCCTGACGGCGCGAGCCATTTTGCGTAGTTAGTCTGCGACGTTGATCCAGACGGTGATGACCGCCAGCGCAACGAGGATGTTCGTCTTGGGCATGCCGTTCAGCGCGATACCCTCCGGGTCTGCGCCGCCTTTGTGCGCGCGCACGGTCACATCGTCGTACATGAAGGCCATGTAGTCCTTGACCATCTGCTCGTCCACTTCTTCGGGACTGGGCACATAGACATCGATGTCCAGCCGCACCTGTCCTTTCTTATCCAGAATGCCGTGGATCTCGCTCATGCCGGCCATGCAGCAGTGGTGCATCGCATCCGCCAGTGCTTTTTTGACTGCGTTGTTGGTGTCGGCGCCGTGGACGTCGACGCCCTGCCCGATCTCGATATTGTATCTTTTGAAAGCCATTAGCAACTCCTTTGGATCTGATAATATGTGTGTTTCATGGAATCGCTCTGCCGGGGCGATTCCTTTTTCATTTTATACCCGCTGTACCGCCGATGCAAACGGATGTATTTTTGGTGTATAACGGTTGTAAAAAGGATGCATCGTGTGATAATGGAGATACAGGATTTAAACCGCTTAACCGCTGCGCTAAAAGCAGACACAGCATGCGCGAGGAAGGAGAAACCCGATGATGACTGTGGAAGAAATGAAGGCGAAGAAGAAAGCATTGGGGCTCAGCAATGCGAAGATCGCAGAACTCTCCGGTCTGCCGATCGGTACTGTGCAGAAAGTTTTTTCCGGGGAAACAAAGGCGCCGCGCTTTAAGACGCTCGCCGCGATCGAGGCGGTGCTGCAGAGTGTGGGGCAAGGGATGGCAACCGGTTCCAAAGTGGCCGAGGAGGCTTTTTCGTATCAGGTTTCTGAAAAAGATGTGAATATGCCTGCGGGTAAACGGCAGGGCGAGTTCACTTTGGAGGACTACTATAATATGCCGGAAGACTGGCGGGGCGAGCTGATCGATGGATGCCTCTATCAGCTCAATGCACCGAGCCTTCCGCATCAGCATTATACTGCGATGATGTACCATGAGGTCATGAAGTGTAAAGAGGAGCATGGCATGCCCTGCTGGCCGTTCATGTCCCCGGCCGGAGTGCAGCTCGACCGGGACGAAAAGACATTCCTGCTGCCGGATTTCCTGATTGTCTGTGATCCGGAAAAGGTCATTCGGCGCTGCGTTTACGGTGCGCCGGACTTTGTGGCGGAGGTGCTGTCGCCGTCTACGCGCAAGAGGGACCGTACATTGAAAGCATACAAGTATGCGAATGCCGGCGTGAGAGAGTACTGGATGATCGACGAAGACGGCGGGACGGTCGTGGTCTATGACTTTGAACACGATGCGCCGACTAAGATTTACTCGATCCATGACGAAGTGCCCATCGGCATCAGTGATGGGCTGTGCGTCATCGATTTTGGGAAGCTCACGGATCAGATCAAAGGCTTTGTTTCGGAAACGCCTCCTCCCGGGTGGGAGTAAATGATCCGTTTGGGTTATATGGAATTGTCAGAATACAAGGTCTACTTGTTTATTTGTTGACACTGGTCTAAGGCGGTGATATATTCGTTGCGCAAATCTTAATACTTTGCAGTGCAGACGGTAACAGTCTGATAATAGGGAACCAGGTGCAAATCCTGGACGATCCGGTCACTGTGAATGGGGAGTGTCCCGAGAGATACCATTGGGCATGTACCAGCGCCAGCCGGCGCCGCGGCATGTTTGAGAAGGTTCGGGCTACACGATGATCCATGAGTCAGGAAACCTGCTGCAGCGTGAGATTGGAATTGCTTCCGGAGAAAGCGCGTCCAACGATACAAGACGTTCTTACGTTGTTATCATGTGTCAATGAGCCTGCTTTCCGCGCAATGAGAAAGCAGGTTTTTTCATGGCGGAACCTTTTTCAGGAGTTTTCCGGAAGAATACGTTGTTGTTCTAGTTAGAAAGGAAAGGTAATGAAAAAAGGTATTAGGAGAGTCATAGTGCTCCTTCTGGCACTGTCGATGGTCTTCACCACGACGGGCCTGCCTGCCTTTGCGGATACATCTGCATCCGGAGGTGCAGTTGCGACCGTACAGGGCACGGAGGATGCCACGCTCGAAAGTGTGCTGGAAAGAATCGGCGCTCTTTCCAATGATCCGAGGAACTTTACTGCTGACGATCAGGAAAGTATTGAAGCACTGTTTGCTGACTACAACGCTCTAAGCGCGGAGGATCAGGCGACCGTCGACAATACGTTCCAGCATCCATCCGGCGATGGTCAGTCGTACGGCCGCATCCTTGAAGCGGCCCTTTGGACAGTGCGTTCGTTCAATACGGATACGAGCACAACGCTCGCGAACGGAACCTATACCACAACGACAGAAAGAGCTGTCAGCTCCGTTTCGGACAAAGGCAAGAGCGATTCGAGCCGTACGAGGAACTGGTGGGTCGAGAGCGTTGTCGTAGAGAATGGTCAGGCCAAGGCTTATATTTATGTAACGTCCGGTGCGGCAACGGCAAGCAAACTGACCAGTTATCCGAGCGTATGGATCGGCGGCAAGAGCGTCGAGAGAGATGAGAATAACAACTACGAGATCCCGGTGGACCTGAATGGAAGAACGTATTTTGGCGGTGTCTCCAGCAGCATGCCCAGACCCATTATGTATGCGCTGGACACCACGATTGAAGAACCTGCTGCGGAGGAGGATGCGGATTACAGCGTGGTAGATGCTGCGATAGCTGCGATCCCGGCTGACCTGAGCATTTATACAGATGAGAGCGTACAGGCACTGAACGCAGCAGTCGATGCAGTCGTACGCGGCAAGAAGGCTTCTGAACAGGACGCTGTCGATGCTATGGCGGCAGCAATCAATGCCGCGATTGCTGCGCTGGAGGAAAAGACTCCTGCGCCGTCAGATGAAACCGTCTACACAGGCGACGACATCGAATTCAGCCATACAGGCAAAGACTTTGAACTGGTTGCGTGCGATAAAGTGATCGTTTCTGACACCGGCGCTGTTGCGGAAATCAAGCTTCAGTTCCCGGATCAAATCGGTATTGAGCGCATCGCGCAGACAACTAAGGAGCCGACTGATACATCGCATGATCTGCAGTTCAAAAGCGACAGCCAGAAAATCGCGACAGTAATGGTTCCTGTTACGCTTGGTGAAGAAACCTCGCTATACGCTCTGGACGACGAGTTTGGAGAATGGTGGAATACTAAAATCACGGTCAATGTCACTGCACAGCAGCCTGACACACCTGAGGTCACGGAGCTCGAGATCGAGAATGAACAGGCTATGTTCAAGGCTGTCAGCGCTTCTCTTGAGACATATTCGGACGGCAGCCGCGTTCTCGTGTTCGCGCTGTCCAGCACAGGTTATATCGGTCTTTACAAAGGAACATACCCCGAAGCCGTTCAGGATAAAGATGCGATCGTCGCTGCGCTTGAGGCAAACGAGAGCACAGATAAGACCATCGTTTATCAGAAGAATGCAGACGGCAAATACGAGTTCCGCATCCCGCTGGATGAGGGACAGACATACATCCCGCTGATCTCAGTGTCGGCGAGAGGTTTCCAGAACCGTGCGACACAGCCCATCGAAGAGAAAGGCTTCTACGCCCGTCAGATTGAATTGCGCAATGACGGGACAAAAATGTGGCTGGGCGACTACAATGAGACGACCGAGTTCACGCTGTCCACAGAACTGGAAGATTTCAAAGCTGAGACAGCTGTTTCTACCACCATCAAGGGTGGCCCTGTAAATAACAACTACAGTGTTGTGCCTACGATCACAATGCTGGATGGGACTTATGACTCTGTCACCTACCCGTCTGTTGTGAACAACGCAGTCAGCACTAAGACTGCAGCTCTCGAAGACGGCAAGTTCGTCATCAATATGGAGAATGCGCCGAACAAGAAGGCGTTCCAAGATAAGACGCCGCTGACATTCACGTTCCATGTCGCAGAAGATGCTCCTTATGCGGAGGCGGGTACTGACGTAGAGCGTACGGTGACGTTCGACCAGATTGCCAAGACCGTTACCGTTGAAGGCACCGCACTGACGCCGAAGACAGAGCCTGTACTGGCGGACGGTACGTACACCGCCACAAAGGTGTCCACAGATGTCACCACAGATGCCAGTGGTATGATCATGGTCACAAAGGCGACCGTTGTCATCAAAGACGGTCAGGCGACCGCCATCGTCACCATGAAGGGCACAGGCGCTGACAGACTTTATATCTCGGATACGGCGACAAAAGACACGATTATTAGTGAGGCGGTAGCGGAAGAGGCAAAAGAGATCGATGGTCAGTTCTCCAACCTCATCGGCTGTTACAATATGGAAGGTGAGAGCGCTTACAGCTTCTGGCCCATCCCGATCGAGCTTGGTACACCTAAAATCTACGCAGCCCGTTCCGCAAGCCATTTCAACAAGTGGGATACACCCCGCGAAAAATATTTCTACGTGCATGACTTCCAGATCGACGCAGCTGACCTTGTGCGCGTCAGTGATTCCACAGACATCATGTCGCCCGAAATCGACGCGGAGGTGCTCGTCAATCAGTTCTACGTGAACAATGGCATTTCCAGCAATCATGCAGGTGTCATCAAGGCAAAGAACGCAAATGTCACGGTGCCGTATTATGATGGCGACACCAAGATTTCGAGCTTCAATTTCAAGCGTCCTGATGCGAGCGAGTATGTATCGGGCTGGTTCATCGACAACGATGGTCTGAACATGCTTACAAGCAACAGCAAGAAGAAGGTCCGGTACCCCGGCTTTACGAGCGCGTTCTCGATGTCGAGTACAAAACGCGATGCCGGTGGGACATTCACAGCAACGCTGAAACTGTATCCTGCGGGCACGAATTACTATGAATACGATGCATCGGGTGTGCATTATTACACAGATTCCGATCATACCACTCCGGCAGAACCGGTTTTCGAGAAAACATTCACGGTTACAGTCGAAGAGAAGCCGCAGATCGATTTCAATGTGGGTGTTACCGTCACCGACCAGAAGAGCGGGGATGCGATTGCCGAACCGGTGATCACCGTGACCGATGAGTCGGATGACAGCGTTGTGACCCCCAATGAGGATGGCACATACAAGCTCAATGCATTGAAGAAGTATACCGTAGCTGCTTCTGCCGACGGATACGTCGCCCAGGGTGGTGCCGCGCAGGCAACCAAGACGGGATTCTGTCCCTCCAAGGAGGGTGAGATCGTATCTCTCAAGCTTCTGAAAGAAAGTGAAGCGTCCCACACCTTGACATTCAGTTTCACCGATCAGTTCGGTGAGGCGGTCGTCAATCCTGCCGTCAAGGTGACGAAATACGGCACAACAGAAGAGGTGGCTGCGAACGCAGACGGTTCTTATACGCTGTGGGACAGCGAGGAGTACCGTTACGAGGCCACGGCTGAAGGTTATAAAACCGAGACAGGTTATCTCAGGCTGACGGAAGACAGTGCTGAAAGTGTCAAGATGAATAAGTACCTGTCCGAGTATAAGGTGACTTATACGATCAGGGATCAGGTCACAGACGAGGTGATTGAGAACCCCACACTTGTTCTCACGAACAATACGGATGGAACGACCATTCCGCAGAACGAGGACGGCAGCTTCACAGTGCCGGCTGACAAGAGCATTACGTGCGTTGCCAGCAAAGAAAATTACCAGAGTGAAGAATTCACGACGGTTACAGACTCTAGCATCAATTTCGAGCCTGAGATCAAGTACTCTTTCTCCCTGGAGCACAGTTACAAATGGCAGCTCGCTGACGAAATCAGTGCTGCGCAGGAGTATGCTGTCGGCATGGTCGAGTCTGACAAACCCGGCGAATGGGAGACGGGTTCCAAGGCTGCTCTGGAAGCGGCAATCAAAGACGCGCAGACCGCTCACGATAAAGCGGATGCGACGGAAGAGGATTTTGAAGAAGCGCTGAAGACCTTGAAAGCCGCTGAAAAGGCTGCTGCAAATGCGCAGCACTGGTTTGAGGCGAACGTGACTGTCCGTGTGAACAAGACACCGGGCAAAGAGGCGGAACTCTACAAGTTCAAGGTGAGCGGCGAAGCCAGCAAGACCTATAAATATGCGGAACCGGCAAAAGTCGGAAAGCAGGTCTCCTTCATCGACGTGCTCGTTGCACTGCACGAGGAGATCTACGGAGATGCGTTCAAAGCAGAACCGACCAAGTACTTTGACTCTCAGAACGTTGGCTTCTACTATATTGGAAAGTTGTTCGAGCTGGGCAACTACTATCAGTTTGCTGTCAATGGCGAAAGCACTGGTAGTTACCAGAACTGCATCGTGAAGGATGGCGATGTGCTCGACGTATCGTTGCTGCAGAGGACCAATGACATCTTCCTGGCATTCGATCAACTCGAGGCGAAGACTAAGGCTGGCAGCGAATACACCACCACATTGCATGAAGGTGTGTCTGCCCAGAAACCTGCCGAGGGTTATACCGTTACGTATGCGGATGCGGAAGGACATGAGGTTTCCGGTGTCACCGACGCAGAGGGCAACCTTACCGTTACATTTGAGTATGATGGTGAATATACCATTAAGAGCGTTGTGACGGAAGACGCATCCAAAACGCTTGTGCAGCCGTATCAGAAAGTCACAGCCGATCAGGCTGCCGACTACACAGCAGTAGACAAGGCGATTGCGTCGATCCCCGAGGATCTCAGCCCGTACACCGAAGTGACAGTGCAGGCTGTCAATGATGCGGTTGCAGCAGTTGACCGCACGAAGACAGCATCCGATCAGGCTGACGTTGATGAAATGGCGAAGGCAATCGAAGACGCAGTCGCTGCATTGAAGGAACAGCCGGTTAAATTCTCTTATGATGGACAGGATGTAAGCTTCATCAATAAAGCCGGCTCCCAGTTTGGTATGCTGACTCCTCAGGATGGGACAACTGTCTCAATCAGTGGGAATAATGTGGTCATCCATTATGTTCCGAAGAACAAGACGACATATGGAGGATTCAACTGGGGTTCTGTCGATATGCTCAAATATGGCGATGGGACTGTCAATCCGGGCTACGACGTGGCGTTCAATGATGATGGAACGATGGATCTGACTGTCAGCAAGGACTATTGCGGATATGCGCATCCTATCGCTGTGGTCAAGAGAAGTTTCTCAAAGAACACATGGACGAGTGCTGATCAGTATTATTTAGCGATTCCCGCACTTAAGTATTTTGATGCGGACTACAGTGCTGTCGAAGCAGCGAAGGCGAAGGTGCCGGCTGATCTGAGCATCTACACGGATGCAAGTGCACAGGCTGTTGTGAAGGCAGTAGCAGCTGTCATCGGAGGCAAGAAAGCCGATGAGCAGGCAGCAGTCGATGCAATGGCGCAGGCAATCGAAGACGCCGTTGCAGCTCTGAAAGTAAAAACAGGCTGGCAGCAGGAAGGCGGCAACTGGCATTACTATAGCAATGGCAGAATGCTGAAAAATGCCTGGGCTAAGGCAAATCAGGGCTGGTGCTGGATGGACGCCAATGGCAATTGGGTAAAGAATCAGTGGGTTCGTAATAATGGAACCTGGTATTACATCAAGTCCAGCGGCTATATGGCAGCCAATGAATGGGTCAAGTCCGGCGGCAAGTGGTATTACACAAAAGCCAGTGGTGCTATGGCAGCCAATGAATGGGTCAAGTCCGGCGGCAAGTGGTACTACGTAAAAACAAGCGGCGTTATGGCGGCGAATGAATGGGTTAAATCCGGCAGCCAGTGGTATTACATGAAAGCCAATGGCAGCATGGCAGCTGGTGAGTGGATCAAACCCGACGGAAACTGGTATTACTTGAAGTCAAACGGCGCCATGGCGACCGGACGGCAGACAATCAACGGAAAGACGTATACATTTAACGCTTCCGGGAAACTGCTCTAACTGTTAGAAATGTGCAGGAGGCCGGCAATCCGGTCTCCTGTCACTACGTTGACATGAACTTGAAAGATTGATATATTTTTGGCGTATGACTAACTCCTTTGCAGTGCGGACGGTCTCCGTCCAGTAATAGGGAACCAGGTGCAAGTCCTGGACGATCCGGTCACTGTGAACAGGGAGTGCCCCTGAAAATACCATTGGACAAAGCTGCCGCTTTATGCGGCGGATTGTCTGAGAAGGTTCGGGGAGTGCTTTGATCTGTAAGTCAGGAAACCTGCTGCAAAGAAGGATTGGAATCGCTTCCGCAGAAAGCAAGCCCAATGATACAATGCAAGTCATTGATTAATGTGAGGGACCCTGCTTTCTGTCATTCAGAATAGAAGGGTTTTTTCATAAAGGGGGATAGCTAGACGTGAATAATCATTGTTACAAAAGAATTGCTGCTGTGTTCTTAGCCATCGCCATGGTCATGACACAGAGTCTTTTTGTGTTTGCTGATACGGATCCGGCTGCATCCGCACAGGAAGACAACACGCAGGTCACAGAACCGGTCGTCGAGGAAACCGTTGCGGAAGAAGAGCCGGTTGTTCCCGAGACCGTGCCGGAGGAGACAGAAACACCTGCCGAAGAATCCGCAGAGCCCGCAGCTGAGGAAGAGACTTCTGCGACTGAAGTTGCCGAAGAAGCTGCGCCTGCAGCGGCGGAGGGGACCGTGGCAGCGGAAGAAAATACGGAATCCGGGAAGGCGGCTGAAGAGGCAGATCAACCAGCTGCGAAGAAAGCGGACGATACCAATAAAACGGATCTTGAGATCACGAACAAGACCGGGATGTTCAAAGCCGTCAGCGCGTATCTGATTACGGAGAACGGACAGGAGTACCTGGTGATGGCATTGTCCAGCACCGGCTACCATGAATTGTGCAAGGGCACATACGAACAGGCCGTCGCTGGCGGTGACGGAAGCAAGGACAAAGGAAATACCTGGGTTCATGGTGAAACGAATAAGGATGGAAAGCTGGAGTTCAAAATCCCGCTCAGTGCGGGCGAGTCATATGTCCCCTGCGTGGCAGTATCAGCTACATACTATACAAACTATTTGAATGGATGGAACAGCCTGGAAAGAGCTTTCTATCCGAGACAGTTCACGATCGACAGAGCGGCGAAGACGCTGGTAACAGGCGATTACGATGAGACAGCCGCCTTTGCGGTCACATCAAACGTTGCAGACTTCAAAGCGGAGGCTGCTGCCTCGACACATATCGTCGGCGGTCCGAACTCCAACAACTACAATGTCGCACCGGTATTGACGATGCAGGACAACACCTATGATTATGTATTCTATCCGGCACTCGTCGGCGGTGAGATTGATGAGCTGGGCGGCGAAGCAGGGCTGGAGAATGGGCAGTTCGAGATCTCGCTGTTGAACGCCCCAACTTTGGAAGTGTTCAAAGATAAAACTCCGATCGAGATGATGTTCCATGTTGCGGCGAATGCGCCTTATGAAGAGGCGGGGGACAGTGTCCTGAGATACGTGACGATCGATAAGATGGCAAAGACAATCACCATCACAGGTGACCCGCTGACACCGAAAAAGGAACAGACGGATCCTGCCGATCCATCCAAGCCGGACACCCCGTCCAAACCGGGCACCCCGTCCAAGCCGGATAAACCTGCAAAACCGGACAAACCTTCCGGCGGGGACAGCTCCCAGACGGATAAGAAGGAATACGCGGATAAGACCGATGGACAGACATCGGCTGTCAATGCCAGCACGACACTGAAAGACGGCGAATACACACCGGACTCTTTCAGCTGGTCCGGCGGCACAAACAGAGTCAGCATCTCTTGTCCGAAGATCACTGTGAGAAACGGGCAGGCATATGCGACGATCGTATTTACCAGTTCGAGTTTCGACCAGCTCAGAGCGAACGGCAGCACGTATTATAAGCAGGGCGGCGGCAATTCAACATTTGTCATCCCCGTCAACCTCAACGCGAACAACACCATCATCGGCAGAACAACGGCCATGAGCCAGCCGCACTGGATTGAGTACACGATCTACGTCGGCAAAGCGGAGTCCGCGGAAGATGCTGCCAAGGTGCAGGCAGCCAAAAAAGAAGCTGCAGAGGCCAAACTCAAGATGAGCGACACAGCCCCGACCATTATCGGCCTCAAGACCAAGGATGGGAAAGAGGCGAAGAGCGACACCTCGTATGCCAAGTATTTCAAGATCTTTGAATATGAGCAGGGGGTCAAATTAATCTCCATCGACATTTCGCAGGACACCGAGCTCCACAAGGAGTATACGGAGAATGCGGAAAAGGCGGTTGCGGACAGTGAGAAGGAAGAAACTGTCGAGTATGATGACGACGGTAATGTCATCACCAAGTCGCCCAACGAATATACAGAAGCACTGTACAAGAACAACATCGTCAATTACCTGCTTGTCCCGGAAGACTTCGAGGTGCCGGCAGGGCTTGATAAGGAATACATCATTGTAACAGTTCCGGCTGAGAAGACTTTCATGGCCTCCCCGGAAGCGATCAAGATGATGGAGGACCTGAAGTGTCTGGATGCGGTTTCGCTGCTCGGCATGGATGAAAAGGACGTCAAATCCGAAACGCTTGAAAAAGCACTGAAGGACGATACTGTAAAACTTGCCGGTGACCTGGAAAAACCGGACTACCAGAAGGTTGTCAAGGATAAAACAGATCTGGTCATTCTGCCGGGCGATGTGCTGCCGGAAGAGATCAAGAAGGACGCCAAAGACAAGGATAAACTGACAGAAGAAGCCAAAGAGATGCAGAAAAACCTTGAAAAGCTGGAAAGCCGCTTCACGACTCTTGACGCACCGGTCATTATCGACCGCTCCGCACAGGAGAAGGATGAACTGGCGCAGGCGGAATGGATCAAGGTGTATGGCGCACTCTACGGCTGCGAGGAGCAGGCGGATAAGATCTTTGACGAACTGGTGAAAAAGGCGGATAAGGAATGAGTAGAACAAAAAGAATAATCGCAGCGCTGCTGGTGCTGTGCATGGTACTGTGTTTCGGCCTGACAGCATGCAGCAGCGATGGCACGGACTCCTCTGCAGCGGTTCCGGAAGGATCTGCCGCATCTGCGGATCCGACACAGACAGATATGACTTCCGCACCGGAGATCGAAGGGCTGACCTTCGAGTCGGAGCTGGAACGGGAGTATGCGACCCAGTTCAATGTGTTCCGCTACGAAGGCGGCTACAAGTACTTCCACATCGTGGACGGCGACGACTTCCTGCTGGTCCCGGAGGATGGAGACGTGCCGGAAGATCTGCCGGAGGATGTAACGGTCCTGCAGGCGCCGGTCGAGAACATTTATCTGGCGGCAACTGCACAGATGGCGCTTTTCGTCAGCATGGGCGGCGAAGATTCGCTGCGTATGACATCCCTTAAGCAGGATGGCTGGACGTTTGACGAGCCGAAAAAACTGCTGGATGACGGCGCGCTTCTCTTTGCCGGCAAATACAGCGAACCCGACTACGAAATGTTGATCGACGAGAACTGCGAGCTGGCAATTGAGTCAACAATGATATATCATACTCCTGAGGTCAAGGAGATGATCGAAGAGCTGGGCATTCCGGTCCTGGTGGACCATTCCAGCTATGAAAGCAACCCGCTGGGCCGTATGGAATGGATCAAATTCTACGGGGAACTGATCGGCAAAGAAGAGGAAGCCAAGGCGTTCTACGATGAGCAGAAGGCCAAGGTGGAAGCACTGGAAGACTTTGAGAATACCGAAAAGACAGTCGCGTTTTTCTACATCTCCACAGACGGCAAGGCGATGGTCAGAAGAGGGGATGACTATATCCCGGCGATGATCGAGATGGCCGGTGCAAGATACATCTTTAAGGATGTGGATGACGGCTCCGGTAAGCAGACCATCCCGATGACCATGGAAGCTTTCTACGACATTGCGAAGGATGCGGACTATATCGTATACAACGCTTCGATCGACAGCTCGGTCAAGACGCTGGACGATCTTCTGGCTAAGGATCCGGTCATCAAGGAGATGAAAGCGGTCAAAGAAGGGAACTGCTGGTCTTCCGGCGGTGCGATGTATCAGCGGACGGATATTGCCGGTGATATGATCCTGGACTTCCATACGCTGTTTACTTCGGATGATCCGGAATCCGAGCTGAATTACATCACAAAACTCAAATAGTAAAGAAGTATTATGAGTCAGGGAAAAGAAATGCAGAATACGGGTGCCGCGGGGAGTTTTCGTCAGGAAAACTTCCGGCGGCGCAGTCGCTATATAACGGTATTCGCAGTACTGGCAATCGCCTTCTGCGTGATTATCGTGATCAACATCAATTCGGGGAATGTCAACATCCCCATTTCGCGGATCCTGGATATACTGTTCACCAGAGACGGAGATCCGAAAGAAGTCGATATCATCTGGACGATCCGGCTGCCCCGGATCCTGATGGCGGCCATGCTGGGCGGCGCTCTTAGCCTGTCCGGCTTTTTGCTGCAGACATTCTTTGAGAACCCGATCGCGGGTCCGTTCGTCCTCGGTATTTCGTCGGGCGCAAAGATGGTCGTCGCCTTCACGATGATCTACAGCATGAGCCTCGGCTACACGATGTCGTCCTACACGATGATCGGGGCAGCCTTCATCGGCTCGCTGATGTCCATCGGCTTCATATTGCTGGTGGCGCGGCGGATCAAGAATATGGCGGCACTGCTCGTCGCCGGCATCATGATCGGCTATATCTGTTCAGCTGTCACGGACTTCATCGTCACATTCGCGAGCGACAGCGACATCGTCAACCTGCACGGCTGGTCTCTTGGCAGCTTCTCCGGCATGAGCTGGAGCAACGTGCATATCACGGTCGTCGTGGTCGGCATGACGCTGGTGCTGACGTTCCTGTGCTCCAAGCCCATCGGCGCGTACCAGCTGGGCGAAGCGTATGCGCAGAGCATCGGCGTCAACATTAAGTTCTTTAGAATCGCTCTGATCCTGCTTTCGAGCATCTTCTCGGCCACGGTCACAGCGTTCGCGGGCCCGATCTCCTTTGTCGGCATCGCGGTACCGTTCCTGATCAAAGGGGCGCTTGGCACCTCCAAGCCCATCGTCGTCATCCCGGCGACCTTTGTGGGCGGCGGCGTGTTCTGTATGTTCTGCGACCTGATTGCAAGACTGGCCTTTGCACCGCTGGAACTCAACATCAGCACCGTCACGTCGATCTTCGGCGCGCCGGTTGTGATTTACATGATGATCAACAGACGGAGGGGCATGAAATGAGTGAGAAATATTTCGAGCTTTCCAACCTCTCTGTTGGATATAACAAGAAAACACTTATCCACGACATCTGTCTGGATATCAAGAAGGGCGAGATCGTCACCCTGATCGGGCCGAACGGCGCCGGCAAGTCGACGATCTTAAAGAGTATCACGAGACAGCTCGAGATCATCGGCGGCAAGGTCCTGTTCGACAGCAAGGAGATCCGGTCGATTTCGTACAAGGATCTGTCCACCCGCATGGCGGTCGTGCTGACGGATCGCCTCAAGACAGAGCTGCTGACCTGCCACGACATCGTCGCCACAGGCCGCTATCCGTACACTGGGCGGCTGGGCATCCTCTCGCACGAGGATGAGGAAAAGGTCGATAATGCGCTGCGGGCGGTCAATGCGCTCGATCTGGGCAACCGCGACTTCAATGCGATTTCGGACGGGCAGAAACAGCGCGTCCTGCTGGCAAGAGCCATCTGTCAGGAACCGGAGATCATCATCCTCGATGAGCCGACCTCCTTCCTGGACATCCGCTACAAGCTGGAACTGCTGAGCATCCTCGGGCGCATGGCCAAGCAGAACTGCATCACCATCATCATGACGCTGCACGAGATCGATCTGGCGCAGAAGATTTCCGACAAGATCGTCTGCGTTTCCGGCGACCACGTCACAAGATACGGCTCGCCGCAGGAGGTCTTCCGGGAAGACATCATCCGGGATCTGTACAACATCGACAACGGTTTCTTCGACCCGATGTTCGGTTCGATCGAACTGATGAAACCGTCCGGGGAAACACCGGAAGTCTTCGTTATCAGCGCGGGCGGGACAGGCATTCCCGTGTTCCGCGAACTGCAGAAGACCAACACAGCATTTGCGGCAGGGATTCTCTACGAGAACGATATGGACTACCAGCTCGCCAGACTGCTGGCCTGCGAGGTGGTCACGGAAAAACCTTTCGAGGCGATCAGCGATGCCGCCTTCGACAGAGCGAAAGCACTGATCGACAGCTGCAGCCGTGTCATCAACGCGGGCCTTCACATCGGCACGCAGAACAGCCGCATGCAGGCGCTGCTGGACTACGCGAAGGAGACAGGCAAACTGGAGATGTAGGAGGGACCTATGGCACAAGACAAAGCGATCCTGGTCGTCAGTTTCGGCACCAGCTACAAAGAGACAAGAGAAAAAACCATCGGCGCCATCGAAAAAGCGATCGGCGCCGCCTATCCGGACTGGGAGGTGCGCCGCGCCTTCACGTCCGGTTTTATTATGAAAAAGATCCTGCGCGAGGAGGGGCTTAAGATCAGCAACGTCGAGGAATCGCTCCGCCAGATGGCCGAAGACGGCATTAAAGACGTGATTGTCCAGCCGACCCATATGATGAACGGCGGCGAATACGACAAACTCATTGGACAGTGCCAGGCCGTGCAGGACCAGTTTGAAGGATTCCGTGTCGGCGCACCGCTGCTGACCGACGCAGGGGACTTTGAACAACTTGCGGAAGCGATTACAAAAGCGACGGAAGCCTGCGATGACGGGCAGACGGCGATCTGTTTCATGGGGCACGGCACGAATGCGGAGTCCAATGCGGTCTATACGGAACTGCAGAACACCCTGCAACGAGCCGGGCACGACCACCATTACATCGGCACCGTAGAGGCCACGCCTTCGCTGGAGGATCTTCTGGCGGCTGTGAAAGCAGAGCCGATATACAAAAGGGTCGTCCTGCAGCCGCTGATGGTCGTCGCCGGCGATCATGCGATCAACGACATGGCGGGCGATGAAGAGGACAGCTGGAAGAGCTCTTTTGCGGCAGCCGGATATGATGTACACTGTATTCTGGAGGGTCTGGGGGAGAACCCGGACGTGCAGCAGATGTATGTGCGGCATGTGGCCGATGCGATGAGACGGTTGGAAGAGGAATCGAAATGACAGAGCGCAGAACGACATCACGGAATGGATATCGGAACAGACGGACGGTGTGGGCGGTCCTGCTCATGGTGCTGCTGTGCACCGCACTGCTCGCAGGGTGCGGGCAGAAGAACGCGGAGGCCGATGGCGGCGCACCGGAGATCGAAGGGCTGACATTTGACCACGAGATGGAACTCGCGTATGCGGACCAGTTTCATGTATACTATTATAATGACGATTATGAGGTCATCACCGTCGAGGGCGGCGAGGACTACATGCTGATTCCGGAAGGCGGGGAGATCCCGGCCGGGACGCCGGAAGAGATGGTTGTCATCGAAAAGCCGGTGGACAATATCTATCTGGCGGCATCCTCTGCGATGGCGCTGTTCAAGTCGATGGATGCGCTGGATACCATTGCCTTCTCCGGCACAAAGGCGGATGACTGGTATATCGAAGAGGCGGCGGAGGCCATGAACAGCGGCAAGATCGCCTTTGCCGGCAAGTACAGCTCTCCGGACTACGAGATGCTGCTCGATGAAGGGTGCGATCTGGCCATCGAGTCGACCATGATCACCCACGCGCCGGAAGTCAAAGAAAAAATCGAAGAACTCGGTATCCCGGTCTTCGTGGATCACTCCAGCTACGAGAGCCACCCGCTCGGCAGGGTCGAGTGGATCCGGCTTTACGGTGTCCTGACCGACCACGAAGAGCAGGCGGATGCGTTCTTCAATGAGCAGGCGAAGATCATCGAAGAGATGGCGGACATCGAAGACACCGGCAAGACAGTGGCGTTCTTCTTTGTGAACTCCAACGGGCAGGTCGTGGTGCGTGCTGGCGATGACTACATCCCGCACATGATCGACATCGCGGGCGGTGAATACATCTTCCCGGATCTGGTCAACGAGGACAGCGAGATGGCTTCAATGAAGATTTCCATGGAGGAATTCTACGCCGGCGCGGTGGATGCGGATTATCTTATCTACAACGCTTCGATCGAGAGCCCGCTCACGAGCCTCGACCAGCTCTACGACAAGTCGGATGCCTTCAGGGAATTCAAGGCCGTCAAGGAAGGCCACGTCTACACAACGGATAAATACCTGTATCAGGCGACGGACATCACCGGCGAACTCATCCGCGACATCCACACGATGCTGACGGAGGACGGCGGCGAGATGACGTTCCTGACCAAGGTCGAATAGGAATCGCTTCTCAGGATTATGAGGACGAAGCAATGAGTCAGTTTAAACACTACGTCCGCAGCGGCAACAAGAACCTGCGGATGGGCTATACAACAGGGACCTGCGCGTCACTGGCGGCGGGCGCGGCGGCGCGGTATGCGCTGACCGGCGAAGTGCCGGCCGAGATCTCGGTGATGACGGTCAAGGGGATCCCGGTCACGCTCGAGCCGCACGCAAGCAGGCATGGGCTGATTGTCCCTGCAGCCGAAGGGGCGGCCGGCAGCGGGGAGAGTCTTTTCACATCGGACGGCGATGAGAAGACATTCTCCGTGTCCGTGATCAAGGATGCCGGCGACGACGCGGATGCGACGAACGGGATCGAAGTCTGGGCGTCTGTCACGCTGACAGAGGTGCCCGGCATCGAGATCGACGGCGGCTTCGGTGTCGGCCGAGTCACGAAGCCGGGGCTTGACCAGCCGGTCGGCAATGCGGCGATCAACAGCACGCCGCGGCGCATGATCCGGCAGATGGTGGAAGAAGCCATCGAAGAATATGGATATGAAGGCGGCGCGAAGGTCATCATCTCGATCCCCGAGGGCATCGAGACGGCGAAGAAGACCTTCAACCCGATGCTCGGCATCGAGGGCGGCATCTCCGTCATCGGCACGAGCGGCATCGTGGAGCCGATGAGCGAGCAGGCGCTGGTGGACACCATCGAGGTGACACTGCGGCAGGCGCTCAGCGATTCCAGGGACGTCATCCTGACACCGGGCAACTACGGGGAGCGATTCCTCATGAAGGAACAGTTTGACCGCTACGGCATCCCCGTCGTCAAATGCTCCAACTTCCTCGGCGAAGCGCTCGACTGCGCGGCTGTAGAGGGAGCGGAGACAGTCCTGCTGGTCGGCCACATCGGCAAGCTCAGCAAGGTGGCGGCAGGCGTGATGAACACGCACTCCAGGTATGCGGATGCAAGGCGGGAAGTCTTCACGGCACATGCGGTGCTGGCGGGGGCGGACAGAGACCTCTGCGCGGCGCTGATGGAGGCATCGACAACCGATGCCTGCCTTGATCTTCTGGAACAGGCGGGCCTCAAGGAAGCGGTCATGGAGCGGATTTTGAAGGAAATCCAGGCGCATCTGGAACACCGGGTGCGGGAGGCATACCGCATCGGCGCGGTCGTGTTCTCCAACGAGCACGGACTGCTCGGTATGACGGATACGGCGCGCACCATCATCGAGGAGTGGGACAGCAAATTCACTGACTGAACGGCGGCAGCACATGGCTGCCTGAACAGATAGAAGAGTACAACTAGTTAAAACGGAGGAAATCAAATGATTCATTTTGTAGGAGCGGGCCCCGGGGGGGTTGATCTGATCACAGTACGCGGACAGAGACTGCTGCAGGAAGCGGACTGCATCATCTTTGCGGGCAGCCTCGTCAACCCGGCACTGCTCGATATGGCCAAAGAAGGGTGCATCATCCACGACAGCGCGAAGATGACGCTGGAAGAAGTCATCGACGTCATGGTGGAGATGGAATCGCAGAACAAGACGACTGTCCGTCTGCACACCGGCGACCCGTGCCTGTACGGCGCGATTCGCGAGCAGATGGATGTTCTGGACGAGAAGGGCATCGCCTATGACGATACCCCGGGCGTCTCGAGTTTCTGCGGCGCGGCGGCTGCCATCAACGCGGAGTACACACTCCCCGATGTCAGCCAGAGCGTCATCATCACCCGCATGGCGGGCAGAACGCCGGTCCCGGAAAAAGAGAACATGAAGAGCCTTGCGGCGCATCAGGCGACGATGGTCATCTTCCTGTCCTCCTCGCTGCTCGACGATGTCCAGAAGGAACTGCTGGAAGGCGGCTATCCGGAAGACACCCCGGCGGCAATCGTCTACAAGGCGACCTGGCCGGATGAAAAGAGCGTCCGCTGCACCGTCGGCACGCTGGCGGAGACGGCCAGAAAGGAAAACATCACGCGCACCGCACTGATCATGGTGGGCGGATTCCTCGGCACGAAGTACGACCGCAGCAAACTGTATGATCCGTCCTTTACCACGGGGTACAGGGAGGCAACCAAATGAGACTGGCACTCATCGCCTTCTCCGATACGGGGGAGGCGCTTGCCAACAGAATAGCGGAAGGGCTGTCCGGAATGCAGCGCGAAGAAGGTGGCGCAGCAGAGATGATCTGCGAAGTGAGCCGCTGCCCGCGCGACACGAAACTGGCGGTCTGGACGAAGACGCACTTTGATGCGGCGGACGGGCTGGTCTTTGTCGGGGCTGCGGGCATCGCGGTCCGGGCGATCGCGCCGTATGTGAAGTCCAAGGCGACAGACCCGGCGGTCGTGGTCGTGGACGAGCTGGGGCAGTATGCCATCTCGCTGCTGTCCGGGCATCTTGGCGGCGGCAACGAACTGACACTCCGCATCGCGGAGGCATCCGGCGCCGCGCCTGTCATCACGACGGCCACCGATATCCACGGGCAGTTCGCGGTGGACGACTGGGCTAGAACGCAGGGCCTGCGCGTCCATAACAAAGCGATGATCAAGGAGGTCTCTTCCGAGGTCCTGCGCGGGGAAACCATCCCGTTCATTTCGGCGCACACGGTGCTGGGCAATGCGCCGGCAGGGATCGCAGAAGGAAAGACCGATCCGCGGCCGGAGGGGACAGATACGCCCGCCATCACACTGGCGGTCCAGAAGAGCGGCGCCGCGGCAAGACCGCACACGCTGGTCCTGGTCCCGCAGGCGGTCTGCATCGGTATCGGATGCCGCAAGGGCATCGCGCAGGAAGCCATCGAAGAGGCCTGGCAGGCATTCCTCGAGGAGAACGCGATCTTTGAAGAGGCTGTCTGCACCGCTGCGACGATCGATCTGAAAAAGAATGAAGCGGGGCTGCTTGCGTTCTGCAAGGTGCACGACTGGCCGCTGCGCATTTACTCGGCGGACCAGCTGATCGAAGCACCGGCCGTACCGGGCGGCTATACGCCCTCCGCCTTCGTGGAACAGACCACCGGCGTTGCGAATGTCTGCGAACGCTGTGCGGTGTACGCGGCGGAAGAGATGGGTGTGCAGGAGGAAGCGCTGGGACATCCCAGACTGCTTGTCCGCAAAACCGCGCATAACGGTGTGACGCTTGCGGCGGCTGTGCGGCCGCTGGCGCTGTACTGGAAATAGAAAAAGGAGATATCAATGGGAGCAAAGAAAGTATACGCCGTCGGCATCGGGCCGGGCGGTGAAGCCTATATGACAGCACAGGCGCGCGCCGCCATGGAAGCGGCGGACGTCATCTGCGGCTACACGGTCTACGTGGATCTGGTCAAGCCGCTCTATCCGGACAAGGAAACCTACACGACGACCATGATGAAAGAGATCGACCGCTGCCGCTGGGCGATGGAGCAGGCGGACGCGGGCAGAACGGTCGCCATGGTCTGCAGCGGGGACGCGGGCGTCTACGGCATGGCAGGCCTTCTGATCCAGATGACCGAGCAGTTCCCGGAAGTCGAGGTCGAAGTGGTCCCCGGCATCACGGCGGCACTGTCCGGTGCGGCGATCCTGGGCGCTCCTGTCGGGCATGACTTCTGTGTCATTTCCCTGTCCGACCTTCTGACACCGTGGGAGGTGATCGAGGAGAGACTGGATGCGGCCGGCAGAGGCGACTTCAACGTTGTCCTGTACAACCCGCGCTCCAAAAAGAGGGTGCACCTTCTTGACAGAGCCTGCGAGATCATCGGCAAATACCGCAGCCCGGAGACGGTCTGCGGCTGGGCGAAGAACATCGGCCGCGAAGGCGAAGAGAAGAAGATCGTGACCCTGGCGCAGCTGCCGGCTGAGCCGATCGATATGTTCACAACGGTCTTCATCGGCTCGTCCAACACCAAAGTCTACGGTGACCAGATGGTGACGCCGAGGGGGTACGAGAAGAAGTGAGAATCGCATTATTCAGCGGTACAACGGAAGGCCGCGAACTGTCCCTTTCCCTCGCTGCGGCGGGGCATGCCGTGACCGTCTTTGTGGCGACGGAATACGGGACAGAAGAGCAGGGCGAACACGCCGGCATCGAAGTCAGAGAAGGGCGGATCGACCGGGAGGAAATGAACGGCATCCTGCCTGCCTTTGCGTGCTGCATCGACGCCACCCATCCGTATGCCCGCGTAGTGACGGACAATCTGCGCGCCGCTGCGGAGGAAGCAGGCGTCCCGTACTACCGCCTCAAACGGGCGGAGAGTCATCTGGAAGAGGACGATCCGGTCATCACGGTGGCGACGACGGAAGAAGCGGCTGCGGTGATCGCCGGGATCGACGGCAACATCCTGCTCAGCACGGGTGCAAAGGAAGTCGGCAAGTACGCACCGGCCGGTCCGGAGCGTCTGTATCCGCGGGTCCTCCCTTCCGTGCAGAGCATCGAAGCCTGCGAGGCAGCCGGTGTTCCGCACCGCAACATCATCGCGATGCAGGGTCCTTTCACACAGGAGATGAACGAAGCGACGATCCGCCAGTACAACATCTGTGCGCTTGTCACTAAGGACGGCGGCAAGGCGGGCGGATTTCGTGATAAGATAGAAGCTGCCAGGAATACGGGGATCCGCGTGGTCCTGATCGGCCGCCCCGAAGAAGAGGGGCTGAATGCGGCGCAGATCCTGGCGGCGCTTGAAGGAGAAGAGAAATGAAGATCACGATCGTGGGTCTTGGCGGCGGCACACCGGAGACACTGACCATACAGGCGCGCGAGGCACTGCTTGGCGTCGGCTGTATCATCGGTGCGAAGCGGCTTTTGGAATCGCTGCCGGAGGGCTGCACGGACAATACGGCTGCGGCCATCACCGCGGCGGACATCCTGTCGGCTGTACAGGCATACGAAACGCAGGCAGGCGCGGAGCAAAACCCTGCGGTGGCAGTTGTGATGAGCGGCGATACGGGATTTTATTCCGGCACAAAGAAGCTGCTCCCGCTGCTCAAAGAGAACGGATATGATACGGAGGTCCTCCCCGGGCTGTCGAGTGTGCAGATGCTGGCGGCACGTCTCGGGCGGACCTGGCAGGACTGGGAACTGGTCTCGGCGCACGGGCTCGATGTGAAACTGCCCGGGGCGGCGATGAGCGGCCGGCCGACCTTCTTCCTGACAGACAGCACGTTTACCCCGGCGGTGATCGCGCAGCAGCTCACTGCGGCAGGACTCGGGGATCTGGGCTTTGCGGTCGGGGAAGAATTGTCCTATCCCGATGAGATAATCACGGTCACGACGGCGGCGGAAGCGGCCGGAATGACCTTTGCACCGCTGTCGGTCGCGCTGACCGACGCGATCGAAAAGAGCCCGTACAGAGCGGGTGGTCTGCCGGATGACCTGTTCATCCGCGGCGAAGTGCCGATGACCAAGCGCGACATCCGCGCGGCGGTCCTTTCACGGCTCGCCGTGAAAGAGGACGATGTCCTGTGGGACATCGGCGCCGGGACCGGCAGCTGCTCTGTGGAAATGGCCCTGGCGGCGCCGCGCGGCGCGGTCTATGCGGTGGAATGCGTGGACGAGGCCTGCAGGCTGATCATGCAGAACAGAGAGCGATTCCATGTGTGGAACCTCGCCCTCACACAGGCCAAGGCACCCGACGGACTCGCGGACCTGCCTGCCCCGGATGCGGTCTTTATCGGCGGCACAAGGGGGCAGCTGGATGGCATCCTGGACGTTGCCATCGCGAAGAACCCGGCTGTGCGCATCGTGACAACAGCCATTGCGCTCGAGTCGCTGCAGCGTGCACAGGAAGCGCTGAGCGCGCGCGGGTATGAACTGGATATTACCCAGATCCAGGTGAGCCATGCGAAGAAAGCGGGCAGCCTGCATCTGATGATGGCCGAGAACCCGATCTATCTGATCGCGGCGCAGCGGCCGGTTGAAGAATAAGACGGAGAATCTATGCTGGAACTGCTGGTCGCAGCCGCTTCCTCTGGGAGCGGCAAAACAATGGTCACGTGCGGACTTCTGGCCCTCATGCAGAGAGAGGGTCTGCTTCCGTGCGCCTTTAAATGCGGCCCGGACTATATCGATCCGATGTTCCACCGCTCGGTGCTGGACATCGAAAGCCACAACCTGGACCTGTTCCTCTCGGATGAGGACTATGTCCGGGAGAGCTACCGTGCGCACGCGCAGGGGCATCACGCGGTGATCGTGGAAGGCGTCATGGGGTATTACGACGGCGTCGGCGGAAAGACCACGCAGGCATCCGCCTGGCACCTTGCGGATACGCTGGATCTGCCGGTGCTGCTGGTGGTGCGCCCGAAGGGAATGGGCCTGACCGCGGCGGCGCAGGTCAAAGGCATGACGGCGTTCCGCACCCCGCATCACATCCGCGGCGTGCTGCTCAACGAGTGCTCGCCGATGCTTCTTGCGACGATGCGGGAAGTCATTGAAAAAGAAACCGGCATCCCGGTGGTCGGCTGCCTGCCGCCCCTTAAGGATGCGGCGGTCGAGAGCCGCCATCTCGGGCTGTATACGGCCGGCGAAGTGGAGGATCTGCGTGCCCGGATCGACCGGATCGCGGATGCGCTGGCGGAGAACATCGATATGGATCTGTTCCGGTCGCTGTTCACGCGGGAAACGCCCGGGGACGGCGCGGCTGCAGGAGGCGAATCCGTTTGCGGGGATGCGCCTGTATGCCAGGCAGCAGAGCAGGGCGCGGACAAACCGAAGATCGCGGTGGCCGATGACGAAGCCTTCTGCTTCATGTACCGGGAGTCCCTCGAAGCCTTCGAAAAGGCGGGCGCAGAACTGGTGCACTTCAGTCCGGTCGCGGATGCAGCGCTGCCCGAAGGGGTGAGCGGCCTGTATCTGCCCGGCGGCTATCCGGAACTGCACGGCAGGGCGCTGGCTGCCAACGAGACGATGAAAGCCTCGATCCTGGCGGCGGCGAAGAATGGCATGCCCATCGTGGCGGAATGCGGCGGCTTCATGTACCTGCAGGAATCGTTGCAGGATATGGACGGTGCGGACTGTGCGATGACGGGTCTGCTTAGAGGAAACAGCGAAAAGAAAGACCGCCTGGTGCGGTTTGGATACGCGCAGATGACAGCGGAAAAAGACAGCCTGCTGCTGCGTAAGGGGGAGACTTTCCCCATTCATGAGTTCCACTACTGGGATACGACTAACAACGGCACGGACTGCAGCGCGGTCAAGCCGGTATCGGGGCGCAGCTGGCAGTGTGCGATCACCGGGCCGGCACTGTTTGCGGGGTTCCCGCATCTGTACTTTGCGGCCCATCCGGTCCTGGCAGAGCGGTTTGTCGCAGCAGCGGCAGCCTTTGGATGCGGGACGGCACAGGCTTCCGAAACACCGGAAGGAGGCCGTGCATGATCATAGCTTTTGCGATGGTCTGCGGTCTGCTGCTGGACTTCCTGCTGGGAGATCCGGCCTGGCTGACCCATCCGGTCGTGCTGATCGGAAAGTTCATCGACAAACTGGAAAAAGCGCTCAGGAAGCGATTCCCCGCCACGGATAAAGGCGAACGCAAGGCGGGCACGATCGAGGTCATCCTGGTCCTGCTGGCAGTCGCGGTCATCACCGGCGGCGTCTGCTGGGCGGCGTGGAAGATCCATCCGGCGCTCGGCATGGCGGTCCAGATCATCTGGTGCTGGCAGGCTGTGGCGGTGAAGGATCTGCGGGTCGAGAGCATGCGCGTCTACCATGCGCTGACGCCTGAGACGGATCTGCCGAAAGCACGCGAGCGGGTCGGCTGGATCGTTGGGCGCGACACGGATGTGCTGGACGCGGAAGGCGTCACGAAGGCGGCCGTGGAGACGATCGCGGAGAACTTCTCCGACGGTGTGGCGGCACCGCTCTTCTATATGGCGATCGGCGGCGCACCGCTTGCGATGGTGTACAAAGCGGTCAACACGATGGACAGCATGCTGGGATATAAGAATGAAAAATATCTCTGGTTTGGCCGGACGGCGGCGAAGCTGGATGATGCGGCAGGGTATCTGCCGGCGCGGCTTGCGGCGATGTTCTTCATCGCGGGGAGCTGGCTGAGCGGTTTCTCGGCGAAAGGTGCATGGCGCATCTGGAAACGCGACCGCCGCAACCATGCCAGTCCCAACGCGGCGCAGACCGAGTCGGCCTGTGCGGGGGCGCTTGGCATCCGGCTGGCGGGGCCTGCGACTTACTTTGGAGAAGTTTACGAAAAGCCGTACATCGGCGATCCGGACCGGCCTGTTGAGGCGGAGGACATCCCGCGGACCAACCGGATCATGTATGCGGCCAGCATTCTGGCGCTGCTGGTATTTGCAGGCGTGAGACTGGGCATTGCGGCATTGCTTATTTAAGGACAGAGCATGAAAACAACGATAGACATCAAACGACAGCATGGCGGCGACCTCGATACGTTCCGCGAACGGTACGGCAGAGCGCCGCTGGACTATAGCTCCAACGTCAGCCCGCTCGGGGTGCCGGAGGAGATCAAACAGGCGATCGCAGAGGCGGCGGCGGAAGTGGACCGGTATCCGGACCCGCTTTGCCGTACGCTGACGGAAAAGATCGCGCAGGAAGAAGGCGTCCCTGCAGAGTGGGTGCTCTGCGGTGCCGGTGCGGCCGATGTGATTTTCCGCGCGGTCGCAGCCATCAACCCGGCGAATACGCTGCTGCCGGTGCCTTCTTTCTCAGAGTATGAACACGCGCTGGAGCAGGTGCCGGGGCGGGTGGATTATTTCCCGTCCATGGAATGGAACGGCTTCCGGCTCGTCCAGACGTTCCTCGACAGGATCGATGACAGCGTCGACCTGGTGATGCTCTGCGAGCCGAACAATCCGACCGGCGTGCTGGACCACAAACAGTATCTGAACAGGGTGTTTGAGGCATGCGAACAGCACGATGCCTGGCTGATCGTCGATGAAAGTTTCCTCGATATGACGGAGGATGCAGAGGAGATGACGATGACGCCGCAGCTGGGAGAAGACCGCAAGCTGCTGATCATCCGCTCCTTCACGAAGATGTATGCGATGGCGGGTGTGCGGCTCGGGTACTGCCTGTGCGGCTCCGCAAAACTGCTTGCCGGCATGCGGGAGCAGGGACCGCCGTGGGGCGTTTCCCATATCGCACAGAAGGCAGGCCTTGCGGCGTTTGAGGCAGGTGCGTACAAGGAACGCGTCCTGGAGATGGTCCGGGCAGAAAAACCGTATCTGTATGAAGGGCTTCGCAGTCTTGGGCTGTATGTGCTGCCCGGCGCAGCAAATTACCTGTTTTTCAAGGGCCCTTTGAAACTGCCGGAACTTTTGTCGGAGAAGGGGATCCTGATCCGCGACTGCAGCAACTACCGCGGCCTCGGCGGCGGCTGGTACCGGATCGCAGTCAGAACACACGAAGAGAATGAACAGCTGCTCGCGGCGATGCGGGAGGTATGTCAGTGAAGAAAACACGCAACATCATGGTGCAGGGGACCATGTCCAATGCCGGCAAGAGCGTACTGTGCGCAGCGCTTTGCCGCATCTTCAAACAGGACGGGTACAAGGTGGCACCGTTCAAAAGCCAGAACATGGCGCTCAACAGCTATATCACAAAGGACGGGCTCGAACTCAGCCGCGCGCAGGTCATGCAGGCCGAGGCGGCGGGCATTGAGCCGGACATCCGCATGAACCCGATCCTGCTCAAGCCGTCCAGCGACACCGGCAGCCAGGTCATCATCCACGGCGAGGTGCGCGGGCAGATGGCAGCGGCGGATTACTATGAATTCAAGAAAGGCCTGATGCCGGCGGTGCGCGAGTCGTACGATGCGCTGGCGGAAGACTACGATATCATCGTCATCGAAGGCGCCGGAAGCCCCGCGGAGATCAACCTGCGGGAGAACGACCTCGTCAACATGGGCCTTGCAGAGGAACTCGACGCACCGGTCCTGCTGGCCGGCGACATCGACCGCGGCGGTGTATTCGCCCAGCTCTACGGCACGGCGGCGCTCCTGACCGAGTCCGAACGCGCAAGACTCGAAGGCTTTGTCATCAACAAGTTCCGCGGCGACGTGGACATCCTGCGCCCGGGCCTGAAGCAGCTGGAAGACCTGTCCGGCATTCCGGTCCTCGGCGTTGTCCCGTACATGACGCTCGACATCGACGATGAGGACTCGCTGTCCCCGCGTCTTGAGCGCAAAGAAGCGGACGTCAAGCCGCTGGAGGTGGCGGTCATCCGTCTGCCGAGACTGTCGAATTTTACCGATCTGACCCCTCTGGAATCGCACCCGCTGATCGGTGTGCGCTATGTGGACACCGCGGGCGATCTGAAAGACCCGGACCTGATCATTCTGCCCGGCACGAAGAGCACGATCGCGGACCTCATCTGGATGCGCGAGAGCGGTCTTGAAGCGGCGATCCTCAAGCGCCATGCATCCGGCACACCTGTGCTCGGCATCTGCGGCGGCTACCAGATGATGGGCGGCGAACTGCGCGACCCGGAAGGGACAGAGGGCATCATTCCCGAAGCGCGCGGCATGGGCATCCTGCCGACCTCGACCGTTTTCACGTCGGCCAAGACGAGAACGCGCGTGCATGCAAAGACGGAAGCGCTCCCGTTCTCCGGCTGTGAGATCGACGGCTATGAGATCCACATGGGGAAGACCACAGTGAACGGCAGTCCGTTCTGCCGGATCACCGAACGCGCCGGCACGGAGGCTGCAGATGGCAGCACCGGCAAGGAAGCGCCGGCTGGGATCGTCCCGCATCTCGATATGGACGGCTGCGGCACGGACCACGCCTGGGGCACCTATCTGCACGGGCTCTTTGACAGCGGCGAAGTGACGGAGCGGCTGGCCGCTTACCTGTGCGAGCGGAAGGGCATTCCTTACGAAAGCGCCGCACCGGTGTCACGGCTCGAGTATGTGCAGCACCAGTACGACATTCTGGCGGACGGCGTGCGGGCTGCGCTGCCGATGGATAAGATCTACGCAATCATGGACAAATACATGCGCTGAGGAATTGGCAAAAGGAGCATCTCTGCGCTTGCAAAGGAGTAATAGATATGGCATACGAATACGAACATGTAAAGCCCGCTGATATCGAAGCGACCAGCATGAAGATCATCGGCGAGGAACTCGCGGAGAAAGGCATCGTTCTCTCTGAAGAGGAATCGCCCGTCATCAAGCGCGTCATCCACACCACGGCGGACTTCGACTATGCGGAGAACCTGTATATCAGTGAGGGCGCGGTGGCGGCGGCCAGAGAAGCGCTGCTGCAGGGTGCACGCATCGTGACGGACACCAACATGGCGCTGTCCGGCGTCAGCAAACCTGCGCTCGGCAAGGTGGGCGGCTCGGCGGTCTGCTACATGGCGGATCCGGACGTGGCTGCGGCGGCAAAAGAGAACGGCACGACCCGCGCGGTTGCCTCCATGGAGCACGCGGTCACCGAGATGATCGGGATGCTGCCGGCGGGGAAGGTGGTGCATCTGCCGCTGGTATTCGCAGTCGGGAACGCGCCGACGGCGCTGATCAAGCTGTCCGAGATGATGCGCGCAGGGCTGCGGCCGGCACTCATCATCGGCGTCCCGGTCGGCTTTGTCAACGTGGTGGAAAGCAAAGAGGAAGTGATCGAAGTCTGCAAAGAGTTCGATGTGCCGGCGATCGTGGCGCGCGGCCGCAAGGGCGGCAGCAATGTGGCGGCGGCGATCTGCAATGCGCTGCTGTACGCCGCGACGGATCACCTGGACCCGGCGAGCCGGAAGTGGCTGTAGAGCGATTCCGCAAAGAAAAACAAGTTGTTCTGCCAGAGGAGACTGCATGCAGGCTCCTCTTTTCTTGCCGTTTTTGAGCAGGGAATTCTGAGGAAGCGTAAATTATTTTGAATGAGTTGGAATATTCTATTTATTACATCGGGAATTGTGATAAAATGGTTCATATATTTAACAGAATCCAAATGTGAAAGGAGAAGAGAAGAATGGCAAAGAACCTTGATTGGGACAACCTGGGATTTGCATATCGTGAGATCGACTACCGCGTTGTCGCGAGATATACAGAAGGAGCATGGAGCGATCTGCAGATCATCACCGATCCGTCGGTCCATATGTCGGAATGCGCTGCTGTCCTGCAGTACTCCCAGACTGTATTTGAAGGTCTGAAGGCATACAGAACAGAAGACGGCCGCCTGGTCACCTTCCGTCCCGATATGAACGCACAGAGACTGATGGACAGCGCCGACAGACTGGTCATGCCGAAGGTCCCCGAAGAGATGTTCGTCAAAGCAGTGGATATGCTGGTCAAAGCGAACGCTGACTGGGTACCGCCCTACGGCACCGGCGGCACACTGTACATCCGTCCGTTTATCTTCGGCAATGGCCCGACGATCTCGATCCATCCGGCGCCGGAATTCGAATTCCGCGTGATTGGTATGCCGGTCGGCCCGTACTTCAAGAACGGCATGAAGCCGATCGTCATCAAGGTTTCCGACCGCGACAGAGCGGCGGCGCATGGCACCGGCGACATCAAGGCCGGCCTGAACTACGCAATGAGCCTGTATCCGGGTGAACAGGCAGTGGCGGAAGGCTTTGCCGAGAATATGTATCTGGATTCGGCGACCCGTACGTATGTCGAAGAGACCGGCGGTGCGAACTTCCTGTTCGTCACGAAGGACGGCACGATCGTCACACCGAAGTCCGACAGCATCCTGCCCTCCATCACCAGACGCAGCCTGATGTACGTCGCTGAGAATATCCTCGGCATGAAGGTCGAGCATCGTCCTGTGCCGTTTGAAGAGGTCTCCGAGTTCGCGGAAGCAGGCGTCTGCGGCACCGCTGCGGTCATCTGTCCGATCGGAAAGATCAACGATCACGGCAAGGAAATCTGCATCCCGTCCGGTATGGATGCAGCCGGCCCCGTCATCCAGAAACTGTACGACACCCTCACCGGTATCCAGATGGGCACCATCGAAGGTCCGGAAGGCTGGGTCCACGAAGTTAAATAATTGAAATGTTAAACCTTGCGGGGCGGCCTTTTGGCTGCCCCGCATTGCATATGCGCAGCGATGCGCAGGTAAGAAAAGAAAGGAAGAGAGACAATGGCAAACATGAGACTTTGGGAGATCATCGATGAACTGAAGAGCCCGGCTTACAAATGGGTCAACCTGATGCATGTGCTGAGCCCCGAGACACCGCACTGGTTCGGTTTTGAGCCGCTGCAGGGAGAGTTGCTCTTCGACTATCTGGAAGGCACACCGGATGATAAGATGGCGCCGATGCGCTGCCACCAGTGGAGCGTGGCCAGCCAGTACGGCACCCACACCGATGCGCCGATCCATTTCCATGCGGACGGCCGTGACCTGTCCGAGATCACCGAAAAAGAACTGATGATGCCGCTTGTCGTCATCGATAAATCCAAAGAATGCGCGGAGAACCCCGATTTCATCCTGACCATTGATGACATCAAGGCGTGGGAAGAAGAGTACGGCAAGATCCCGGAAGGCGCATTCGTCGCATTCCGTTCCGACTGGTACAAGAAGGCGGATCTGGAGAACAAAGACGAAAACGGACAGCCGCATTACCCCGGCTGGGATGTCGAAGCCATCAAGTGGCTGGTTGAAGAGAGAAACATCGCCAGCATCGGCCACGAACCGGCTGACACCGACCCCGCGACCGTGACCACCAAAGAAGATGCGTATCCGTATCCGGGCGAGCAGTACATTCTGGCTGTCGACCGTTATCAGATCGAAGTCATGGCGCACCTCGATGAAGTGCCGCCGGTCGGCTCGATGATCCTGGTCGGCTTCCCGAAGCTGAAGGACGGCACCGGCTATCCGACGAGAGTCTACGCGATCTGCCCGGTAGAATAAGCGATTCCATGAGAGCGGTTCCCGCCGCGGAATCGCACAGCAGTAAAGGAGAAACAAATGGCATTAGTATTTGACGAACAGCTGTCCCGTCTGCAGAAACCGGACAGAGCAGAGATGACCGACGAAGAATATGCGGTCTTTGATAAAAACGTGGAAGTCATGATGGAGAACTGGGGGTTCATCAACAACCTGTTCAAGGTGCTGCCCCTCAACGCCAAAGAGTACATCGGCTTCCTCAACTTCAAGGGGTCGCTCTTCAACGACACCTGCTACCTGACGGATGCGCAGAAGGAGATGATCGGCATCGTCGTATCGTCGTACAACTGCTGTGCATACTGCCTGCAGTCCCACGGCGACAACCTGCGCGGTATGTGGAAAAACGCATCTCTTGTTGACCGGCTTTCCGGCAACTTCCGCGCCTGTAAGGACGAACTGTCCAGAGAGGACTATGCGCTCTGCGAGTACGCCTGGTATGTGACGGCTCATCCGCGCGACATCGATCAGGAACAGGTCGACAAGCTCAGAGATGCTGGCTTTGACGATCATCAGATCCTCGAGGCGGCATTCGTAGCCGGCTTCTTCAACTACACGAATCGCTGGGTCAGCACAATCGCACCGGTCATCAACCCCGGTCACTACAAGCATAACCGCGACTTCGACAAGTAGAGCCTGACGCAGCACGGCGGACCGGCATCCGTGGCAGGTCCTCGTCGCAGGCGGGCATCTGCGCTCGCTCAGAAAGAAACGAAAACCCCGGACAAACTCGCAGCTTACGCTGCTCAGACAGTGTCCGGGGTTTGGTTTCTTTTTGCTTCACTTCGCTGGTGCCCGCAGCTGCTCCTGCGGAATAGCCACGGATGCCGGTCCGCCGTGCTTGCGTTACGCCCTAAACAGGTACGCGGCTTCGAATCCTTCGCGGATAGCTGTTGCGATCCGGCCGCCCTGCCGCGCGTCGCCGACAGTGCAGACATTGTCGAAGGCGTCTTTGAACGCGTTCACGAGTTCCGTGCGCGGGGTGACGCCCATCGCCAGGATGACGGCGTCAGCGCTGAGGTCGCGGGTTTCGCCGGTGGTCGTATCTTCTACGGTGACATAGCCCGGCTCATTCTCGGCCGGCATCCTGACTGCCGTCAGTTTGTGGCCGGGGAAGAGACCGGGGTCATACGGGGTGATGCGGCTCATTTCGTCGTTCAGGATCGCCGGGAAGACGCCGGGGCCGAGGGCAGGCAGCATCTCGACGATGTCCAGCTTGCGGCCGTTGCCGAGGAGGAACTCCGCTGTCTCAAGGCCGGTCAGGCCGGAGCCGATGACGACCGCTTTCTGTCCCTCGCGGATGACCGCTTTGCCGGTGATGACATCTTCGGCAGTCACGGCAAAGCCACTTTCCATACCTTCCGCCAGCCCTTCGATTGGCGGAATCAGCGGCGCGGCGCCGCAGGCGACGATGACACCGGCCGCATCCGGCAGTGCCGTTTTGACGGTTTCGGGGGTCGCTTCGGTCTCAAAACGGACCTCCACGCCGAGCGCTGCGAGCTGCGAGCCCATGGAGGCTGCCATCTTCGTGATCTTATCTTTAAGCGGCGGCTTGTCCGCGATGTTGAGCGTGCCGCCAAGGGTGTCGCTCTTTTCAAAAATGACGGGTTTGAATCCGCGCTCCGCCAGCGTGATGGCGGCCTGCATGCCGGCAGGACCGCCGCCGATCACAGCGACGGGCGCGCCTTTGCTGCTTCTGTGCAGGGCGGGGAAGTCGATCTCGCGGGCTGTGCGCGGATTGACGGCGCAGCGGATCGGCAGGCCACCGCCGAGCACGCGTTCTCTGCAGTAGAGGCAGCCGATGCACTTGCGGATGAGTTCCGGTGTGCCGGCTTTGGCTTTATTCATGAACTCCGGATCGGCGAGCTGCGAGCGGCCGAGGCCGACAAAGTCGCAGACGCCTTCTTCGAGGAGCGATTCCGCGAAATCAGGATCCTTGATCGTGTTGGTCGCGATGACCGGGATGGACAGCGCTTCTTTGTACGCCTTTGCGACGTGCTTCTTCCAGCCGGGCTGGTAGGAGAACGGTTCGCAGTTGGCGTCGCCGTTGCGGGCGCTGCCGTTGCTGATGTTGATGGCGTCGATGCCGCAGGATTCCAGATACTTCGCGATCTCGATGCCTTCCTCCAGGCTGAGGAACCCTTCGACCGGGGTCATCTCGTCGCCGCACATGCGCACGAGGATGGGGAACTTCGGGCCGAGTTCTTTCCGGATGCCCGCAATGATCTCCGCGATGAAGCGGCAGCGGTTTTCGACGCTTCCGCCGTATTCGTCCGTGCGGCGGTTGTAGTATTTGCTGAAGAACTGCGCGATGAGGTACCCGTGCGCCCCGTGGAGTTCGACCGCATCGTAGCCCGCCTTCTTGCAGCGGACCGCAGCAGCGATGAACTTGTCTTCAATGCGCTTGATGTCCTCGAGAGTCATCTCCTTCGGAACGGGGCGGCCGTCCGCGATGGGCACTGCGCTCGGGGCAAGGTTGTCTCTGCCCGTGAATGCAGGATTGGAAGTTGCACCGCCGTGGTGGATCTGCGCCACGATGCGGCAGTCGTACATGTGGACGGCGTCGGTCAGCTCCTCCAGTGCGGAGATGTGGTAGTCCCTCGCGGCGCGCAGGTTGTGGATCGAAGGAATGCTGTCGATGTCGTCAACACCGGTGTATTCGTTGATGATCATCCCGATGCCGCCTTTGGCGCGCTCCTGGTAGTAACGGATCTGCCGCGGGGTGGGCAGACCGTCCTTGTCGGCCATGTCGGTCGCCATGGGCATCATGACGCCGCGGTTTTTGATCGTCATCGAGCCGATCCTGCCTTCTTCAAACAGTTTTTCGTAAGCCATCTTCTTTCTCCTTATCACGTGACGCTGCACTGGTTATCGCGGTATGCCGCGTTGCCCGCATTCGCGCTAGCAGTTGCCGCGCAGGATGCTGTTGTCGATGCTCTTCAGCACTTCCGGGTCGATCGTCTTCAGGCCTTCGATGAGCGCATCGATGTCTTCTTTTGTATTGAACACGCCCGGGCTGATCCGGATCGTGCCGTCATACTTTTTATTATCGAGATGCCGGTGGATGAGCCCGGCGCAGTGGTGTCCGGCCCGCACGGCGATGTCGCACTGATGATCGAGGATCGCCGCCACCTCGTTGGCGCGGAAACCCTCCTTATTGATGCTGATCACACCCGCCTGCATGGCACCCGGCGGGGCTTTGTAGATGGTGATGCCGTCGACTTCCGCAAGCCGTTCCAGCAGATAGTCGACCAGTGCGGACTCAATCTGCCAGGGGTCGACCGTCTTCAGCCATTCCAGCGATGCCGCGAGTCCGCAGATGGCGACGCTGTCCATGCTGGCGCACTCGAGTTTTTCGGGCATGTGGCGCGGCATCTCCGGATCCTCCGACTTGATGCCGTTGCCGCCGGCGAGGACAGGCTCGAGATCGACACCGTTTTTGATATACAGGCCGGCGATGCCGAACGGTCCGTAGACGGTTTTGTGGCCGGCGAAGGTGATGCAGTCCGCCTTGAGCTGCGAGAATCGCATCCGCACCAGCCCCAGCGCCTGTGAGGCGTCGAGCAGCGTGAACGCACCGTACGCTTTGGCGCACAGAAAGATCTCCCGCGCGGGGAGGACGTAGCCGGTCACATTGCTGACCGCGGAGACGGCGACAAAGTCCGGCGGGGTCTGCCGGAAGAGCGATTCCGTGGCATTGAGATCGATCGACAGATTGTCCGCGAGCGGCAGTTCCAGCACCTTGATGCCGTACTTTTTCTTCATAAGATGCAGCGGCCGCAGCACTGCATTGTGCTCGTACGGGGACACGTAGGCGACCATGCCTTCTTTCCACGGCTGCCCCTGGATCACCTGATTGAGCGCGATGGTGACAGACGGCGTCAGGGCGACTTCCGCCTGGCCTCTTGCATCGATCAGGCTCAGCAACGCGGTCTTGACATCCTTGACCATGGCCGTTGCTTCACGGGCCGCTTTGTAGGCGCCGCGTCCCGCATTGACCGCCGCGGTCCGCGCAAAATGATCCATCGCTTCGTAAACGCATTCCGGTTTCGGGAATGTTGTGGCACCATTATCCAGGTAAATCAAAGCAAACTCCTGTCTTTCCTGCGGTTAAGTATGCATTTATGGAATAGTTTACATCATTATAGCACAGTGCGCGGAAGGTGGCGCAGGCAGCGGGTTGCGTTTCGCGCGAAAAACAATATAGTTAAGGATAAGAAAACAAAACCACAGCCTTGCGGCGGACGGCAAGAGAGGAACGCATGAACGCACACAGCGAAAAGGTATACAACGTCATGGTCTATCTGGGATATCCGGAGGACTTCGCAACGCTGATCGCCCGGGAGATGTCGACGGAATACACGGCGGGGCGCATCATCGCGTACTTCGGCAGGGCGGGCAGACCGCCGCTCGAGGAGGTGGCCGATGAGATGCTCGCGATCCAGGCTGACCGGGACAAGTTTGTGGACAAGCATATCAACCAGTATGCGCAGGAAGTCATCAACCGCATGTACGCGGAGCGGCGCATGGAAGAAGATGACGACGAATGATAAGGCAGTCTGTCTGACCGCCGCGGAATCGCTCTTTGCTGTCATGCGGAGGGCGTTTTTTTATTTGACAGTGCCCGCGTGCAGCGGTAGAATAAAAACGAACATAAGTTCTTTTTTGAAGCAACGGAACGGGCGCAGATCAACAGCGCGCATATGGAACGGCAGCACGGCTGCCCGGGTGAGAGAATGGCGAAGAAAGCAAAGGTTGTATATGTCTGCAATGAATGCGGATTTGAAAGTCCCAAGTGGATGGGGCAGTGCATCTGCGGCGCCTGGAACTCGATGTTCGAGCAGAAGGTGACAGAGGATGCGGTGGATGACAAACGCCGGCGCGGCGGTGCGGCGAGCGGGGCGGCAGGCGGAAAGCGTGCCAGGGCCATCCCGCTGAAGTCCGTGGATGCGGCGCCGCACAAGGACCGGATCGATACCGGCATCGCGGAGTTCAACAGGGTGCTCGGCGGCGGGCTCGTGCCCGGCTCGCTGACGCTGATCTCCGGTGAACCGGGCATTGGCAAGTCGACGCTGATCATGCAGGCGGCGGCGAATTTTGCCGCGCGGATCGGCAAGGTGCTGTACGTCTCCGGTGAGGAGTCGGAGGAGCAGATCAAGATGCGCGCAGACCGCATCTGCGGCGAGATGAACGACGATCTGCTCGTATTGGCCGAGACGTCGCTCGACCAGGTCGAGGCGGTCGTCGAAGAGGAGGCCCCCGGCTTTATCATCATCGACTCGATCCAGACCATGTTCATGGCGGATATCGATGCGGCGCCCGGGAGCATCTCACAGGTGCGCGCCTGCGGCAACGCGCTGATGCGCATCGGCAAGTCCCACAACATCCCGGTATTCATCGTCGCGCACGTCACCAAGAGCGGTGATCTGGCCGGGCCGAAGATCGTGGAGCACCTCGTGGACTGCGTGCTCAGCATCACGGGCGAACGCAATGCGGAGCTCAGGATCCTCCGGTCGTATAAGAACAGATTCGGCACGACGAGCGAGATCGGCGCTTTTGAGATGGCGGAGAACGGACTCATCGAGATCGCGGATCTGTCAAAGCGGTTCCTGCAGGGCGCGGACGAGCGCGCGGAAGGGGCAATGATCGGTGCCGCGTATGAAGGTACGCGCCCGTTGCTCTTCGAAGTGCAGGCGCTGGCGGCGACGACCAACATGAACTATCCCCGCAGGACCTCGATTGGCTTTGACTACGGGCGTCTCAATATGATCCTGGCGGTGCTGGAGCGCCGCGTCGGACTCCGTCTGTCGGATCAGGATGTCTACGTGAATGTCGTCGGCGGGCTGCATCCGGACGGCACCAGCACGGACCTGTCGGTCGCGATGGCGGTGTGGTCGTCTGTAAAGGGCATCGTCTGGGACAAAGATATGATGGCCATCGGCGAGATCGGCCTGACCGGCGATCTGCGGCCGGTGCAGAATGCGGAGAAGATCGTCCGCGAGGCGGTCCGCATGGGCTTCCGGCAGATCCTGCTGCCGGCGTCGCAGGCGGATACGATCCGCGAGGCGCTGCAGGGAAAAGGCGCGGGGCCGGATGTGAAGATCACAGGCGTCCGCAGACTGACGGATATCCTTCATAGATAAAGTGCGGGCATGTGCGCCTGCACCCACGATCGGCAGTATGCTAAAAGAGAGGCGTTCGCCTCTCTTTTCATTATCCGTATATTCAGCCGTGGCGGCTTATCCGCGCTTGTGGATGCGCCGCTTGCGGTCATCCGGGTGGATGTTGATGGGCCGCGTGTCGCGGGGGACTTTCCCGACGACCGGCTCCGGTTCTTCCGCCAGCGGCAGCTCGAACCAGAACGTCGTGCCTTTGCCGACCTTGCTCTCTGCGCCAAAGCGCGCCTTGTGGAGCGTCAGGATCTCGCTGACGATCGACAGGCCGAGCCCGGAGCCCTTGGTGGCCCGGACGTGGTTGGTGCTGGACTTGTAGTAGCGCTCCCAGATATGGGCCAGTTCGTCCGGTTTGATGCCTGCACCGTGGTCGACGACCTCGAAGTGAATCTTGTTATTCCAGCGGCGGATGTTGAGCAGGATCTGCTTGTCCGCGCCGCAGTATTTGATGGCATTGGTCAGGAAATTGGAGATGACCTGTTTGATCTTATCCTCATCGCCGACCACCATATAGTTTTCTTTGCATTCGATGCGGATATCATACCCGTTCGCTTCGAGCAGCCGGTACGGGTTGGCGATGGATTCGGTCGCTGCCAGAATATCGAAGGGAGCGATGTTCAGCTCCATCGTGCCGGCCTGCATCTGCGAGAGGACCATCATGTCGTTGACAAGGGTATTCAGCCGGTTGGCTTCGTCGATGATGACCTGGACGTGCGCGTTGCGCTTCTCCGGTTTGTCGCCGGAGATGTCGCGGATCATCTCCGCATAGGAGCGGATCATGGTCAGCGGGGTGCGCAGGTCATGCGAAACGTTCGCGAGCAGGTCCTTCTGCAGCGCTTCCGCCTTGCTCAGCTCGTAGGATGTCTGATTGAGCGTTTCCGAAAGTTCCCGGATCTCCGAGAAACCCTTCTGATCCACTTCGAAAACCGTCCCGTATTCGCCCTCCGCCATCTTTTTGGCGGTCGCGGTGATCCGTCTGATCGGCCGTGTCATGCGGGCGGTCAGCCAGTAGGCCAGCAGGATCGCCAGCCCGAGCGCGATCGCGAAGATGTACAGGAACTGGTTCTGCAGGATCGCAACGGTGGACCGGATCGGATACAGCGGGGTGATGACATACAGCGTTGTGTAGTTGTTATCGTCCAGATACGTCGCAAACACATAGGTGCGCTTCTGGTTGAGTTCGTTGACTTCTGTAAAGGTGTAGGAGTCTTTCCCGTTGCCGGCGGCGGTCTTCAGTCCGTTTCGCGCATCGGCGATCTCATTGCCGTAAGCCAGCGTCTCGATGGAGGGGTAGAGCATCTTGTCTCCCGCGTCGAGACGGACATAGACGTCGTTGTCTTCCGTAATCTGGTTGGCGAGCGTGGTGAACCCGTCCCTGTTGTCCGCCTGGTACAGCTGCACGAGCTGGTTGGCGGATTCCTGTGTGCGCCGGATCTTCATCTCCTCGTAATAATTGTTGAGGAAGAAGATCTGCAGGAACCAGATGAGTATCAGAAGAATGGCTGTAAATCCGAGGAAATACATCCATACCCGAAACCGTATGCTTCTGAAATCAAAGCCGCTATTCTTCAAATTTGTATCCAACTCCCCGTACTGTCACGATGTGGTCCCGGTAGGGGCCGAGGTTGTTGCGCAGATTCTTGATATGCGTGTCGATGGTGCGGTCTTCTCCGAAGAAGTCGTACCCCCAGATGTCCTGCAGCAGCGTGTCGCGCGACAGGGCCAGGTTTTTATTCTCGACCAGGTAGAACAGCAGATCGTATTCTTTCGGCGTCATCTCGACCTTCACCCCGTCCACTTCGACGGTGCGCGCCGGGATATTGATCTTGAGCCCGCCGAAGGCGATCTCGTCTGTCGGTCCCTGTGTCTGCGCCTGTGCGTTGTGGCGGGTGACGACCGCGTTGATGCGCGCCATCAGTTCCTTCGGGCTGAAGGGTTTGGTCACATAGTCGTCGATGCCCAGCTCAAAGCCGAACAGCTTGTCGTATTCCTCGCTGCGCGCAGAGAGCATGATGACAGGGATGTCTTTTGTTTTCTTTATTTCTTTGCAGGCGGAGAAGCCGTCGAGGCGCGGCATCATGATGTCCATGACCAGGATATCGTAATCGCTCTCCCGGCACTTGCTGACCGCCTCCATACCGTCGGCTGCTTCATCTACTTCATAATCATTGAATTCGGCGTACTCGCGGATGACCTCCCGGATCATCGGCTCATCGTCGACCACCAGCAATCTGTACATCGGGTACCTCCATTTCCGGTTCTGACCAATATTGTAGCACAGAAGAGAGGGCATTGTCATGCAACCGCCGATGCGCATCCGCTGCAAATAGAAATAATACCCAATAGTTGTTGGTTTTTTGACAATTTGTTAATATTTTGCATAAATGGGATTGACATGCCATTGCAGTAGTGGTACATTATTAAAATTTATTATTGCGACTTTTTTGACAACTGTTGATGGGTAGTATATAATACACACTAGGGAGGAATCTGAGGGGGTATTATGTATAGTATAGGCGATAAAATCGTGTACCCGATGCACGGGGCCGGTGTCATTGACAGGATAGAAGAAAAGACGATCCTTGGGGAAGACCGGCAGTACTATGTGCTGCAGGTTTCTTCTAATGATATGAAAGTGATGATACCGGTGGACAAATGCGAAGAAGTGGGGATTCGCAACATCATCGAAGAAGAGGAAGTCGACGGGGTGATGAAAGTACTTTCCGGACCGTCCACAGAGATGTCGGACAACTGGAATCGCCGTAACCGCGAAAACATGGAGCATCTGCGGACCGGAGACATCAAAGAGGTCGCGGGGGTCGTCCGCAATCTGCTGCGGGTGGAAAGAGAAAAGCCCCTGTCGACCGGTGAAAAGAAATTGCTGACCAACGCCAGACAGATCCTGACGAGCGAGCTGGTGCTCGTGCTAGGGCGCGCGGAGTCAGATGTGCAGGATATGATCGAACAAGCCGTTTGACCTGGACATAGAAGACCGGAACATAAAAATAGTAGTCTGTGCTGAAGGTGCAGGCTATTTTTTTATGCTGTTTTCACCAATTCTTCAAGAATAAGTGATATGATGGATAACACACAATGAAACTGGGGGAGTAGCGACATTTCCCGCATTGTGGAGTATGACACGAAAGGAGGTGAAAGAGAGATGCTGAATAAGATTTTTCGCGGTGTACTGACACTGGTCGGCGGCGTGGTCGGCTATGCATTGTTCATGCTGACGCGTTTTCTGGTGGAACGGAGCGGGAGTACCTTTTTTGACGACATGACACAGGGAAAACTTGCTTTGTGTATGATCGTATACGTCCTTATTTTTGCCTTTATTTTCTTTATGATCGTTCCGCTCATCAACCGGCAGGGTAAGAAAATGGCAAAGGGCATCGAGAGCGACCTGCAGAACACATCGTCCGGTGAAGTTGTTATGGGGACGGTGGGACTGCTCATCGGTCTGGTGCTCGCCTATCTGCTGTCCAATCTGTACGGGCTGATCAGAGTGCCGTATGTACCGGTCATCCTGTCGATCATCACCTATGCGATTCTTGCTTACATAGGTGCGATCATCGGCAAACGGCAGGGGCTCGCCTTTATCACAAGCCTCAATCTGCCGAGAACGTCAAGACAGGGCGGCGGTGAGCGCAAAGGCAAACAGTCTGCAACGCCGAAGATCCTGGATACCAGCGTCATCATCGACGGCCGTATCCTGGACATCATGGAGACCGGTTTTCTGGAAGGTCCGATCGTGATCCCGGAATTCGTACTGGTCGAGCTGCGGCACATTTCCGACTCCAGCGATTCGCTGAAGAGAAACCGCGGCAGACGTGGCCTTGATGTACTCAACAAGATCCGCGACGACTACGGCGTGGAGATCTACGACACGAACGGCGACAAGTCCCTCGAGGAGATCCCCGAGGTGGACGTCAAACTGCTCAAGCTGGCGCAGCGCATGGACGGCAAGGTCGTGACCAACGACTACAACCTGAACAAGGTCGCCGGGATCAAAGGGGTAGAAGTACTCAACATCAATGAACTGGCGAATGCGCTCAAGCCGGTGGTCCTTCCGGGCGAGAAGATGAATCTGTTCCTCGTCAAGGAAGGAAAGAACAGCGGGCAGGCGCTCGCTTATCTGGACGACGGCACCATGATCGTTGTCGAAGAAGGCAGAAAGTACATCGGCAAGAACGCGGATGTCATCGTGACCAGCGTTCTGCAGACGTCGGCGGGAAGAATGATCTTTGCCAAGCCGGCCCGCTAGAGAGGCAGAGTATGCAGCAGAACTATCAGACAGGGGCCGTCATTCTGGCGGCAGGCAAAGGCACCCGGATGGGCGGCGCGGTACCAAAACAGCATCGGCTGCTCCAAGGGGAACCCATGTATATGGCAAGTGTGCGGACCTTTGCGGCAGTGCCGGCGATCAGTGAGATCGTAGTAGTGGCAGACCGTGCGCACCTGCAGGAAGTAAGAGCGACGGTTGAAAAGGTCTTTGACGGGGATGTATCTTCTGAAAGACTGGCTGCCATCGTCGTAGAAGGCGGTGCAGAAAGACCGGACTCTGTCATGGCAGGCCTTACGGCTCTTGGCAGAGATATCCGCTACGCACTGGTGCATGACGGTGCCAGACCTTATGCAACAACTGACCTGATTGCGCGCGTTGCCGAGGCGGCAGCAAAGTTCGGCGCGGCAGTTCCCTGCATCCGGCCGCGCGATACCATCCGCACGGCGGAGAAGACGCTGGACCGTTCTGCGCTGTATCTGGTGCAGACCCCGCAGGGGTTCCGCAAGGATGTACTGATGTCCGCTTATGAGCAGGCCGCTCAGAACGGCTTCGCAGGGACGGACGATGCATCCTACGTGGAGCAGCTGGGAATCATTCCCCATCTTGTGGAAGGGGAACCTGGCAACCTTAAGATTACCATCCCGGAAGATCTGCCGGAACAGGAGGCTGATAACGAATGCTGATCGGACCTGATACATTGCGGACTGGCATCGGCTATGATGTGCACCGCTTTGCAGAATCGCCGGACAAGGCGGCTGCAGATGGCAGCGCGGGAACGATCCGTCTCGGCGGGGTCGACGTGCCGTATCACAGGCAGCTGCTGGCGCATTCCGACGGAGATGTGCTGCTGCATGCCGTGATGGATGCGCTGCTCGGCGCTGCGGGGCTTGGCGATATCGGGGAGCGATTCCCTGACACGGACCCTGCCTATAAGGGTGCGGACAGCCTTGGGCTTCTGCGCGAAGTGGCGCGCATGCTCAAAGAGAAAGGCTATGCGGTCTGCAACATCGATGCGACGCTGATCGGCCAGGAACCGAAGATCGCCCCTTATAAAAAGGATATGGCGGCAGCCATTGCGGCGGCGGCCGGGATCCGTCCGGAGCAGGTCAACGTCAAAGGCACCACCACCGAAAAGCTGGGGTTCACCGGCCGGAAAGAGGGGCTGGCGGCAGAGGCTGTCTGCCTGCTCTTCAAAGAGACAGACTAATAAACAAGAGGAGAGAATACATATTATGAGAATGTCGAAGATGCACTTCAAAACACTGCGTGAAGTACCGGCGGAGGCGGAGATCCCGAGCCATATCCTGCTGACGCGAGCGGGCATGATCCGCAAACTGGTCTCCGGGGTATACGGCTTCATGCCGCTCGGCTGGCGTACGCTCCGCAAGATCGAGCAGATCGTGCGCGAGGAGATGGACGCTGCCGGCTCGCAGGAGATCCTGATGTCGGCGCTGCAGCCGTCTGAACTGTGGGAGGAATCCGGCCGCTGGTATCAGTACGGACCGGAGTTGTTCCGCCTGAAAGACCGTAACGACAGACAGTTCTGCCTGGGCCCAACGCACGAGGAAATCTTCACGGATATCGTCCGCTCGGATATCAGTTCCTGGCGTCAGCTGCCGCAGAACCTGTACCAGATCCAGCACAAGTACCGCGATGAAGCACGTCCGCGTTTCGGTCTGATGCGCAGCCGTGAGTTCATCATGAAGGATGCGTATTCGTTCGATCTGGACGAGGCGGGACTGGATAAGAGCTACCAGGATATGTACGACGCGTACACGAAGGTCTTCACCCGCTGCGGGCTGACCTTCCGTCCGGTCGAGGCGGACAGCGGTGCGATCGGCGGCAGTAACTCGCACGAGTTCACGGCGCTCTCCGAAGTCGGTGAGAGCGAGATCGCGTACTGCGAGAACTGCGACATGGCGGCGACCAGCGAGCGCGCAGCCTGCGTCGACGAAGTGCCCGCAGACGAAGAGATGCTGGCCATGGAAAAAGTCCACACGCCCGGCACCAAGACGATCGAGGAAGTGTGCGATTTCCTGAAGCTCCCCAAAGAGAAGTCCATCAAGGCGCTCCTCTTTGTAACCTATGATGAAAACTACGAGCAGAACGGCTACGTGGCGGCGTTCATCCGCGGCGACCGTGAGCTCAATATGACCAAGCTGATCAATGCGCTGGACATCCCGGAGCATGCGATCGAGTTCGCAGATGAGAAGGCGATGGGCGCTGTCACAGGCGCAGTCGGCGGGTTCACCGGTCCGGTCGGTCTGCACGACTGCACGATCGTCGTCGACAGCGAACTGCCGGCACATAAGAACATGTGCGCAGGCGCCTGTGAAGAGGACCACCATCTGATCAATGTCAACTACGGACGTGACTACGAAGGCGACATCGTCACGGATCTGAAGCTCCTCAAGGAAGGCGATCCGTGCCCCTGCTGCGGCAAGCCCGTCAAGTATGCGCGCGGCATCGAAGTCGGCCAGGTCTTCAAACTCGGCACCAAGTACTCCAAGGCGATGGGCGCGACTTACAAAGATGACAACCAGCAGGATCATGACATCGTCATGGGCTGCTACGGCATCGGCGTGACCCGCACCATGGCGGCGATCGTAGAGCAGCATCACGACGACAACGGCATCATCTGGCCGATGGCGGTGGCACCGTATCACGTCATCATCACGCTGGTCAAGCAGGACGATGAGGTGCAGGCGGGTGTCGCGGAATCGCTCTATCAGGAGCTCACCTCCAAGGGTGCGGAAGTCCTGCTCGACGACCGCAAAGAGCGCCCCGGCGTCAAGTTCAAGGATGCGGATCTGATCGGCATCCCGGTGCGCATCACCGTCGGCAGAGATGCGGCGGACGGCGTGGTCGAGTTCAAGGAACGCGCTAAGGAAGAAAACGAAAAGATCACTGCGGAAGAAGCGGCGGCCAAAGCGCTGGCGCTGATCGCAGCGAAGTAGGTTTATACCGGAGCATCCAAGCAACGGCATGAAACAGGATCTGCAGCAACAGCAGAATTATGAAATGAACAAGCAGCAGGAGGGCCGTGCATCACGCGGGGCCCTCTTGTGGCAGTTGTTTGCGTCCTTTTTCAAGATCGGTCTGTTCACGATCGGCGGGGGCCTTGCGATGATCCCGCTGCTCGAGCGGATCGCGGTCAAAGAGAAAAAGTGGTTTGATGAAGAGGAAATGATGGACTGCCTGGCGCTGAGCCAGTCGCTGCCCGGCGTCGTAGCGGTCAATATGGCCACGTATACCGGCAAGCGCAAAGGCGGCTTTGCGGGGGCGCTGGCGGCGACGCTCGGGGTCATCCTGCCTTCCTTCCTCATTATTATCCTGATCGCGAACATCCTGCTGCACGTGGGAGACAATCCGTACGTGACCGGGGCGTTCACCGGGATCAAGGCCGGTGTCTGCGGCATGATCCTCGCCACGGTCATCCGCCTCGGAAAGAAAAACCTCAAGGATGCCTTTGGCTGGATCATCGCGCTGGCGGCGTTCATCCTGATCGCATTCCTCGGTGTCAGTGCGGTGTGGGTCATTCTGGGCGCAGCGGTGTGCGGCATCGTCTGGGTCCTGCTCCGTAAGAAACCGGAAGGGGGTGCCTGATATGCCGGCGCTTCTTTCCCTCTTTGCAGCCTTTTTCAAGATCGGCGTCTTCGGATTTGGCGGCGGCATCGCCATGCTCCCGCTGATCTTCCAGACGGTACAGTCCTTCGGGCTCATGAGCGCGGATGACTTTGCGGATCTTGTCGCCATCTCGCAGGTGACACCCGGTCCGATCGCCATCAATGCGGCGACGTTCGTCGGGTTCCACTATGCGGGCATATGGGGATCCGTGGCGGCGACGCTTGGCGTGGTGGTGCCGTCCTTTGCGATCATCCTGATCGCGATGCGATTCCTTGATACATATAAGGAAAGCAGGGTCGTGCAGGGCGTCTTCACCGGCATCCGGCCGGCCACCATCGGTCTCATCGCGGCAGCGGTGGTCTTCATGGCGGAGACGGTCCTGATCACCGGCGGCACGGTCGCGGTGATGCCTGTCGTCCTGTTCCTGATCGCGTTCGGGCTGTCCATCAGGACAAAGATCAGCCCCGTGCTGCTGACCGTATGCATGGCGGCGGCGGGTGCGATACTTTGCAGTTAGTCCTTGCTAAGAGCGACCTTAGCGTAGATAATAGAAGAAGATAGCGTAAGTATGTGAATCATCTGGAGGCACACATGAAAAAGTTCATGATCGAAATGGAAAACGGCGAAGTTATGAAGGGCGAACTCTATGAGGACATCGTACCGAAGACAGTCGCGAATTTCGAAAGACTGGTCAACGATAAGTTCTATGATGGTCTGACGTTCCACCGCGTCATTCCCGGCTTCATGATCCAGGGCGGCTGCCCCAACGGCACAGGCACAGGCGGCCCGGGCTGGACGATCGAGGGCGAGTTCCTGTACAACGGCTTTAAGAACGACCTGAAGCACGACCGCGGCGTTCTCTCCATGGCAAGAGCGATGGATCCGAACTCCGCCGGCAGCCAGTTCTTCATCATGGTCGAGAAGTCCCCGCATCTGGACGGCCAGTATGCGGCGTTCGGCAAGGTCACCGAAGGGATCGAGACAGCGGACCACATCGTCTCTGTGCAGACGGACTACATGGACAAGCCGCTCGAACCGCAGGTCATCAAGCAGATCCGGATGATCGAGGAATAAGACAGAAATAGGCAAGCAACCAGGAGGAAATCAATGAAGATCCAATTTTGCGGAGCTGCTTCCGGCGTTACGGGGTCGTGCCATCTGCTGACCTGCGGGACGCACAAGATCCTGCTCGACTGCGGTCAGTTCCAGGGGAGCAAGCAGGAGGAAGCGCTCAATTACGAGGAATTCCCGTTCGACCCGGCGGAAGTCGAGGCCGTGATCCTGAGCCATGCGCACATCGATCACTGCGGCCGTCTGCCGGTGCTGGTCAAGAAGGGATTTAAAGGCAAGATCTACTGCACCGACGCGACGGCGGACCTGCTCGATGTCATGCTCAAGGACAGCGGGTATATCCACGAGAAGGACGCAGAACAGCAAAACCGCAAGAACATGCGCGCCGGCCGCAAACTGGTCGAGCCGCTCTATACATACAATGATGCGCTGGATACGCTGAAGTTCGTCGAGCCTGTTCTCTACGATCAGCTCATCGAGCTCAACCCGGACATGAAGATCGTCTTCAACGACGCCGGTCATATCCTCGGCAGTGCGATTACAGAAATCTGGGCAGCAGAGGGAGACAACGTGTCCAAGATCGTCTTCTCAGGCGACCTCGGCATGAAGGACAAGCCGATCCTGCGCGACCCGGTCACCATCAAGAAGGCGGATTACGTCATCATGGAGACCACCTACGGCGACAGACTCCATCCGGCGGAAGGTACCAGCGGCATCGAGCAGCTCCTGGACATTATCGTCAAGACCGTGAAGCGCAAAGGGACTGTTGTCATTCCGTCCTTCGCAGTCGGCAGAACGCAGGAGCTGATCTTCGAACTGAACAGATACTATGAAGACACCAGCAATCCGTACAGAGACGTGCTGGAAAACCTGGACGTCTACATCGACAGCCCGATGGCAACAACGGCGACAGAGGTCTTCAAGAACAACGCGCAGGTCTTTGACGAAGAGACGAAGGACTACATCCTCAAGGGCGACAACCCGCTCGACTTCAAAAACCTCAAGTTCACCCGCACCACGGACGACAGCCGCGCGCTCAACTTCGATACCAATCCGAAGATCATCATCTCCGCGAGCGGCATGTGCGAGGCCGGCCGTATCCGTCACCACCTCAAGCACAACCTTTGGAATCCGAAGAACAGCATCGTTTTCGTCGGCTATCAGGCGGAGGGTACGCTTGGCCGTATGCTGGTCGACGGTGTCAAGGATGTCACACTCTTCGGCGAGCAGATCCACGTCAATGCGGAGATCCACTTCCTGGAGGGCTTCTCCGGGCATGCGGACAGAGACGGCCTGTTCGAGTGGCTGGCGGGTTTCCGGGATAAGCAGCCAAGCCAGGTCTTCCTGGTACACGGCGAACCTGCAGCCAAAGAAGCATTCGCTGACTACGTGGAGGAGCACCTCGGCTACCGCCCGGTGGTCGTGCCCGGCGTGAGCGAGTTCGAACTCGAGACGGCGAATGTTCTTTCCCGCACCGATGCGCCAAGGGACATCATCGATATCGAAGCCGTGGAGAACATTCGCAAGCGCATTGCGGATGTCCACACCGAACTGGAGAGCGTCCTCTATCAGAGCAATCAGCTCCTCGACGGGGACAAAGCCTCCCCGGAGCGCATCGCAGAGCTCAACAACCTGCTGCTTGAACTCGAGAAGAGCACCCTCAACCTGGGATCCACCATCACCAAGGAAGAGCGTGAAGGGCAGATCACGACCGCAAGCGGCGCACAGGCGGAGCACGAGCAGGAGCACGTCTATCACGTGCCCGGTAGTGAGACGAAGGAAGGCGCGAGCAAGTAGCGCAGCATTGACATTCAATCGAAAAACAACTATATTAAATAGGCAGTCCCTCAGCGGACTGCCTCATATGCGGGCGTAGTTTAGTGGTAAAATATGAGCTTCCCAAGCTTAGGTTGAGGGTTCGATTCCCTTCGCCCGCTCCATCCGGAGCCGAATCAGAGCGATCTGGTCCGGCTCTTTTGTTTTCAACGGTCTTACGTATTTTCCAATGACTACGGCGATTTTTGCCATGCTTTTAAAGTGCATTCGGTAGGCGTTAAAAACCCATCAAGGACCCGCATCCCATAAGGAGTTCATGGGATGAAATGGCCAAGAGGGGAACCGAACATCGGTACAATTGCCTGAATCAAATTTTTTGTTCTACATGGCGCGAAGCGCCAGCCTCTTTGGCGGGGTCCCGTCTATGTATCCCGGAGCAATTCTCCTGCCGCATCGCGCCCCATATCAAATAATTATTTCGCACATTTGAGCGCCTTTATTTCGGAAGTTATCATGAGGGCATCGATGCTACGTATCGTAGCAATTTGTTTCTATATACTTTTTTACCACAAGAGCCGGGGTTCTTACATTAACTTTTCAGTCAAAGTACATAATACTCGTCCTGTGTCCTGTTTATTCCAGCCTT
>CADATO010000008.1 GCA_902790905.1 uncultured Eubacteriales bacterium
GCGGAGTCCGATGCAATATCGCCTTGAACAATTAGCTGCATAGAAAAACTCCAGCGATTACTCGCTGGAGCAAAAGTCTAACTTTTGGGGCTCACCTCAGGACGGAGCGGTCTCTGAGAATACGTTTAAAACCGGCGACCGGATCGTGCACTTTATCTTTGGACCGGGGGCGATCGTGGATATCGACGCGGCGAAGAAGGCGTGGGTCATCCAGTTCGATGACATGCCGACGCCCAGGCAGGTGAGCTGGCGGGCGAAGATCGAGCGCAGCGGCGATTCTTAAGATAATCGTAAGGTACGGATCAGAATCTGTGTGATACGATAACAGTATGATGGAAGAGAGACACATACTGGTCGTTGACGACGAAAAAGAGATCACGGATCTGATCGCGATCTATCTGGAGAACGAAGGGTTTGCCGTCCACCGGTACTACCGGGCGGAGGGCGTCTTGGCATGCGCGGAAGAGACGAAGATCGACCTGGCAATTCTGGACGTCATGCTGCCGGATCAGGACGGGTTTTCGCTGCTCCGCCAGTTGCGGGAGAAGTACTTCTTTCCCATCATCATGCTGACAGCGAAGATTCAGGACCAGGATAAGATCATGGGGCTGACGCTGGGGGCGGATGACTACATGACCAAGCCGTTCAATCCGCTGGAGCTGGTGGCCAGGGTCAAGACGCAGCTGCGCCGGACCACGCAGTATGATGCACAGGCTGCGCGCGGGCAGGCAAGCCCGGCGGCCGCAGATGACGGCGCTGCTCCAGCCGGGGACACGCCTGACAGCCTTTCGATCCGCGGTCTTCTCATCGACCGCCGTGCGCACAAGGTGCAGCTCAACGGGAAGGACCTCGCGCTGACCCCGATCGAGTTTGATATCCTCTGGTACCTCGCGGCGCATCAGGGGCAGGTGGTCCCGTCTGAGGAACTGTTTGAGAAAGTCTGGAAAGAAGCGTATTTCGAAAGCAACAATACCGTGATGGCGCATATCGCGCGGCTCAGGTCCAAAATGGGAGACCAGCCGCGGCGGCCCAAATATATCAAAACAGTCTGGGGCATCGGGTACACCATCGATCAATAAGGCGGCTTGACGTGAGAACGAAGGGAACAGGCGGCGTGGCCGCCAAAAAACTGAATCGGAAGATCGGCAGATCGCTGGCGGTCAGATATATCATCTGTGCGTTGCTGTATCTGCTGTTTATCCTGTTCTGGATGCTGAACTGGAGAGATATCCTCTGGCGTTTCACTGAGACAAGCGGCGGCCACCTGGCGTTTTCAGAGGGCTTCCTGTTTTTCATACAGGTGGCGATACTGGTCGTCGTGTGGGTCATCTTCACGTTCTGGTATTTCCGCCGCGCGCTGCGGTATCTGGATGACCTGACGGACGCTTCCCGCCAGCTCGCTGTGGATAAGAGCCAGCCCATTGTGCTGCCCAAAAAACTGGCGGCAACGGAAGACGAACTAAATGCGGTCCGGCTGGTGGCGCTGGCCGATGAACAGCGGCTGCAGGAAACCGAGCAGAAGAAAAACGACCTCATCATGTATCTGGCGCACGATCTGAAGACGCCCCTTACCAGTGTGATCGGGTATCTCAATCTGCTGCAGGATGCGGGAGAGGCACTGCCGCCGGAACTGCGGGAGAAATACACCGGGATCGCGCTGGAAAAGGCGGAACGGCTCGATGATCTGGTCGCGGAATTCTTTGATGTCACGAGGCTGACGCTGTCGGGCATGACGCTCCAGCGCGCGTCCTGTGATCTCAGCCTGCTGCTGGCGCAGATGATCAGCGAATCCGCGCCGCTGCTGGAAGAGGGCGGCCATACATTTGATATGCAGCTCGAGGAGCATGTGCAGATCAGCTGCGATGCGGACAAGATCCAGCGTGTCTTTGAAAACCTTCTCCGCAACGCACTTGCCTACAGTTATCCGGATACGCCGCTGTGCGTTTCTCTGGAGACCGGGGCGGCATTTCCTAGCGGCCAGCCGGGGGCGAAAGAGGCTGTGGTGCGATTCCTGAATCAGGGGCCTACGATCCCCGCTGAAAAACTGGAGCATCTCTTTGAGCAGTTTTACCGGGTCGATACCGCAAGGGGCACGAAGACCGGAGGTGTAGGTCTGGGGCTTGCGATCGCCAGAGAGATCGTCGAGCTGCACGGAGGCACAATCGAGGCGGATAGCAAGGATGAGATGATCTGCTTTACTGTGCGGCTGCCGCTCCAGTAACACCTTAAGCATTATGGAGAAAACCGTAAGACTTTTGTAAGAAAGCACGCATGAAAAACGAAAAAACGGCACTTCCCGAAACGGTACCATAAAACCGTAAAGGAGGTGCCTTTTATGTACACACGAAGCACGATCAGCATGGATGAATACGGATGGTCTGCAGGGTATGCAGACCGCCGCGATGATAAACTCTCCGCCCGCACCAGAAGAAGACAGCAGGCCATGCGCACAGAGCGGCAGCGCGAGATCCGCCGCCGCAAACACCGACAGAAGAGCCGGCTTGGTCTGCGCAAAAGAACACTGGTCCTTCTTTTGGCCGTTGTCCTGCTTGGCGTCATGACCTGGACGGGGCACACCCCGGTCAGCAGGATACTTCTGGCGGGCGGAGGCTGTCCGAAATCCCTGATGGAGCTGGCGGAACGCCAGCCGGAAGCGTATACATTTGTGCGGGACTACAGCAAGCACAAAGGGGAAGCGTTTGATGCCGGTGCGATCGACATCTCGGATGATTTGGCCGAAGAGGAAGTCCCGTCGTTCCTGCAGTGGGATGAGCGCTGGGGGTACGCCTGGTACGGAGATGACTATCTGGCGGTGAACGGATGCGGTCCGGTCTGCCTCTCGATGGTCGCCTGCGCCAGGACGGGCGATGCGTCACTCAATCCGCTCGCGGTGGCACAATTTGCAGAACAGCACGGGTACTACGTGAACGGCAAAGGGTCCGCCTGGGCGCTGATGGAGGAAGGCGCTGCGCAGCTGGGGCTGTCCGCCTATGCGGAATATCCGTCCAGGGATACCATTCAATCGGCGCTTGCGGAGGGGAAAACCATCATCTGCTCCGTGATGCCGGGCGACTTCACGACCAGCGGGCACTTCATCGTGCTGGCGGGTCTCGCGGATGATGGCAGCGTGATCGTGCACGATCCCAACAGCATCAAACGATCGGAAATGACCTGGGATGCACAGCAGATCGCAGACCAGACCGCGCAGATGTGGGTATATGAATAATAAAAGAGGCCGTGCCTTGTGCACGGCCTTACTTTGTTACGGGAAGCGCTGTTTTACAGCAGATGCATCAGATGCTGCATGAGAAGGCTCATCAGCGTGATGCAGATCCAGCAGGAGGCGCCGAGCACGAGCGGTTTGGCGCCTGTTTTGATGAGCTTGACCGTGTTGCTGCCGAGACCGATTGCAGCCATCGCCATGACGATGAAGAACTTACTAAGGTCCTTGAGCGGGGCAAAGACCGATGCAGCCACGCCGAGGGAGGAGCCGGCGGTCGTGATGAGCGAGGCGATAACGAACAGCAGGATGAAGAGCGGGAAGGCTCTTTTGAGGCTGAACTTCTCGCTTTTCGTATCCGCTTTGCGTGCATTCCACGCCGCGAGCACCAGCGTGATCGGGATGATGGCGAGCGTTCTCGTGAGCTTGACGGTGACAGCCTTGTCCAGCGTCGCCGTGCCAAGGCTCCACATGTTGTCCCAGGTGGCTGCGGCAGCGGTGACCGAGGAGGTGTCGTTGACTGCGGTGCCGGCGAAGATACCGAACGCTTCGCCGCTGGTGGTATCAAAGCCCAGCGTGTGGCCGAGGATCGGGAAGATGATGGCGGCCAGCACGTTGAAGAAGAATATGACGGAAATGGACTGCGCGACCTCGTCATCATCTGCGCCGATGACGGGCGCTGTCGCCGCGATGGCGGAGCCGCCGCAGATCGACGAGCCAACGCCGATGAGCGTCGCTGTGTTGGCCGGCGCCTTCAGGAGTTTCATGAGGACAAAGGCGACGATCAGCGATGTGGAAATTGTGCATACGATGATGGGCAGGGACTGTTTGCCGGTCTGCAGGATGACGCCCATGTCCAGTCCGAAGCCGAGCAGGACAACGGCGGTCTGCAGGATGTACTTCGAGGTGAACTTGATGCCTTTGTTCATGCTGCCCTTCGGTGTCCAGAAGGAGGCAATGATCATGCCTGCGAGGATGGCGATGACAGGCCCGCCCACAACGGGGAACTGTCTGCCCAGCAGCCATGCGGGCACGGCGATCAACAGGCATATCAGGATGCCGGGTATTTTTTCTGTGAGCTTGTTCATAGATGTCGTTTCTCCCTTAAAAAACCTGCCGCATGAAGCAGCAGGCATTTTGATTCGTTAGTTGTCTGCGCGGGATTACTCTTCCCAGTCCGGGTCGTCCTTGTGCAGCTCGCGGACGCGGCGTTCGTACTCCTCGAACTCGGAGTAGTCGTCGTCTTCTCCTTCGAAGTCGACGGGGGCAGGTTCGCTTTCTTCCTCCTCGTCCTCGTCGTCCCAGTCTTCCTCTTCCTCCTCTTCGTAGACTTCCGCTTCCTCAGCCTGATCAGCGAGCAGACGCTGGCGCTCTTCTTTGACGAACTTGAGGTATTCCTCGGACTTGAGCGACAGGGACAGCTTGTAGAGGATGTAGATCAGCAGGATCATCACACCGGTCGTGATGAGCGCTTCAATACGGTCCGCTATGTTGGGGAAGAACGTATTGAAGATAATCCCGCAGCCGCCGACGGCGACCATCATGCAGCCGAGCATGCCGAGGATGACGATCGCACGGACGCCCTTGCCCTGCAGTTTATTGATGAGCACTTCGGCCTTGGTATATCGGATGATGGTGATCATGATGCCGATCAGGATGAGACCGACGATGATCAGGAGAACACGGAGCATGGTTATTCTTTATTCCTTTCTTTCATGGGGCATGGGCGGCAGAGGTTACTTGCTGTCCTGCATTTCAACATTTTATAGGAAGGGTGTGCGGGTGTCAATATGCGTGAAAGCGTGCAGGCATTGCGATTCCAATAGTCTCAGCAGTTTTGGGTGCCATGCGCGGAATCGCTCCTGCTGCGCAAGAAAAAATATAAAAATGTAAAAAAATTCCACCTAAAACCAACAGTTCTGTGCTATAATGAACTCTGTAAAATGCAAAACAGGACAGGAAGGGATTCAGTCTAGCTATGAGAGAGAACCAAGATAAAAAACTGGAAAAATGGTCCGCGGAAATCGGGGTGCTGACCACCTTGAAAGAGGCAATGGAAGAGTTCGCGGAACTCAAAGATACCAAAGGCGAAAAGGAAAAGATCGACATCCTGAACGCGAAGATCGCCAACCTGATCGAGGACAACTCGTGGGTGCGCCTTGAGTGGAGCGTCATCAAACGCGGCAAGCAGTCCAGACAGGAAGGGATCGAAAAGCTGGCGCACAAGATCAAGGACAGAGAGAAGAAGATCGCTGCGCAGGAAAAGAAAGTTGCGGCAGCAGATCCGGTCCCGGCGGACATCGATGCGGAGAAGCTGCAGGCCGAATGCGTCGAAGGCGGCCACTACTTCCACTGGGCATACGGCGAGGTCGAAGTGCTGGCGATCGAGGGCGACTACATCTATGTGAAGATCCTCAACCGCAAAGGTGTGCGGGCAGGCTGGATGGATAAGAACAATGCCGTGGTCAATACGGAAGACGGGCTCGAGGAAGTCAAGGAGTTCCCGCGTACGGCGATCGGCGCCTGGCTGTTCCCGGATGCGGCTGACGTTCCCGCGATCGAAGGGATCGAAGGGCACAAAGTATTCAAGAAATAAGACCATCACCAGCGCCCCGCGGGATCACAGCATTTCGCAGGGCGTTTTTGTATCTATGGAGGAACGATGAAAGACATCTATATTGCAGATCTTAATGTCGGGCAGGAGTTCATGGGGTACTTCATGATCCGGCAGCTGGCGGTCAAGAAGGCATCGAACGGACGAAACTACATGGATCTCATGCTGGCGGACAAGACCGGGGAGATCTCCGCAAAGAAGTGGGATCTCGCAGATGAAGCGCTCGAGCGCGAACGCCAGTACGGCCCGGGCGACGTCATCAAGGTGGCGGCGCAGGTCACGGAGTTCAAGGGCATGAAACAGCTCCGTCTGAGCCGCATCCGCATGACCAACAAGGAAGACAACATCGACATCACCGACTACATCAAAGCGGCGCCGGAGTCCGGCCCGTCCATGTACGAGTTCATTTACAGCGCTGCCATGGACATGGCGGATCTCGACCTGGCAAAGCTCTGCACGATGCAGCTCGAAAAGCACAAGGAAAAACTGCTGTACTACCCGGCTGCTTCGAAGAACCACCATGCGGAGATGTGCGGGCTGCTCTGGCACATGAAGCGGATGCTGATGTCCGGGCAGGCACTGTGCAAGGTCTACACCAACCTGGACCCCGACCTGGTATCGGCGGGCGTCATCCTGCACGACCTGCAGAAGACGACGGAGATTCTCTCCGATGAACTCGGTGTGAGCAGCGGATACTCCTTTGAAGGCAAGATGCTGGGGCATCTGGTGCTTGGCGTGCGCGAACTGGATAAGGATATGGCCGCGCTGCAGTTCAGCGATGAAAAGCGCATCATGATCGAGCACATGATCCTGTCGCATCATTACGAGCCGGAGTTCGGCAGCCCGGTGCGGCCGCTGTTCCCCGAGGCGGAGATGCTGCATTATCTGGATGTGCTCGACGCGAAGATGTACGATATGGAAGACGCACTGCTCGGCATCCAGCCCGGCGACTTCAGTGAACGCGTCTGGACGCTCAACAACCGCACCATCTACAAGAGAAAGAACGGATGAGCCAGCTGACCGAGATCCGGGGGCAGGTCACGAACGTGCGGTACCGCAAGGGGACATTCACGATCGCGGTCGTGGATACGAAGGACGAGACTGTCTCGGTGCTCGGCGATATGCTGGACTGCATGGCCGGCCGTGAGTATGTCTTCCGGGGAGAATACAGTTACAACGCCAAATTTGGCAAACAGTTCAGGTTTAAGGAATACGAAGAGTCTGCACCGGAGGATACGGACGGCGTCATCGCGTTCCTCTCTTCTGGTCTGATCAAAGGCATCGGGCCGAAGAAGGCGGCTGCCATCGCGGCGAAGTTCGGAATGGATACGTTCAGCATCCTGCAGGAATCGCCTGCCCGTCTGGCGGAAGTCAGCGGCATCAGTCTGGAGAAGGCGCTGGAGATCGGCAGGATCTACAAAGAGCATCAGGAATTTGCCGATGTGACCGTCGAACTGCAGAAGATGGGCATCGGTGTCAGCTATGCGGTGCGCCTGTATGAGATGTACGGGGCGGATGCGCCGGAGGCGGTCCGCGAAGATCCGTTCCAGCTGGTCGATGATATCGAAGGCATCGGATTCAAGCGGGCGGACGAGATCGCCAAAAAGGTCGGTCTGCCGCCGGATGACGACGGACGTGTCCGCTGCGGGATCAACGTCCTGCTTTCCTATGCCGTGGGGGAGGGGCACACCTTCCTGCCAAGAGAGGAACTCGTCGGCCGGGCGGCGGAGATGCTGGAGGTCCCGCGGGAGACCGTCGACGACCGGCTGGTCGCCATGGTGTTCGAAGGGGACCTGAAGGTGGACACCCTGCAGGGGTGGGAGGTCGTCTACCCGCCGGCATTCCATACAGCTGAGAGGTATGTGGCGACCAAACTGGCAGCGCTGTCGCAGGAAGAGATGCGGCCGCTCGGGGCGGATGCGGATTCGCTGGTCGACGCCGCGCAGCATGAGATCGGGATCGTCTTCAGCGAGGAGCAGAGAAAGGCGGTGCTGGACTGCCTCGACAAGGGCGTGCTCGTCATCACGGGCGGCCCGGGCACCGGCAAGACCACGATCATCAACGGCATTCTGCGCATCTTCCGCGACAACGGCGTAAAGACGGCGCTGGCGGCGCCCACGGGAAGAGCGGCCAAGCGCATCACCGAGACGACCGGGCATGAGGCCTCGACGCTGCACCGGCTGCTCGGCTACGCCTACGATGAAGGCACACGCGAGATGGTGTTCGGGAAGAACGAGACCGATCCGCTGGACTACGATGCGGTCATCGTGGACGAGGCGTCCATGGTGGACCTGCTGCTGATGCAGGGGCTCCTCAAGGCGCTCAAGCTCGGCACCCGGCTCGTACTGGTCGGCGATGCGGACCAGCTGCCGTCGGTCGGCGCGGGCAATGTGCTGGCGGACATTCTGCGCAGCGATTACATCCACGCGGTACGGCTGAAGGAGATCTTCCGCCAGGCACAGGAGAGCCTGATCATCGTGAACGCCCACCGGATCGACCATGGGGAATATCCGTCCTGCAACGAAAAGGGCGGCGATTTCTTCATGATGGAGCGCGGCTCGGAAGAGGACATCCGCCGGACGATCCTCGAGCTGGTCAAGGACAGACTGCCGGCACACTACGCACTGCACGACCCGCTGCAGGATATCCAGGTCATCACCCCGGCCAAAAAACGCGGTCTTGGGACGATCCGCCTGAACGAACTGCTGCAACAGACGCTCAACCCGCCTGCACCGGGGCTGCACGAGATCGAAGCGGCGGGCAGGACGTTCCGCGAAGGCGATAAGGTCATGCAAAACCGCAATGACTATCTGCTGGCCTGGCGCTCTGCCGATGATTTTTCGGAGGGGGAAGGCGTCTTCAACGGCGACGTCGGCTATATCTCCCGCATCGATGAAGAGGAAGAGACCGTGACGGTGGTCTTTGATGACCGTTACGTGACATACACATCCGATATTCTGGACGAACTGGAGCCCGCCTTTGCGGTCACGGTCCACAAATCGCAGGGCAGCGAGTTTCCCGTCGTTGTCATCCCAATGAGCTGGTTCCCGCCGGTTCTGGCGACAAGGAACCTGATCTACACGGCGATTACCCGTGCAAAGGAGGCGGTCGTCATCGTCGGCATGCAGCGGTATCTCAACGCGATGGTCGACAACAACGAGGCGGCGCACCGGTACTCCGGGCTTGCGGAGCGCCTGCAGGCGATGATCGAGCCGGCCGAAGAGGAGATGGTGACATTCCCGGAGGATATGCTGCCGCAGGAGGCCCTGTATGAGGAGGACTGACGGCACCGGTCCGGCCGGGTGGATGAGGGAGCTGCAGGATCTTGTTTTTCCGCCGCAGCTGTACTGCCACTCCTGCGGGGCTGTGATCGACGGCACGCGGACCTACGGGCTTTGCGACGACTGCATCACGAAGTTCAGCTGGGCAGCAGGCAGCGTCTGCGCGAAATGCGGCAAACCATTGCCTGAAACAGCACTGCACAGTACCTGTTACGACTGCCGCACCACACAGCACGCCTTTGACCGCGGGTACACCTGTGCATCCTATGGCTTGTACGAGCGCATGCTGATCTCCGAGTTCAAGGAGCGCAGCAAAGATCATATCGGGCATGCCATCGCCGAGGTGATGGCGGACCGGATCGCCGGAGAATCGCTCAGCCCAGACATTCTGACCGCTGTTCCTGCAGGCAGGTGGAAAACCGCAAAGCGCGGCTACGACCAGACGGAAATCGTGGCGCAGTCTCTTGCGCGGCGCATCGGCATCCGCTATCTGGAGCTGCTGGTGCGGACAAAACATACCAGGACGATGCGGCAGCTTGGCGCCGGGGAGCGGCGCGCCAATGTGCAGGGCGCTTTCAGTATTCTTAAAGGCAGAGACAGTATCATAGACGGAAAGAAGATCCTGCTGATCGACGATGTCTATACGACGGGCAGCACGCTCGACGCCTGCGCCGCGGTGCTGAAAGAGGCAGGCGCAGCCCGTGTCGATGTGCTGACATTTGCGGCCGGCGCAGATGTCCATCCGGCATTTGAAGAGGCTGCAGAATAATGTACGAGAATTTGCACAGAATGCCACATGAAAGGGCGATTCCGTGTTAGAATATTATCAAACAAAAGCATATGGCAGTCGGCTGGGTCTGTGGTTGAAAGGCCATGCCAGCTGCGGGCGAAAGGTCCCACGTAAGCCGTGCGCAGGAAGCCGCGGTGATCATGGCGCAGTTTAGAAGTAAGTCCTCCGGGAAACCCGGGTCAAGGCAAGTGTGGGGGCAAAGACCAGGTCAGCCAGGCGACTGTTGTATATAGAAGTTACTGCTGCGAATATTGTTTTATCAAACAATAAGGAGGTCGCACTATGAGAGTGAACATCACAGGCAAAAATTGCAAAGTCAGTGACCATCTGAAAGACACGATCGAGAAGAAGGTCCAGAAACTGGGCAAGTATTTCTCTGATGATATCGATGCCGACGTCATGCTGACGGAGGAGAAGAAATATAAAAAGACAGAGGTTACCATCAAAGCACGCAACATGATCTTCCGTGCGGAAGACCGCGCGGACGAGTTCTACGATGGGATCGACAATGTCGTCAGCAAGCTCTCCAGCCAGATGTCCCGCTTCAAGGGCAAGCTCCAGAAGAAGCATAAGGATAACAAGGTGATCGACCTCGCACAGGTACCGGAACCGGAAGAAACCGAAGAGATCGCTGTCACAAGAAACAAGAAGTTCGAGCTCACGCCGATGACCGTCGACGAAGCAGTCCTGCAGATGGAGATGCTGGAGCACAACTTCTATGTCTTCCTGAATGTCGAGACCGACAGCGTCAATGTTGTTTACAAGCGTAATGAGAAGGATTACGGGCTTCTCGAAACCACCTACTAAACCGCAGGAGGATCCATGCATCAGTTTACGGAGAACCTTCTTGCCGGTATAGCGATCACGGACATATTGGATATCCTGATTGTCGCCTATATCTTCTATAAGGTACTGGGCTTCATCAGGGACAGCAGGGCGGAACAGCTGCTCAAGGGCGTGCTGGTCCTCCTTGCTGTTGCATTTTTATCCGATATTCTGCAGCTGCACGTCCTCAACTTCATCATGCGGGGGACGCTGGCGGTCGGTGTACTTGCGCTCATCATTCTGTTCCAGCCGGAACTGCGGCGGGCACTTGAAAGGATGGGCAGAGGGTCTTTGTTCCGGATCAAAGGGGATCCTCTGGATAAAGAAAAAGCAAAAGATGTGGTCGCGGAGTTCGTCGAAGCCGCTGAAGACATGGCAGCCGAGCGGACCGGCGCCCTCATCGTTTTTGAGCGTGATACAAGCCTGACCGATATCATCGAGAGCGGTACGGTCATCAATGCAGACGTATCCGCGCAGATGATCGAGAATATTTTCTATAAAGGGTCTCCGCTGCATGACGGTGCGATGATCGTCCGCGGGACCAAACTGCATGCGGCGGGCTGTGTGCTGCCGCTGACAGATAATATGGAGATCCCCAAGAGCCTGGGCACCCGCCACCGCGCCGGCATCGGCATCAGCGAAAAGTCCGATGCCCTGGTGCTGATCGTCTCGGAAGAGACCGGCATCATCACGCTGGTCGAAGACGGCGTGCTCGAACGGTATCTGGATGGGAAGACGCTGGAGAAACGCCTCCTTTCGCTGTACCTGAATGACGCGCAGTACGACAGCAGCCGGGTCAAGGCGCTGTTCACACGGAACAGGAGGGATGACTGATGTTGAAAAACAACAAGATCAACGCCGTCATCGCCTTCGTTGCCGCTGTGGTCCTGTGGCTCTATGTTGTAGGGCAGGTGGACCCGACAACGACCGGCAGGATCACCGGCGTTCCGGTCGTGTTTGCAGGTGAAGAAGTACTGGCAGAAAACGAACTGGCACTGGTCGATCCAGGTAATGTGACTGTGGATCTGACGATCAAGGGCGACAGATCGGATGTCCGCAAGCTGGTCGCGAACAGTGACCGCATCAGCGTTGTGGCCGATGTGTCGGGTCTGACCAAGGGTACACATGAGGTGACACTCGATATCACAGTGCCCAATGCAGTCGAGCTGCAGAAGGCCAGCATAGATGAGATCACTGTTGAGATCGATGATCTGGTGACAAAGGACATTGCTGTCGAGGTCAGTTATGACGGCGCGTTCGAAGTATCGCAGGAAGCCGGCAATGTCAAGGTCGATCCGGAGAGCATCGCTGTCACCGGCGCGGCTTCGACCGTACAGTCGATCGACCACCTGTCTGCGACAGTGGGCGTGGATGAACTGACGGAGAAGACGACCGTTCTGACCAAATCGGTGACACCGGTGGATGCGAACGGCAATCCTGTCAATCATGTAAAACTGGAAACCAACGAAGTCAGAGTCACGGCGAGCATCATTGCATCGAAGACGCTTCCGCTCAAGGTGGAAACAACGGGCACGCCTGCTGCCGGGTTTGAACTTGGCGGGATCAACGCCCCTGCAACTGTTACCGTATCAGGTGCCCCGTCTGTCCTTGCGGATCTGACAGAGGTCAAAGCCACTGCAGATGTAACGGATCTGGAAGCGGATGCGACCGTGACGCTGGTCCCGGATCTGCCTTCCGGCATCACCGTGACGGATCCGGAAACGCTGGAGGCGGAGATCTCGATCGCCGGGGTTTCCTCCAAGACGTGGTCGTATGCCGAGACGGAGATCGTGATCGACGATCTGCCGGAAGGATATGAGGCGACGATCCCGACACAGACGGTCAAGGTGACTGTCAGTGCGGAAAAAGATACATTGGACAATATCAAGAAGAGCGACCTGGTGCTGCACGTCTCCGCAGCGGGGCTTGCGGAAGGCGAACAGGAAGCGGCGCTGACACAGGTCAGCAGTCTGGATGAAGGCAGCGTGCAGATCGATCCGCAGACAATCCGGATCGTTCTGACAGCAATCACAACAGAGGAGTAAGTAAGAGAATGAGCAGACTATTTGGTACAGATGGCGTCAGAGGTGTCGCGAACAGCGAGCTTACACCGGAACTGGCATTTGCACTCGGCAAGGCCGGGGCGCACGTTCTGAGCAAGAGCAAGGGCCGTCCCACGATCCTGATCGGGACGGATACCAGGATCTCGGCGGATATGCTGGAGTCTGCCCTGGCTGCCGGCATTCTGGCGGTCGGTGCGGATGTGATCACCGTCGGCGTTATGCCGACCCCGGCTGTGGCCTATCTGGTGCGTCACTATAAGGCAGATGCCGGTGTTGTCATCTCCGCGTCGCACAATCCTTTTGAGTATAACGGCATCAAATTCTTCAACGGAGAAGGATTTAAACTGGATGATGCGGTCGAAGATGAGATCGAAGACATCATCATCCGTAATATCGAAGTCAATAAATACATCACCGGAGATCAGCTCGGAAGACATGTGATCGCGGATGAGGATGCCGCCCAGAAGTACATTGATTTTCTGGTGGCTTCCACCCCGATGGATCTGCATGGCATCAAGCTCGTGCTGGACTGTGCGAACGGCGCTTCCTATGCGATCGCAGGGAAGGTCTACGAGGCACTCGGTGCGGATGTCGTTGTGATCGGCGACAACCCGAACGGACTGAACATCAATGACGGCTGCGGGTCGACGCATCCCGAGCGTCTCTGCGAGATGGTCGTGCAGGAAGGTGCCTTCATGGGCATGGCGTACGACGGCGATGCGGACAGATTGATCGCAGTCGACGAGAAGGGCAGGATCATCGACGGGGATAAAGTGATCTGCATCTGCGCGGCGATGCTCAAGAAAGAAGGCCGTCTGAAGGATGATCTGGTCACGGCGACCGTCATGAGCAATATCGGATTCCACAAGCACCTGGAGAGCATCGGCTGCAAGGTGGAAGTGACCGGTGTCGGCGACAGATACGTACTGGAAAGCATGCTCAAGACCGGCGGCGTGATCGGCGGTGAACAGTCGGGACATATCATCTTCCTCGACAAGACGACGACCGGCGACGGTATCCTGTCTTCGCTGCAGCTGCTCAATGCGGTCCTGCAGTCCGGCAAACCTGCATCGGCGCTTTCGGACGAAATTACGATCTACCCGCAGGTGCTGAAGAATGCAAAGGTGAAGAACGAGAACAAGAACAAGTATCAGACAGACCAGGAGGTCCAGGAAGCGATCCGCGGCGTCGAAGCGCAGATGGAAGGCTCCGGCCGTGTCCTGATCCGCCCGTCGGGCACAGAGCCGCTCGTGCGCGTCATGCTCGAAGGCGAAGATATGGAGCAGATCACGGACCTTGCTGAGGATCTGGCAAAAATGCTGACGAAGAAGTTTGGCTGATAGGATTTGGGGGAATATACAGAATGTGCGGTATCGTAGGATATATTGGAAAGAATAACGCAAAAGAGGTCATTATCGACGGGCTGAAGCGGCTGGAATACAGAGGCTATGACTCTGCCGGCATCGCGATCTGCAAAGACGGCGGGCTGGAAGTGCGCAAAGCGGTCGGAGCGATCGTCAACCTGGAACAGGTGGTCGCCGATCCTGCTTTTGACGGTCCGGTCGGCATCGGCCACACCCGCTGGGCCACACACGGTGTGCCTTCCGAGGTCAATGCGCACCCGCATACCAATGAGGACAACACCATTGCGGTCGTGCACAACGGCATCATCGAAAACTACGTCGAGATCAAAGAGGAGCTGATTCGCGAATACGGGATCGAGTTCCGTTCCGAGACAGATACGGAAGTCATCGCGCAGCTGATCGGCATCTACTACGACGGCGATCTGCACGAAGCGGTCAACAAGGCTGTGGCGCAGATGCGCGGCGCTTACGCGATCGGTGTCATTGCTGCCGCAGAGCCGGACAAGATCGTGGCGGTCAGAAAGGATGCACCGCTCATCGCCGGCATCGGGAAAGGCTGCAACTACATTGCGTCGGATATCCCGGCGATCATGGAGCGTTCCAGACAGGTCTACTTCATTGAGAATGATGAGACGATCGTCGTGACTGCTGATAAGATCGAGATCTTCGACGGGAACAACAAACCGGTCGAACACGAAGCATTCACCGTCACCTGGGACGTCGACTCCGCGGAGCGCGGCGGCTACGATCACTTCATGCTGAAGGAGATCAATGAGCAGCCGAAGGGCATCGAGGAAACGCTCCTGCGCAGACTGGACGAAGACGGCAATATCAAACTGGACGGCATCGAGCTGACCAAAGAGGATCTTGATAAGATCAACAAGGTCTGCATCGTCGCCTGCGGCACGGCGTACCATGCCGGCCTGATCGGCAAGTATGCGATCGAAAAAATGGCAAAGATCCCAGTCGAGGTCGACATCGCCAGTGAATTCCGCTACAGGGATCCGTTCGTGGACGAGAAGACGCTGTTCATCGCGATCAGCCAGTCCGGTGAGACGCTGGACACGCTGCATGCACTGCGTGAGGCCAAGAGAAAAGGCGCCCGCGTCCTGTCGGTCGTCAACGTGGTCGGCAGTTCGATTGCCCGCGAATCCGACGACGTCTTCTACACCTGGGCAGGTCCGGAGATTTCCGTCGCCAGCACCAAGGCGTACACAACGCAGCTGACCATCATGTATATGCTGGGTCTTTACATGGGCCGTCTGCGCGGGGCCATCGAAGAGTCGTACTACCAGCGTATGGTCAGTGAACTGAAAGAGATCCCGGCAAAACTGGCGCGCTATCTGGAGAAGCAGAAAGACGTCAAGCGCATTGCGGACAGATTCCACAGAGACAACGAGATGTTCTTCATCGGCCGCGGCCTGGATGCGTCCGTGTCCTATGAGGCCTCCCTCAAGATGAAGGAAATCTCCTACATCAATTCCTTCGCGATCGCGGCAGGCGAACTGAAGCACGGCACCATTGCCCTGATCGATCAGGGCACCCTGGTTGTTGTCCTGGCCACGCAGGATGCGCTGTTCGAGAAGATGCTTTCCAACATCAAGGAAGTGCAGGCAAGAGGCGCTTACGTGCTGGCCGTCGCCAAGGAAGGCGATACCGAAGTCGAGAAGCAGGCGGATGAAGTCATCTACATCCCGGATTGCCCGGATGAACTGACACCGCTGCTGTCGGTCGTCCCGATGCAGCTCTTCGCATATTATGTGGCGAAGGCACGCGGCTGCAACATCGACAAACCGAAGAATCTGGCCAAGTCCGTCACGGTCGAATAGCGCCGGATATACTGAACTGACTCATGATGCCGCCGGCAACCCCGGCGGCATATTATGCGATTCGGGCAGCCGGATCAGATAGAAAGGAACAGCTATGGAATACGAAGTCCGCGACATCGCGCTCGCGCATGAAGGGCACAAGAAGATCAACTGGGTCAGACGGCACATGCCGCTGCTGAATGCGATCGAAGAAGAGTTCAAAGAGACAAAACCGTTTGAAGGCGTGAAGATCTCGCTCTCCATTCACATGGAAGCCAAGACCGCCTATCTGTGCAAAGTGCTGGCGGCAGGCGGCGCGGATCTGCGCGCGACGGGCAGCAATGTGCTCTCCACGCAGGACGATGTGGCGGCAGCGCTGGTGGATGACGGCATCCCGGTCTTCGCCTATCATGCGGCAACGCCCGAAGAATATGAGCGGCACATCGAACTGTGCCTGTCCCACAAGCCGAATATCGTCATCGACGACGGCGGCGACCTTGTCGGCATGCTGCACGGCAAGCGTCCGGATCTGGCAGAGGATGTCTGGGGCGGCTGCGAAGAGACGACCACCGGCATCATCCGCCTGAAGGCGATGGAGGCAGAAGACGTCCTGAACTTCCCGATGGTCGCGGTCAACGACGCGGACTGCAAGCATCTGTTCGACAACCGCTACGGCACAGGCCAGTCCGTCTGGGACAGCATCATGCGCAACACCAACCTCATCGTGGCAGGCAAGAAAGTCGTTGTTGCCGGCTACGGCTGGTGCGGCCGCGGCGTCGCGATGAGAGCCAAGGCGCTCGGCGCGCAGGTCATCGTGACGGAGGTCAATCCGGTCAAGGCCATGGAAGCGCATATGGATGGCTATGATGTCATGCCGATGGAACAGGCAGCGGCGTTCGGCGATGTATTCGTTACGGTCACCGGCTGCAGCCATGTCATTGACGCACGGCATTTCAAGGCGCTCAAAGACGGCGCGATCCTGACCAACGCCGGCCACTTCAATGTCGAAGTCGACATGGCGGGGCTTGAGGACCTGGCTGTCGAGAAATACGAAGCGCGCCGCAACATCACAGCGTATGTCATGCCGTGGGGCAAGGTGATCCATGTCATCGGTGAAGGCAAACTCGTCAACATCGCGGCGGCGGACGGCCACCCGGCGGAGATGATGGATCTGTCCTTCGCGGTGCAGGCGATGAGTGCGCAGTACATCAAAGATCACCACAAGGAACTCGGGAACAAGGTCATCGACGTCTCCCGCGAGATCGACGACAAGATCGCCCGCCGCATGCTGGCGGCCTGGGGCATCGCCATCGATGAGCTTACCGAGGAACAGGAGAAATACTTACATAGCTGGCAAGTGTAAGGCGGTCTTCTGTCAGCATCGTGGATGCGGGAACTCTCTGGAAGTGACCGCGGTGGGTGCTGAAAGCAGATAACAAAAGTGAAAAACAAAGAGCGGCGCATGCATAGCCCCTGAGGCGAACGTTTTCAGTTCGCCGAAGGGGGTGTGCATGACAGCCGCTCTTTTGCTATTTGCTATTCGTTCGCAACCGCTGAGCGATTCCTAAAGATTCTTGCGCATCTTCGCGATGCGTGCCTTTGTGCGCTCTTCGCCGAGGATCTGCTGGATCTCCCAGACATCCGGGCTGCTCGCACGGCCTACGATCGCCAGACGGATCACGCCGCTGACATGGCCAACGTGGCCTTTGTAGTCGTCTGGATTCTTCTTGAAGTCCTTGGGCTTGGCAGCGTAGCCGAGCTCGGTGCCGAGCGTGCGGATCTTGTCAAACCAGACCGGCTGCTCGTCGCTGTGGTCGTAGGTTGCGAGATACGCATCGAGGATCTTCGCCGCGTCTTCCTGGCTGACCTGTTCGGGGATCTCGTCCTCGAGCTTGTAGTAGTCGTCGAAGAAGTAGCTGATGAAGTCGAACATCTGACTTGCGCTGACGAAGTCCTTGCGCGGTTTGTTGCCGCTGCGGCCGAGGTCGAGGATCTTGAGGATGTAGTCCTCATCTTCGAGGAGCGGCAGGACTTCGGGCTTATAGGTCTTTGCCCAGCCGGTCAGGAAATCATACAGTTCCTTCGCCGGGATCTTCACGAGGACATCCTTGGAGACGTCGTTGAGTTTTGCGATGTCGAACAGGGCGCCGGAGGTGCTCATCTTCTCAAGGGTGAACGGGAATTCGTCGCAGTCTGTGTCCGGGTTGGCCATGCGCCATTCCTCGTAGTTGGAGTTGAGGATGGTCAGCAGGTATTCGCGGACGGCGAGCGGATGGTAGCCGAGCTCCTTGTAGAAGTCGAGTGCGAGTTCCGGGTCCTTTCTCTTGGAGAGCTTGCGCTTGTTGCCGTTCTCGTCGACCTTCATCAGGACGGCGGTGTGGCAGTACATCGGCACTTCAAAGCCGAGGGCTGTGAACAGTTCGTAGTGGATCGGCAGGCTGGAGAGCCACTCTTCGCCGCGGATGACGTGGGTCACGCGCATCAGGTGGTCGTCGCAGGCGTGCGCGAAGTGGTAGGTCGGCAGGCCCATCGTCTTGATGATGACGACATCCTGGAAGTTCTCCGGCATGGTGAGCTCGCCGCGGATGGCGTCCTGCACGTGGATCTGCGCCGGCTCTTCCGGGTTGCCCTGGGAGCGCAGGCGGATGACGGGTGTTTCACCGGCGTCGAGGTGCGCCTGCACTTCTTCGATCGTCAGGTCGCGGCACTTGGCGAAGCTGCCGTAGATGCCGGGAGTGAGCTTCTGCGATTCCTGTTCCGCGCGGATAGCAGCGATCTCCTCTTCGGTCATGAAGCAGGGATACGCCTTGCCTTCTGCGACGAGCTTCTTGGCGAAGCAGCGGTACAGCGGGCCGCGGTCGCTCTGGTGGTAGGGGCCGTAATCGCCGATCTCGCCTTCCTTGGAAGCGCCTTCGTCGAAGTGGATCCCGAAGTAGTCCAGGCTGTCGATGACGGTCTCGACCGCGCCTTCCACGAAGCGCTTGTCGTCGGTGTCTTCGATGCGCAGCAGGAACAGGCCGCCGTGCTGGTGGGCGAGGCGCTCATCGACGAATGCACCGTACAGGTTGCCCAGATGGATGAAGCCCGTGGGGCTCGGTCCAAGACGGGTCACCGGGGTGCCTGCCGGAAGGTCGCGGGCGGGATACATCGCCTCATAGTCTTCCGGGGTCTTGTCGATGTCCGGGAAAAGCAGGTCTGCAAGTTTCTGATAGTCCATAATGTGTCTCCGTATGTATAGGATGGTGCGGGCAGAAAGCGCCGCACGAAACGATGACTCTTTCTGTTGGAATCTGTACAGGCACATATCCAACCACATTATAAAATACAGGAAATCCGTGCAATACGCAAGGTGGGCAGTTGACAACTTGCGGGGCGGGTCAGGTTGACGGCGGCAGGTGGCTGTGATAGGTTGGATATGGTAGTTTCCGGCGCGTTGCTGCGGCCGGAAAACAGCATCAGAATAAGAGGCATACAATGAAAGACGAAAAATTGAGCACCAAAGAGACGGTGGTGCGATTCCTTGAAGAAAACAGCGGGCATCCCGTATCGGGCAGCGCCATTGCGGAGTCCCTTGGCATCAGTCGCACAGCGGTCTGGAAAGCGATCAAGTCGCTCGAGGCGGACGGCTACATGATCGACGCGTCGACCGGCAAAGGCTACACGCTGCGCCAGGAGAACGACGTGATCTCCGAGGCGGGCATCGCCAAGTACCTGCGCACACCGGAGGCGGCAAACATCATCGTGCACCAGAGCGTGACCTCGACCAACGACCTGCTGCGCGAAGCGGCCATGCGCGAGGACGTGCCGGAAGGGACGATCGTCGTGGCGGCGGAGCAGACCAAAGGCAAGGGCCGGCGCGGGCGGAGCTTTTTCTCCCCGGTCGGCACAGGCATCTACTTCAGCATTCTGCTGCGTCCGTCCATGGAGACCGGTGACGCCGGCAAGATCACGACGATGGCGGCGGTCGCGGTGGCGGAGGCGATTCACAGATACGGCGTCGAGGACGTCGGCATCAAGTGGGTCAACGATGTATACGTAGCCGGCAGGAAGGTCTGCGGCATTCTGGCGGAAGCGACCACGAGCCTCGAGACCGGCGAGATCGACAATGTCGTCGTGGGCATCGGGCTCAACATCTACACGCCAAAGGAGGGCTGGCCGGAGGACATCAAAGACCGTGCGGGCAGCATCCTCGGCACGGAAAAGATCGACGACGCGCGCAACAAGCTGGTCGCCTATACCTATGAGCAGTTTATGGATCTGTACCACAATGCCGGCGAGAAGATGATCGCGGACCGGTACCGGAGCATGTGCTTTGTGCCGGGCAAGCGGATCACCATCATCCGCGGAGGCGTGGAGCGGTCCGGCCTGGCGCTGTCGCTCGATGACCAGTGCCATCTGCTTGTGCGTTACGACGATGACGGCACCGAGGAATCGCTCTTCTCGGGCGAGATCAGCCTGCGGCTAGAATAAAAACTGCAGCCGGTAGAGCAACCGGCATGCGCAGATCATGAATGTGAATAGTGAATCAGGAAAGACAGAAGGAAAATGAGTAAGATCGAAAACAACACCCAGGAACAGATGGAAGCCTACATGCACCGCACCGTGGAAGAGAATCTGGTGCAGCAGGAAGGCCGTATCAACGGCATGATCGCCCCGGAGTTTGTCCGCTGCTCGCTGGAGGATAAAACCGTTCTCATGCGCTACCCGATGCAGTACTGGCAGACCAACCGCATGGAAGTCGTCCACGGCGGGATCCTGACCACCTGCATGGACAATGCGATGGCGATCCTCAACATGTTCCTGGCAGGGGAGTATTTCACGCCGACGCTGACGATGGAGACCAAGTTCCTGCGGCCGATGCAGTTCGAGGATGCGCTGCTGGTCGAGGTGACCGCGATGGCGGTGGGCAGGCAGATCTCGCATCTTCGCGCGGAGGCGAAAAGTGAAGCAACCGGCAAGACCGTAGCGACTGCAACAGCGACTTTCATGACGACAGGTCTTGCAGCACGCAAATAACGCCTTGCGAAGACAGACGGAAAGGAGATGTCATGAAAGTCTTACTGATCAACGGAAGTCCCCGGCACAGCTGCACCTATACGGCGCTGGCCGAGATGCAGAAGGTGTTTGAAGAGGCGGGCTGCGAGGCGCAGATCCTCGACATCGGTGACAAGGATATCCCCGGATGTAAGGGGTGTCTTGCTTGCAAGGAACTCGGCCATTGCGTCATGGATGACATCGTCAACGAGACTGCGCCGCTTCTTGCGGAGGCGGACGGCGTGGTGATCGGCTCACCGGTCTACGTCAGCGGTCCGAACGGCACGCTGATCTCGTACCTCGACCGGCTGTTTTACAGCACGCATTTTGACAAGCGCATGAAGGTCGGCACAGCGGTCGTCTCGGCGCGCCGCAACGGCACGACGGCGACCTTCGAGATGCTCAACCAGTTCTTCTTCTCGTCCGGGATGCCGGCGGTCGCGATCGGCAACTGGAATGCTGTCCACGGCTATACGCCGGAGGATGTGCTGGCGGATGAAGAGGGCCTGGCGGGTCTTCGCGTGGTGGCGGAGAACATGGTCTTCCTCATGAAGAGCATCGCGAAAGGCAAAGAAGACTTCGGCATGCCCGCACCGCCCGTGCGCGTGAAGACGAACTACATCCGCTGAGTCGCAGGCGCATTCGTTGACAGGCGAACGCGTTTTATGACATGCGGACACAAAGGCAGTTTTTACAGGAAGAATCTCTGTACCAGTTCTTCAATCAGCCGGCTATCAATGTTGCCGTCTTTATCATCGAATGTTGTAATCAGGTTGATATATGGATAAAAACCGGCCGCCGCGAAGGCGGCCATTTTGTTGTAGTATTTTCTGATGTAACCGGAGTCGTTCATCAGGCCAAAGTGTTCCCAGATGATTTCCCTTTGTAGTTTGGTTGAATAAATCGTGAAATCCGGCGCAATGGGCATTCCGCCAAAGACGCCTTCTTCTTCGTGTCTTATCGGCAGATCGTAGGACAGCAGGATATTTGTGATAATGACTTCTGATTTTGAACGAACGTAATGACCGTCTGCGGCAATCTGCGTAAGGTGTTCGGGATGGCTTTCCGATGCACAGTAATCGCCTTGCAGTGCGGCCTTTGCCCAAGCTTGTTCATCAATGGAGCCAGCTAATCTGAATAATTCCGGCGCATTAAACTGATATGCCTTTGGGAAGTGTTCGCGCAGCCGGTTTGGATCAATCGTCCTATAACGTGCGGCCAATTTGTCCATTGCAGCAATGTTGTTTTCAAGATTTGCAATTACGTGCTCCAGATAGTACCGCTGCTGGATAGCCTGTACTGTTGAATGACTTTGCTTTCCGAGGTATCGCTCTGCTGGACCGTCGTTGCTGTTGCGTTTGGCGCTGTAATAGGTTTGTCCATTGTGGGTCCTGGCTCGCAAATTCCATCCGGTAAAGCTGTCCAAAGTGCGGAACTTGTGGTCATATCTCGATAGAAGTTCGGCTTCCTTGTGGATTTCTGCGTGCAGTGTTTCTTCAAAGTCATAAATCATATTGCTCACCACAAAATGGAAATAAATGGTATTTACAGTATATCGAATAATTGCAAAAAAGCAATTACAATCTCTACGTGATTGGCATTAGTCCTTAAATTGGGGTTTTCGCGGAAACGCCCTAATCGGATGACCTGTCACATGCTAGCATTAGGGCAAATGCATTGGAAACGTAAGATTGTGCCTAATCTCGAAAGGTTGGAGGGGACTGGATTAGGGCAAATAATAAAGAGAGTAGCAACCTGCCCTAATACTGGCGAGTCGTTGGTGGGTAGACATAGGGCAGATTAAGCTGAGATCGTCAATTTGCCCTAAATGTGATGCGCCGAATAAGACGGGGATAGGGCAGATTAAGCGAAAAGCGGCGATTTGCCCTAAATGTAGCATGATGGATAGAGCAATAGTAGGACAATAAGGAAAGAAAAAAAGAACCTGCCCTAAATGGGCAGGTTCGGTGATGCATCGCTTTGAATTCGTCTTAATGAATAACCGTTAATTCAGGCTGACGAATCTCTACAGATCTTCCGGCACTTCTTCGAGCAGGTCGAGTGTGTACTCGTTGTTCATCTTCTGGCACATCTTGATGAATGTGTCGAGCGGAACGTTCTGCAGATTCTTGTTGGTGCCGCGGATGTTGATCGAGACAGTGCCTTCTTCCGCTTCCTTGTCGCCGACGACGACGATGTACGGATCGCGCAGGTGCTTGTACTCCTTGATCTTGAGCTTCATGTTCATGTCGGCGTAGTTGGCCTCGACACGGATGCGTGCATCGTAGAGGGCATCTTCGACCTTCTTCGCGTATTCGTTGTGCGCCGGGCGGATCGGAACGATGCCGACCTGCATCGGGGACATCCAGAACGGGAAGGAACCCTTGAAGTTCTCGATGAGGATACCGATGAAACGCTCCATGCTGCCGAACAGCGCTCTGTGGATCATGACAGGACGCTTGAACGAGCCGTCGTGTGCCACGTACTTCAGGTCGAAGTTCAGCGGGAGTTGGAAGTCGAGCTGGATGGTGCCCATCTGCCATTCACGGCCGAGCGCATCCTTCATGGAGAGGTCGATCTTCGGACCGTAGAAAGCGCCGTCGCCTTCGTTGATCTCGTAGCCGCCTTCGCCGTACTTCTTGTCGAGGATCTCTTTGAGGGCTGCCTCGGCGTCATTCCAGTCGTTGATGTCGCCCATGAAGTCGTCCGGTCTGGTGGACAGTTCCGCCTTGTAGGTCAGGCCGAAGGTGTCGTAGATGATGCCGGCCAGATCCATGATGGCTTCGATCTCTTCACCGATCTGTTCCTGCATGAGGAAGGTGTGGTCGTCGTCCTGGTGGAATTCCTGGACGCGGAAGAGGCCGTTCAGTTCGCCGGACTTCTCCTTGCGGTGGATGATATCCGTCTCAGCCAGACGCAGCGGCAGTTCCTTGTAGCTGCGCGGACGGCTCGCGTACGCCTTGATGGCGTTCGGGCAGTTCATCGGCTTGATGGCGTACAGGTCGTCGCCGGAGGGCACGATGAACATGTTGTTCTGATAGTGATCCCAGTGGCCGCTGGTGACCCAGAGCTGCTGGGCGTTGACGACCGGTGCGCTGATTTCCTGATAGCCGCGCTTGTAGTGCAGACGGCGCCAGAAGTCGAGCAGGGCGTTGAACACGTTCCAGCCGCGGGGGAGCCAGTAGGGCATGCCCGGTGCAGTCGGATCGAAGAAGAACAGATCGAGCTGCGGTCCAAGCTTTTTGTGGTCGCGCTCCATCGCTTCCTGGATCATCTGGATGTGTGCCTTGAGCTCTTTCTTGTCGGGGAATGCATAGACGTAAACACGCTGCAGCTGCTCGCGGTTTTCGTCACCTCTCCAGTAGGAACCGGACACGGACTTGATCTGGAACGCTGCACTGAGCAGTTCCTGCGAATTGTCTACGTGCGGGCCGCGGCAAAGATCCACGAAATCATCGCCGGTCCAGTAGATCGTGATCAGTTCGTCCTCCGGGAGATCCTGGATCAGTTCGGTCTTGAACTTCTGATCCTTGAAGAGTTCCAGCGCCTCGTCCCGGCTCACTTCCTTGCGGGTCCAGGGCTCCTTTCTCTTCATGATCTCCCTCATCTTGGCTTCGATCTCATCGCAGGCTTCCTTCGTGATCGGCTCGGGGATCAGAAAATCGTAGTAGAAGCCGTCCGCGATCTGCGGCCCGATGGCGTACTGTACGTTCTCTTTCCCGTAGATCTCGATGACCGCCTTGGCCAGGATGTGCGAGAGGGAGTGACGGTAAACGTCTAAGAATGCTTGTCTTTCCATGAATGTAAACCTCCTTTGGGCCTGCAACCGGCAGGACCCTGTTACGCCCCGTGCTGTCCGGGGCTTCTTTATCTGCAACCAGCAGATCCGATAATTAATGCGCGATGCTCATTTCCGCGGAATCGCTCAAAAATGAGGGCTATCGCTAACCCTCATTCTACTACACCTGTATAGAGATTTCTACAGTATTTCTACTGCTGCATTCAGTGTACTATTCCCAGAACAGTTCGTCGAGCGTTTTGTCAACGGCTTTGCAGATTGCAATGCACAGGTTGATGGTGGGATTGTAATCGCCTTTCTCGATGGCATTGATCGTCTGCCGGGAGACGCCGCACAGGTCCGCGAGCTGCGCCTGCGACAGGTCTTTGGCGGCGCGCGCGGCTTTTAATTTGAGGTTTTTCATTTTTCCGCCTCCCGTCTGTCCACGACTTCTTTGATGATGAGTTCAATACCGATGACCGCCAGCATAATGAGGACAATCACATTGAGCCATCCGGAGTCGAGCGTGGTCTTTCCGGCGATCATGGGCACCACCGGGATCGCGTTGAGCGCCGCGGTGACCAGGAAGATGACGGCGTAGCGTTTGCGGTTGTTGTTTAGCCCCCAGTAGACATCTTTCCAGATGCAGTAGCCGGCGAGCACGATGCAGCCGACGATGATGCCTGCGAAGTGGAGGATGTAGGACGGAAGTGGCAGAGCGATCTGGCCGATTTCCAGGACGAGCATCAGTGCTTCGTAGATCATGACCGAGTAGAATGCGTAGCGATAAGCTTTGCCGCGGACGGCTTCCTGCCGTTCATCGTATTTTGACTTGACAGCTCCATCTTTGTTGCCGAATTTTGCGAGGAGGACACAGATGATCAGGCCGACAATGATACCGACTGCGAGACCAATAGATGCGAACATGTTGTTTCTCCTTTCTCCGGATCCGCCTGCGGTTTCCGATCGCGTCTTGCCGGTGCGGCGGATCATATCTGTGGGGAATGTTTCTGATAGGAGAGGTTGCGCTTTCTCTTCTTGAGTAGAATATACTGCTCGCCCGACATAATGTCAAGTATATATTACAAAATGTTTGATAAAAATTATTTAATGCAAATTAAAAATAACGTCGACCCCGGGAAATCCTCGGCGCCGGCAACTGGAAACCCCCGGCGTTTGCCGGGGGTTTCTGAAAGGTAAGGTTGTTTAGGAATGGTTCTTTTTATGGAGGTTGTTTGTTGTTCAGCTGGTTTAGCATGCTGCCGGTTCAGCTTCTTCTTCGTTTTCCTTTTCGATCTTTCTGGAGAGGACCGCCAGGATGATGTTGGCTGCGAACAGGACTGCCATCAGGAGGGTCCAGCCGTCTGCGATTCTCATCGGGTTGGCCATGTTCTCTGTGAGGATGAAGACCACGATGGCTGCGATTGCCGGGATCAGGCTCAGGACTCTTGCCAGGCCGTGCTTTTTCAGTTCGGACTCTTCTTCGTTTTCTTCGCCTTCTTCACGGTTTCTTCTGGTGAAGTAGAGGACCATCGTCAGGAGGCTCATGAGCGCTGCGCCGATGGTGAAGAGCAGGTTCAGGAGTGCCCAGTAACCGGTGCCGGCTGCCATGGGAGCTTCGTTTTCTGCGATTTCGACGGAGACCGGAGCGGCTGCCATCGGGGCTGCGTCTTCAGTGATCTCGGTGCTGACTGCTGCCGGAGCTGCGCTCTCGGTGATTTCGGAGTTTACTGCCGGGGTGCCGTTTGCCGGACCTGCCGGGGTGTTGTTCTCGGTGATGGCGGTGACTGCCGGTGTATCGGTGTCGTCAGCTGCGGCGGGCTGCTCTTCTGCCGGAGCTTCGAACAGGTCCATGTGGCTCAGGATCTGCATGTAAGCTGCTTTGACCGGTGCTGCGATGTGCTCCAGGAGAGCTGCTTCGGGGATCTCTTCCAGCTGTGCCTCAACGTAGGCTTTCTTGACGAACTGCTGGTAGTTTGCTTTGTAGATCTCGGGGATGTTGACCAGGCTTTTTGCTTCGCCCGGGTTTGTCAGCTCTTTCGGAGCGACGGGGGTGTTGTATGTCTTGTAGACTTTCTGCGGGACCCAGATGTAGTTGTAGGTCATGGAGATCACTTCTTCGTCATTGGCGTGGTTCTTACCGTCTTTGTAGGAGATCTCGTAGGAAGTGCCGCAGTTCCAGTTGCTGTTGACGTATCTTGCGTTGTACTGGAGTTCGTCCCAGGGGACCCAGTAGCCCATCTTGTGTGCTTCGTCGGTGTTGTAGTAGAGGGAAGCGTATCCGGGCTGTGTGGCGTTGCCGAGTGCTGCGATCGAGTTGACTGTGAGGATGTCGTTTCTGTCGATCTCGAAGTCTTCGACGTAGCTGATATCTGTTCCTTCGAAGTTATGCTCGATGTGGACTTTGACCATTGCACCGGACTTCACGGCTGCTTCTTTTACTGTGTAGGTGTCTTTTGCGGTAACGACTGTTGCTTCGGCGTTCTTCTGAACGGATGCTTTCGCCGGCTCGTTGTAAGCCTTGTTGATGCGGGCGTTGTAATCATCGACGGATGCATATCCCAGTCCCAGGATCTGCTTCTCGATCTTCACATCGTATTCGTACTGCGCCAGGTCTTTGTCGTACTGGACTTTATCGGCTTCGTACTTGGCGACTGCTTCGTTGTGTGCCTGGATGGCTTCGTTTTCTTTCTCAGCCGCGGCTTTTGCTTCTTCAGAAGCTTTGACTTTCTCGTCTTCGTTCTTGTTGAATTCGTTTACGCGGGCTTCTTCTGCTGCGTTCTCTTCATCGATCTTCGCGTTTGCTTCCTCGGCGTCTTTGACTGCCTGGGCGTTTCTTGCTTCGGCTGCCTGTACGCGTTCGGTCTCTGCTGCGTTGTGCTGATCGATTGCTGCGTTCATGGCTTCTGTTTCAGCGACGGCCGCTTCGTACTCGCTGTCAACTGCTTTGTTGTACTCTTCGGCGGCTGCGTTGTATTCGTTGACTTTCTTGTTGTACTCTTCGATCTGTTCGTTATCGAGGTAGCTGGTTGCTTCGGGTTTTTCCGGCTGTTCGATGCCGGGTTCGGTGGCTGCAAATGCGCTTACTGCGAAAGCGCCCTGGAGTGCCATGATCGTTGTGAGGATGATGGCGATGCTTTTCTTTCCTTTATTGTTAGCTCTCATCGTTTTCACCTTTACCTTTCTTTTTTATTCTTGCTGGTCCGGCGCTGGCTTTTGTTTGCCGGCCGTTTGTGTCTTGTTCCTTTTGACATCCTCAGTATGCGATAGTCATCATCACGCCTACCGTCATAAAACAAAAATAAAAGGGTAAAATTAAAAATTTTTTAGACTTTTTGGAATCGCTCAGTTTTGACCCGCGGAATCGCTCTTTTATGACGCGCGGCATAGCTCTTTCGACCCCCCTCGAGTCTGCCTGATGCCTGCACGAAAAACGACACTGCCGGAACAGCAGTGCCGAATGCAGACGGGGAAACAAAAGCGCCAAGATCACCGGGCGCCGTTTTACCTGCCGAGATAGAATGCCTTTTCTGCCTTGTGCGTGTCGTCGGACAGATTGTTATAGGTGATATAGCTGTAGTCCTGCAGCGCCTTCGCCGCGCGCTCATCTGCCGGTGCGGCAAGATCAGCGCCCGGATCGTCCGCCTTGAAGAAATGTCCGACCCGGTCGCGGCAGCCCTGCGCGGTGATGACGGGGTACTGCCGGTAGAGATCCGCCAGGTAGTTGTCATAGGCGGTCATCGGAAGACCGGCTGTCTGCAGAAGCAGCGTGTGCAGATAGTTGACGCTGATGCGGTCGACCGTGCCTTCGGGGATGTCGTAGTTGGCCCAGAGGATGAAGGGCGTTCTGTACAGCTCCTGCAATTCCTCATCGGTCCAGTCCTCAAGGGGCTTGCCGGACACTTCCTCGAAGAATTCCGGCTCGACGATGGGCTGGTGGTCGCCGAAGAACAGCAGGATCACGGGGCGGTCAACCTCTTTGAAGTAATCGATCAGCTCGCCCAGCGCCCGGTCGCTCTCGCGGATGCGGGAGAGGTAATTCTCTGCCTGGTAGTACGTGACGCTTGTTCCGTCGACGTGGACGCTGCGCTCGAAGTTGCCGTAGAACGAATCGTAAGGGGAGTGGTTCTGCATCGTGATATTGAAATGGAACCACGGCTTTGAGGTGTCCCGTGCTTCGTAGCTTTCGATCAGTTTTTTATAGTCGTAGTGATCGGACGTGTAGCCGGCGACCATGACCTGTTCGCCGGGCCATGCGTCGCAGGCGGCGTTGACAAAGTCGCGCTGGTTGTCGCCGGTTGCCAGATAGCCGGTGCCGAAGTCATCGTCAAACAGGTTCTCGATGCTCAGGTACTGTCCGAATCCCATGTCTTTGTAGACGGCAGGGCGATTCCAGTTGGCGGCAAAGTACGGGTGCATGGCTTCGGTGCTGTAGCCCAGACTGGTCAGCGTGGAGACAAGGCCGGGCTGCTCGCCGCGCAGGTACAGCTGGTAGGCGTTGCTGCCTGCCGGGAGGAAGGCCATGCTGTTGCCGGTCAGCAGTTCGTATTCGGTGTTGCTCGTGCCGGTGCCGCGCACGGAGACGTAGGCATCGCCGTGGATGGTGTTCTCCGTGAGGCTGTCCAGATTTGGCGTGACGGGCAGGTTGGTGTCAAAGTCCACGACCGACTGCAGGTCCGCGAAACTTTCGTTCATGACGATGATGATATCCGGGGCCGCAGCATCGCCGGAGGCGGCCGCCGCGTTATCGCCTGCGCCGGTTATCTGTGCGGAGAGGTTTTCGTAATATGTCTGCGCTGCCTCGGCGCCGTCCGCGTCTGCCTGCATGGTCAGGGCGGAGGTGAGGATATACGGCGCCTTTTGTGCAGCAGAGGGTTGGCCGGTGTCTTCTGCGTATTCGTAGGGGGAGAGCAGCTCCTCGACTGTCTCGGCGTTGTACCCGGACGGCGCGCGGTTGATGATGTAGCGCGTGTTGCAGGCGAACTGCCCGATGGCGCCGCGGTTTTCATAGCCGCGAGTCTGGTTGAAAAAGTCCGGCTTCATGCCGAGCTGCACCGGCAGGTCCGTGCCGTAAAAGACACCGAGGGTTCCCAGCACAAAGACGAGGGGCACGATGTGCAGGCCGATCCGGGTCCGCTTTTCGCGCGGCGGCATGGCGAGGCGGGAGGCGAGCGCCATGATGAACAGCGTCAGCACGGCTGCGACGACCATCTCAAAGCCGAACGAATAGTCGTAGTCCCCTGCGACCTTAGCCGCTGTGGCGATGGCGCCGGCATCCATGGGGAGCAGCGGGCTGCCTTTGAACTCCTTGACGTACATGTTGGCGATTCCAAAGAACAGGAACACCGGGCTCATCGCAAGGATGCTGACCCGCACACTGCCAAAGACCGCAAAAGCCGCCAGATAGCACACGAAGGCGACGGCGTAGTTATCAAACAGATACGAAGCGTCGTAGAGTTCCCAGATGAAGTTGCCGTTGAGCCGTTCGACGGCCATGACCATGATGAGCGGTGCGAGCGCAAAGACAGCGGTGAGCCAGACGGTGTACCACCTGGGGCGGAATCGCTTACTCTCCCGGTCCGGCCGGACCGCGATGGCCGCCCCCGACAGCGCGCACAGCACCAGCATCAGCACAAAAAGCGCCTTGCCCCAGCCCCCGAGGGAGAAGAAGGCGGCGTGCTCAAAGACCGTAAATCCCGCGGCGAGCAGGCCGATCAGTATGCCGATTGTCAGGGAACGTCTGGTGACGGACATAGGGACTCCAAAACAGCAGGTACGCATTTCATATACGCGGGTATTGTATCACAAATGCGCAGGGGCGGACTGCCCCTTTTTTACCGGCGGCATGGCGCTGCGGAAAAACCGCCTCCGTGGAATCGTCGCAACTGCAGGCTTCCCGGCGGTCTGAAAAAAGCCTGACAATTGCATAACAATGTATTGACATGCCGATATTTGCGAGTACAATTAGGACCATAATTGAAAAACCGAAAAGCGTTGATCGGGAAAAGTACCTTGTTCGATCAGTCCCAGTGAGCGGCAGACAGTGAGAACGCCGCACCAGAGGGCAGGGGAAAGAACACCCGGGAGCTGCGAACAGAAATCCATCGTGACCGGCAAGAGCAAAGCTGCCGGCGCAAGTGCGGGGAGAGTAAGGGAGCCGGGCTGCGACCGTTATATCGCACGGGCTTGTTGGAGTCTTGTACCGGATCGCAGCTGTTCGCAGGAGCAGCAGAGAATAGTCAGCAGCGATTCCTTATTGGATTCATAAAGAGCCCGATAAGGGATCGTTTTCATTTGGGAAAACGGTAAGTCAGGTGGCACCGCGGATCGCAGCATTCGTCCTGAGAGCAAGGGACGTGCTGCGAGGAAGAACCGGAGGTGCTGTTTTATGTGTTCGATCATGGGAGTCAAAGGAAGAAAGTTATCGGTCATGGAGCTTACGGCGGCGTTCGTGTCGACGACATCGCGCGGCCCGGACAAGGAGCGGATCCTGGAGCTGCCGGAGGCGGTGCTGGGGTTTCAGCGGCTGTCCATCATGGACCTGTCGTGCAGCGGGATGCAGCCGTTCGTGCTCGGGGAAGATGCGGTCGTCTGCAACGGCGAGATCTATGGTTTTAGAGAGATCAGGGAATCGCTCCTGCAGAAGGGATACACCTTCACCAGCGAAAGCGACTGCGAAGTGATCCTGCCGCTTTACAAAGAGTACGGCGCGGGCATCTTTGGGATGCTCGGCTCGGAGTTCGCCCTGCTGCTGTATGACGGGGCGACCGGGGAACTGATTGCAGCGAGAGACCCGATCGGGATCCGCCCGCTGTATTACGGAGAGGATGCATACGGGGAGATGGTCTTTGCCAGCGAGCCGAAGGTCCTGATGCCGCTCTGCAAAAGCGTTCGCCCGTTCCCGCCGGGGCATTACTGGAAAGACGGCGTGTTCCATCAGTATCTGGATGTCACTGCGGTGCCGGATGATAGCGAAACGATGGACCTTGAACAGGTCTGCGCCGGGATCCGCGAGCGGCTGACCGCATCTGTGGAAGCGCGCATGGATGCCGACGCGCCGCTGGGCTTTCTGCTCTCGGGCGGTCTCGACAGCAGCCTCGTCTGCGGGATCAGCGCCAGACTGACCGACAAACCGATCCGCACCTTTGCCATCGGTATGGATACCGATCCGATCGACCTCAAGTATGCGCAGGCGGCGGCGGACTATATCGGGGCTGATCACACCGCCTTCACGATGACAAAGGAAGAAGTGCTCGCGGCGGTCCCGGAAGTCGTGCGGCTGCTGGGCACCTGGGATATCACCACGGTCCGCGCCAGCATCGGGATGTACCTGTGCTGTAAGAAGATCCGTGAGACGACGGATATCCGCGTGCTCATGACCGGCGAGATCTCCGACGAGCTGTTCGGGTATAAGTATACGGACTTCGCGCCGTCCGCGGAGGCGTTCCAGAAGGAATCGCAAAAGCGCATCCGCGAGATCCACATGTACGATGTACTCCGCGCGGACCGCTGCATCTCCGTGAACTCGATGGAGGGGCGCGTGCCTTTCGGGGATACCGCCTTCGTGCAGTACGTCATGGCGATCGATCCGGCGAGGAAGATGAACACGTACGGCATGGGCAAATACCTGCTGCGGCACGCGTTCGAAGGCACAGGCATCCTGCCGGATGAGATCCTGTGGAGAGAGAAAGCCGCGTTCTCGGATGCGGTCGGGCATTCGATGGTCGACGATCTGAAAGAGCATGCGGAAACGCTGTACAGCGATGCGGCCTTCGAGGCCGGCATCCGGAAATACGATTATTGTACGCCGTTCACGAAAGAAAGCCTGTGGTACCGCGACCTGTTCGAGGAGGCATATCCGGGGCAGGCGGAGATGATCAAAGACTTCTGGATGCCCAACAAAGACTGGGACGGCTGCGCCGTGGATGATCCGTCGGCGCGTGTGCTGGCAAACTACGGGGCGAGCGGCCGCTAGAGAGGCGCGCCCTGCAGCGAAATGAGACGCTCACCTGCACCGGCAGGTTGGCATAGAAAATGTGAAGGAAGAAAAGGAGGAAACTGCAATGGGTGAAACAGTTACGGATCTGTACGGATCGATGGTGTTCGATGAGGCGGCGATGAAAGAATATCTATCGGACCGGACTTTCGATACCTGGAAAGAGTGCGTCAGGACCGGCAAAACGCTCGACATCGAAGCGGCGGAGGAGATCGCAGAGGCCATGAAGCGCTGGGCGATCGGCCTTGGGGCAACACACTACACGCACTGGTTCCAGCCGATGACCGGTGCAACTGCGGAAAAGCACGACAGTTTCATCGATGTGGATGAAACGGGTAAGGTCGTGATGCGATTCTCCGGCAAGGAACTCGTCAAAGGGGAGCCGGATGCTTCTTCATTCCCGTCGGGCGGGCTGCGCAGCACGTTTGAGGCAAGGGGGTATACTGCCTGGGACCCGACCTCGTTCGCGTTTGTCAAGGAGGGCTCGCTGTACATCCCGACGATCTTCTGCTCTTTCTCCGGACAGGCACTCGACAAGAAGATGCCGCTGCTGCGCTCGATGGAAGCGGTCAGCAAAGAAGCGGTCAGGATCCTGCGGCTGTTCGGCGATACGAAGACGCAGAAGGTCATCCCGCAGGTGGGCCCGGAGCAGGAGTACTTTCTGGTCGATAAGAAGATGTACGATGCGCGGCGCGATCTCAGGTTCACGGGGCGCACGCTCTTCGGCGCTCCGCCGGCCCGCGGGCAGGAAATGGAGGATCACTATTTCGGGATGATCAAACCGCGCGTCGCTGCGTTCATGGAAGATCTGGACCGGGAACTCTGGAAAGTCGGCGTCCCGTCCAAGACCAAGCACAATGAGGTCGCGCCGTCCCAGCATGAGATGGCCGTGATCTACAGCGATGCGAACACCGCCAACGACCACAACCAGCTCGTGATGGAGATCCTCAAGAAGACCGCCGATAAGCACGGCTTTTCCTGCCTGATCCACGAAAAACCCTACGCCAGCGTCAACGGCTCCGGCAAGCACAACAACTGGTCGCTGGCGACTGATACGGGGAAGAATCTGTTCAAGCCCGGCAGCACCCCCAGCCAGAATATGCAGTTCCTCCTCTTTCTGGCCGCCTTTGTCGAAGGGGTCGATGAGTATCAGGGGCTGCTGCGCGCGTCGATTGCTTCTTCCGGCAATGACCACAGGCTGGGTGCCCAGGAAGCGCCGCCCGCGATCATCTCGGTCTTTCTCGGCGATGAACTGACCGAAGTCGTCGAGTCGATCATCCAGGGGACCGATCACAGGGATACCGGCAAACGCCTGCTGAGCGTCGGTGTCGACGTGCTCCCGCTCATCCGGCAGGACAATACCGACCGCAACAGGACGTCTCCCATGGCGTTCACAGGCAATAAGTTCGAGTTCCGCATGCCCGGCTCATCGGACTCTCTGGCATGTCCGAATGTGATGATCAACACCATGATGGCGGAGGAACTGTCCCGCTATGCGGATGAACTCGAAGCGGCGGAGGATTTTGAAAGCGCCGTGTCTGCGCTTCTGAAACGCGTCTTTACTGCACATCAGCGCATCCTGTTCGAGGGCAACGGGTACGATGCGGCCTGGGTGGAGGAAGCCGAAAAGCGGGGCCTTCTCAATCTGCAGACGACACCCGATGCACTGCCGCAGCTGCATGCACCGGCCAGCGTGGCGCTTCTTGTCAAGCACGGCATCTATGAGCCGGAAGAGATCGAAGCGCGTTACAACGTCTATGTGGACAAGTATGTGCAGGAGGTGCGCATCGAGGTGAGAACGATGCTCGATATGATCGGCAAGGATATCCTGCCGGCAGTCTCCGGCTATGCGGCCGGTCTTTGCCGCCGAGCTGCAGAGCAGGACGCCTGCGGCGGGATCAGCGCTGCCTATGAAAAGGAGACTGCAGAAAAGATCCTCGCGCTCATGACCTCGCTGCAGGAAAGTGCGGACAGCCTGGTGAAGGATCTTGCCGCGATGCCGGAAGACATGGAAGAGGCGATGTACTACTGCCGCGACACGCTGATCGGAGATATGTCCGGAGCGCGCGCCGCCGCGGATGCACTGGAGCCGCTTGTCGACCGCAAAGTCTGGCCGTTCCCGACCTATGCCGACCTGATGTTCAGTGAACGCTGACCGCAAAGGCGGCAAGTGCGGCGTGTCATATGACAGAGTAAGAAAGGAAGTAACTATGCTGGATATTCATGAAGAGTGCGGGGTGTTCGGTCTATGGTCACCAAAGACGTATGATCTGGCGCGTACCGTCTATTACGGGCTGTACTCCCTGCAGCACCGCGGACAGGAGAGCTGCGGCATTATCGTCAATGACTGCGGTGTCTTCACCGGCCACAAGGATCTGGGCGAGGTCGGGGATGTCTTCAAGGCATCGGTTCTGGATGCGATCGGCCAGGGGCAGATCGCGGTCGGTCACGTCCGCTATGGAACGACCGGTGCCACAGACCGGAAGAACGCGCAGCCGATGGTCGTCAATCATGTGAAAGGAAGCATGGCTGTTGCGCACAACGGCAACCTGGTCAATTCGTACGACCTGCGCACAGAGCTGGAGCTGGCAGGCTCTATCTTTCATACGACCAGCGATACGGAGGTCATCGCCTATCTCATCACAAGGCATCGTCTGACAACCGCATCGATCGAGGAGGCGGTCAGCGAAACGATGAAGGAGATCCGCGGTGCGTATTCGCTGGTGATCATGTCGCCGGCTAAGCTGATCGCGGCACGTGACCCGTTCGGATTCCGGCCTCTCTGCTACGGCAGGCAGACGGATGGGACTTATGTGGTGGCTTCGGAAAGCTGCGCGCTCGATGCGGTCTCGGCGAAGTTCATCCGGGATGTAGAGCCAGGTGAGATCGTGGTATTCGACCGGGATGGCGGCCGGTCTATCCGCACACACTGCGGGGAGGAAGCGCGCCGCATCTGTATCTTTGAATATATTTACTTCGCAAGACCGGATTCGGTGATCGACGGGGTCAGTGTACATGCTTCGCGGGTGCAGGCCGGGCGTATTCTCGCACAGGACCACCCAGCAGATGGCGATGTTGTGGTCGGGGTGCCGGATTCGGGACTGGATGCGGCGCTTGGATTTGCGGAAGAAAGCGGCATCCCCTGCGCGATGGGATTTGTTAAGAACAAGTACATCGGCCGGACATTCATCGCACCGGGGCAGTCGCAGCGGGAGAACCTCGTGCATATCAAGCTCAATGTTATCGCAGAAGCGGTGCGCGGTAAGCGGGTCATCCTGATCGACGACTCGGTGGTGCGCGGTACGACATCGAAAAAAATAGTAGAAAAACTGCGAGCAGCAGGCGCGCTGGAAGTCCACTTGCGTCTCACAGCACCGCCGTTCATCGCCCCGTGCTATTACGGCGTCGATGTGCCGGATGCCGGCAGTCTGATCGCGGCCGGACATGAAACGGAGGAAATCTGCAGGTACATCGGATGCGATACGGTCGGATTTTATGATCCTGCTCATCTGGGTGCGCTGCTCCTGCACGGCGGGCAGTCTTTATGCACCTTCTGCAGTGCCTGCTTTGGCGGTCCGTATCCCGCCGGGCAGCCGGCGCACACGGGGAAATACAGGTTTGAACAGAAACTGCCGGACTGAACCATCTGTTCATTTTTGCAACGGTATGCCTTTTGCTGTATGATAGAGAACAGTAACGACGATCTTGGAATGTCTCCGGGACTTGCGGGTCCGGAGGCGGACAGAAAAGGAAGGCATCTGTGGAAAAGGACGCTAATAAAGAAATCTATAAACCGACCGCCAAAGAGACGAAGATCCAGGTGGTCAAGTTCGTACTGTTTTCCATATCGGCGGGGATCATCGAGACAGCCGTGTTCACACTGCTCAAGCTGATCACGCCGTGGAGCTACTGGCCGTGCTACCTGATCGCGCTGGTCTGCTCGGTCGTGTGGAACTTCACGCTGAACAGGGAGTTCACGTTCAAGTCGGCCAACAATGTGCCGGTCGCGATGTTCAAGGTGTTCCTGTTCTACTGCGTCTTCACGCCGCTGTCGACCTGGTGGGGGCATGCGCTCACGGACTGGGCGGGCTGGAACGACTACCTCGTGCTGTTCTTCACGATGGCGATCAACCTGACGACGGAATTCCTGTATGACAGATTCTTCGTGTTCCGCAACAGCATGAACACCAACAAGCGCGCCAGCCGCTAGCGGGGAGCGCGTTCGCAGCCGAGCTGTGCGGCGCGGAAGAGCGGATCCGCGGCAGTCTGTGCTGCGGCCCGTTAGAAATATGGTAAGCATACAAGAAGAGACTGCCGGAGCAGTCTCTTCTTTTGATCGTGTATGGTCTGTCAGGCTCGGAGGACCTGATGAGACTTCTTAGTTGAGGCTGTAGCACTTCTCGCCGTCGATGTAGGTGGCAGCGACTCTGACATCGCCGATCTGTTCAGCCGGTACTTCGAGGACGTCGTCTTCCATGACGAGGAAGCTTGCGCGGTAGCCTTCTTTGAGCTGGCCGAGGCGGTCAAAACCGCAGACGATGGCTGCTTCTCTGGAGTAGAGTTTGATCGCGGTCTCGATGTCGATGGCCTGATCCTTGCCGCAGTCGGTGCCGTCATACGCAACGCGTGTCACAGCGTGCTTGAGACCGGGCCACGGATCGGAGGGCAGTGCCCAGGAAGTAGCCGGTGCATCTGTGGAGAGGACCATCTTGACGCCTCTATCCAGCAGGTGCTTGACCGGATATGCTTTCTTGTTGCGCTCAAAGCCGAGGTTCTCGATGTAACTCTCGATCTCGCTGTGCTGGAAGATCGGCTGTGTGACCCAGGTGATGCCATGTTCGATCGCCTTGTCGATGGAAGTCTCTCTGGGCTCGGAGATGTGCTCCATACGTGCGTAGGGCATGTTCGCGATGGCTTCACCGCGCGCTCTTGCGACATCGTCATCCATCCAGTTCTCTTCTTCTGCCAGTCTGCTGACGAGGCGGTCGATGGCCTGGCCGCCCATGGCGTGAATGGAGATCTGGCAGTGGTGTTCTTTGCAGAACTTGATGGTATCTTCGAGCAGATCGTCAGAAAGTGTGGAGATGCCGTAGTTGTCGGTGCCGAGGAACGGCTCGTCGACCCATGCGGTATGGCCGGAGAAGGTGCCGTCGCCGATCAGCTTGAGGCCGGCAACGCGGGCCTTGCCCTGGTTCATATCTTCAATGTCGAACGAGGCGGTGCCGTCGCGCAGGGATTCGCCGAGGTAGTAGACTGCGACGTCCTGCTTGAGGCCTTTGGCAACGGCTTGTTTGTAGTAGTTCAGCGGATCGCTCGGCTCAAACCAGCCGAGGTCGGTGAAGGCGACCAGGCCCTGGGAGAGGCACAGCTGCCCGAGGTCGAGGACCTGCTGGACGGTTTCTTCGTCTGTCTGGACCGGGATCAGATCAGCGACGAGGAAACGTGCATTCTCTTCGAGGATACCTGTAGGTTCGCCGTTCTCATCACGGACGATGCAGCCGCCTTCCGGATCCGGCGTATCTTTGGTGATGCCGGCCAGGTCCAGCGCGCAGCTGTTGACGCAGGCAATGTGGACGCAGGAGCGGAGGATGTAGACCGGATGCTCCGTGGTGCCCTTGTCGAGATCCCAGCGTGTGGGCTGTCTGTGTTCTGCGAATTTCCCTTCATCAAAGCCCCAGCCGCGGATCCAGTCGCCGGGTTCTTTGGTTGCGGCGACTTCTTTGATTGCTTCCGACAGGTCGGCGATGGAGTTGATCTTGGGCGGCAGGGCCGAAATCTGCTGGCTGTAGCCGGCGAGCATCAGGCCGTGCATATGAGCGTCGATCAGGCCGGGCAGGACGCGCTTGCCTTCGAGGTCGACGACTTCATCAGCCGGGCCGCACTGCGATTCCTCGCCGATGGCGGTGATCACACCGTCTTCAACGACCATTGCATCTGCGTACAGGGCTTCATCATTAGCGGTAAAGATCTTTGCATTCTTGTAGAGTGTCTTCATGTCGTTTTCTCCTTGCAGAATTCTGTGATTCCTAAATGCTTGTTCGAATCAGAAGGGAGCTGCAGGAACTCCTTCCTTCATGACCATCATATTGTCTTGGCTGCGCCGGTGCAAACATTTATATTTAGAATTCCCTATAAAAATACAATAGTAATTAGTTTCGGATTCCAAATAGAGCACAGAAAATGTTCCGTTTGTTGCGTATGAACATTTCTCGTTGCCGAAATGTTTGGAATTGATTACAATGGTTGCAGAAGACAAAGCAGCCCTTCCGCACAGAAAGGAATCGCCAATGGACTTTACGATCTCTGATTTTTACCGCAAGCATGAAGACGGCATGACGCTGATCGCCGGCGCGGGCGGCATGGCGCGTACGATCACGGAGGCCGGGACGCTCGACTACGAGATGGACCCGACGCTGAAGGAAAAGTTCTTTCACACCAACTTCGGCCCGCACATGCTCGTCGTCACGACCTTTATGTATGCCAGGGACAACCCGTTCCTGATCATGGATGCGATCAAATATCTGGTCGCCAAGGAGACGGCCGGCCTGGTCATCAAGAACGTCTACCACATTCCGATCCACGAGTCCGTGATCCGCTATGCAGACGCCAAGAACTACCCGATCTTTGTGCTGGACTCGCAGACGATCTATACGGACCGCCTGGTCTACGAGGTCATCCGCAACAGCCGGCAGATGCAGGGCATCGATGCGCTGACGGATGAGACCAGGGCGGTGCTGCGGCTGGATCTTTCGGAGGAGGAACTGCGCCAGCGCGTGCTGTCCATGATCCCGTCCATTCAGGAACAGTACTACGTGGTGTATCTGCAGTTTGACAACCTCTTTGATGAAACAGCCTTTGCGGCATGCTATGAGGCGTACCAGAACAGCGATCTGTACGCGCCGGAAAACCGGTTTATCTGTTTTGGCAGCGGGGCGTTCTTCGTGTTCTCCAACGAGAGCATCATGTCGTTTTATGCGGACCGCAGTCTGCAGCATATTGTGGAAACGCTGAGTGCCGGCAATGTGCCGGAGTCTGTGGGTGTCAGCGAGATCCATCTTCGGCTCGCCGAATTCCGCGTCGCGCTGAACGAGGCGCGCTTTGCGGCGCTGGCCGGGCGTACGCGGGACAGCGAATATGTGCGGTACGAAGATCTCGGCACGTACCGGGCGGTGCTGCCGTTCGCAAGGTCGGCGGAGATGCGGCACTTTGCGGAGCAGGTGCTCGATCCGCTCGCGGACCACGATATTGAGAACAACACTGCGCTGCTCGAGACGCTGACCGGGTATGTCCTGGCGGGGTGTACGTTCAAAGCGGCCGCGGCTGTCCTGGCGCAGCATGAAAACACGATCCGCTACCGGATGGACAAGGTGTCCGATATCACCGGACTCAGCTACAAGGAGCACGACCAGCTGGAGGTGCTGTCCCTGGCGGTCAAGATCCGCGAGGCCGGCAGGCTGCTGGAAGAGCTCGAGGGGTAGACATCGCTATGTGCATGGAATATGAGAGTCTTGCCGCCGCCGTTGCAGACGTCAGCGGGGCGGAGATCACAGAGAAACGCGCCGTCCCCGGCGGCGATATCAACCGGGCCTATGTGCTGTCACTCAGCAATGGAGAACGCGCCTTCGTGAAGGAGAATGCCCGTGCGAACCGGGACTTTTTCCGCGCCGAGGCGGAGGGGCTCGCCGCCATGAAAAAGACGGGCGCTGTCCGCACGCCGGCAGTGCTGGCGGCGGGCACGGACGGCGACCGTTCTTTCCTGCTGCTGTCATATATCGCTTCGGGAAGACCCGGCCCGCACACGATGGAACAGCTGGGCCATGATCTGGCGGCGATGCATGCGGCGGACACGGCGGTTTTTCTCGCTGCGGCCGGGGGCGCAGCGAATGGTCGGTTCGGATTCGTGCACGATAACTACATCGGATCCGGGTTCCAGCTCAATACGCCGAAAGACAGCTGGGTCACCTTCTTCCGGGAGTGCCGCCTGCGGCCGCAGTTTGCGCGGGCCGGCGGGTATTTTGATGCAGCCGATAAAAAGAGGATTGAGCGATTCCTCGATCATCTTGACCGGTACCTTGCGGAGCCTGCACACCCGTCGCTGCTGCACGGCGACTTCTGGGCGGGCAACTATATGGTCGATACGGGCGGCGCCCCGTGGCTGATCGACCCTGCGGCATACGTCGGGCACGCCGAAGCGGACATCGCGATGACGGAACTGTTCGGCGGGTTTGACCAGGCGTTTTACAGCGCATACAAAGAAGCCGCCGGTTTGTCTGCGGACTACCGCGACCGGCGGGATCTCTACAATTTATATCATCTTCTCAACCACCTCAACCTGTTCGGCGGCAGTTATCTGTCCTCTGTTCTGGCGATTCTCCATCGTTATGCATAATGGAATAAAAATGGAATAAACGCGGTTGCTTTTTGTGGCATTCCTGCTATACTGGAAATGTAAGGAAAGAGATTCTCAAACCACAGGAGGTGCAGGATGACACGACAGGAACTGATTGACAAGAGGAAGGAACTGGGGCTGACTGTGGAGATGGTCGCGGAGCGCTCCGGGGTCCCGCTTGGGACGGCGCAGAAAATCTTTGCAGGCATCACGAAGACGCCGCGTTATGATACGCTGCTCGCACTCGAATACGTACTCACGCAGGAGGAATTGCGTCGTCAATACATAGAGCAGGAACACTTGCCTGCGAATTATTTTGATGACCCGAATAATATACCGCCTCTGGTACGGGAAACACAGGCTGCAGAGGCGCTGGTGTATAACTGGGAGACGTATGCCTCCAGCAGCGGTCCTGTCAGCGGGGCTGCGGCCAAGAAGCAGGGGACTTATACAATAGAGGATTACTACGCTCTGCCGGACGACCGCCGTGTCGAACTCATAGATGGCGTGATCTACGACATGGGCGCACCGACGGTCAAGCACCAGAAGGTGCTGGGATTTGTTTTTTCAAAATTGATGACCGAGTCACTTTCTCACGATGGAAAGTGTCAGGTTTTCGTTGCGCCTATAGATGTTCGTCTTTTTCAAGATGACAAGAATATGTTTCAACCGGATGCACTAATTATCTGTTCTGAAGACGGGGACGATGACGAGAGGCTTTCTGATGATCGGCGGATCGAGGGCGCGCCGGATTTTGTGCTGGAGGTGCTGTCTCCAACGACCCGGAAGCGTGATCTGTACTTAAAGAATGCAAAGTATATGGAAGCTGGCGTCCGTGAATACTGGATCATCGATCCCCAGAAAGAAACCCTGACGGTCTATGATCTTGAAATGGTTTTGGCACCTGTTACGTGCTTCTTTGACAGGGAAGTGCCGGTCAGGATCTCGGATGGCGCGTTTGGCATAGACTTAAGGGAACTGCATGCTTATCTGCATCCGGAGAGGAAATAGACATAGGACGGCTTATGTTCACCAGGGCTTTTCCATGTACGCGTTGACGGCAAGCTGCACTTTGGCAGCCATGCAGAGCTGCTCGTTGTCCTGCGGATCCTTGTAGTTGAGGCCGCTGAGCTGGCGGATCGTATCAAACCGGTACCGGATGGTATTCTCGTGATGGCCGAGCACTTCGGCCGTCTTTTTGATGCTGCCGTTCTGGCGCACATACGCATTCAATGTCTCAATGAGCTGGGTGTTGTTTTCGATGTCGTAGTCGCGCAGAGGCGCCAGGATGTGGTTGCAGAACCGCGCATAATCGCCGGTTCGGCAGTATGGCAGGATCAGTTTGAAAACGCCGATCTGGTCATACAGCGTCTGATCAGCATCAACGAGGCTGCCGTAGACGGCGGCGTACTGGCTTTCCCGGATTGCCTCCCGTACCTCCGACAGCTGGTAGTGCGGAGCACTGATGCCGACGTGCAGCCGCTCTCTGCAGCAGATGTTCAGCAAGTCATTGATCGCGTTGAAGTGCCCCTTGTTGTAGTCCTGCGTCAGGGTGTCCGAGGAAAAAGCGAACAGCAGCTGCCCGTCAAAACTGAGCAGTTTGTTGGAGAGTTTGAACAGCGGGCTCTCGCGGTACCGCTGCAGCGCTTCCTCAAAGGCGGCGCGGTCCACCGGTTTCTGCGGGCGGGCGCAGGCGAAGAAACAGGAGGACCGCAGGGACGGGATGACATTCCGGATGCGGCTGACCCGTTCCGCCGGCGACAGGTCGTCGTGCAGGAGGATGTTCAATTCGTCATTATAGGAGTCCAGGCTGTCCTGCGTGTCTTTGCGGCGGGCGACCTCGTAGACGAGGTCTTCGAAATAGATGTCCCGGCCTTTGATCTGGAAGATCGGAAATCCTTTGGAATCCGCATACCGCAGCGTTGTCTCCGCGAACGGCAGGTCGAATACGTTGCGGACCACCAGTGCGCTGCACCCTTTGTCGATCAGGTGCCGGACCGCATCGGCGACTAGAAACGGATTTTGCTTGGCGAACAGGAGGGAGGACAGGATGAGCTGTCCTGGTTGGAAATTGTCGCCGATAAAGCGGTCCTTGACGGCGGGGTCCATCTCATAGTCGAGAAGGCCGACCGAGGTGACCGGCTTTTCAAATCCATTCTGTCCGTTCAGAAGGACCAGTTTTTCCTCAAAGGTACTGTAGAAATCAGAAACTGTGTAATCCATGGCGATTCCTTTTGTGAATAACTATAGATAAGACTTTGGTTAATTGGATTATATAACAGCGAAAAGAACGGGTAAAGCGGAATTATGCAGGAATAATGGCGTTCACGGCGGAAAACGATAGTGGCAGATTATAAACCGATACCTTTATAACTGTCTAAAACTACAGTTATTTTGCCTTGCACAGCACTTTTATGCTGATAAACTGAAAGCGTAAACAAAAGTACGCAACACCTGTACCATGAGGAGGTTAAGTATATGGAAGTCAAGTGTTTTGACAGAGCGACGCTGGAAGGTATCCTGCGTTTCCCCGGTGTTCTGGAGACAGTAGAAAGCGTATACCGCTCCAAGGCATCCGGTGAAACGGTTGTCTGGCCCACGGTCACACACTATTTCGACGGCAAGGATGCGGTCATGGATATCCGTTCCGGCTACGACATGGGCAACGAAGTGTATGGTGCCAAGATGCTGGCGACATTCCCGCACAATGAGGAAAAGGGGCTGCCGGCGTTCAGCGGGATCCTGGTCGCGATCGACGGTACGACCGGCCTTCCGATCGGGATCATGGATGCTTCCTTCATCACATCCATGCGGACCGGCGCTGCGGCAGCCATCGGTGCGAAAGCGCTGGCAAGACCGGAGTCCGAGACCCTGATGGTCGTCGGCACAGGCAGACAGTCGCTGTTCATGATCGGTGCGCTCCTGACTGCATTCCCGGGTATCCGCACTGTCCTCTGCGCAGAGCCGCTGCACATGGAGAACGCGGTCCCGTATGCGGAAAACTGCCCGGCGAAGATGAAAGAGATGTTTGACATTGACACCGACGGCATCGCGTTCCTGCCGGTCAAGGATCTGAAAGAGGCGACCGGCCATGCGGACATCATCGTGACGATCACCCGCTCCACAGCGCCGATCATCATGCGTGACTGGGTCCGCGAGGGCACGCATTTCAGCTGCATCGGTGCAGACATGGAAGGGAAGGAAGAGATCGATCCGGCGATCCTGCGCGACGCAGTTGTCTACGCGGATGATGTGGACCAGTGTGTGCGCGCCGGCGAATGCGAACTGGCGATCAAGGGCGGCGTGATGGCGGAAGAGCACATCAGCGGCCAGATCGGCGAAGTCCTGCTGGGGCAGAAGCCGGGCAGAACATCTGAGAAAGAGATCACGGTCTTCGATGCGACAGGCCTGGCGCTGCTGGATCTGGCGGTTGCGAAGCAGGTCGTCGAAGGATACGAGGATGGCACAAAAATCAATCTGTAGCAAAACGGCGGATGGCGATTCCGCATACATCACACGCTGATTCCCGAAAAGGAGGATACGATCATGAAAATGGATGAATTCGTACTGGAAAACTGGCTCAACCCCGCATGCGACAGTGAGAAAAATAAAGTCTACCTCGGCGGCAGCTGCGTTTTGCCGATGTCCGTCAAAGAGATGTTCGAACTGATTGGGGAAGACATGGATGCGTTCTTCGATGAACTGAAGGATATGAACCTGGGCTACCCGCGTTTTGAGGGGACCCCGCGCACCAGAGAAGCGCTCAGCAAACTCTACAAGACTGTCAAGCCGGAGGAAATCATCCTCTGCCACGGCGGCACCGGCGCGAACTCCACGGTCTGCTACACGCTGCTGGATCCGGAGGACAACATCATTTCCGTCGTGCCGAACTACCAGCAGTTCTACTCGATCCCGCGCTCGATCGGCACCGAGGTCAGAGACGTCCATCTGAAGATCAAGGACGGTTACAAGATCGACCTGGAAGAGATCCGCAACACAGTCGACCAGAACACCAAGGCCATCATGTTCACCAACCCGAACAACCCGACCGGCAGCGTCCTGACAGAAGATGAAATGAAGGAACTCGTCGAGATCGCGAAGAGCGTCGATGCCTGGATCGTCTGCGACGAGATGTACAGAGGCCTCGATGAGGAATACATGCCTTCCTTTATGGACATGTACGACAAAGCGATCGTCACGGCCAGCTCGTCCAAGATCTACTCGATGGCGGGCATGCGCGTGGGCTGGATCGTCTGCAAGGATCCGGAGCTGCGCAAGGCGCTGATGAACTGGCGCTCCTACGACTCCATCTGCGGCGGCGTCTTCGACGAATGGATCTTCGCCATCGCGCTTGAGCATGTGGACAAGATCTTCGCCCGCTCCAGAAAGATCGTCAACCACAACAAGGCGATCGTCGACAAGTGGCTGGAAGGCAACAAGAAATATCTGGCGCAGTATGCAGATGCACATGGCACGACCTACCTGATCCACTACAACTTCGATGTGCCGGCGGAGAAGTTCTGCGACGACCTGCTCGACCAGAAGGGCGTGCTGGTCTGCCACGGCGACTGCTTCGAGATCCCGCATTCGTTCCGCATCACCCTGTCGCACGCGCACGAACTCGAGAAGGGCCTTGCGCTGATCGACGAATACATGGCCGAACTCGAGGCGGCGGGCAAGTACGTCCCGGCTGAATAACGGCTGTGCAATGGCGTAAAGGTAAGAGAGAAAGACAGAGAGAATACTGCAACCGAGAAAGATAGGAGCACAATATGCTGACATTAAGAGAAATCACCAAAGAAAACCTGATTGCCGTGACAGACCTGCAGATGGAAGACAGCCAGGCGGGCTTTGTCGAAGACAACCTCTGGTCGATCGCGGAGTGCTACCTGTACGAGGAATTCGTGCCCAAGGCGATCTACGACGATGAAACGCCGGTCGGCTTCGTGCTCTACTACTTCGTGGAAGACGATCCGGACTATGTATTCCTGCACCGCATCATGATCGACAAGCACCAGCAGGGTAAGGGCTACGGTGTGCGTTCCCTGGAACTGTGCTTCGAGGAGTTCAAGAAGGAATTCCCGTCCATCGGCTGCGTCGAGCTGATCCACTATCCGGACAACGACCGCGCGGCGGCTGTCTATGAAAAGGCGGGCTTCAAGCTCACCGGCGGCCGTGTCAAGAGCGCGCCGGGCCGTATTGAGCGCGGCTCCACCGACGTCAACCGTACTTACGAAGTGACAAGAAGACGCTACTACTAAAACGCTGTGAAACCCGCTGCGAGTTTCCTCCCGCAGCGGCGGCACCATATAAGGTCTGGAACGGCTGCCTGCGGGCGGCCGTTTCATGTATACAAGAAAAACCCCTTGCTGACAGGTTTTGGATGTGATAGTATTGGTGCTACAGAATTTCATATTCTCAGCGAAGCGGCCGGGATCTTGCGAAACCGGGCGTGGAGGGAACTCTGGAGAACCCCGTGAAAGACCGGGTGCCGAAGGTGCAAGGCGATTCCATGATAAGGAATCGCTGAATCTCTCAGGCAAAAGGACAGAGCAGGCATCATGGATCCATCATCTTGTGTCTGCACGTCATCCGGAGCGGAATTCACCGCTCTGTTTTTTTAACTGGCACAAGGAGGTATTCTGATGCAAGACTTTCTGATGACGGTCGCCGTGACCGTCAACACCTACTTATCGAACTATATTCTGGTCTTCCTGCTCGTCGGCGTCGGGCTGTGGTACTCGATCCGCACACGCTTTGCGCAGGTGCGCTACTTCGGCGAAGGCATGAAGAAGACCTTCGGCAATCTGCGGCTGCACGGCGGCGCGCAGGAGTCCGGCATGACGTCGTTCCAGGCGCTGGCGACGGCCATCGCCGCGCAGGTCGGTACCGGCAACATCGTCGGTGCGTCCGGTGCGATCCTGACCGGCGGCCCCGGCGCGATCTTCTGGATGTGGCTGATCGCGTTCTTTGGCATGGCGACGATCTACGCGGAGGCGACCTGTGCGCAGAAGACCCGCATTGTCGGCGAAGACGGGCAGATCAAGGGCGGCCCGGTCTACTACATCACCACCGCATTCGAGGGCGGTTTCGGCAGATTCCTGGCGGGCTTCTTTGCGATCGCCATCATTCTGGCGCTCGGCTTCATGGGCTGCATGGTGCAGTCTAACTCGATCGGCTCCACCTTTGAGACTGCGTTCGGCGTGCCGTCCTGGGTCGCCGGGATCGGGCTCGTCGCACTCTGCGGCTTTATCTTCATCGGCGGCATCAGCAGACTGGCAGCGGTCACGGAGAAGATCGTCCCCATCATGGCAGCCATCTTCCTGCTTGGCGGCCTTGTGATCCTGGTCGCCCGCATTCAGTACGTGCCCGCAACGTTCGCCATGATCTTCAGGTATGCGTTCCATCCGGAAGCCATCATCGGCGGCGGGTTCGGCGCGGCCATCAAGATCGCCATCTCCCAGGGCGCCAAGAGAGGTCTGTTCTCCAATGAGGCAGGTATGGGGTCCACCCCGCACGCCCACGCGCTGGCCAATGTCAAGGAGCCGCACGACCAGGCGGTCGTCGCGATGATCGGTGTCTTCGTCGATACCTTTGTCGTTCTCACGCTGAACGCGCTCGTCATCATCAGCACGCTCTACACGCAGGACGGCATCCTGGCAAACGGCGACATCCCCGAATGGCTCGGCAAGACCAATCTGGCGCAGACAGCATTCGGCACGGTTTTCGGCGACAGCTTCGGTGCGAAGTTCGTCGCGGTCTGCCTGTTCTTCTTCGCCTTCAGCACGGTGCTTTCGTGGAACCTGTTCGGCAAGATCAATTTCGAGTGGCTGTTCGGCAAAAAGTCCCTCATTATCTATAATGTGCTGGCGCTTGTGTTCATCTTCCTCGGGACCATCATGCAGAACGACCTCGTCTGGGAGATCCAGGACATGTGCAACAACCTGATCGTCCTGCCGAACGCCATCGCGCTGTTCGCGCTGACCGGCCTGGTGCTTGGTTCGCTGAAGCATCATGAGGAGAACCGGAAAAACAGGTGACGGAATCGCCAAACCTAATTGTCGGAATTCAGAAATCTATATTGGCAAGCCGCCTGAACGGGTTGTATAATATTGCTATACAATTACATATAATCGGACGATGATCTCGGGAGAGACCGCCTTGTCATGGTGGCGCCGAAGGGGAACGGATGCGGATAACTCTCAGGCAAAAGGACCGGGATCGGACGAAACTCTGGAGAGCAGCAATGCACCGAAGAGGATAAATCTTTCAGGTACGAGGACAGAGCGCATCAACCTTATTTAAGGTTGGTTTGCGCTCTGTTTTTCATTTGCTGCGAAGAAAGGAGAAGACAACAGTGGAAGAATTAAAACGGACACAGCTCTACGACCGCCACATCAGCGCGGATGCGAAGATGGTGGACTTCGGCGGCTGGGAAATGCCGATCCAGTATCCGACGGGCATCATCGCGGAGCACCTCTATACACGCCGTTACTGCAGCCTCTTCGATGTCTCCCACATGGGCAGACTTATCGTCAGCGGTCCGGACCGCAAGGCATTCCTGCAGCACGTTGTGACCAGCAACGTCGATGCGCTCGATGTCGGCATGGCGCAGTACTCGATCCTGCCGGACGAAGACGGCTGCGGGATCGACGACCTGTACATCTACCGGTTTGAAGAGGACAGGTATGTGGTCATCGCCAATGCCGCGAACACGGACAAGGACTGGGACCACCTGATGAAAATGAAGGAAGGCTTTGACGTCACGATCGAGAACGTCTCCAAAGACTGGGCAGCGATCGCTGTGCAGGGCCCGACTTCCAAGGACATTCTGCGCGACCTGATCGGCGGCAAACAGCCGACAGAACCGATCAGAAACTACCTGAACATCGCGACGATCCCGGCGCTCGATGACGCACCGGTTTATCTGGCAAAGACCGGCTACACCGGTGAGCCGATCGGCTATGAAATCTACGTGCCGACAGAAGTCTGCGGCAAGGTCTGGGATATGCTCATCGAGATGGGCGCGCGTCCGGCAGGCCTCGGCGCCCGCGACACCACCAGACTCGAAGCGGGTATGCCGCTGCACGGCCATGAGATGGGCCTTGATAAAGACGGCAACAAGATGCCGATCTACGCGGTCCCGCTTGCCAAGTTCGCGGTCAGCTTTGCACCGCAGAAGGGCGACTTCATCGGCAAGGAAGCACTGGCGGCGCAGAAGGCGGCGTTCCTGCGCATCAACAATCACGACTTCTCCGACTGTGCGGCACTGCCCCGCCGGATCCAGCCGATCGTGCTGCTGGGCAAGGGCGTCCTGCGCGCGGGCTGCAGCGTCTTCAAGGACGGCAGGGAAGTCGGTTATGTAACGAGCGGCACCATGGTGCCGTACTCCCTGATGGACGGCGAAACACTCTTCCAGAAGGTCACGGAAGAGAGCCAGAAGAGAAGCATCGGCTTCTGCTATGTGGACAGCGACGTCGAGACCGATGATCAGGTCGAAGTCGACATCCGCGGCAAGAAGCTGGCGGCAGCGATTCCGGAATGCCACATGAAGAACGATGCCCCGCCGTACGTCCGCGTCCTGCTCTACGAGCATGAAGACGAGGAAGAACAGCAGGCTGCAGCAGACAGAGGCGCTGCAGCGAAGAGCCTGTTCAAGGAAGCGCTCGAGAATCACCTCTGGAGACAGGAAGCCTGCATCAACCTGATCCCCTCCGAGATGTCCGCCTCCCGTGCGGTCCGTCTGCTGGAGTGCTCGGACCCGTCGTTCCGTTACGCGGAGCACAGAAAAACCGCAGCGTTCTACGATGAAGAAGTCTTCTATTATCAGGGGACGAAATTCATCGGCAGAGTCGAGGAAGCGCTGATGGCGGAGATGAAACAGTACCTCGGCTGCAAGGAAGTCGAGACAAGAGTCACGAGCGGCCAGATGGCGAATACCTGCGTGTTCTCCGCACTGGTCGATTACAAGAACCGCCTCGACCGCAAAGTCGAGCCGAAGCGCCTCGGCTACATCCTGAACAACCACATCATCAAGGGCGGCCACCTCTCGGCGCAGCCCATGGGTGCCCTCAAGGACTTCGCGGCGATCGACCCGGTCACCGAGAAGCGTGCAGTCGTCAACTTCCCGGTCATGGAAAACGACCCGTACTGCATCGACGTCGAAGAGACCAAGAAGGTCATCGAGGAATACGATCCCGAGCTCATCATCTTCGGCAAGAGCATGGTGCTGTATCCCGAACCGGTCAAAGAAATCCGTGAATTCCTGGATGCGCAGGGCAGAGACACCATCATCATGTACGATATGGCGCATGTCCTGGGCCTGATCGGCGATCACTTCCAGAAACCGTTCGAGGACGGTGCGGACTTCGTCACCGGTTCCACCCACAAGACGTTCTTCGGCCCGCAGCGCGGCGTCGTCGGCGGCAACTGGGACAAGGACGACAAGAAATATGATCTGTGGGAGACCGTGCAGTCCCGCGCGTTCCCCGGCAGCACCAGCAACCACCATCTGGGCACACAGCTTGCGCTCCTGATGGCGGTCTATGAAATGAACGAATACAAAGACGCCTATCAGAAAGCGGTCGTCACCAACGCCAAAGCGTTTGCCAAGGCGCTGAAGGAAGCCGGCCTCAATGTCCAGGGCGACCCGGCGAAGGGCTATACCCAGACCCACCAGGTCATCGTCAGCGTTGGCTACGGCGAAGGCCCGGAAGTGGCGGAACGCCTCGAGCAGAACAACATCATCTGCAACTATCAGGCGACACCGGAGGAAGAAGGCTTCACAGCGTCCGGCGCACTCAGACTGGGCGTCAGCGAGATGACCAGATTTGGCTTCACCGAAAAAGACTTTGCAAAGCTGGCAGACCTCATGGCTTCCTGCATCCTGCACGGCACAGACGTGAAGGCGGAAGTGAAAGCCCTGAGAGACGCACATCTCGACATGCAGTACTGCTTCCAGGATAAAGACATGGTCGATATCATGGATGCGTTCGCAAAGAAGACCGGCCTTTAGTAAGCAGGCCGGAGGAGGTGTGACATGTATAAGATAGCGACTTTAAATAAAATATCTCCCGTAGGGCTCCGCGAGCTGACCGATGCGTACGAGATCATCGAGCAGACGGATGCGGCGGATGCCATCATCGTCAGAAGTTTCAAGATGCATGAGATGGAGTTCGGCAAAGACCTCATTGCCATCGCAAGGGCCGGCGCCGGCACGAACAACATCCCGGTGGACCGCTGCGCGGAAGAAGGCATCGTTGTGTTCAACACGCCGGGCGGCAACGCCAACTCTGTGGCGGAGCTGGCCGTCGGTGCGATGCTGGAAGTCTCCCGCAACATGCCGGCAGCGAACGTCTGGGCCAACGGCCTGGAAGGCGATGTCGCCAAGGCGGTTGAAAAGGGAAAGAGCCAGTTCGCAGGTCACGAGATCGCCGGCAAGAAAATCGCCGTCATCGGTCTGGGGCATGTCGGCAAGCTCGTCGCCAACAAGGCGGCTGCGCTGGGTATGTACGTAGCTGCGTATGTCAGAACGCCGCGCCACGTGGCCGGCCTGCAGCCGGAGATCGAGGTCTTCACGGATCTGGATCCCGTCCTCGAAGGCGCGGACTTCATCAGCATCCATGTCCCGAGCAATGCGGACAACAAAGGCATGGTCAACGCGGAGATGATCGATAAGATGAAAGACGGGGCAATCTTCCTGAACTTCGCCCGTGCAGATCTGGTCGACGAACCGGCGATGCTGGCGGCGCTCAAGGAAGGCAAACTCTCCCGTTATGTAACGGACTTCCCGAATGAAAACCTGGTCGGCCGGGAAGGCGTGCAGCTGCTGCCGCATCTCGGCGCCAGCACCGAGGAGTCCGAAGAGCGCTGCGCGGCGATGGCGGTCAAAGAACTCCGCGAATACATGGAGAAGGGCAACATCGTCAACAGCGTCAACTTCCCCGGCGTGAACCTCGGCGATCTGCCGCAGGGCGGCGCAAGACTCTGCCTGCTCGGTACGGATGTACCGGCGCTCAAAGTTGCTGCCGATGCTGCGACCAAAGAGGGCGGCGCCAAAGTGCTGCACATCGTGGCAGCAGAGAAGAAAGGCCAGGCGGCTTGCCTTGCCGATATCAGTGAACCGCAGGATGCGCAGGCGATGATGGCGGCGCTCGAGGGCAAAGTGGCCAGAGCGCGCCTGATCGGATAGGCCTGCAGAAAACATAGACTTTTATTAGTAACAGGAGGTACACCATGAATTTCCCGAAAGAACTGAAGTATTCCAAGACACACGAATGGCTCAAGATGGAGGACGGCGTTGCTGTCATCGGTCTGACTGATTTTGCGCAGGATGAGTTGGGCGATATCGTTTTCATCAACCTGCCGGAAGAAGGCGACGAGTTCGGCGTGGACGATGTCTTTGCAGACGTTGAGTCCGTCAAGGCGGTCTCCGACATCAACAGCCCTGCAGGCGGCAGCATCACCGCGGTCAACGAAGAACTGCTCGACGCCCCGGAAAAGATCAACGAAGCGCCGTATGAAGCGTGGCTGGTCAAGATGGAAGTCTCCGAAGAAGCAGACGACCTGATGAGCGCAGAAGAATACGAAGCATTCATCGAATCCGAGAAATAAAAAAGGAGCGTACCATGGGCGACTTTATTGTGAATACCGCCCGCGAGCAGAAAGAGATGTGTCAGGCGATCGGCGTCGAAACACCATCCGATCTGTTCAACGGGCTGCCGGAAGACGTGCGGCTGACAGCGCCGCTCAACATTCCGGAAGGGAAGAGCGAGGCGGAAGTGCTCTCCCTGATCGAAGATATGGCAGATCAGAACAAGGTCTTCCGCACCTGCTTCAGAGGGGCCGGTGCGTACCGCCATTACATCCCCGCCATCGTGAAGAACGTGACGGCGAAAGATGAATTCAAAACGGCTTACACACCGTACCAGCCGGAGATGAGCCAGGGCATCCTGCAGTCGATCTTCGAGTATCAGACGATGATCTGTGAGATGACCGGTATGGACGTCTCCAACGCGTCTCTGTATGACGGCGCTTCCGCAGCTGCCGAGGCCGTGATGATGTGCCGCGACAGAAAGAGAAAGACGATCTACGTCTCCGAGACAGTCAACCCGCGCATGCGCGAAGTCATCATGACATACGCGACCGCAGCAGGGGCAAAGGTCGAGACCGTGCCTGCCTGCAGTGATAACACGACCGATCTGGAGAAACTGGAATCGCTGCTCGCGGAAGACAAAGAAGCGGCCTGCTTCCTCCTGCAGGAGCCGAACTATTTCGGCCGCCTCGAGGAACCGCAGATCGCGGAGAAGATCGTACACGAAGCCGGTGCGAAGTTCATCATGGCGTGTGATCCCATCTCGCTGGCGGTCCTGAAGAGCCCGGGCGAATACGGCGCGGATGCAGCCGTCGGCGAAGGCCAGCCGCTCGGACTGCCGCTCGGCGCGGGCGGCCCGTACCTCGGCTTCCTGGCTGCGAAGCAGGATATGATGAGAAAACTCCCCGGCCGCATCGTCGGTGAGACGACCGACCACGACGGCAACCGTGCCTACGTCCTGACGCTGCAGGCGCGCGAGCAGCACATCCGCCGCGAAAAGGCGAGCTCGAATGTCTGCTCCAACGAGGCGCTCTGCGCGCTGACCGCCTCCGTCTACATGGCGGCAATGGGTGCGGACGGCATGGCGCAGGTCGCGCAGATGTCTGCGAGTGCGGCGCACGCACTCCGCGATGCGCTGGTGGAAGCCGGCATGGAAGATGTGACCGGCGGCGAGTTCTTCAATGAATTCATCACCGCTTCGAAGGTCCCTGCTGAGAAGATCGAGCAGGCCTGCATGGAAAAAGGCATCCTGAGCGGTCTGCCGCTCGATGAAAACCGCATGCTCTGGTGCGCGACCGAAGTCAACACACCGGAAGAGGTGGCGAAAGTTGCGGCGATTGTAAAAGAACTGGCGGAAGGGGGTGCGCAGTAATGAAACTCATCTTTGAGAGAGGCGGCGAAGGCCACAGAAGCGACTTCCTGCCGAAGAACGCATTCCCGGAAGTGCAGTTTGAAGAGCGATTCCAGAGAACGGAAAAGCCCGCTCTGCCGGAAGTCAACGAAGTCGAGATCGCGCAGCACTACACGCAGCTTGCCAAGCAGGCATTCGGCGTGAGCAACGGGATGTACCCGCTCGGTTCCTGCACGATGAAATACAACCCGAAGGTCAATGAAGAGGCAGCGTCCCTGAAGGGCTTCACGGAGATCCATCCGCTGCAGCCGGCGGAGACGATGCAGGGCGTGGCAGCCATGTACGCGACGCTCGAGAAATACCTCCTCGAGATCACCGGCATGGATCATGTGACGTTCCAGCCGGCAGCCGGCGCACACGGCGAGTTCACCGGTCTGCAGCTGATTCAGGCATACCATCGCGCAAGAGGCGATGAGAAGCGCACGAAGATCATCGTGCCCGACTCCGCGCACGGGACCAACCCGGCCAGCGCGGCGATGTGCGGCTACCAGGTCGTCAACGTTCCGTCCAACGAAAAGGGCGGCATCGATCTTGCACTGCTGAAGGAAGCGGTCGGGGAAGACACGGCCGGCCTGATGCTGACCAACCCGAACACGCTCGGCATCTTCGATGAAAACATCGAGGAGATCACCTCCATTGTTCACGAAGCGGGCGGTCTGTGTTATTATGATGGAGCCAATCTGAATGCGGTCATGGGGATCGCGCGGCCCGGCGACATGGGCTTTGACGTGATGCATATGAACCTGCACAAGACGTTCTCGACACCGCACGGCGGCGGCGGTCCGGGCAGCGGTCCGGTCGCCTGCAAGGAGTTCCTGCAGGAATTCCTGCCCGGCAGACAGGTTGTCTGTGAAGAGGGCAAGTTCCGCTTTGCGAGACAGCCGAAGACCATCGGTTCTGTCACAGCGTTCGACGGCAACGCACTGGTCGTGCTCCGCGCACTGGCGTACGTGCTGACGCTCGGCCGGGAGGGGATCCCGCAGGCAGCGGAGAACGCCGTTCTGAACGCGAACTACATGCGTGTCGGTCTTAAGGATGTCATGGACGTCCCGTACGAAGGACCCTGCATGCACGAGTTCGTCGCGAGCGCAAAGACCATCAAGAAGGAGACCGGTGTGGCGGCACTCGACATCGCCAAAGGCATGATCGACTGCGAGATGCATCCGCCGACAATCTACTTCCCGCTGATCGTCGATGAAGCGATGATGTTCGAGCCGACGGAGACCGAGTCCAAAGAGTCGATCGACCGGGCGGTCGAAGCGATCAAGGGGATCTGCGCAAAAGCGTACAAGGACCCAGAAGAGCTGCACCATGCTCCTCACCATGCACCGATCGGAAGGCCTGATGAAGTCACAGCGGCACGTCATCCTGTCGTCCGCTATGAAGTGAAGGAGGAAGAATAAGCTATGAACTACGAACGTACTTTCAACTTTTCGGCTGGTCCGGCTATGATGCCGGAACCCGTTCTCGAAGAGATCCGTGACGAGATGATGAACTACCGCGGCAGCGGCATGTGCGTCATGGAGATGAGCCACCGCTCCAAGGTCTTTGAAGAGATCCGCGACAATGCGGAGAAAGACCTGCGCGAGCTGATGGGCATCCCGGACAACTACAAAGTCCTGTTTGTGCAGGGCGGCGGCACCGTGCAGTTCGCGATGGTTCCGATGAACCTCATCGGCGAAGGCACCGCCTGCTACGTGGAGACCGGCAACTGGTCCAAGAAGGCGATTGCCGAAGCAAAGAAATACGGCAAGGTCGAAGTCGTCGCTTCCTCCAAGGATAAGAACTACTCCTACGTTCCGGATTGTTCCGATCTGGCTATCCCGGAAGACGCCAGCTACGTCTACATCTGCGAGAACGAGACCATCAACGGCACCACATTCTTCGACCTGCCGAACACGAAGGGCAAGATCCTGGTCAGCGACCAGTCCTCGATGTTCCTCTCCCGTCCCTGCGACGTCAGCAAGTACGGTCTGATCTGGGCGGGCGTGCAGAAGAATGTCGGCCCGGCGGGCATGGCGGTCGTCATCATCCGCGAAGATCTGCTCAAGGAAGATCTGCCGGAATACGTGCCGACCTACATGAGCTACAAGACGCATGCCGACAAGGACAGCATGTACAACACCCCGAACTGCTGGGCGATCTACTGCTGCGGCAAGGTGTTCCGTTACCTGCTCGACAACGGCGGGCTTGAAGCCATGGCACAGCGCAACGAGGACAAGGCGAAGGTCCTGTACGACTACCTCGATCAGAGCGAACTGTTCAAGGGCACGGTGGTCAAGGAAGACCGTTCGCTCATGAACGTGCCGTTCTCGACCGGTGACGCCGACACGGATGCGGATGTCGTCGCCGAGACCAAGAAGGCCGGCTTTGACAACCTGAAGGGCCACAGAAGCGTCGGCGGCCTGCGCGCCTCCATCTACAACGCGATGCCCAAGGAAGGCGTCGAAGCGCTGGTGGCGTTCCTGAAAGACTACGAGGAATCGCACCGCTAACGGATACCTGCAGCCGGCCGCCTGAACGTGATGAAAGGCTGCCGGCTGTTTTATAAGAGCCATCTGATGATGGATGACAGAAAGGAAATGATTATGGCCTGCTGCAGACCTGCAAAAATACTATTGCCGAAAGAAGGCACCGACCTGGCCAAGTGGGCGGTCGTCGCCTGCGACCAGTTCACTTCCGAGCCGGAGTACTGGAAGGAAGCGGACGAACTCGTAGGGGATGCCCCCTCAACACTGCGCATCACACTGCCGGAAGTCTATCTCGAAGAGGAAGGTGTGGAAGAGCGCGTGGCAAAGATCAATGAAACGATGGCTTCCTATCTGGAAGATGGCGTGCTGGAGGAACTGCCCGCCGGCATGATGCTGATCGACCGTGACACCGGCGGCCCCTGCGGCCGCAAGGGTCTGGTCCTGGCGTTCGACCTGGAAGCCTATGACTACAAAGCGGGATCCACATCCCTGATCCGCCCGACCGAGAAGACCGTCGTCGAGCGCATCCCGCCGCGTCTTGCGGTCAGAAGAGATGCACTTGTCGAACTGCCGCACATCATGCTGCTGATCGATGATCCGGAACGCACGGTCATCGAGCCGCTGTATGAAAAGAGAGACGCATTCGAGAAGAAGTACAGCGTCGACCTGATGATGAACGGCGGCCATATCGACGGCTGGTTCATCCCGGAAGGCGAGGCGACCGATGCCGTGATCGGGGCGCTCGATGCACTGAATGCGCCTGAGCGATTCCGCGAAAGATACGGCCTGACCGAAGACAAACCGCTGCTCCCGTTCGCAACGGGTGACGGCAACCACTCCATGGCGACCGCCAAGGCTGCCTGGGAGGAGATCAAGAAGGATCTCACACCGGAAGAACAGGCGGTGCATCCGGCCAGATACGTCCTGGCAGAACTCGTGAACATCCACGACGAAAGCCTGGAGATCGAAGCGATCTACCGCGTGCTGTTCGGTGTCGATATGGGGGATGTCTGCCATGCGGCGAAGGCGTTCTTCGAAGCGCACGGCGCTGCTTTTGAAGAGGTGGACGAGGTATCTGCTTCGACGGCAGACAAGCAGTACTTCCCCTGGTACGCCGGCGACAGGAGCGGTTTCGTCTGCGTCAGCGGTTCCCCGTGGGCGCTGCCCGTGGCGACCCTGCAGGCGTTCCTGGACGACTATCTGGCGGCGCACAAAGAGGCGAAGATCGACTACATCCACGGTGTGGACGTGCTGAAGAAACTGTCCGCAGAGCCGGGCAACATGGGCTTCTGGCTCGAGGACCCGAAGAAGAGCGACCTCTTCCGCGGCGTCATCATGGACGGCGTGCTGCCGCGCAAGACCTTCTCCATGGGCGAAGCGCGCGAAAAGCGGTATTATATGGAAGCGAAGAAGATCAAATAACATGATCCGCGAACTGATCAGGGTCCGGGCTGACGGCTCGGACCCGTATCACAATCTGGCTGTCGAGGAATACCTGACCATGCATGCCGCACCGGGGCAGTGCATCCTTTTTCTGTGGCAAAACCAGCGGACGGTCGTGATCGGAAAGAACCAGAACGCCTGGAAGGAATGCGATGTCCGGCGGCTGGAAGCGGACGGCGGGCACCTCGCGCGCAGGCTCTCCGGCGGCGGGGCGGTCTACCACGATCTCGGCAATCTGAACTTTACGTTCTGCACCAGCCGGGAGGATTACGATGTCTCGCAGCAGACGGATGTCATCCTGCAGGCGGTGCAGCGTCTCGGCATCGGGGCGGTCAGGAACGGCCGCAACGATCTGACGGCGGATGGGCGCAAGTTCTCTGGGCATGCATTTCTCAAAAAGGAATCGCACTGCTACCACCACGGCACCCTCATGGTGGACGTGGACGGCGGAGAACTGGCGAAGTATCTGAGACCGGACCCGCAGAAGCTCGCGGGCAAAGGCGTGGACTCTGTCCGGTCGCGCGTCGTGAACCTGCGCGAACTCGCGCCGGATCTGACCATCGACCGGCTGGCGGAGGCGCTGACGGAAAGCTTTGCGGCGGTGTACGGGCTGCCTGTCAGGGAGATGAGTGAGACAGAACTGACAGCACAGGAAGAGGCGGCGCGGGAGATCGAAGAGCGGACGGCATTCTTTGCCTCCTGGGACTGGAAATTCGGCCGGCCCATCCCGTTCTCACAGGAGATGACCGCGCGGTTTGCCTGGGGCGATGTGCAGCTCCGGCTGGATGTGCAAAACGGTACAGTCCGACAGGCGGTGCTCTTTTCGGACGGCCTTGAACAGGCGCTGCTCGAAGCCTGCGGCAATGCGCTGGAAGGCTGCCGGTATGACAGTGATGCCATGACAGACGCGGTGCATGCAGCGGTCAGCGGCATGACCGGCGGGGAGGAACTGCTCGATCCGGAAGCGGCATCGCAGATCGAGAAAGAACTCACGGCACTCATCCGGCAGCACCTTGCCGGCTGAGCGGGAAGAACAGCAGAGCGAAGCAAAGAACAACAGAGGAAGGGACAAACATGGAAAAGTATGATCTGATTATTATCGGCGGCGGTCCCGGCGGCTACGAAGCCGCGATCGAAGCGGCCAAAGCCTACGGCAATAAAGTGGCTATCATTGAGAAGGACCGCCTCGGCGGCACCTGTCTCAACCGTGGCTGCATCCCGACAAAGACGCTGCTGCACACGGCGGACACGCTGGCGCATGTCATGCGGCACGGCGAGGAAATGGGCCTGACAGGCACAGGCGCGCTGGACTACGACATGGCGATGCTGCAGGGGCACAAGACCGCCGTGGTCGACCAGCTGACAAACGGTGTGGCAGGCCTGATGAAATCCAACAAAGTCACCGTCTACAACGGAATGGGGGCTATTCAGGACGCACATCACGTGGTGGTGAAGCAGAGCGATTCTGCGGAAGACATCACCCTGGAAGCACAGCACATCCTGATCGCGACGGGCTCCTATCCGGCTGTTCCGCCGATCCCGGGGGCAGACCTTCCCGGCGTCATGACCAGCGACGATATGCTGGACCAGGCGGAACCCCTGGAGGAACTCGTGATCATCGGCGGCGGTGTCATCGGCATGGAATTCGCCGAACTCTACAGCGCGCTTGGCACAAAGGTAACCGTCATCGAGGCGCTCGACCGAATCCTCGCCAACATGGATAAAGAACTCTCCCGCAGCCTGGCAATGGTCGCGAAGAAGTCCAAAGGCATCGACATCCATACCAGCGCGATGGTCAAAGAGATCAAAGAAGAAGGTGGCAAACTGTCCGTTATCTATGAAGAAAAAGAGAAATCAAACAGCGTTGCCGCAGACAAAGTCCTGCTGTCTGTCGGCCGCAGAGCCAATACAGCTGGCTTGTTCGAGGAGACGGCATCGGATATTGCAGCGCAGATCCTGACGGAGCGCGGCCTGGTCGCAGTGGACGAGAACTACGAGACGGCTGCAGACGGCATCTACGCCATCGGCGATGTGATCGGCGGCATCCAGCTGGCACATGTGGCGACAGCTGAGGGAAGAACTGCCGTGGCCAACATGAACGGCGGCAGATCCGCCATCCGCATGGACATTGTCCCGTCCTGCATCTACACATCGCCTGAGATCGCCGGCGTCGGCATGACCGAGGCGGAGGCCAAGGACCAGGCGATCGAAGTGATCACAAAAAAATACCCCATGGGGGCGAACGGCAGAACGCTGATTTCCATGGAGGAACGCAGTTTTATCAAACTTGTGGCGGAGAAAGAGTCGCACAAACTGCTCGGCGCGCAGATGATGTGTGCCCGCGCGACCGATATGATCGCACAGTTTGCGCAGGCGATTGCGAACGGCCTGACGCTGGAGGATATGGCGAAAGTCATCTATCCGCATCCGACCTACAGCGAGGGGATCGGCGAACTCGTCCGCTGACGGCGATATGCGGCGGCATAAAAAGGCGGCACTTGTTAAAATCGGAGCGGGATCTGCATGATCCCGCTTTTTGATTTGTGTTTTTGGCGGGATTCATATATTCTGTGCGTGACAGCAGGACGGGCAGAACGGGCAAGTTATTTTTGAGCCAATGGATTGGTAACTATGGCACGGAGAACAGATCGTCCCGAGAAATACATACAGGAAGATAAAAAAGATCCGCTCAGCCGGAGCCGGATCGTTGCTTTTGCTGCGGCATTTGCAGCTGCCTTTCTTGTGCCTGTCTTGGTCGGCGGGGCAGTTCTTGTTTCGGACTGGAGCCAGGGAGCGCAGAAAGATCCGGCGGAGGAACAGATGCCAGCAGGAAGCACTTTGTGCTGCCGCCTGACTGCCGCATCCGGAGAGGAAGCCGGGAGGAGTGCTGAGATGGAAGACTCCTGCAATGCGGTACTGACGGATCTTCCTGCTGCTGAGGATGAGGCCGTTTATCTCGGTGGCTATGCTCCGTCGGAGGATGTCCGGGAAGCTCTGGATGCGTGCATAAAGGATACCGGGAAGAGCAAGCATCATACAGGCTTTGTTATGCTGGATCTGGATACCGGGATGGGTGTCGCATACAATACGGAACAGGAATTCTACGGTGCCAGCAGCATAAAACTTCACCGCATCATGGCGATTGCCGAAGCGCATCCCGAGGTTGTGACGGATGCCCGGCAGGCCCTCTGGGAAACGCTGGTCGAATCCGACAACGATGCGTATGAATGGCTGTGCGAACAGTACGGCAACAGTACGCTGGATTATTATCTCAAAGCGGCGAGAGCTTCCGTCCGGTACAGTGAAACAGTGCGGTATGCGTATTACAATGCGCTGTCCTTCGCAAGGCTGTGGAAGCACGCCTATGACCTGATGCTGACGGTCCCTGCCTGCGACGAGGCCGGCGCGTTCGCGGAAAAGCCCTCCTACTCCTCCATTCATCGCGTGCTCGGCAAGGCCTATACAACGCGCAGCAAGGCGGGATGGATCGCAGAAGGGGATAACCGGGCAGCTGTGGATGGCGGCATTGTCTATGATAAGGAATCGCCGTATCTGCTGGTGATCATGAGCGATTATGACAGTGATCTGACACTGCTGGACCCTTATGTCATAGCACTGGAGAACGCACACCAGGAAATCAAAAAACAAAAATAGGCAGGCGCTGCGAGCCAAATTATGGTAAAGTGAAAGTGATCATGAAGGCTGAAACCGTTTGTTCAGAACAAACAAAAAGGAGGACAGCATGGGATTATTTGATAAACTGAAGAAAGTCGGAGATCTTGTCGAAGGCGTCAATACAGCGGCAACCAAAGTCAGCAAGGTTACGGTTGATGACTACGGCGAACCGGTCTACAGCCTGTACACCGCGCTGCGGCTTGGGGATATCCACCGGCGGATCGATATCACCGATGAAGAGGGCAACCTGAAGTACTACACAAAGTCCAGCATAGTCATGCTCAAGGGTAAGGGCGAGATCATGGACGCGGATGACAATGTCATTGCCTATCTGGAGAAAAAGATCGTCAGCCTGCATGAGAAGCACTTCGTCACGATGGCGGACGGCAGAAAGTTCACGCTGTCCAACGAACTCTTGCACGTGATCAAGGATGTCACGAACATCGAAGGACTTGGCTGGCAGATCCAGGGCAACATCATCGGCCTGAACTTTAACCTGCTGGATGAGAACGGCGATCCCGTCGCTACGATCGGCAAGAAAATGGTCTCGATCCACGACAAGTACAGCATCGGTCTGTATCAGCCCGAACACGAGCAGGTCGTTGTTGCGATCCTGATCCAGCTGGAGAAGATGATCGAGCAGCGGCAGGAAAATGACAGTGAGACCGGCTTCTCGTTCGGCTTCGGCAGCAACGACTAGCTGGCTGCAGGGATGCCCGGCGGCCGGCGCGCTGTACAGGGAGTGATGCGCATGCGAAAGACCACAGAAACGAAAAACTTCTATCCGCTCGGTGTGCTGTTCCGTGTGTGCGGTCTGGAGATCGATGATCTGGAATCGCCTCCGGAAGGCACCCTTGCGATGTGGCGCTGCGAAGACGAAAGCGGCGCACTGCTCGGCGGCGTCAATCTCAAACGCCTCAAGGGCTGCTATATCCTCGACAACCTGGCGGTCCGGGAGGACATGCGAGGCAGCGGGATCGGGCTTGCGCTGATGGAGACAGCACTGGAAGAAGCGAAGGCAAACGGTGCGAAGGAAATCTGGGGCTGCGCGAAGGTGCCGGAGTACTACCTTACAAAAGGCTGGACCAGCGTACCGCCGGAGGAAACACCGGACATTTTCCACTGTCAGACCTGCGGGCAGTTCGGCGTCAGCTGCTTCCCGGTTATTATTAAAAAAGAATTATAGCAAGGAGAGCCTCTGCAATAGGGGCTCTTTTTCGGGTTCGATAATTTTGCCTTAATCGAGACATAATATTAAGGGAAAAATCCCTTAAGTGCTTGAGCATTCCCTTATATAATGCTAATATTTAAGGGAAAACAAAGGAGGCAAGGGAATGCGAGAGTTCAATTACTCATTGATCAGAGACAGAAAATGGGACTCCGAACTGCTGGGTCTTGTTGCTGCCATATACAAAGAGGCGGGAAAACAGGAGATGTATCTAAAGCAGAGACCGGAGGAACTTGAAAAGCTGGTGGAGATAGCTAAGGTACAGAGTACAGAGTCTTCCAATGCCATCGAAGGGATCGTTACCACAAGCACGCGTATCAGGCAACTTGTCGAGGAAAAAACGACGCCGAAAAACCGCGATGAGCAGGAAATTGCCGGTTACAGGGATGTGCTGGGCATCATTCACGAGAGCTTTGATGCGATTCCTATTACGCAGAACTATATATTGCAGCTGCATAAGATTCTATATAGCCACATGAATAATCCTGCTGCAGGCAGGACAAAGACGGTGCAGAACTATATCAGCGCGACTCATCCGAACGGGCATACAGAAACGATCTTTACTCCGCTTTCGCCTTATGAAACGCCGGATGCATTGGATAGATTATGTGAGGAATACAATCGGGTCATCGGAAATCTGGAACTTGAACCGCTGATCGCGATTCCTGTTTTCATCCATGATTTTCTTTGCATTCATCCGTTTAATGACGGAAACGGACGTATGAGCAGACTGCTCACAACGCTGCTTCTTTACAGAAGTGGATTCTATGTTGGGAAATATATCTCGCTGGAAGCGAAGATCGCAAAGAATAAGGACTTGTATTACGACGCACTGTCCGCGTCCCAGGATGGCTGGCATGAGGGAACGGATGATCCTGTTCCGTTCGTCAAATACCTGCTTGGAACGATCCTCGCAGCCTACAAAGATTTTGAAGACCGCTTTGCTCTCGTAGAAATCAAACGTTCAGCACTTGATACAGTGCGGCTTGCAACGCTAAACAAGATAGGGCGCTTTACAAAACAGGACATCCGGGAACTTTGTCCGTCTCTCAGCGTCAGTTCCGTAGAAGGTGCGCTGCGCAAGCTGGTGGCTTCCGGAGAACTGAGGCGCGAGGGCAGTGGGAAAAGCACCTGCTACTACAGAACGAACTAACGCAGCGCTTCAGCGCGTGGCGCTCTACGGCTCGGGTTGATTCCCTTCATTGTGTTAAGCAAAAACAGAGTAGCGATGCTACTCTGTTTTGCTTGGTACCCGGTAGGGGAGTTATGCAGTCCGCTGCGTGGCCTGCCGGCCGTCGCCTCCCCATTCGGTCGGCTCGGCCCCGCGCTTACTCGAAGGTCCACTGGACCTTCTCGCTGACAGCGCGGCCCTTTCGGGTTCGACTCCCTCCTGTTGTATGTAACGAAAAAAGAACGCCGATGGCGTTCTTCTTTCGTTGGTACACCGTCAATCAGAATTTGAGAACCCGGGTCATAGAGCTTCGTCTTTATGTAATTTTCAAGGCTCACATGGACTTCACCGAGCTGGTCGGCAAAGGTCCACATGATCTCGAAATGGTCATCACACAGATAGATCCTGTCTACAAATGTCTGTATGAAGAGTTTCTTGAGTTTGATGCTATCCCCATAGCGTCCGTCCTTCATACCTTGCAGGAATGACCGGGTTATGTCGGGATCGATCCGTTCCTGCTTTCTCATCTCCATCTTCAGATTGACGCGCAGGGTCTCAAGGTCGGCCTCTCGTTGCAGAAGGCGTTTACCGATTCGCTCAGAGTCTATCCCCAGTTCCATTTGGTCGAGCAGTTTCTCAATTCGCTTTTCGGTTTCTTTGATTTCATCTTGCAGCCGTAGGATCTCCGGACTTTCCTGATCTGCCTTGTTGAGTTTGGCCACATATTCTACAAGGGCTTCGATAGTGTCTTCTTCGAGGGCATCTCTGCAAGCTGTGATAACGGCATCCTCAATCATTTCCTTCTGTATGTTCTTTCGGTCACAGCTGCCACCCCGGTTGATGGCATTTGCACATGTATAGTAGCGATGAATCGCTCCTGTCTTGGATGTGCCGGATGTGCCAATCATTTGCGTCTTGCAGGTCCCACAGAAGAGTTTCCCCGTCAGCAGGAACTCTTCCTTTGCCGGTCTGCGCTCATGCGTGTGGCTTTTCAGAACCTGCTGGACGGCTTCAAAGACTTCGTCTGTTACAATCCGTGGGATGGCATTTTTCGCTTTGAAATCTCCATAGGTATATGTCCCTATGTACTTGTCATTACGGAGCATCCGTTGAAGCGAGGTGCGGGTAAAAGCGTTTCCCTTTGAGGTTTTGATGCCTCTTGCATTCAAGTCATCAATCACGCTTTTCATGGTTTCGCCCTCAGCTACTCTTTGGAAGATCTCGCGTACAATTGGTGCTTTCCTCTCATCCGGGATATAGTAACCTTCTTCATTCGTCGTGAAACCGTAGGTCATGGTACCACCGTTGTACTTGAATCGCTCTGCTCTTTGGTACATGCCTCGGGTCACTTTGACTGAAAGTTGTTTGCTAAAGAACTCGTTGAAGGCTTCAAGCGTGTTTTCCAAGATCCCGCTGGTCATGTCATCGCCATAGTCTTCTTTGACGGAGATCACCCGGACGCCATGGCTTCTGAGGATCTTTCTGTAATAGCCTGAGTCCAGGCGGTCTCGTGAGAAACGATCCAACTGATAGACAAGAATCGTATCGAAGCTGTTATCTTCACTATCTGCAATCATGCGTTGAAAGTCGGGGCGCTTATCAGTAGTGGCACTAAATGCACGGTCTACATACTCCCTCACGATGAACATATCATTTTCAGCGGCGTATTTCTTACACTCAGCGATCTGTCCTTCAATGGACATCTCAGTCTGCTTATCGGAACTGTATCTAGCGTATATGACTGCGTTTTTCATATTGGTTTCCTCCTCTCATCATTTCATATGGTTGCCTGCTGTGCAGATTCTTTCCGAAAACCAGTTCCATGCAGAAGGTGATGAACTCATCGAGGAATTCGACCCATGCTTTGTACCACTCTTCACCGGGAAGCTTGCGTGAGCGATTCACCATCACGCTGAGGACCTTGGTGGCTCCGGCAAGGATGTTGCGAAAGGCGTGGGCATCATACATGCCTTGTGTTTTTGTTCGCGACTTTCTGACTGGCTCAGTGATCAGTTTCCGTTTCACTATGAGCAGGCTGTCCTGGGGGACACGCCATGCTCTTGCAAGGTCTACTTTCTTGTTCCACTCATCCCGAAGACGGTTGTCCTCGCGGATCTCAGCTGCCCGGGGGTTGTTCTTCCCGATCTTCTTTGTTGGGAGATAAGCGCTGTTCTTCGGGAAGACGAACATCTGCGTTTTTTCGGAGAGATAGGGATTCATGAGACCGGTAAAGAACTCCTTCGCTTCTTCAAGAAAGGCTTTGTCTTTGAAGATGGGGTCCTTCTTTTCAAAGCGGTGCTTCTCATAGACTTCGCCTTTGGGGATCATGGTGTAACCGGGGAGCAGTTCGCCTTTCTCATCGGTAGCTTCTTTCTTGGTGCGGACATGATGCCCCTGCGGATCATAGTAGCGGTTCCTTGTGGCGATTTTTATTTCCGGCTCGGCCAGTTCTCTTCGCTCGGCATAGATCATGTGGATGTGGAAGTTGGTCATGGCCTTGTTGTGATGAAGGGCGGCGGTGCATTCCACGCCGTATTTTTCTTTGTAGTTATCCACGAAGTGCTTTAGCAAGTCTTGATGATCATACTGATACATCTCGGTCGGGAGAGCAATGATGAACTCTCTCGCTTCGATGCAGTCACCGGTCGTGCCGTGCTTGAGGAAGTCCCGCTGGTTTTCTTCGGCCAGATCCGCCCAAAATCCTTCCGGCGCTGTGTCGTAAGTGGCATAGAGGTGCTCCTGTCTTTCTTCGCTGCTTATATAGTCAATGCGACCGGCAAGATTCTTTAGCGAACTTTGCCTGACATAGCATATGTTTTTCATTCCGTAATACCTTCTTTCTTTCCATATTTCTTAACCGATTCATGTATGGCCCCGCAGGGCGAAATCCCGTAGAACGAACCCGAAGGGTTTGTGCGAGGGGTGTATTTCGCTCTCAGATGGCGAGGCCTTAGTTGACTCTTAGGGGCTGCATGATTCTGTCTTTATGCGGTGTTCCGATAACTAACGGTTCCGTTTCCTGAGCCCTGTAGGCAGCAATCCGTTTCGATGGACTGTGAGCAAGTCCTGTCTTTGCCGCAGGGAGCAGCCTGAGCAGTAATTCTAAATCTGTTATAGTTAACGGTTTCGCTAGTTGGGCAACTAACGGTTTCGTTTGTTGAGTACCATCTGACTTTGTGTTTTCGCTATCGCTTTCGATAGTTATTTCCTCGGTTTTTTCTGTGTTACAACTATCGGGTTTCGTTTGTTGAGTACCATCTGACTTTGTGTTTTCGCTATCGCTTTCGATAGTTATTTCCTCGGTTTTTTCTGTGTTACAACTATCGGTTTCGGCAGGACTTATATCTATACCATACGGGGTGATATTTGTTTTCGCTTTCTTCTGCTGCCTGAGATCGTTCTCAAATGCTTTCTTAATCTCTTTTGCTTCTTCTGCAGTACGTACGCTCTTCCATCCATCTATGAGACGATAGACATTTGGTCTTCTTTCCAGACCGCCGTGTTCCTCGACCTTGATGAAGCCAAATCTCTCCAGCATCATAAGCGCCCGGGAAACAGTATTGGTCCGCATACCCTTGGACGTGAATGTGGAGTACGGACAGACGATCTTGTCGCCGGTATAGATGCCCTTGTACTCCTGCATTAGGATTGTGTAGGCTTCTTTGGCAGCTGCACTGAGAGCGATATACGCCGGCGAGTTCAACAGATCATCGAAGAGTACGACATAGTGCGTGTGCCAAGTCTCTGCCGTTGCAAATGAGGGCGGCGGTGACTTTTTCTTTCTTCCCATGACTTACGCCGC